>CALXLV010000030.1 GCA_944389295.1 uncultured Spirochaetaceae bacterium | reverse complement strand
AAAAGGGTCATCTTCCGATGGATCGGGGGTTATTACAACAATTTACGCCCTCATACTGCATTAGGGGGTTTGACTCCTTCCGCTTTTGAATCAACAATTATAGGAGATTATTAACCATTGTACCCTTTTTCACAGTTGTCCACTTTTTTCGGAAGTGCCCTATCATTCGAGAATTTTAATATTTTCCGCTGAAAATATAGACATTCATTCCCTATCACTGAACATGCTGAAAATCTTCAATAATCTGCTGATAGAATCAGGGGCAATCGTCCTCTGGATATAAATTCATTGACGATCAATCACATCATCAGGATAATTCAAGCAGAAAGAACAAACGGACAAAGTTGGCAAAAAGCTGAGGATACTGCAAATTTCTTTATTGCAGAGAAAGAGGAGAAATGAGATGTCGTTAGGATATATCTTTAATGAAGGGAAAGCTGCAGAAGCTGCCGCCTATCTGCTATCTCTGAATAATGGAAGAATGCCATATCTGAAGCTGATAAAACTTCTGTACATATCAGACAGGAGAGCTCTGACGAAGTATCATGCCTCAATAACCACATCTTCCTATTATTCAATGAAGTATGGCCCCGTAACGAGTGAGATTCTGGACAGAATAAGACATCCCGAAGATTTTCCAGAAAACGGTTACTGGAATACAGCAATATCCAGAGAGGATTACGATGTTTGCCTGAAAAAAAAGTTTGAGCCATATTTTCTCTCAGAGGCTGAGAGGGAAATTCTGTCTGCCGTCGACAGAAAATACAAAAAAGTGGAAAAATTCACGATGGCTGACATCACCCACTCTTTTCCAGAATGGAAAAATCCAGGTGACTCGAGTTGCCCTATATCGATAGAGGACATACTGCAGGCTACAATAAAAGACAACAGTGAAAGGCAGGAAGCCATCAATGATATAAGGCTGTCTGTACACTTGCAGTCTCTTGGTTCCAGAGGATATTGAGATAAAATGGAGTTGCTGAAAGAAGGAGATACCTTTCTATATCAATATCCCTCAAATCATCATCACCTTTTCATCGTAATAACCAAGACTGTGACATTAGCTGACGGCAAGCTGCAGTACATATGTACAATGGTAAGTTCATGGAAGGAAAGATCAGCGCTTTGTGATCCTGCTTGCAGGCTAAAACCCGGAGAACATCCTTTCATAATTCATGATTCTTATATTGCCTATGCTGAGGTTATTCCATTTGATGAACGAATACTAGCAAATCTGCTGAATAGCGGAAAAGCAATTCTGAAAGAACCTGTCTCACCTGAACTTCTCGGGAAAATAAAGGAATCAGCAAAACGCTCAAAAAGAATATCTCCTATGATGCTCCAGTACTTCTAACCGTGAATGAAGTCCAGTTGGAGAATATATAGATTTACAATTCTTCTTGTTCATAAGTAAACCAGCTGAATATTTAGCAAAATTCCCTTCAGCTGTATTTCTTTGCTATCGCCTTCACATGTTTTCTGTGGGAGATTGTTCTGCATGATTTCAATGTTCGTCGTATTGTGCGCACATCTTTGCGGGAGAGCACGTTCCGCGTTCCGTGTTTACGGAGATAATCTCTGAGATCAGAGAGGTTTATCACACCGGGATGAGCGATTGTTCCGGCGTTGTCATCTGTGAATACTACAATTCCGTATATTGGAAAGTCTTTTCCCAGAACCTCACGAAGGGTGCGGACATGCACTTCGTTCTGCATAATGGGATTCCTGTGCTCATGAACCCTTCCGGGAAGATATGAGTGCCATACAGGATCATCAGGACGGCCTTCGATTCTTCCCGCTATCGTCTTTGTCTCGATGCAGAAGATGCCGCTGCGGCGTATATCGATATGGTCGATCTCATGGGAATCCCCCTTTCTGTCGATGAGAATAATACCGTTGAGCACTTTATGATATGGAGCGAAAAGCCCCTGATGACGCAGTGCTTTCCTGACGCGCTTCTCCCCTTCCCTGCCTCTTCTCCTGTCCATGCTTTCCCCTCCGGATGAAGAAAGTCCGCCCTTGCGAGCGGACTATGCTTTTGCTTTTATTGCTCCTTTTTCTTACAGCAGAAGCAGGCAGAAAACAAGCGTGAAGAGAGCGACAGTCTCGGTGATACCAATGACGATGAAGTAGTTCGCAGTTCCCTTCCCTGTCTCGGCGAGAGCATCGGAGGAAGCTGCTGCGACTTTGCCCTGCATCCATGCGGAAAGACCGATTGCGAGACCGCCGAACACGCCGACTGAGAAGCAGAGAAGGAAGGATGCTCCCGTCTCAAACGCCGATCTGATGAAGTTCATCAGAAGGAAGCCGTAGATCGTCTGTGTAAGCGGCGCACCTGCGAATGCGACGAGAATGAAGGGAACCGGCTTTCCGGCCGCATAACATTTCTTCCATCCGCCGACAGCGGCCTGACCAGCACATCCTGTTCCAAGTCCAGATCCGAGTGCAGAAAGACAAAGTGCACACGCCATTCCAAGATAAGCAAGATTTTCCATATCCTCTCCTTAGCTGTTTCCAGCAGCTTTACTGTTGTCATCGCCCGTTTTCCTGAACGGGTCGTAGTTGTAACCGGTCCATTCCATTCCGAGCGAACCGGAGAATTCCAGAAGATTGAGCCTGACTCCGTGCACCACGACGGAGAGTATGCCCATCACGAAGTTGAGCGAATGTCCGATGAGTATTATCACGATACCCACAGGAAGCATGAAGCCCGAAAGCATTCCCGCTGCCATGTCGTTGAATGACTGTGCTATCGCAAGCGACGCCATTCCGACTGCGAAGAGCCTGATGTAGCTCATGATGTTCGAGAAGCATGAGATTGTGTCGAGGAACGTCGTGAAGAATCCCGAAAGTCCCGATACAAGTCCCTTTCCGAAGCTGATTCCCGGCCCCTGACCGGAGAAGCAGCAGACGAGGACGAATCCCAAAATCACACCGCCTACGACAACACCAAACGGGATGCTCTCGCCTATGACGAGGTAAAGGGCCATCAGATAGAGCATCACCACATCCAGGAACCATCCGATCTCAGCAACGAACGAGAGATCCTTATTCCTTACTTTAGTGACGATGTTTATCACCCTTCCGAGTCCCAGCTGCACGGCACCGAGGATGAAGCAGAACTTCATCAGCATATTCTGCGCCCAGTCGGCATCGACGCCCATCACATCGGGGAAGTTTGTGATCGCAGGAATCACCAGCTTCTGCAGGAACGGAACATCCTCGAGTATGGCCTCCGAACCGAACCACGTTCCTGTAAGCGCACCCCATATCACGGTCACTCCGCCGAGAACATAAATCAGAATGTTCGCATCGGAGAGCTTCTTCGTCTTTATCTGCATCAGCGCCGCGACGAGGATGAAGAGTATGCCGTATCCGGCGTCTCCTATTATCATCGCGAAGAAGAGCGAGAAGAATACGAGGAAGTATGACGAGATATCGTACTCGTTATATCCTGGCACCGTTCCGAGAATATCAAAGACAGGCTTCACTATTCTCAGGAATCCCCTGTATCTGATCAGGGTCGGAGGATTGTCGTCCTCTCCCGGATCGTCGATCATGAACGCGAAGGAGCTGTCAGCGGCCATCTTCCTGAATTTCTGCTCATCCTTCGCCGGGATGTAGCCGGAAAGATAGACAATGTCATCTCCAGATACCGTCGATGAGGCGCGCTCGAAGGTTATCTCCGCATCCAGTTTCTCAAGGAACGCCTTATAGGACGGAATATACTCCGCCGCAGCCTCTATCTTCTTCCCGATATCCTCTTCCGCCTTCTTGTCGGCGACAAGCTCTGCATCAATCTCAGCAAGGCTCATCTCCGGAAGCCGGAACGGTGTCGCCTGGATTCCCTCGTGAATGGGCGAATAGAGAAGAGCCACGGCATTTCCCTTGCCGCTGTAGGCGACGGGAATGTACCTTGCGTTCTCATCGGCCCTGAGCTTCTCCTCCTCTTTCTTCTCTATCGTGTAGAGATAGACGGGGATGCCGTCATCCGCGAGAGACTTGAGTTCATTGGGATCGAACTCACCGAACGGGAGTATTCTCTCCCTCTCGTTCTGGAGTGCGATGATCCTCTGCTTGAGCCTCTCCTCCTCGTCAGTGTTCTCCACAAGCGCCGAATGGAGCTTCTGGAACTCATCGCCCGAAAGAGTGCGGCCTCTGCCCTTTGACTTCTTTCCCCTCTCGGAGAGTATCTGCATGATGCGTGCGTACTCGCCTCTCTCCTTCTCCTTCACATCCACCGACGGCGACTTCTGCACCAGATCGGAGATATGGAGCACGCCTGCCTCACGGAGTGAGAGGAGAAGCTGGCTCTTCCTGCCCGCTTCGGTGAGGACAGTGACTTTCTTCATTTTCTCTATCATCAGCTCACCCTCACCAGTTTCTTCTTCGATATCTTGCCTCTGACGACAGCGGCGGTCTGCTGGTCCTGGAGGTATATGCCGATCACCCTGATGTTCTCCTTCGCCTCGGGTATCTTAACCTTCTCGAAGAGATTGACGCGCTGGGATGTGGTTCTCAGCTCTTTGGAGAGGAGATCGATCCTCTCCTGCAGCGTCTTGACGAGTGCATCATACCGGGCTATGTCGCGGAGCGCATCGAGCGCGCGGTCAACCCATAACGGATAGTACCTCAGATCATATTCAACAGGACGGAATACCAGAGACTTGAACACAGGCACCTCCACTCCCGCGATGTTTCCCCTGTCCTTCTCTATCCTGTCAATCACGACAAGATGCGAGATGGACTTCTCCTCGGGGAACGAAGCGTTCTCGCCGTAGACAGCGATCCATCCGGAGAGCGCCTCGACAGCCTTCTTCTGCTCTTCCTTGAGCCGGGCTATCTCGCTCTCCGATTCGCGTATCACCATCTGCAGCTGCTGCTTCTTCAGCTGGAGAGTCGGAAGATAGCGCTGGAACTGCCTCAGGGCATCCTTCTGCTTCTTCTGCTCGTTTTTAGTCAGCTTGACACCCAACTCACGCCTCCTTGGGCCAGTACTTCTCCAGAAGCTCGGTCCTTAGTCCTGTCTCATTGGGTTCGAAGCACTCAGCGAGGATCTTCCATCCGAGATCGAGAGCCTCCTCAAGCGGAATGTTGACGGAGAGATCCATGAGTTTTGACTCGAAAAGCTCACCGTATCTCAGCAGCTTCTCGTCCCAGTCGGACATCATGAATCCCATCGAACGCTTCTCAAGCGAATCCTTGTACGCAGAATAGAGCTTGATCATTCCGTCCATCAGCGCGCGGTGGTCGGGACGGGTGTCCTTGTTGACGTTCTGCTTGAGACGGGAGAGCGAACCGAACGGCTCGATTCTTCCGTTGCGGAGGTAATACTGTCCCTCTGTGATGTATCCCGTGTTGTCCGGAACGGGGTGCGTGACGTCGTCGCCCGGCATCGTTGTGACACCGAGGATTGTAACAGAACCCGCGCCGTCGAAATCGACAGCCTTCTCATAGCGCGATGCGAGGGATGAGTAGAGATCACCGGGGTAGCCTCTGTTGGAAGGAACCTGATCCATGGTGATCGCCATTTCCTTCTGCGCATCGCAGAAGTTCGTCATGTCCGTCAGGAGCACTAGAACGCGCTTGCCGTCGAGTGCGAAGCGCTCCGCGACCGCGAGAGTCATGTCAGGAACGAGGGTACACTCTACTGTCGGGTCTGATGCCGTGTGGATGAACATTATCGTCCTCGACATAGCTCCCGATTTCTCAAGCGTGTTGCGGAAGAAGAGGTAGTCGTCATACTTGAGTCCCATTCCTCCCAGTATGATGATGTCAACCTCGGCCTGCGTGGCTATGCGCGCCAGAAGCTGATTGTAAGGCTCTCCCGAGATTGAGAAGATAGGCAGCTTCTGCGATTCGACAAGCGTGTTGAATACATCGATCATCGGGATTCCCGTCCTGATCATCTTCTTCGGGAGTATTCTCTTGGACGGATTTACCGAAGGGCCTCCTATGTCGATCATGTTTGCCGTGAGCTCAGGACCGTTGTCCCTGGGCTTTCCCGCACCGTTGAAGATGCGCCCGAGAAGATCCTCCGAGTAGCTTACCCTCATCGGCACGCCGAGGAACTTGACGCTGTCGCCGGTGGACACGCCCTGCGCGCCCTGGAAAACCTGCAGCGAGACAAGATCGCCGTCGAGCTTTATGACGTTCGCGTAGCCGGTGCCGCGCGATGTGGTGATCTCGGCAAGATCCTGATTGCGGACACCCTCAGCCCGCACCGTGATCACGTTTCCCACTATTGATTCGATCTTCGTATAGACCTTCTGCATTTACTTCCTCCTCCCCTCGTAGAATGATACGAGATCGTCCTTCCTTCTCTGGAAATCAGGACTGTCGGACGCCGTGCCGTTCCAGTCGAGGAAACGCTGCCTCAGCTCGTTGAAGAAGAGACGGGCATCTTTCTTGTCGGAGAGATCAAACGATGAGGTAAGGATGCTGTAGAGCATGTCGAACGCCTCTTTCTGCCTCTCAGGAACCACCATTGAATCGACGGGATCGAAGGAGTTCTGCTGCAGATAGACCGCATCGAGGAACTCTCCCTTCTGGTAGATGATGTAATCGTCAAGGCTCGTTCCCTCCTCGCCTACGACCTTCATCATCTGTCCTACCTCATTGCCCCTTCTGAGATACGAATACGCCTCATCGACGAGCCTGCGGTCGATGATTCCGTCATACTTGGACCAAGAGTCGAGAGGATCGATCGCAGGATACTTTCTCGCATCGGAACGCTCTCTTGAAAGTCCGTGGAAGGCGCCTACGACTTTCAGCGTCGCCTGCGTCACCGGCTCCTCGAAGTTTCCGCCCGCGGGGGATACGGTTCCTCCGATAGTTACCGAGCCATAGCGGCCGTCGGCAAGCCTCACCTTTCCGGCCCTCTCATAGAATCCTGCAATGCGCGACTCAAGGTATGCGGGGAACGCTTCGTCGCCCGGAATCTCCTCGAGGCGTCCGGACATCTCTCTCATCGCCTGCGCCCATCTTGAAGTGGAGTCTGCGAGGAGAAGGACATCGAGTCCCATGTTCCTGTAATACTCAGCCATCGTGACGGCGGTATATACGGAAGCCTCTCTTGCGGCTACCGGCATTGAGGATGTATTGCAGATTATGATCGTCCTCTCCATCAGGCTTCGTCCCGTCTTCGGGTCGGTAAGCTCAGGGAACTCCTTGAGAACTTCGACAACCTCGCCCGCACGCTCGCCGCATGCCGCGATGATGACTATGTCGACATCTGCGTTCTTCGACGTCAGATGCTGGAGAACCGTCTTTCCCGCACCGAAAGGACCGGGAATGCAGTATGTGCCGCCCTTGGCCACGGGGAGGAATGTATCGATGATCCTGATCTTCGTAACCATCGGCTCGTCGGGCATGACGCGCTCCTCATAGCCTTCGATTGCGACCTTTACAGGCTGGGTTATTATCATCGAGAGATCCTTTGTCTCTCCCTTGGCGTTCTCTATAACGCAGATCGTCTCATGCGAGCGGTGAGCTCCGTCTGCAGCGATGGATTTTATCGTCCACTCGCCCTGCAGCGTGAAGGGAACCATTATCTCGTGATGGAACAGCCCTTCGGGAACCCAGCCGAAGGAATCGCCTGCCTTTACCTTGTCTCCCGCCTTCTTCGTGGCGGTGAAGTCCCATTCCTTATCCGGAAGAGGATCGATATAGACACCGCGCTCAAGGAAGAAGCCGCACTTCTCGGCAAGTTCCGGAAGAGGATTCTGCAGACCGTCAAAGACCTGCGTCAGAAGCCCCGGCCCCAGCTCGACGGAAAGAAGCTCGCCTGTGAACTCAACCTCATCGCCGACCTTGATTCCGTTCGTCATCTCATAGACCTGCAGAGAGGCGACGCCGCTGGTGATTCTTATTATCTCGCTCTTGAGTCTGGTATCGCCGACGCGGATGAACCCGACCTCATTCTTTATGACCTTGTCCGTGAATGCGACATTGACCATGTTCCCATTCACGCCGGTTACACGTCCTGTACTGACTGACATAACAGCTCCTTACCTGAAAATATCCTCTTCGATAGATGAATACAGTCTGTCGAACTCCGCCCTGCCCTTCTTCTCGTCGAACGCCCTCAGGCGCTCTATCAGCTGGAGTTTCAGCGCGTAGATCATCAGCGATTTCGAGGAGAACGGCGATCCCGACTCATACGAGGAGAGAAAATCGAAATATGCGGAAAGCACTGCCTTCTCACCCTCAAGAGGATTCCTGTTCTCGACGATATCCCTCGCCCTCTCCTCCATCTCCCTGTCCGTCTCTCCGTTCTCATAGCCGGAGAAACCGAGGCGGGAGGCTCTGATGCGGTTTATCGCAGAGGAAAGCCTGCCGGCGAAAATCTGCCAGTCGCGGACGACCGGAATGGAGGCGCCGCCGCTGTTCTCGCCGAATACCGCCATGGAGAGATCATGATAATCCTTCTTCGAGAGATGCTCCGAAGCGGATCTCATGAACTCCTCATAGGTTACCGGCGGCTCCCTGTCCATGCTCAGCATCGGCAGGGTTGACGCAAAATAGTAGTACTCCGCCATCTCTCAGAGAATCTCCCTGAGGCTTTCCGAAAGATATGGGAAGAGCAGCTTCGCGCACTCCTCGTCGGAGTATCCGACATAGCCCGATCCGTCCTTCTCCGCAATGCGGAAGCCTGCTGAAAGCGACGAGGACGGACGGAACTCCATCCCGGCTGCTATCTCAGAGGCGAATACCGAGGATATGGAAGAGCGGAGCGCATCGATGTCAGCCTTGGGAAGCTCGATGGCCTTGCCTGCAGCGTCCGCAGAGACAGCGCTCTTGATCAGGGAAAGAAGCGCATCTCCGTGCATTGCTTTTCCCGCACCGTCCCTGAGAATCCTCGTGAACTCATCTTCAATGCTCTTCTTGAGCGAAAGGGAGGCATTGCGGGCAGCCTGTCTTATAGACGCTTCCGCAGAGTTCTTCTCAAGCTCGATCTCCTTCCTGGCATCGGAAAGGAGCTTGGCCTTCTCGCTTTCGGCATCCCTGACTACAGCTTCAGCCTGGGATTTCGCCTCTGCGATGATCCTCTCCGCCTCAGCTTTCGCAGTCTCGATACCTTCCTTCCTGATGGAAGCGACAAGATCCTGAATCTGCTGTTCCATATCCACCTAATCTCCTGTCTTTTTATTCTGAATCTGTTGATATCGTCGATAGCAACAAAGCATATGATACCATTCCCTCACCGTTGCGGACAAGTGTTGATTCCTCTATCATTGCATATGTGGACAATACGGAAAGAATACCGAAAACAGGTATATTCTCACGCCCTGAGCCTGTCAGGGGGATAATCGCTGTAAGGAATCTGAAAACAGGAAGCATCTTCCTGAAGAAAACGGAAGATGCGGTGAAATCATTCAGGGACGAGCGTTTCCGCCTCGATCTCTCGATGCATGAGTCGGAAGAGCTGCAGAGAGAATACTCATCCCTCGGCCTTGAGCTCTTCACAATAGACCTCGATGCCGAGGCAGATGAAAACGATGACCTCGATCTCCTCCTCGAGGAGAGAAAGAAGCATTACAAAGCGGAGGGCGTCAGGCTCTACTCTTCCGGTCCATCGCGATAAGACTGCGCACACCCTCAACGGCGGCAATGATCGCAGGCTCGGTGTCGTGGAGCTTGGGATTGTCCATTCCCAGCGCCTCCCTCTCCTGATTGCCTACGACGAAGAAGAGCGAGCCGCAGCGTGCGCCGAGCCTTGCGGCAACTGTGAACAGTGCGGCGCTCTCCATCTCCGATGCGAGCACTCCCAGCCTCTTCCACGCCTCCCACTTCGCCAGAAGCTCATAGCTTACAGGCATCACAGAAGGGTCATGCTGGCCGTAGAACGAGTCCTTGCACTGGACAACACCGAGATGGTATCTGTACCCCAGCCTCTCCGCAGCCTCCTTCAGCGCCGAGACGACGCAGAAATCAGCAACTGCCGGAAACTCTATCGGAGCATACTCGCGGCTCGTGCCCTCCATCCTGACAGCTCCCGTCGCAATGACAACATCACCGCCCATAACGGGAAGGGCTATTCCGCCGCAGGTTCCCATCCTTATAAATGTGTCGGTACCGCATTTATAGAGCTCTTCCATCGCGATAGCAGCGGAAGGCCCTCCTATTCCTGTTGAGGTGACCGTCACAGGCTCCCCGTCAAGAGTTCCCGTGTAAGTGACGTATTCGCGGCTGTCGGCAATAAGGCGGGCATCGTCGAGATACTTTGCGATGAGAGGAACCCTCTTGGGGTCTCCCGGAAGTATGGCATAGCGTCCAACCTGCCCTTTCGAGACGTGAAGATGATACTGGATTCCGGTTCCGTTCATGTAATCAGACATGGAAAAAGCATAACACATTCAGAAGCGGCGGAAAATGGCGGGAAAATGCCCCGAAGGCATCCACAGAGAGGCCTTATCCGTATAGAATGCTCCCGTTATGAAAGAAAACCGTGCAATGCTTCTGCTTCTGCTCACATCACTCATCTGGGGACTGGCGTTCGTCGCCCAGTCCGTATCATCCGAAAGCATGGGACCGTTCACCTTCAACGCGATAAGAATGCTGATAGGTGCCGTGGTGCTCATCCCCTTCGCCGTACCATATATAAAAGAGCATCGCGATGACAGAGAATACTGGAAAAACTCCCTCAGAGGCGGAATCTTCTGCGGCCTCTGCCTCGCCGCCGCATCGGTGACGCAGCAGATAGGCGTCTCGTACTCGGGAGCCGGAAAGGGAGGCTTCATCACCAGCCTCTATATAATCATAGTGCCGTTCATGTCGCTGCTTCTCGGTCAGAAGATACAGAAAAACACCTGGATCTCCGCACCAATAGCCCTCGTCGGCATGTACCTTCTCTCAATCGGAAGCGGCTTCTCCGTCTCCTCCGGCGATCTCTGGCTGATTCTCTGCTCCGTGCTCTTTGCGCTGCACATCATCGTTATAGACAGGACTGGGAAGAAAACTGACGGAATCGTCCTCTCCATGTTCCAGTTCCTGACTGCGGGAATCGTCTGCTCCGCGGGAATGATAGCAGAGCGTCCCGCGGCATCTGAGATACTTTCGCAGTGGATGCCTGTGCTCTACGCCGGAATATTCTCATGCGGAATCGCCTACACGCTGCAGGTCGTCGCCCAGACAGACGTCAGGCCGAGCCACGCTGTATTCATCCTCTCGCTCGAAAGCGTATGGGCGGCAATCGGCGGCGCGATCATGCTTTCAGAGAGGCTTTCTCCCAGGGAAATCGCAGGATGCGCCCTTGTATTCGCCGCTGTTCTGATAGCGCAGCGCCCTCAGAAGAGCTCGACGTAAGTCTTGCCCATGCCGCCGTCCTCGGGACGGGCAAACCTGTAGTCCTTCACTTCCTTCCTCTTTCTTAGATAGTCATGCACGCCGCGGGAGAGAATTCCGTCCCCATAGCCGTGGATGATCGAGAAGGATGAAAGTCCTGAGAGTATGGCGGCCTCCATCTGGTCATCAAGACGCCTCACAGTCTCCTCAAGAGTAAGCCCTCTGACATCCATCGTATATTCAGCTCTTCGCTTCTCTGAGACGAACTGGACAGAGGACTTCCTCTCCTCCTTCTTCACCGCACGGCGCACCATGCTCCGCTTCAGCGTCATTCGCAGTCCGTTCTCAAGAAGTACCTGCACATCCTTGCCGGAAACGCCGGTGACTCGTCCCTTTGAGGCGTTCCTGCCGCAGATTACATCGTCGCCCACCTCAAGCGGAGCAGCGTCATAGTGCATCTCTGACTCATCATCGGAAAGAACGCTCTCCTCCTCTTCCTTCTTCTTCTCTATGGAGGAGATAAAAGCCTTCACCTTCTTTGTCTTTTCCGGCGTGAGCTTGCCTGTACGGACATCCATCACGAGGCGCTCAAGCTCCTTTCTTGTCTCGCGGAGGAATTCCGATATCTCCCTGACGCCCTCTTTCCTCAGCTCGTTCTCCATCGCCTCAAGCTCACGGCTTCTCTTCCTGTTCTCCTCGCTCTCCCTCTCTTCCCTGCGCTTCATCAGCGCTGCCTCGGTTATCTTCCTGTCAAGGGTGCGCTGGCGTGAAATGAGCCCCTGTATTATCCTCGCCGCATCTCCTTCGCCGCCGCGGAGCGAAGCTGAGGCTGCATCGGTTATCTCTTTCGGCATCCTCATCCTCACCGCCGTCGCGATCGCATGGCTGTCTCCGGGAATTCCCTCGAGTACACGGTATGTGGGCATACCTGAACGCACGTCGAACTCCATCGATGCGTTCATCATCCCCGGCTCGCTGTATGCGAAGCTCTTCACCTCCGAGTAGTGGGAAGTCGCGAAGGTCAGAAGCGCGTGGGAGGAAAGATAAGAGAGAATCGCCCGCGAAAGCGCCGCTCCCTCCCCGGGATCGGTTCCAGTACCGAGCTCATCGAGAATCACAAGCGAACGCTCCTCGGTATTCCTCGCAATCGATGCGATGTTCTTCATATGCGACGAGAACGTCGATGCGGCATCGAGAATGGACTGCCCGTCGCCTATATCAGTATAGACAGAGGAGAAGAGAGGAAGAGATGACTCCGCCGCAGCAGGTATGTATCCCGCGATCTGGTTGAGAAGCACGAAGAGCGCCGCAGTTTTCATAGTCACAGTCTTTCCGCCCGCATTGGCTCCGGAGAGCACAAGCACGCGCACTCCATCCGGAATGGTGAGATCAATAGGAACTGCGCTATCTCCGATGAGCGGATGACGCGCAGCAATAATGGAGAGATTCTTCCCATTCGAGGGATGCTTTGCTCCGCACTTCTCCGCCCAGCGGGCGAACGCATAGTGGAAGTCAAACTCTATGACGGCGGCAAGCATCTTATGAAGTACGGGAAGATGCTTTCTAACCCTGTCGGAAAGCTCATGGACGATCCTGGCCTTCTCCGCCCTTATTCTCTCCTCTGCAATCACAGCGTTGTTGTTCAGCGTGACGAGCTCAAAGGGCTCCGCAAAGAGAGTGCTGCCGGAAGCGGAGGCTCCGGAGATATAGCAGTCTACACGGCTGCTCTGATCGCTTTTTATGGGAATGACGACACGTCCGCTCCTGAACATCGCCTCGCTCTGCTGCACGACGCCCCTGTTCCCCGCTATGAATGACGCCGAGAAGCGTTCCCTCTCAGCACGCACAGCATCGCGCTGCCTTATCAGAGGAAGGAGCCGCGGATGATCCTCAAAGACATTTCCGTCGCTGTCCAGCGATGAGAGTATATCCTCTCCCAGCTCCCTGTCCTCATCGTAGATATTAGCTTCTTTGTCAAGAAAGATAAGCATTCCGATATAGGAATGTATAAACTGACCAGCTTTATAGACATCGGTACCGGGAAAATCGGCATGAGTGCGGTCAGCGTAGTCAAAGAGATCCGAGATATAGGGAAAAGGCTCCACACCGGAAAGCCCCAGCCGGCCGATATACTCCTCAATTCTCGCAGCTCTGGAATCTATAAGCTCACGGTCATCCGTAATCCTCTCCGGCGATATAGATGCGCATCCCTCTGGCGAAACTGAATACTTCCTGACAATCTCAAGGACTTTGTCGAGCTCTGTATCCCTTACAGTACGCTCACTTATATGCATTTTTCCTCTTCCTCTGATATATGGGCCGCCTTGATTCTATCGAATCGAGAATCCTCAGGTAGCTGACATACCTCTCCCCGCTGATCTTTCCCTCTTCTACAAGGGATGGAATGGCGCATCCATCCTCCCCGTGATGGAGGCAGCCGGAGTATCCGCATCCGGCATCCCTGAACTCTGGGAAGGCCGCGCTGACGAGGCTCTCCTCCTCGAGCGGCACCTCTATCTCCCTCACTCCAGGAGTGTCGATCACCGCGATTCCGTCTTTCTCTATATACAGAGCATGGTTCGTCGTATGGCGTCCCCTGTTGTACTTCTCCGAGATGCTCCCCGTTCTCTGCTCAGAACCGAGAAGAGTGTTTATCAGCGTGGATTTCCCCACTCCGCTCTGCCCGACAAACGCCGTTGTCCTGCCGCGGAGGAAGGCGGAGAGATCATCAATCCCCTCCCCTGTCACTGAGGAGACAAAGATCACATGAAACCCGATTGACGAATAGAGAGACATAGCCTCACGTACATCCTCTCCTGCCTCATCCGCCTTGTTCATCACCACAAGGATCTCAGCGCCCGACGATGATGCTATAGCACGGTCAAGGAAACGCGGACGGAACGGCGGCGATGACGGAGAGAGAACAATCGCCGTGATATCCTGATTGGCGGCTATTGTCTGGTTCATCTCCTTCTTCATGTTCCAGCGCCGGAAGTAACTCCTCCTCTCCTCAACTGCGGTTATAAGCGCCTCGTCCTGAGAATAAGGCTCCCCAACAGCCACATCACCGACAGCTGCAGGACTGTATTCCTCCTCATCCTTTCTCATCACCTTGCCCTTGATGCGTGCTGTGTATATCCGCCCGTCATCGAGAGAATATGCGAGGAAAATATTGTTTATTGCACGGCGTATCTGGAAGCGCATGATATGAATGATAATCTATTTCGTATCCACTTCCAACTGATTGCTAAGTCATACATCTCAGATATTTAATATATACAATTATGATACGATTAATATATGATTATTCAATATTAATACTGATGAACCTAATTGAAATTCATTGCTTCAAATATGGTCTACCGGATATATGCTATGGTTATTCCGCTGTTCCAGTTAATACAGATACTGAAACTGCAGAATAAGAATACAGATTAAATTAAACTGCGCTTTCCGATCTTATCACTTCCAATGGCCTCCGATACATTATCTGTATCGCTCTGCCGATATCTGCTCTCCGGAACTCTCTTTCTCATTGACAACGCGCCGTCCATAGCCGAGCATCGTAATATGTTCTCACTGAGGAAATGCAGGAAACCGGGCTGCCCGGCATATTCCTTCGTAGGCACCGACTACTGCTACCATCACTCCGAAAACAAGGAGCGGATACACAGCTATGTCGAGAGAAAACTCACGGAGGAGAACGAGTACAGGGATATCTACATTGCCGCCGCAGATTTCAGGAATCTCACGATAAAGAAGGGAATGAGGATCATGGGCTCCAACTTCTCTTTCTGCGTCTTTGACGGATGCATTTTCGAGGATGTCTCGATGCAGTCCGTATTCTTCGACTTCTCCCTCTTCCGCAACTGCATATTCCGCGGCGACTACATACGCTACGCTGTTTTCTCAGGATCGAGATTCATTGGTACGAGGATAAATGACTCGACTGTGATACACTCTAACTTCATGGGAATCGATGCGGAGAGTTCCGATTTCTCTTCCAATGACTTCTACTTCTCCAATTTCTCACTCTCAAAGCTCTCGAACGTATCGCTGGAGGACTGCAACCTCAAGCGCACCAGCTTCCGCTCATGCATAACGAAGAACGTATCGTTCCGCTATTCAAATCCCGAGGAGGCATTCTTCCGTAACGAGGAGGCCGGCGTATGAGGATATTCCCCCACTTCTCCGCCGAAGGGCTTTCAAATGTGTACATTATCTCAGACAGCGCGAGGAACGGAATCATAATCGATCCCGCGAATGTGGACAGGGAGATGCTGCAGATACTTGAAAAGGAGTGCACAACGCTCACCTCTGTCCTTGCAACCCACAGCCACCAGGCTCATATAGCTGGACTCGGCATTCTGATGAAGATATACAATCCGACAGTTTATGCCTTCGTTCCATCCATAAACGGAATAGAAACAGTGCAGTTCAAGGATGGAGAGACAAAGCGCATCGGAGCGCTGGATATTACGGCATACCATGTGCCGGGACACTCGATGGATTCACTCGTCTATGCGGTGGGAAGCGCGCTCTTCACAGGAGACACGCTCTCCTCAGGATCGATAGCATCGACAGGAAGCCATGTGGAAAAGGAACTCCTGATAAAATCCCTAGAGGAGAAGATCATGCACATGGATGACAATACTCTCATCTACCCCGGCCACGGCCCGCTCTCAAAGCTGAGGACGGAGAAGATGCTCAATCAGGATCTTCTGGAAGCGGAGTCGCTCACTCTCGGCAGAGCTTACCGCGTGCTTTCCTGAAGCGGTCAGGAAGCGGAGCGCTGAACTCCATCCTCTCTCCCGTGCGGGGATGAATGAATGAAAGTCTTGATGCATGCAGCATCAGCGTCGCATCTGGAAATGCCGCATCACGCTGTCCGTAGATCGGATCGCCGAGAATCGGGTGACCGGCAGAACGCAGATGCACTCTGATCTGATGCGTCCTTCCTGTATAGATGCGCACATCGAGAAGCGAGTACCGCCCCATTCTCTCAACGAGCGTGTACTCAGTCTTTGCGTATTTTCCCCTGTCCGCGATCTCTGTAGCCCGGAACTTCGTCCTGTCTCCAGGATCACGCTCTATATTGCTCTCTATAATTCCGTGGGGAGGAAGAAGGCCGCGTGCTATCGCGCTGTAGTGCTTCTCCACACTCTCGTGTGAGGCGAACTGTGCCTGCAGGGATGAGAGGCTCTCTAGCGTGCGTGCGACAACCATTACTCCCGAAGTATCCTTGTCCAGACGATGCACAATCCCGGGCCTCTCCGCATCGGATGACATGAAATCACTGCCGTAGCGGTAGAGGAGCGCGTTGACGAGAGTACCGCTGAAAAGTCCTGCTCCCGGATGTACCGCAAGGCCCTGCGGCTTGTCTATCACAAGAATATCATCGTCCTCGTAGATCACGGAGAGAGGAATGTCTTCCGGCTCAAGACCTTCAAAAACCTCCTCATCGTACTCGAGGTGAACACAGTCTCCGCTCTTCACCTTCGCGCTCTTCCTCGCCTGCTTTCCGTTTATCAGAAGCTGCATCGACGGCGAGGAGAAAAGGGAGCGCTGTATGCCGGCTTCCGCGGAGATTACGCCGTCAGCACGTCCTTCAGATGAGACGATATGATCGAGAGTGTGATGCCTAATCACTGCTGACCTTGCCTATTATCCAGTCGGTGCCGGCTATTATCAGGGAAAGTCCGCCCGCAATGAGCGCCTGCTGGAGCACTTTCTGATAATCCTCCGACGGCGTCGGCATCCCCAGATTCTCTGCAAGGGCATAGATTCCCATTGCGACAGGGAATGTTATGACAAGGGAACCGAAGAAGATCGACTCCGCTCTCCTAAGCTCATGAGTCCAAATCGGGAACTCTTCCTTCTCATACGGCTCGTACTCATACTCTATAGGATCAGCTGCCAGAGGAGAGAAAAGCGTCAGGAGAATGAGGATGACTGCCGTGACTCTCTTCACTTCGCGCTCTTCCTCTCTCCGAAGATCGCTGTACCGATTCTCACCTCTGTCGAGCCGCACTCCAGCGCTGTCCGCCAGTCCCCGGACATTCCCATAGAGAGAACGGAGGCAGAAGGCACAATGCCGCGGAGCTTATTGAAAACCTCTGCCGTTTTCATAAACGCTCTCCTGTTCTTCTCCTCATCATTGCCCAGAGGCCCGACAGTCATGATGCCGAGAAGATGGAGATGCGGACACTTCTCAGAGGCATATGCAGCGGCTGCAAGGAGCTCATCCTCTCCGGAAAATCCTGACTTCTGCTCCTCTCCTGAGCTGTTGAACTCAAGAAGGATATCCATTTCAGAGGATGCGAGAGCACATTCTGCCTCTATCTTATCTATCAGTGCGACGCTGTCGACACTTTCTATCCTGTCGACCCACTCTACAGCCTTCCTGACCTTGTTGCGCTGGAGCTGACCGATGAGGTAGACCTTCATTCCCTCAGGCCGTTCATCTTTGGGAGGGAATTTCTCCCTCATCTCCTGCACTCTGTTCTCTCCGAATATCCTCGCTCCCTGCCTGTATGCTTCCATCACTGCATCGTAGGGATGGAACTTCGATACGGCCACCAGCACCGCATCGGAGGAGACTGCTCTTATATCTTTTTCGACACCGCTGAAATCAGTCATTTCTTCCTGGCCTCCCTCACAGCCTCAAGATGCTTTCTGTCGAGTTCTTTCAGCTCATCTTTCTGCCTTGCTTTAAGGCTCCTTCTCTCCTTCACCCAGACTGAGAGGAGATCAAGCTCTTTCGCAATATCGCTTCCGCGGGCTGTGAGCGTCGGGTTGGCAAGCAGGATTCTGGATGCCTTCTTCCTGAAATCCTCCCTGTAGCGCTCCGCGGATGCGGAAAGTCTTTCCCTCAGCTCAGCCGCAAGCTCGGCCTTGCCCTCACCCTGCAGCGCGCGCACTCTCCTGCCGATATCCTCTTCCGCCTCATGGATGCGTCTCAGGCCTTCTCTGAACGCCCTCATCTTCATCACGGAGAGAGCCGTGTCAGCAGACATCACAGCGACGATCACTACGGCGGCGTAGTGCATCACAGCAGCAGGCACCGCGGAGAGAAGTTTCATCACAGGAGGATCGATAAGGTATTCAAGCACAAGGCCCAGAATACCGAAGAGCGTCGAGTTCAGAAGGCATACCCTGCCGTTTATGTTCACTCTGTGCTTCGAGTAATCCCAGAGCTTCACGGAGAAGAGACGCTCAAGAAGCCACGATGAGAAGTACTCAAGGCATGAGGTCATTATCATCGAGAGAAGGAATACTGCCGGAGGATACGGCCTCAGAGGAGAGATGATGACAGCCACTATAGCCGCTCCGAAGCCGTATATCGGCAGATAGGGGCCGTAAAGAAATCCCCTGTTCACGAAGCGATGCTGCGGTATCGAGCAGTACGCCACCTCGCAGAGATAGCCGAGGATTGAGTAAATGAAGAAAGCGGCTATGAACGTATCTGTATTCATCTTAGGAAAGATTAGCAGAAGAAGGAAATAAAAGCCATGCATGAGTGTTGAACACCGGCGTAAGGAGCGTTATCATCACACGCGCTTATGAGAGATTTCATCAGGAAAGAGTCGGTATTCGTCATAGCTGCGCTGGCGGCAGTTCTCTCCGCATTCTTCAATCCGCCCTCCGCCGAGTGGGTGGATGCCATTGATTTCCGCACTCTTGCGCTGCTTTTCTCGCTGATGGGCGTCTCAGAAGGTCTGAAAGCATCGGGTTTCTTCGACTCCGCTGCAGGATTCATGATGAAGGAAAGCAGAAGCCTCGGAAGGCTCTCATTCCTCCTTGCCGCGATAGTATTCCTCTCTTCCATGCTCTTCACGAACGATGTCTCGCTGCTGATGTTCGTACCGTTCACGATGATGCTTCTCGACAGGGAGGGCATCGGAGAGGATGTTATGATACACCTTGTAGTCATTGAGACGATAGCGGCGAACCTCGGTTCCATGACAACGCCTGTCGGCAATCCGCAGAATCTCTACATCTGCTCGTTCTTCTCAGTTGAGGCATGGCCGTTCTTCCGCACGATTCTGCCATACTCCGCGCTCTCGGCAATTCTTCTTGCGCTCTCCGTGAAATTCCTGATTCCATCATCTGCTGCTATAAACGACGACGGGCGGGAGATAAGGAAGATGGAGAAGTCCAGGACTGTGATTTACCTTCTCTTCCTCCTTGCCGCGATGCTCTCCGTATTCCATGTCATAAGCTGGAAACTTCTCTTTGCGGCCGAGCTTGCATTCCTTATCGTCCATGACAGGAATATTCTCAGGAAGATCGACTACATTCTTCTGCTGACTTTCGTAGCCTTCTTCATATTCAGCGCCAACGTCGGGAGCATCGAGGGAATAAGAGCTCTTCTGACAGAGCCCATGAGAGAACACCCAGCAGCCGTCTCCGCGCTGATTTCACAGATAATAAGCAACGTTCCCGCGGCGATACTTCTCTCTCCGTTCTCCGAGAGCTTTGAAGGAGTTCTTATAGGAACTGACATAGGAGGACTTGGAACGCCGATAGCATCCCTTGCCTCCCTCATCTCCCTCAAGTTCTATTTCAGGAGGAAAGAAGGACGCAAAGCGAGATACATCGCTTTCTTCCTGCTGATGAACGCAGCTTTCCTTGTGATGCTTTCACTGCTTGCTCTTGCAATAAACAGATAATAACTTTCTATAATGACTGCCTAGCATATAACAGTCGGCAGTTTATCGCAGTAATACTTTGCTGAAGGATTATCGGCGGTGATATTGACTGCCGCATCATGATAATTCTGCCAATAAAAGACGTGAAATATCCGCAGAAAAAGGCGAAGTGCACGGTAATTCATCTGCAGTTTTATCGGAATTTAAATTTAACAACTTTACAAAATCTCAGAAAATGTTTATAAAGGATGGCCGTAGGCAGGAAAGATCTGCTGAACGGAAGATTTATCCGCAGACCTACTCAGTACGGAGGATTAGCTCAGCGGGAGAGCGCTTGCCTTACAAGCAAGATGTCACAAGTTCAATCCTTGTATCCTCCATAAGCCAGCCGGGTTAACCGGCTTTTTATTTTGCCTTGGCATCAGAGAGGTTTTCAGGATGGATAAGAACAGAATCACACAGCTTCCCGTCGTATTCCTGCTTGCAATGCTCAGCTGTTTTCTTTGGGGAAGCGCTACGCCTTCCATCAAGATAGGCTATGAGATGTTCGGTATCGCATCATCAGATACCGTTTCGATAATTCTTTTCGCAGGAATAAGGTTCTTCCTTGCAGGAATGCTTGTGATTCTCTTCCAGTCACTGATGGCTGGAACCTTCATAAAACCGGAGAAGGGGTCTTTCCCCTCAATCTTCAAGCTCAGCCTCGCACAGACCATGGTCCAGTATTTCTGCTTCTATGTAGGACTTGCTCATACGACGGGAGTGACTGGAACCATAATCTCCGGAACATCAGGTTTCTTCTCAATCATCCTCGCAAGCCTTCTCTTCAAATATGAAAAACTCACTACGCCAAAGATCATCGGATGCATTATGGGACTTCTTGGAGTTGTCGTAATGAACGTATCCTTCTCCGGCGGCGCATCATTCCACTTCGCCCTCAACGGAGAAGGTTTTGTGCTCCTTTCAGCGATAAGCCTAGCGGTATCAGGAATACTTTCAAAGAAATATTCAAAAAGATTCAGCGTTGTCATGCTCAGCGGCTATCAGTTCATTCTTGGCGGATTTGTAATGATTATCGTTGGGCTTCTGCTCGGAGGAAGAATATCGCTCCCTCACAATATTTCGGCATACATCCTCCTTCTCTACATGGGGCTCATCTCCGCGGTGGCATACTCTGTCTGGGGAATACTTCTCAAATACAACCCTGTAAGCCGTGTCACGATCTTTAACTTCCTTACGCCTCTTTTCGGCGTCCTTCTCTCCGCTATATTCCTCGGAGAGGTTGATCAGGCACTGCAGCTAAACAAGCTCCTCGCACTCCTTCTTGTCTGTGCCGGCATCTACGTGGTAAACAGAAAATATGAAAAATAGAGGGCAAAAGATCATTATGCAGAAATATGGAGCCGGTTATCCAAAAACCGGCTCTGTTCATTTTCTGACTTCATCAGCAACGCTTGTGCCCATTAAAGTGATATTTACCGCAGCATTATCTTCTAGCAGTCTGCTTGCTGCCATGAAAAAGTAAGCAAAAACCGCAGAATCAAGGATTTCATTTACTTTTTACTGGCAGATGGCAGCAAAAAGTAAATGAGTTGCCGTACTGAATACGGACGCTCAGATGAATTTATCCAAATGAAAAAGTGAAAGTACAGAAGAGAACCGCCGTTTCGCACAGCGGTTCTCTGGTCATTATCTCAGTATTCGGAGGCTACTCTGCCATGATCTTTAAGTATGACGTCATGGGCGCCGCCTTCCTTTATCGAGGTCGCGCTGACGACAGTCAGTTTCGCCTTATCCCGGAGTTCTGCCAGAGTGAGCGCTCCGCAGTTGCACATCGTCGATTTCACCTTCGATATCGTCAGGGCCACATTGTCCTTCAGCGGTCCGGCATATGGAACATAGGAATCAACGCCTTCAGGGAAAGAGAGCTTCCTGTCGCCGCCGAGGTCGTACCTCTGCCAGTTCCTTGCCCTCTGAGAACCCTCGCCCCAGTACTCCTTGAGATAGTTGCCGTTGATATTCACAAGCGCGGACGGCGACTCATCAAAGCGCGCGAAATAGCGGCCCAGCATCACGAAGTCCGCCCCCATGGCAAGCGCCAGCGTGATGTGATAATCAAAGACGATGCCGCCGTCTGAGCAGATGGGAATATATATGCCGGTCTCCCTGAAATACTCGTCGCGTGCAGCGGCCACATCGATGAGGGCGGAAGCCTGACCCCTTCCTATGCCCTTCGTCTCACGCGTTATGCAGATGGAACCTCCCCCGATACCGACCTTGACGAAATCGGCGCCGCATTCGGCAAGGAAGCGGAAACCGTCCCTGTCCACGACATTGCCGGCTCCGACCTTGACGCTCTCCCCGTATTTCTCCCTTATCCACGCAAGCGTACGCTTCTGCCACTCGGAAAAACCCTCGGAGGAATCTATGCAGAGAACATCGGCTCCCGCTTCAATAAGCAGAGAAACCCTCTCCTCATAATCTCTTGTGTTTATTCCTGCTCCAACGATATAGCGCTTTCTTTCATCGAGAAGCTCTTTGGGATTCTCCTTATGCTCGGAGTAATCCTTGCGGAATACGAACGCAGTCAGGCAGCCGTTCTCATCAACAATCGGAAGCTGATTGAGCTTGTGCTCCCATATGATGTCGTTCGCCTCGGAAAGCATTATTCCATCCCTGCCGTAGATGAGTTTGTCAAAAGGCGTCATGAACGTCCGTACAGGCGTGTCGGTCCCCATTCTGGAGATTCTGTAGTCACGGGAGGTGACAACCCCCTCAAGGCGTCCGTTGGGCGTGCCGTCGGATGTGACAGCTATAGTCGAGTGCCCTGTTCTCTTCGTAAGCTCAAGCACATCGGCAAGAGTGCTCTCAGGAGAGAGATTGCTGTCGGATGCGACGAATCCTGCCTTGTATGCCTTGACCCTCCTGACCATCGCGGCCTCATCCTCCGCGCTCTGTGAACCGTAGATGAATGCGACGCCGCCCTCCCTTGCAAGCGCCTCTCCCATCTTCTCGCCGGAAACCGCCTGCATTATGGCGCTGACCATCGGTATGTTGAGATGAAGGGAAGGCTCCTCTCCCTTCCGGAATTTCACGAGAGGCGTTCTTAAAGATACATTTGACGGGATGCAATCCGAAGAGGAATATCCGGGGACAAGCAGGTACTCGCTGAATGTGCGGGAAAGCTCGCTGTAGAAATAAGCCATGGGGTTCTCCTTGGCTATCCATTATTACCGCCAATAAAGGATATTTTCAACAGATCACCGCCATCACGAAAGAATAACGACCGCGCTCGACTCTTTCTCAAGCACGACCTCGAGCATACCGTCATGGATGCTTGCCTCCCCTTCTCCGTACCAGATATCAGCAGCATTATGAGGCATTGCAAAAAGGCTGACGGAGACCTTCCTTCGCTCCGGACTTTTGTTCACGATTGCCGCAGCAGCTTTTCCTGAAGATATCCTCTCAATGACGAAAGCATCCCTGTCCACAGCCTCGATGCGGCAGGCAGAGAGCGGGAAGAAATCCTCCTTTCTGAGCATCGCCATACTCCTGTAGACCTCCATCGTATCCATGTCCCACGCAGACTCATCCCAGCACATCGGATAGCGGGCGCCTTCCACAGAGCCCATCCTGCCGTCAAGAAGAATCTCATCTCCATAGTAGACGGACGGCATACCGGGAAGGAAGAATGAGGTTATGACAACACCTGCATATATACTCTTATTGAATACGGCGGCATTGTTATGGAGCCGCGGCGTGTCATGGCTGTCGAAGAGGTTCATCTGGAAAAATGCGCTCTGGTCCGGAACCGATGCGATTGCATCCGTTAAGGCCTCAGCCATCTCATATCCGTTCCACCCCTCCTCACTCTCCGGAGCATGGCCCCAGCCGCCTGTGAGGAAGCGGTCGCGCTCTCCCATCCATGAACGCACGGGACGCGAGACACCATAGTAGTTCATCGTCGCATCCCACATATCTCCCTGCATGTAGAGAATGCTGTCATCCCAGTCCTCTCCCACGAGATAGAGGTCTTTCCTCACAGTCTTGAGGCTCTTCCTTACCTCTCGCCAGACCTCATACGTCAGCTGATCGTGTTCAGTGCGGCCGAGTTCCGGGGCGACATCGAGGCGCCACCCGTCCTGCATGAATGGAGCACGGAGGAATTTCTGCATCGCGCTCTCCGGCGAGCGGTAAACTTTATCGCGGAGCTGCTCAGAGTTGTAATTAAGCTGCGGAAGAGTCCTCACTCCCTGCCAGCAGCGGGCCCCGCCGCCATCGAAATAGTAGTATCCCCTCTCCTCCGAAGAGGCATCCGAAAGGGCCTTCTTGAACCACGCCGATTCTGTCCCTGTATGATTTATGGAGATATCGACAATGACGCGGATGCCGTTATCATGCATCGCATCCATCAGGCGGCGGAAAGCCTCATCTCCTCCGAGCTTTGGATCGACATGGAAGAAATCCGCTGAATCATAGCGGTGCACAGTACGTGAATCGTTTATAGGGTTGAGATATACGGCGGTGATGCCAAGAGTTTTCAGATACGGAATCTTCATTATTATCCCGTCGAGATCGCCATTGTAGAAATCGAGACATCTCGCCTCATCGTATGAACGCGGGACATCACCGAAAGAGGGTGTTGTGACGATACCACCGTCAAAGCTGTATTCTCCCGCCTTTGCCCCCAGAAGAGGATTGCCGCGGAAGAACCTGTCAGGGAATATCTGGTAGCAGGTTGAGCCGGGCACCCATGATGGAGTATCAAGGGATGGAATCAGAGAAAACCTGTCCGATATCTTAGGCGTGCTCCGCGTAACGCCGCGTCTGGAATAGTACCAGCTTGCACCATGATGGAAGAATACGAAGAAATAGCGGAAGAGGCCCTCAGTGGATGTCACCGGAGCTTTTCCTGAATACTTGAAAGCACCGTTGAAAATCCCGCTCTCCGCCATTGGATAAGTGCAGACAAGTCCGCTGTCGCTGTCCGCACGGAGAAGAACCGAGTCGGGGCGTTCCTCAAAGACTATCGAGAACTCTGTTTCCTCTCCCCTCTCCGGATAGAGAGGCGATACGAAGTGATCAGAAAATGATGAGAATGCTTTTATCATGATGCCACCTCATCAGATGATAGCATCCGATGAGGCGCACCGACAGCATCATCTGGCGCCGAGCGCTGCGATTACTGCTGAAAGAACCTCTTCCGGCGATACGGAAGCATCAATGTCGGCAATGAGATTCCTCTTCCTGTAGAAATCAATGAGAGGAGCCGTGTCCTTCCTGTAGACCTCAAGCCTGTGCCTTATCGCCTCCGGCTTGTCGTCGTCTCTCTGGATCAGAGGCTCGCCTGTCTCGTCATCGATTCCTTCCTTCTTGGGCGGATTGGAGACGATGTGGTATATCCTTCCCGTGGACTTGCAGAGACGGCGGCCGGAAAGCCTTCTGACGATCTCTTCCTCATCAAGCACGAAGTTGATGACTTTATCGATCTCGTCGATCGTCTCAAGCGCCTCTGCCTGTGCGATCGTGCGAGGGAAGCCGTCGAGGATGTATCCGGAAGCGGTATCATCCTTGGAGAGCCTGTCCCTGACCATCTCGATCGTAACCTCGTCCGGAACGAGACCGCCGGCTGCCATGATTCCCTGAACCTTCTTTCCCAGTTCAGTTCCGTTCTTTATGTTCTCCCTGAATATATCGCCTGTAGAGATATGCGGAATCCCAAGCTCTTTCTTCATGAGAGCTGCTGCAGTGCCTTTGCCGGCCCCCGGAGGGCCAAGAAGTACTATATTCATTTCTCACCTCTGCACCGATTATAGCAGAAGAGAACTTTCTTTCCCACAGAAGAGACGGCATTTCCGGATAATGGGATATGGAAAGGGAGAAAGTGCCGGAGCCCGCACTGTTCCTTAATCCCTCATTGGGATAACATTCACTGTATGGACAGAATCACACTGCATGCATCCGACCTTGACGGATACCTCACCGCCGCAGACAGGAAAGAGATCGAAGAGATAACAGCCATGTACAGCGGATATCTCGATCTCTGCGCCGCACTTGAGAAAAACGGAAAAGACAAGAGCGCAGAACGAGCACTGGCAGAAACGGCCGGTGCGATTGGCCGCAGGCTCGAGGCGGCAGCAGCTGGAAACCCCGGCATACACGTCTATTCCTTCGAGACACCGCAGGAGATGCACGGTGCTGCATCAAGAATAACGGCGAAGCTCCGCAGTCCTGACACAGGACATGAGGAGTTTCTCTACTACATCCAGAGGGCGTATGAGCTGATGTTCGATCACTGCTTCTCCGACCCGTGCCTGAAACGAAAGAGAGCGATAGTGCAGAAAACGCCCGTCACATCACCTGTGAGGAACTATGCAGTTCACTGGATACCAGATGTGGACGATCTCGTCCGCAATACAGTCATGTGCGTGATGCTACGCGGCGCGCTCCTTCCGTCTATGATCATCTCAAAGGAGATAGAGGACCACTCCTCGGACGGCTTCATCACCCCATTCGCACTTTTCAGGATAAAGAGGGACGAGTCAAGGAGCGAGAAGGACATGGACTATGTGCTTGACCTCAGAAAGTCTTTCTTTGATCCTGCGGTGCTTGACGGAAAAGATCTGGTATTCGCAGATCCGATGAACGCTACGGGAGGCTCCCTGATAACTATAGTGAACTATCTCAGAAAGATAGGAGTGAAGCCCAGATCGATAAAGTTCATCAATGTGATATCTGCACTCAAAGGATCACTCCGCGTCACGAGGGCAATTCCCGAAGCCGAGGTATATACCCTATGGATGGACCCGGTGCTGAATGATGATGCCTACATCCTTCCCGGGCTCGGAGATGCCGGAGACAGACTGAACGGCAGGGACGAAGGGCCAGAGCCGCGGAACATGATCCAGCTCATTGCAGACTACGGCAAAGGGATCGTCAACCTTTACAGAAAGCAGGTGATTGAAATTGAGAAAACTGTTCTTGCCTAGCATTATCGCCATGCTTCTGCTCGTCTCCTGCACGACGGAGAAAGAGATGGCTGCACGCTATATCGAGAAGGCTTACGGCCTATCCGGAAGCGAGGCGGCATCGGTCTACGAGGAAGCTGTCGCAGAGGCCTCAGATTCCACAGTCTACTACAATCTTGCGTACTCCTATCTTGAAGCGGGAGAATATAATATGGCGATAAGAACGGCAGATGAGGCTCTGAATCTCTTTCCCGGCATGCTCCGCTTCATGTATCTCAGAGCATATGCTCTCAGAGAGAGCGGAAGATACTACAGCTATGAGAAAGCCCTCGGGGAAATACTCGCCTATGATCCTGGAAACGATGACATACGCGGTATGCTGCTCGAGCATTATATAAAAACAGGAAGGAAGAAGGATGCTGCGGCGCTTGCAAAGGAGGCGGTGCTGTGGACTCCTGAAAACGGCGATGTGCTCATGGCGCTTGGATATGAAAGCGATTTCTTCCGGGCGATAGCCCCATCAGCAGGTTCTCCGGATATCGCGGAGGAGAAAGGGAGAGATTGGTCTGAGGCGCCGTTCATCTACTCTCCGCTCAGGATATTGAGAGGAGAAAGGCTTCTCTCAGAGAGTTCCGCTGCCGCACAGCAGGATTCCTAACTGTTCTCCTTTATCTTCTTCCACTCCGCCACTGCCATCTCGTCGCAGCGGTTGTTGTGAGGATTCTCGGCGTGTCCCTTTACCCAGATGAATCTGACTGAATGACGCCTAAGCTGCACAAGGAGGCGCTGCCAGAGATCAGTGTTCGGGACAGCTTTCCCCTTTCTGATGAATCCGGCTTTCTCCCATGATGAGAGCCAGCCTTTGCCTACAGAGTCGACAAGGTATTTTGAATCCGAGTAGAGAGCGACCTGACAGGGACGCGTCAGCGTCTCAAGCGCAGCGATGGCGGCCATCAGCTCCATGCGGTTGTTTGTCGTACTCTCCTCTCCCCCTGAGAGTTCCTTCTCCGCCTCCCCGTATCTGAGGATTGCACCCCAGCCTCCTGGGCCGGGATTTCCTGAACACGCTCCGTCTGTGTAGATGGTGACTTCCATCATCCCCTCATTCCCTTCTTTATATGAAAGCTGCTTTTAAAATCACAGCTGATGCCGTAAAATGTCATAAAGTTTGACAAATTGTTTACTCCTATAAAATTAGAACAATAATGAATTTACATTTTTATTGCTAAGATATTTTAGAAAATTTTAAGAACTGTGTAAATTCGCAGGAAATTGCAGTGTTCTGCAGGAATGAAAATAATAACGACTTTATCGCCTCTCGATAAAAGTCAATTCCTGAGACATCGTGATGGTAGGTATTTTGCACTGGGCAGTCAAACCTATTTGTGATGCTGATTATATTTTAATACCGGACTGATTCACTGCATGATTATAAATATATTGACAGATATTAAACTGCCAGTTTAATATAATTACAGGAGACAATGATGATCAAATCATTCAAAGATAAGGATACTGAGCTGATATTCAGCGGGAAAGCCCCGGTAAAAATTCCTGCTGATATTGCCCAAAGAGCCCTGCGGAGAATGATTGATCTGAACAGCGCACAAACTATCACTGATCTCAGAATCCCTCCCAGCAACAGGCTGGAACAGCTAAAGAGCAAACGGAAACATCAGCATTCTATCCGGGTGAATGATCAATACAGAATCTGCTTTACATGGAAAGATGGTGATGCTTATGAGGTGGAGTTTACAGATTATCATTGAGGAGAGTGAATATGAATACATACGAAATCAATCTCGGAACATTCGGAGAATACCTCAAAGAAGACTGGATGGAGCCGCTGGGCCTCTCTGCCTATAAGCTGGCAAAAGATCTGGGAATCTCGTCCATGGCCCTCAGCAAGATACTCAATGGCAGAAACCGGATGTCTGATGATGTCTGCTGGAGACTTGCAAGATACTTCGGAATGAGTCTGAACTTCTTTGTGAATGTACAGGCCGAGTACTCCCTACGGAACAGAAAGAATGATTTTGCGGAGGAAACAAAGAATCTGCCAGTATATGACTGGAATAATGCATCAGCAAAGCTGCATATAGCCAGATAACAAGCAGAATGCATTAAGTACAATTTTGTCTACAGATTAAAAATCCGCAGACAAAATGCAGACCAATGGGCACATTTAACCCATATTGGATATTGATTTTCTTTTATTACCAAGAATTATCTTACACCAGTTTTCTTTATGATATGCCAGCCGAACTGTGTTCTGACAGGACGGGAGATAGTTCCGTTTGACATGCGCCTGACGGCGTTCTCGAATGGGGCGACCATCTTTCCCTCTCCGAACCAGCCTAGGTCCCCGCCCTTGGATTTGGACGGACATGTGGAGTACTGACGGGCGAGAGATTCAAAACTCTCCCCTTTCTTCACTCTCTCATAGAGTTTCTCAGCTGTGCTCTGATCCTTCACCAGTATATGACTTGCCCTGAATTCCATCACTTCCTCCCTGTTATCATCTCACGGTACGAACGTCTTTCTATGCCGCCGCTCCCTACTCCCGCATCGCGCATCAGCGAGAGTATATGCTCCTCCGCCCTGATGGCATCACTTTTCTGTGATGAGAAAGGCAGAAGTATCTCTATTTCAAGAAACCAGCCCAGATCATTCACAGAGAGAAGCTCTATGTGGGCTTCTCCGTCAAACCACTCCCAGCCGTCCTTCTTCTTTATAAAGAAATCCTCGTAGCCGAGCACATGAAAGAAAGATACGGCGGCATCGAGCTCGGACGGCAGGGCCCGGAACTCGAATTCCTCGTTATCCTCCCGTCCGTCCACAGATGATGTTCTCTTGGCTGTGAACTCAAGAAGATCACCGTTCCTGCGTATTCTCAGCGCCTGAATGTTCTCGCCGGGACGGCGGAAGTAGTGATCCAGCTTGTGAACGGGATGCGGAGAGCCGAACCTCGATGTCAGAAAAGCGGCGGTTTTATCCGCATCCCCGATCCTCGCTTTCATCTCTATTTCGCGCATCTCAATACTTCCAGGGGAATATCATCGACTTGAGCGATCTCGGCCCAACCTTCTCCCTCTCATCATAGAGAAGCTCATCCCAGGGGATATGCTTCCTGTCTGCATCCGGATTCTCCTCAAGATAATCATACTTGAGCATCAGGAGCTTCATCCCGTCCTGAGCCGCGAGCTGCATGCCTGAGAGCCCGGGAACAAGGCCGAGCGTGAAAACGGAGAGCACGGTGCAGATGAGATTGTAGACAAGATAGAAAAGCGTGAAGCCCATGTTGTCGCCGACAACGATCAGGCACTTCTTCGCCGTTTTCAGCGGTCTGTCTGCGGGAAGCAGATTCATAAGGGGGAAATAATACGGAAGCGCGAGAATGACCGCCACCTCAATCCATATCATCAAAACAGCGATCACGGTACCGAAGATGTTGCCGTATGCAAGATAGAACGGAATGATCAGGGCGACGTTTGAGACCGCAAAGAGAAGAAAGACAAAATGAAGAAGCGAGTGCCTTATATTCCTTCTTATTCCCGAGATGAAGGACTGCCATGAATCTCTTTTGTAATCAGAATAGCTGTGTGCGACAGAGGCCGTCCCGCCCATCAGCACAGAGACAATGAGAAGAGATAAAGCCACCAGCGCATATCCTGCGGCAGGGAGAATTAGCCCCAGCTGCGTGCTCGCCCAGAAAGCGAGGAAGAAGAGCGCGATATAAACCAGATTGAAGATCACGAGGCCGATGAGATTGTCCCAGCCGTCGAAGAAAGCCTTTTTTATGAAAAATCCTTTCATACATCTGAATGTACGGAATAAGGACAGCATAATCAACATCAATATCTGAATCACATCTGTAAGGAGTTATACAGATTCAATACTTTTTCCTACAAAACCCATTTACAGAATCATTTTTCCATGTTATTCAGTAAGCAGTGGCTTAAATGGCACAGCCAGGTCGCCCAGAAGAGGGACTGCCATAGACGTCTCTGGAATAGTCCGGGGCGCACACTCCCCAGCGGAGCAGAGCCGCTGGGGAATTATTTTTCACCGCAATTATCTCCGGCGGACCTCGCCTTTCATTCACAGAACTTTATATGCTCAGGTTTGGCTTAATTTTCCCGGCCATATGCATCAATAATGCAGAGTTAAAAGGTTTTATTTCAATTTTTGAATATTTATGCATAAATCTATTGCACAAAGTCGATGAATATGCATAATACAAGCCATCGAGGAGATAAACAATGAAAGAGAAAATCATTCTTGCATATTCTGGCGGACTGGATACATCGGTCATTCTCAAATGGCTTGCCAACAAGGGCTTTGACGTCATCGCTTACGTTGCGGACGTCGGCCAGAAGGAGGACTTCAAGGCCGTTGAGGAGAAGGCTTACGCCACAGGTGCAAGCAAAGTATATATAGAGGATCTCAAGAAGCCGCTCGTGACTGACTACATCTTCCCTGCCCTCAAGGCAAACACGATCTACGAGGGAACATATATGCTCGGCACATCGCTGGCAAGGCCCATCATCGCCAAGAGGCATATTGAGATTGCCAAGAAGGAAGGCACAAAGTATGTAGCCCACGGCGCAACCGGAAAGGGCAATGATCAGGTAAGGTTCGAGTTCGGCTACTACATGAACATGCCCGACGTGAAGATCATCAGCCCCTGGAAGGACGAGGAGTGGCTTTCCCAGTTCGAAGGACGCTCAGACATGATGAAATATGCTGAGGAGAACGGAATCCCCGTGAAGGCTACAACAAAGAAGCCTTACAGCGAGGATGAGAATCTCATCCATATCTCCCACGAGGCAGGAATCCTCGAGGACCCCTCAAAGAGATGCCCTGAGGATGTCTACTCTCTCACGCTCTCTCCCGAGAAGGCGAACGACAAGGAGACTCTCCTCACCTTCTACTTCAAGGACGGAGTGCCGCAGTATGTGAAGAACGAGAATGACGGAACGGTTGTCTCCGATCCTGTGGAGATGATCCTCTATCTCAACAAGATGGGCCATGACAATGCGATCGGCAGAGTCGATATGGTCGAGAACAGGTTCATCGGCATCAAGAGCAGGGGCGTATATGAAACTCCGGGCTGCGAGATTCTCTGGAAAGCGCATCACAACCTCGAAGGCCTCACAATGGATAAGGAAGCGATGCACCTCAGGGATATGCTCTCCCCGAAGTATGCGGAGCTCATCTACAACGGCTACTGGGGAGCCCCGGAGTTCAACATGCTCACAGCGCTTTTCAATGAGAGCCAGAAGTATGTAACAGGCAAGGCGACAGTCGCCCTCTACAAGGGAAATGTGATAAACGCCGGAATCGAATCGGGCTGCTCGCTCTACAACGAGGACCTCGGCTCAATGGACAAGGCCGGCGGCTATCACCCGATCGACTGCAAGGGCTTCATAAACATAAACGCCATCAGGCTCATGGCTTCCTCGATGAGGGAAATGAAGGGAATCGACGAATAAGATCAGTTCCTACAAAGATATCCTGGGAGGACCGCTGCGGCGGTCCTCTTTTCTGCATCATTATTGTCATGCATTCCGCATTCAGATTGACTTCAGTCAATTGCTGACAGATAATCTATTTATCAAAAAATTCAGGAGTTAATGCGTTCTGATGACACTCAACAATGTCCCTTTGAAATATCAAATTTATGAGCAGCTCAGGACATCGATAGTAAAAGGTGTATTTAAACCAGGAGAAATGCTTCCAAGCGAAGCTGAGCTCTGTACAAGATTCAAAGTCAGCCGGACAACGATCATCTCTGCGCTTCAGATGCTTCAGAATGACTCATATATATTCCGCAAGCAAGGAAAAGGCACTTATGTAGCTCAGCCAAAAATCTCCAGAGACCTTTCCTCTTCAAAAACCCGTTTCTTCGGAATGATGGAGAGCGAGAAGGATATTCACCCATCAACACAGATACTCCAGATCAGAACAGAACTGCTTGACAGTGCTATAGCAGGAGAGCTTGATGCGCAGCCGAATGAAAAAGCGGTATATCTAAAACGCCTAAGACTTATAGATGATGTACCTGTTGCAATAACATGGAGTTACATGCTCTGGCAGTATGGAGCAAGATTGCTGCAGATTCCACTTCAGGACAATTTTTCAATAACAAACTACATGAGAACTGAATTCCTGCAGGAACCGACATCCGGAACGATAAGACTGACAGTTGAGAATGTCTATGGCTCCGATGCCAGACTACTTGAAGTTGCAGATGGATTTACATGCTGCAAGACTGTATCGACCTCTTATATCGGCGACAAAAAATTCGAACTCGCATACACTCTGATGAGGGCAGACAAGTTCGAATTCATAATCAAGAAGATAGATTACTGAATCATCCTTTGACGCCTCCAAGAGACAGTCCTGAAATAAGCTGCTTCTGGATGAAGAATATTAGGACAGCTGGCGGAATTATCAATACAGCAGATATTGCAGCAACCGTTCCCCACTGCACAGCATACTCCCCTACATACTGTGATGCCTCAACTGAGAGAACCCGCGTTTTTGTTGGTGCAAGCGTCAGAGCATAGTAGAAATGGTTCCATGCACCTGTTATGTTGTACACCGTCGTGACAATAATTCCTGAACGACAAAGAGGAAGGGATATGCTCATAAATGTTCTCAAGTTTGAACACCCATCAATTCTTGCAGCCTCTTCGATGCTCTTTGAAACACCTTGGAAGAACGGAATCATTAGCCATACGGTATTGGGCAGGAGAAATCCAATATATGCAAGAGTAAGTCCACCGATAGTATCTAGAATATGGAGTTTTGAGAACATTATGAAAAGTGGAAGTCCCAGAACGACAGATGGGAGTACTCTCATTATCAGCACACTGTAGAGAACAGGCCTTCCACCTGTCCTGAATTTTGCAATGCTGTATGAAGCCATAGCTCCAATGACCTCTGTAAGGAGTGTTGAAATGAGGCTGATGACAACCGTATTGAATACGGTATCAAGAAAACCTCGTGAAGAGAAAATCTCCTTATAATTCTCCAGTGATGGAGTAAATATGAATTTAGGCGGCATGCTGAAGACATCTCGCCCAGTTTTGAATGATATAGAAATCATATAAATAGGAGGAGCTATCAATATGATGACGAGAAGTATTCCTATGATATATGCAGCAATATTGCGAAAAGGTCCTTTTCCTATCTGTAAATCAGTCATTGCTATCCCCCTCACTTAAACTCTTGATAAGACCGCTGGCAAGAACAAGCGTGATAATCGTCAGAATAATCGCTTCAGCTGCTCCATCTGAGAAGTTATGACTTTCAAATGATGTGAGATAAAGCTGCAGAGAGAAGACCCTGGTAGCCTCTCCAGGCCCTCCTTGTGTGAGAGTATATATAAGATCAAACTCTCTGAAGGCATCGATCGCCCTCAGCATAATCACAGTATTCAGAACGGGCTTCATGTCTGGAAGCGTGATGTGAATGAAGCTCTGCCATTTTGAGGCACCATCAATCTCCGCAGCTTCGAACTGCTCTGCAGGAAGCGCGCTCAATCCTCCTAAAAGTACAAGTATGACAAAAGAGACACCCCACCATATCTGTACGAAACAAACTGATATAAAAGCTGTGGTCGACTCATAGAGCCATGGTACAGGCTCGAATCCAAGGAAACCGATAAAATAATTTATCAGCCCCCACTGTCGGTTGAACAGTATTCGCCAGAAAAGACCTACAGCGATCGGCGTCATCATCATCGGAAGCAGGACACAAACGGTGAATGCACCTTTTGCCTTTATCTTTGTATTCAGGGTTAAAGCTCCTATCATCCCAAGTACGACCTGACCGATAACAGTTATAACCATGAATGCTACTGTTCTAAGCAAGGATACCAGAACTGTTTTATCTGTGAGCACATCGATATAATTTTCAAGACCGACGAAGTCCCATTCCGATGAACGAAAGTTCAGCATGTTCACTTTGTGAAGACTCATGTTGATATTGAACAGCAGCGGATAAACGATTAGCAGACAGAGAATCAGCATTGCTGGAACTATGAATACAAGTCCAAGATGATCATCAAGAAACCTAAAAAATCTCCTCTTCTCCAATGCTTTTTGCATCATAAAACCTCCTTGCATGGAACAGCCTCAGATAGTGAGACAGCAGTTTCTTTTGTGATTTTGTCCCTGTCAATGGCGGAAACGGTCTCAATTGCTTTAGCTGCAACAACAGTCGCAATGCGTGCTGCTTCCAGAAGTTCGTATCCGCAAACAATTGCCGCATTCAAAGCACCGCAGAATGAATCTCCTGCTCCCGTAAGGTTGACAACTTTCTCCTCTGGATAGATGCCAACCTCATATAACTTCTTCTTTCTGCTGTCATAGACAATGCAGCCCGACTTTCCGTTCTTGCAGATTATGTTTGTTCCAGCATCAGAGGCCAGCTTACGTACAGAACGTTCAAGATTGTCATCATCAAAGATGAATTTCATCTCTTTCTTTGATGGAATGAAAACATCAGTCATTCTGATGATGTCTATAACATCATCGTATTTCATTCCGACCAAATACCTTCCGGGATCAAGAGTAACAAGAGGATACCTCTTCTCAAGAAATGCCTTATGAGCCGAAAGCGTCGATGGAGCCAGATGCAGAGATATCACATTCCACTCAGCCGGAATGAGAGATATATCCGGTACATGATCACGTCTGAAATCTGCATATGTATAGTCGTCACATTTCTGCGACAGGAGCCTCTTCTTTTCATCTGCAGAGAGTACCTTGCCATCAAGATCACTGCGGAGAGAAATAAAGATGCCATCTCTTCTTTCTCCGTCAGCACCATAAACAAAGAGCTCATTCCATTCAACTTTCTCAGACTCATGAGTAATGAGAGACGTATCGATACAATGCTCATTCAGTGATGTGATAATGCTCTCTGGGAAGTTTTCTGGTACAGACGACAATATTGCAACTCTGTTCTCTTCTGAAAGAATCCTCGCAGCCATTGCTGCGTGAAAGCAGTTTCCACCGCATGTATTCTGATGGAATACCCCATCAGAAGTGACGACATTGTCTATCGAGCTATTGCCTGCAAAGATGCTCTTATTGATCATAGCTGCTCCATGGATGGATATCCAATATCTGCTTCAAACTTGCTCTTCGCAACGTAATATGCGAAGAGGTGAGCAGGGATCACCGAAACAATAGACTGAAGTTCCCTCAAAGTTTCCGGTACAATGAAAAATAGATCAGTTACTTTATGCATCTCATCTGTAATAGAATTCCCGATTACTATAATCACACCACCGTCATATGCACCGACAAGAGCTGTATCTTCCTCTTTCTGCTGTATATCTCCTCCTTGAACAAAAAGAATAAGTGGATCAGCAGGCTTCAGGCTTCTATAATGATGAAATTCCTCAAGCGGATAGGATGAAGCATGAACAGGACAGAGTTCCTTGAGCTTTGCTGCAGCTATCATACTGGCTCCATAAAGACATCCCGATCCTGCAGCCTGAAAAAACAAAGTCCTATCAAAGAGAGAAGCAGACTTACTTATGATCTCCTCATTATCATCAATCGCTTTTCTGATCTTTAGAGGAAGCAGAAACAGTTCTCGGATTACGTTATCAGCATATGAGACATTCTCCCCTCTCGCGAGGCAAAGCGATGCAAAAAGCTGAGCAATTGCCCCTATTGCAGAAATCGTTGCCTGAGTTGGCCAGCCTTCACGGCTTGCTTGTACAAGAAGACCAAAATCAGCAATTGTAAGTATCTCTGCATCCGGTGTGTTGCTTATTCCAACTGTGTATGAGCCGCGTTCCTTTGCTCTCTTAATTGAGCCGATTACAGCTTTTGTCGTTCCGCTTGCGCTCTGTCCGATAAGGAGCGTATTTTCATTCGCAACACTATAGTGAGATGTATAGAACTCAAACGCATCATAACTCTGACAAGGACATGCAAGCAGTTTCTCGATAAGAACTTCAAGGCATGTTCCCACAAACCAGGAATCACCGCACCCGATGAGAACTACTCTCCTAATTTTCCTGTGGAGCAGATCATCCGTGAATTTCTCCTTCACCTCATCAGTATAATGAATTGTATTACTGAAAGCCTCAGGCTGAGCTATCAGCTCCTTGTATGTCTTCTCTACCCTGCTGATCCTGTTTGGATCACGTCCGGTATCCAATGATTTTTCCTTCGCCTTCGCTCTGGGACGAGGCATTCCAGCATATCTCATGAATAATCTCCAATGCTATTACAGGAACGCATGCAGCCTCACATGCTGCATGCGTCTTCATCTTCCTTTCTCAGATGCTGTCTCTCATCTCTTCAGCTGCAGCATCAAAAGCCTCATCGACGCTCATATCACCATTGAGAGCCAAACTTGCCCATTTGTTAAAAGATTCCTTTATAATTGCCTGCTCTGCGACACGAATGCTTCCAACACCGTGTTCAGTAGCCTTGATAAGTTCTTCATACCATGGTCTTTCTTCCATGTATTTAGGATCGGACATAATCGACTTTCTCGGAGATGCTCCGCCCGCATCAGTATAGACTCTGCCTCCTTCCTTTCCGGTAAGCCAGAGAAGGAACTCTATCGTTGCTTCAAGATGTTCGCCATTTGCATTAACCATAATTCCCAAAGGATTAATTCTTGTGAATGATCCATATGGTCCTGCCGGCTGAGCTACAAAAGCAAACTTTCCAGCTAGCTCGGGAGTAAGTTCCTCGGAATAGAGATCGGGCATTCCTGCTGTAAAGAACTGCGCAGAGGCAACAACACCTTCCTGAAGTGCAATGAGAGGTTCCGCATAATCCCATGCAGTAACATCCGGAGGCACGATCTTCCAATTGTTTCTCATATCGGTATAAATCTGGAAGGCCTGCTTTGCCTCTTTTGAATCAACTTTTATCTCCATTGTTTCTTCATCTATAAGCTCAGCACCATATGCCTTCATTATTCCCTGGAAAGTACCTTCAAGTACGCTATTCATGCCTGAGAATCCAAAGCCATACTCTGTTGGAGAATCAGGATTTATCGAACGCGTAAACTTTTTTGCCATCTCGATAAGCTCATCCCAAGTCTCAGGTTTCTTCTCAAAAAGATCTGTTCTATATACGAGCGATTCAGCAGAGATATCGGTGGGGAACATGTACCACTCGCCGCCATATGACATTTCGCTGACGATTACATCGTCAAAATCATCAATATCGTATCCTTCAGCGTCTTTTATATACTGATCAACAGAGAGAATATGTCCACCTGCTGCAAGTCCTGGTACAACAAAAGCTGTATCAAGGACGGCGTCCAGTTCGGAACTGCCTGCCAAAAGTGCTGTATTATAGGCAGGTCGATAACCGCTTCTGCCCTGAATTACAACATCGATTGTCTTTCCCGTCTCCTCCTTATAGACTTCGGCCGCCGCCTGAAGTGCTGTTCCTTCCGGTCCCGATTTGGCCCATATAACGGGATTTCCCTCTGCTTCGGATGAACCACCAGCAAAACAGACGGATGTTAATATGAGAAATCCAAGCAGTGTAACCACAACCTTTTTCATAAGACACCTCCTTTTGGTAACTTATAATGTCAACATATCATCTGTAGCCAGGGCAGTCAACAAATTTTTATGAATACAGAAATTAATTGACTTTATAACTATATTAGGTAAAATCAGGTATAGCGAGGTTATAATGTTATCATTACAAGTTAATTCAAATGAAAAATTGCTTCTAGGCTCAATCCAGCTTCCATCTTTTCTCGGAAAATCGGAAGCCGATATATCAAAAATAACAGAAAAAGCAGCCTATGATGCGTTTATTTTTGCAGAAAAAGGCTTTCATGGTGTTTTTATTCAGGATACTACGCCGGGCAACCTGACGATGGATACAATTGCGAATCTGGCCGCAATTACTGCAGTTGTAAAGGACAGGACACCCGGTTTTTCGATTGGATCACAAATGGAATGCGATGATGCGAAGGCAATACTGGCAACAGCAAAAGCAGCAGCATGCGATATGGTAAGAATAAAGAACTTCATAGGAGCTTCTATCAGAAACAGCGGGCTTATAAATGGTCAGGGTCCAGAGGCTGTAAGGTATAAAATCGAGAACAAAGTAGATGCCATGATATTTTCAGATATATTCAACCTTACAGGAGTTCCACTTGGTACGATACCCTTAAAAACTGCATGTTCAATGGCGATAAAACTTGGAGTATCTGCTCTCATAATATGCGGGCATGATTATATGGAAACAATCCGCATGATAAAAGAAGTTAAAAATGACTTTCCTGAGACATTTGTAATATGCGGAGGTAACTCAACCCCTGATAACGTACATGAGATTCTCTCCCTATGTGATGGAGTCATAGTAAGCTCATGTCTGAAAACAAATAAGGCTTTCGACCAGGATAAGATGAAGCGGTTCATAGATAATGCTCATTTCTAATGCAAACAGAAGAGAAGCTGGAATTCTTCTCATGGTTGCAGGTACAATCTGTTTCTTTGCAAACAATCATATTCTTTCTGTTGCCATTCCCCTGCTGATAAATGACATGGGATTCCCGCTGAAAGTCGTTGGGCAATGTACTGCAGCCATGGGAGCTGTTACAATCATAATGAAATTTATTACACCGGCAATGATAAAACGGATCAAACTCAAAAAGCTCATCATTGCTGACCTGATATGTCTCTCGATTATAACGCTTGCATTTATATTATTTGGGGCGAACTCCCCTATGGCAATCACATTGCTGAGAGCACTTTTCGGAGCACCTTTCTCACTATTTCCGGTCATAAATCTCATTGCAATAACAAATACAGCAAATACAGGAAAGGAAATGGTGAAGCATACGAGCCTCATAGGAATGGCAATGCCTATTTCAATGATGCTCTCTCCTGCTATAACAGAGTATCTTCTATCCAGATATACATATGATGCTGTATTTGTTGTTGCCCTATCTTCATCTATTATCTGCCTCATTCTATACGTAAAAGGTCTTGAAATTCTGGAAAGAACATCTCAGTTCTCACCTGCTTCAGCCAATGCAGAAGGAGGCAAAGAAAATTTTTCAAAAACAACAATCCTCCCGATAATTGCATTCTTTTTTCTTGGGATAGTGGATATGTTGCTTCTAACGTATTTTCCTCTGCTTGCTGAAGGACAAGAGAGAAGCTACTCATTCTATTTTGCGATCTTCGCACTCTCAATGGTCATCTCGCAGAAACTATACACCAGCATATGCATAACAACCAAAATACGGCTCATCTTCGGATATGGGCTTCTCTGTTTTGCGATAATTGCAGCAACGGTTTCAAACATGAGTTTCTATCTCCTCTCATCAATTTCCGCTCTGACATTCGGAATAGGATACAGTTTGGCCGAAACAGCAACAAACACACTGATGATGGAAAAGAAAGCAAATGCTCCGAGGCTTGTCACAATACAGCAGCTGAGCATATGTCTCGGAAGAACAATAGGACCATGGATAATATCCTTTTTCTCTGCAGATATAATTCAGCTGAAGAAGGGCTTTATGATAATGTCACTATCAATGCTTATTCCCATAATTCTGATAGCAGCATGGAAAAACGATGAAAGAAATAAAGTTACTGCTCGTTGCTGAGCCCCTCTGCCCTGCCCATCCACTCAAGCACAATGCCGTCGTCTGGAGACCATGAACCGTAGATGATCTCCTCTTTCTTTTCATCCTCTTTTCCGGATTTCTCCGGTTTTCCTTCATTATCGCCCATGGATATGAATATAACATCTGACGAAGTGCTATCATAGAGCCATGCACAGAGCAAAGGAAAGGATGATACTATCATTCACGGTATTCGCAATGTTCTTCGGAGCCGGCAATCTAATATTCCCTGTATTCCTGGCATATGAATCCGGGCCATCTCTCATTCCCGCTTTTGCTGGTTTCGCGCTGACGGCTATCGGACTTCCCGTCCTCTCGCTTATCGCGATAGGCCGCTCCGGATCGCTCACGGAACTTGCCTCCCGTGTGCATCCCATTTTCAGCGTCATATTCACAATAGCCATCTACCTGACAATAGGCCCATGCCTAGCGATTCCGAGAACTGCCAGCACAAGTTTCGAGATGGTTGTAGCGGCAGCAGGAATACCGCGCGGAATTCCAGGAATAATCTATTCTGCTCTCTTCTTCACTGCCGGAGCTCTGGTAGCGCTCAGACCGGAGAAACTCTCAAAAAGACTCGGCCGCATACTCTCTCCTCTGCTTATTCTGCTTATAGTCATTCTTTTCGCTGGAGTTGCAGCAGAACCCGCTGCAGCAGGGAATGCAGTCTCGGAAAGATATGCCGGGCATCCGTTCTCAGTTGGTTTTCAGGAAGGCTATCAGACGATGGATGCGATAGCAGGCCTTGTATTCGGACTTCTTCTTTCTGTCAATCTCACGGAGATGAAAGTCAGCGATGACAGGAAGCTCAAGGAGGGCGCCATAGCCTCTCTCTTCGGCGGAATGCTGCTTCTGCTTATCTACTCCGCTCTCGCCTTCATAGGAGTGAGAGGCCACAGCTTCATATCATCTCCGCAGACCGGAGCGGACATATTATCCGCAGCAGCGGCAGAGATATCCCCGTCATACGGAAGAATCCTGATAGCCCTAATCTTCATAATAGCCTGCTTCAACACATCCGTAAGCCTTCTCTCATCCTGCGGTGAGTATTTTTCAAGACTGGTCCCCTCCATATCGAGAGGAAAGTGGATCGCGCTCTTCGCCGTGATATCAGGAATCATAGCCAACGCAGGACTTGAGAAGATCATCTCGCTCTCCTCTCCAATCCTATCTCTGATCTATCCGGGAGCCATAATGCTGATAATTCTTGGACTGATTCCAGGAAGCGGAAGAATGATATGCACCTACAGGCTCGGCGTATCCGCTGCCCTGATATCATCACTTCTGACAACTGCAGGAGTTTCCCTTCCCTTCTCATCATCAGGTTTCGGATGGATAATCCCCTCTCTCATATTCTCCCTTGCAGGCCTTGCCGCCGATATGCTGAAGCTGAAACACAGATGAAAAAAGCGGGCCGCAGCCCGCTCTGGAAAACGATATAGATTTATCTGTCGAAACCGATGTTGATTCTGACAGAGAATCCGTCCATTCCCTGTCCACCGGGGACAGTCCCGTAATTCTGCCAGAAATAAGATGCATCAACCCTGACTGCATAGAGATCAAGGCTGACACCGGCTGTCCAGTATCCTTGGTTCAGACCACCGCGGAGCTCAAGGAAGCTGAGAACTCTCAGTTCCGCTCCTATCTTGAGATGATCAAGAAGTCCCTTCCATGTGGCCTCATCCTCGGCAAATCCGACGATATCGACAAAATCAACGGCAAGACCGGGACTGAGATACCATGTGTCCGCATGCCAGCCGAGACCGGCATCAAGCGACCAGTCTGTCGTGAAGGAGAAATCCTCATTATCCTTTCCTCCGAAAGGATTTGAAGAAAGGGCATCAATATCTTCAAAAGCAGTCATGTAATACTTGCCGTTGAGATTGCGAGCAACGACGCTGAAATCAAAACCGAGAGGCATTCCGACATTGACGCCGAGGTCAATAGGAATTGCGAATCCGGCCATCATCGGCTGTCCTGTGAACAAATTGAGGAAATCAGGATCATCCAGTTTCATCTCCTCAACAACAGTTCCTGCGCTTATCCCCTTATTGAATGCCATATAAGAGAAATGAACCATTGCACCGATATCAATGGAGAAATCCATCGGCAGCTTGAAGCTGTATCCATAACCCAGCGCTATATTGACCGCAGCCTGATTTATAACACTGGCTGAAAGTCCATTTCCCGTTGTATGGATTATATCATCAAAGAAGATTCCGAAACCGAATCCGGAAGCAGTAAACGAAAGAGACGCATCGATTGCCGCCACCCTGTTGTACTGCTTCAGCGTATTGAGGAAATCTGTGGCAGCATCAACTATCTTGTCAGTGTCTCCTGACGTGGCGGAATCAATGAGATCGGTAGAAAGCATCTTAGCCGCGTTATAGAACGTGATCGTAGGAGAACCTACCGTAAGAGAGAAATCCTTTGAAGCAAGAGCTGCCGGATTGACAAAGAACGAATCACTGGCTTTTGCAAGAGCAAGACCAGCTCCTCCCATACCCATCATTCTTGTGTTTATCGGAGCAATGGGATCAAGAAGTTTTGCATATGCACTATTTTTCGAAGGATCAATAACTTCCGCCGCATTCAGAAGCGAAACAGAGGCAAGAGCAATAAGTACCAATATTATTAATTTTCTCATTTTCAGCCTCCTTAAATATTATCCTTGAGATAGGAGTCCATAGCATCCATAAGCGAATTGATACTCTCTGTCAGTGGTGATTGATCAATCTTTGATGAGAAGTCGGAAATAAGCTGAATACTAGCAAGCAGCGAATCGACTTCATCCTTACCTACTTCATCGGAATTGAAGCCTGTCATATTACCGGCCCCATCAGTCTGCACCATATTGACCACATCCTTCGCAAGATCAGTTGCAAGCATTATCGTCATAGCTTCACCTTGCGTAACTTCACTTTCTCCTGTGGATATTGAGGAAAGCGTATCTGAGAAATTCTTCACCGCATCAAGAATTCCCTTATACTCATCACCGTCATTTCCAATAGTCTCCATCGCTTTGTCTATGGCATTACCAACTACTGCAGCAGAGCCTTCTGCTCCGGCTTTTGTAGCCTCATCACTTACAGGCTGGTTCATCGCTTCTCTGAAAGCGTTATTTTTACCATCCGTATAGAGCTGTTCCTTGAGACTATCGATAAGCCCTGGAACTTCTGAAGCGGCAGGAAGCATTTGCGATACATTCTCGTTTTCAAGATCTATATTCACACCATAAAAATCCAACTTGCCACCGGTTATGGCTATATTATCCTTTCCGGCAGACTCGACTGTACTTGTCACTTTCGACGTATCAGGAGTTTCAGCATCTCCTCCTATCCAGTCTCCAAACCCATTCATTGTCCGCTCAAGCGCATCGAGAGAACAAGAGGGGAAAATAATCGCCGCTGCAAGCAGAAGCAGAAGAATCCGTCGCATCAATAAATCCTCCTTCCAGATCAGGTCAGGAAACCTTTTACAGGAAAATACCGGAATCAACCGGCATGAATTCCCTTATGTCATAATGAGTTTACAGCAGAAACGTTACTGTTGTGAACCGTAAAATAAATATAAACGGAATATTGCCCTCCTCTTCGCTTTCAGACTTCTTGAACAATAACTTTCTTTATGCGATATTACCCGAGACTGCATTATGCAGAATTTCCGCCCGTACGGGTGAGATACAGTGCTGGAGGACGCTAAGGCGTCAGGCGTATGGAGGATTACTATGGCAGTAGTAACCATGAAGAGCCTGCTTGAAGCAGGTGTACACTTCGGACACCAGACAAAGAGGTGGAATCCGAAGATGGCTCGTTTCATCTTCACAGAGAGAAACGGTATTCACATCATTGATCTTCAGAAGACCTCAGCTTGCATCGTAGAGGCATACGAGGCTGTTAGAAGACAGGTCAAGAACGGAAAGCAGATCCTGTTCGTCGGCACAAAGAAGCAGGCGCAGCAGGCAATCGAGACAGAAGCCAAGAGATGCGGCATGCCCTATGTATCGAACCGCTGGCTTGGCGGCATGCTCACAAACTTCACAACAATAAAGAAGAGCATCGGCAAGCTCAAGAAAATTGAGAGAATGGAGGCCGACGGCACATTCGATTCCCTCACAAAGAAGGAAGTCGCTCTTTATACGAAAGAGAAGAACAAGCTCGAGAAGAACCTCGGCGGCATCAAGGACATGAAGGAGCTCCCCGGCGCACTCTTCATCATCGACACGAAGAAGGAAGCGCTTGCGGTAGCCGAGGCCAAGAGGCTTGGAATCCCCGTCATCGCAGTCGTTGATACGAACTGTGACCCCACTGACATCACCTACCCCATCCCGGGCAACGACGACGCCATCAGGGCAATCTCGCTCTTTGTAGAGATCATCGCGAATGCTGTCATCGATGCCGACAGCGAGGCAGGAATCCAGATCGTCGAGTCACTTGATGACGAGGATGAGGAAGCAGCCATCGAGGAAGCTCCTGTTGAGAACAAGGATGCCGATTCCGATGATGAGACAATCGACTACTCCAACTATGAGCCGTCAGATTCCGATGTGAACAAGGAAGAGGAAGCTGAGGAAGAGGCGGAGGAAGAGGACTACTTCACAAGATAAGGAGGCTGAATATGGCAATCAGCGCAGCAGATGTAAAGAAGCTCAGGGACGAAACCGGAGCAGGCATGATGGACTGCAAGAAGGCTCTTACCGAGGCCGGCGGAGATTTCGCCCAGGCTGAGAAGATCCTCAAAGAGATGGGACTGGCAGCGGTTGCTAAGCGCCAGGACAGAGCAACGGAGAACGGCCGCGTATTCGTGAAAACGGGAAACGGCAAGGCTGTCGTGCTCTCACTTTCCTGCGAGACGGACTTCGTCGCACAGAACAAGGATTTCGCAAAGCTCGGAGACGATCTCTGCACAGTCATCCTCGAGAAGGGATATACAGAGATCAACGCGGAGCTTGAGGATATGGTCAATGCTCTCATCGCCATCATCAAGGAGAACATGCACCTTGCAAAGTTCTCCGTCTATGACATCCCCGAGGGAGGCTATGCATCGACATACATCCACGGAGACGGAGCTGTGGCGGTTCTCGTGATGCTCCAGTCCGACAAGCCGGAAATCTTCAAGGAGGCTGACGTCGAGGAGTTCACACACAACCTCGCTCTGCACGCAGCGGCTTACAAGCCCCAGTTCCTTGATGAGAAGTCCGTCAGCAAAGACTACGAGGCAGAGCAGCTCTCTATCTTCCAGAAGCAGGTCGAGACCGACGAGAAGCTCGCCAACAAGCCTGACAAAGTCAAGGAAGGAATCGTCCGCGGAAAGCTCTCCAAGCTCTACAAGGAAGTCTGCTTTGTCGATCAGGCATACGTCAAGGACGACACAAAGTCAGTCAGCCAGATGCTTGATGCTGTCGGCAAGGCTCACGGAGCCAAGCTCTCTATCACCGCATACTGCGTGTATCAGGCCGGCGTAACAGCCTAAGGAGGAACGATGCAGACTGTCATCGACAACTGCAGCGAGAGGATGAAGAAATCCGTCGAGGCACTCTCTCAGGAGTTTGCCTCGCTCCGCACAGGACGCGCATCCGCTCAGCTCTTCGACAGAATCAAGGTCGATTACTATGGTGCCGAGACTCCGCTTTCGCAGGTCGCTTCGATCAGCGTGCCGGAGGCAAGGCTCGTCGTTATCCAGCCGTGGGACAAGAGCGTCCTCCCCGCAATCGAGAAGGCTATCCAGAAGTCTGAGCTCGGACTCAATCCGAACAACGACGGAAAGCTGATCCGCGTCGCATTCCCCCCTCTTACAGAGGAGAGAAGAAAGGAGCTCGCAAAGAGCGCCAAGGCGACAGCGGAGAATGCGAGGGTCGCAGTGCGCAACATCAGGCGCGATGCGATGGACGAGCTGAAGAAACTCCAGAAGAACGGCGACATCAGCGAGGATCAGCAGAAGGAAGGAGAGCAGAAGATACAGAAGCTCACCGACAATGCTATCGCGGAAGTCGCGAAGATCTCCGAAGCAAAGGAGAAGGAGATAATGGAGATATAAGGTGAATATTCCTGTCCATCTCGCTCTAATAATGGACGGCAACGGAAGGTGGGCCGAAAGACGCGGCCTGCCCCGTTCCTCCGGACACGCAGAGGGATGCAGGGCGGCGGTGAGGATAATCGATGCCGCCCTCAGCCGCGGGATAAAATACCTTACGCTCTACTGTTTCTCCACGGAAAACTGGAAAAGGCCCGGAGGCGAGGTCAGCTGCCTCATGGGCCTTCTTTCGTCACGCCTGAAAGAGGCTGTGCCGGAAGCAAGGAAGAAAGGAATAAAAATACTCCACCTCGGCTCGGAGGAAAGACTCCCCGCCGATGTAGTCACAGCGCTCAGAGAGGCTGAAAAAGAGACGGCGGAAGCGGATGCGATGACACTGCAGCTTGCGATAAACTACGGCGGGCATGATGAGATCGACAGAGCCGTAAGAAAAGCAGTTGCAGCAGGAGAGAAAACCTTCGGAGAGGAGACGATATCCCGGTATCTGGACAATCCCTCCGTCCCCGCTCCCGACTTCATCGCGCGCTCTGCGGGAGAGCAGAGACTCTCAGGTTTTCTGCTTTACCAATCAAGCTATGCAGAGATAGGTTTTTATGATAAACTCTGGCCAGATTGGGATGAATCGATGATTGATGAGATAATCATAGATTTCTCCCGGAGGGAGCGGAAATTCGGAGGACTGCGATGAGCGGATTGAGGAGCAGGATTCTTACAGGTGCCATTGCCATTCCTGTACTGATTGTCATAGTGGTGCTCCTTCCCTATCTGGATTTCCTCGCGTTCTGCCTTTTGTTCACACTCATATCGTTCCTTGGTTCGATAGAGATGCACGCGCTTCTCTCCAGAGACAACGAGAAACTGCCGTTCACATCATATGCAGGCGCGGTTCTGCCGCTGGCACAGTATGTGCAGTACCGCTACATGCCGGACACGGAACTTACATTCTATACCCTTATGTTCCTCATTGGCCTAACTCTCTTCATGGAGATATTCACGGGAGCGAAGGACAGTTTCAAAGGAACATGGGAGAGAAACAGCAAGACGGTACTGAACATAATCTACCCCGGCCTCTTCTCATCGTTTGTAATAAGGATAGCATTCATCGAGAACGCGGCATGGTTCATACTGCTTTTCTTCCTTCTCGTGTTCAGCTCCGACACATTCGCATTCTTCTGCGGAATCGCGTTCGGGAAGAACAATAAGGGAGTGATAAAGGTCAGCCCCAACAAGAGCATCGCGGGTTTTGTCGGAGGCCTTCTGATTCCGGCCCTCTTCGGGCTTCTCTCGGCAGTGCTCTTCCCTGCGGTGTTCACCTACTCCATCGTCGAGGGATTCTTCCTCGGTCTCTTGACAGCGGCACTCGCAGTCGTAGGCGATCTCATAGAATCATCATTCAAGAGAAGCGCTGAGGTGAAGGACTCAGGAACGATCATCCCGGGACGCGGAGGAATACTTGACTCCATTGACTCCATCGTGATGGCTGCTCCTGTATATGTTGCCATTCTTACAGTATTCCTCGGACTATGAAGCGTCTCCTGATACTCGGAGCCACAGGATCGATAGGAACTACATGCCTTAGCGCACTGAGAAATGGGCTTGCTGACGATATCAGGATCGCAGGACTCACGGCATTATCATCCCCTGCCCTTCCATCTCTTGCAGAGGAGTTTGATGCGCCTTTCCTCTATGCAGGCGGCAGCGACATGTCTGCCATACGAGAGTTCATAAGAAAGACAGAACCCGACATAATTCTGAACGCCATAGCCGGAAAGGATGGGCTTCCCGCCTCGGCTGCGGCAGCGGAGGAAGGCGTAGACATCGCAATGGCGAACAAGGAATCCGTAGTGATGGGAGGGAGATTTCTCCTCTCATCAGCTGAGCGTCATGGAGCCAGGATAATACCTGTGGACAGCGAACACAGCGCGATATACCACCTCCTTAAAGGAAGGAAGGCCAGACGTCTGATAATAACCGCATCCGGAGGGCCGTTCAGAGAGAGGGAGGATACATCGTCCGCAACGCTTGAGGAAGCTCTGCAGCACCCCACATGGAAGATGGGAAAGAAGATAACGATAGACTCGGCGACGCTTGCGAACAAGGGCCTTGAGGTGATGGAGGCCTCGCTTCTCTTCTCATTTCCCCCTTCATCCATTGATGTGACGATACACAAGGAATCTATTGTGCATTCGATGATAGAGACAGATGAGGGTGCTGTATATGCCATGATGTCGCCTCCTGACATGACGCATCCTGTCCTCACCGCGATAATGGGCGAAGGCAGCGGAATGCATGATCTTGTATCCCCCCTTTCCTTCTCATCAGGATTCTCCCTGACGTTCAGCGGCTGGGATGCCGGGCGCTTCCCGATGCTTGCCCTGGCATATGAGGCGCTCAGGAATGGAGCGGGATACAGAATCGCATACACAGCTGCAGACGAGGCTGCCGTGAATGCATTCATTGAAGGGAAGATCACATTCAACGGGATAGCTGAGACAGTCAAGGCAGTGCTTGAGGATGATTACCCCTCTGCAGAGCCGCAGTCCCTTGAGGAGATACTCTCGATCGCAGAAAAAGCCGGAGAGAGAGCGGAGACTTTATGCTGATCACCATTCTCCACATGGCTGTCGGTCTGCTTGCGATAGGCTTCGTCCTCTTTCTCCATGAGCTCGGACACTTCGCTGCGGCAAGGCTGATGAAGGTCGATGTGGAGGTCCTCTCCTACGGCATGGGGCCAAAACTCGTATCATTCCGCGGCAGGAAAACCGAATACAGGATATCGGCATTCCCATTCGGAGGATACTGCAGGATGAAGGGATCGCTTGATCTCATGAAAGCGCTCAAGGACAATGCGAAGTCAATGGGAAAGCTGGAGGAAGGATCATATTTCGGAGCCTCTCCGTTCTGCCGTTTCCTCATCTATCTCGCAGGCCCTCTTGCGAACTTCATCATCGCGGTAATCCTTATCGCACTCTCAGCCGCAATACCCGTCGAACGGCTCTCCGATCCTGCTGTCGTCACTCCTGTATCGGAATACCCGGAGCTCTTTCCATCTGGAATATATCAGGAAGGAATACATAAGGGAGATATCCTCATCTCGGCATCAGGACACACGTTCGCCGACTGGCAGGATGCTGCAGCATTCATCGAGGAACATGCAGGAGAGGATATTCCTGCAACGCTTGAGAGAGATGGAAAGATCATTGAAAGCACGCTTGTTCCGACGATGACTGAGACTGGATGGGTGTACGGAATAACCAACATGCAGGCACCTGTGATCGGGAGGTCGCTCTCTGACAATTTCATTCCAGGAGACAGAATTGTCGAAGCTGACGGGAAGAAAGTCGGGTGCACGCTCGATATCTACGCCATTGACTCTCCTTCTTTTGACATAGTAATTGATCGAGGCGGAGAACTGGTCAAAGCACGGATCGAGAACGGAGAGCTGCCCTTCGCATGGTACAGCGGCACACGCAAGAGCGCAGAGAGCAGCGATCCACTCCTCTACGGACTCACGAGAGCCTCCGAGATGTTCATATCCGCGCTGAGAGCTCTGGGAGCATTCATAACCTTCCATCTTGAGGATGCACTGACCGTGCTCACAGGCCCGGTGAAGGCGGCAGAGAGCATCGGAGGAATAACAGTACTTGCATTTCAGGAAAGTACCGGAAGCGGAGCAAGAAGTCTGATGCTGCTTGCTGCGATGGTCTCTGTCTCACTTTCGGTGGGAAACATACTTCCTATTCCAACCTTTGATGGAGGCCAGATGCTCATAAACGTTGCCGAGATGATAAAAAGAAGGGAGCTCTCCCCCCGTTCCTATGTGCTTCTGCAGATAGCGGGAATGGTGCTCGCCCTCATCATGATGATAATGATGTACTCCCTCGATGTTAAAGCCTACTTCTTCTCGTAGCCCCTCTTCTCAGGCGGAGTAGGCTCGATGAACTCAGCCGTCTGAACAACCTGCTCAAAGGACGTTGTTGTGGCGTTGTATCCGACCTTGAACTCTCCTGTCTCGCCGTTGCGCTGTTTTGCAACTATGACCTTGGTGACCTGCAGCGTAGCCCTTCCCTCGCTGTCTTTCGCGTTCCTCTCCTTCTCCTCCTCGGAGAGAATTCTCTTGCGGTGGAGGAACATGACTATATCGGCATCCTGCTCGATTGAGCCTGAGTCGCGGAGGTTGGAGAGTATCGGGGCCTTCTCCTCGCTGTCTCTGGATACCTGACAGAGCACGATCACAGGAATCTTGAGTTCCCTTGCAAGGCTTTTAAGAGAGCGTGATACGGTGGCTATGACCTCATGGCGCGGTGTCTGAGCAGGAAGTCCGGGATCAATAAGTCCGATGTAGTCTATCATCAGGACAGTGATATCCTTCTCCCTCTTCAGCGCCCTCGCCTTTGCCCTGAGCTCATTTAGCTTTATGTTCGGGACATCGACTATGTAGAGCTCTTTCGAGAAAAGCGTATCCGCGGCATTCATGACCCTGTCGAGTTCTTCGTTGACAAAGTGCGCCTGCGCGATGCTGCGGAGATTCACATGGGAGAGATTGGCAAGCAGTCTCTCCGTTATCTGGCTGGCCGGCATCTCAAGAGAGAAGAAAGCCACACGCTGAGGCTTGTCTGTGTCGCGCAGCATGTTTCTTATCAGGGAGACGCCGAAAGCCGTCTTTCCTATCGAAGGCCGTGCCGCTATGACTATGTAATCCTGCGGCTTGAATCCCCCGTTGGTGTATTTGTCGAGAACATCGAAATGGGTGGGCACTGAGTCATCTTCGAGAGTGCCGTCCATCTTCTTGATTATCCTGTCTACGACGCTGCTGACTATCGATGAAATCGCCCAGTCCTCTTCCTGGCGTGCTCCGGCAAGCGAGAGCTGCAGCATATCGCCCTGCCCTTCATCGAGCGTCGCATAGACATCCGCAGTGGGATCGAGGGCCTTCTCCGCAAGATCAGAGCTCATAGAGAGCATGGAGCGGCGGAGAGACATCTCCTTTACGATGCGCGCGTACTGCTCGACGTTTGAGGTCACAGTAACTGATTCAGTGAGACCGGCGATATAGGCCATGCCTCCTGCTTTGTCGAGATTTCCCTCCTTTTTCAGGAAATCTATCAGCGTTATGATGTCGACCGCAGTGCTGGCCCGCTCCTTCATCTTCTCTATGGCCGAGAATATCTCAGCATTAACTGGATGATAGAAGTCCCCTGCCCCGATGATCGATGACACCATATCAAAGGCATCATCCCTCATCAGCAGGGCACCGAGTATGGCTTTCTCCGCTTCGTCGTTGTGTGGCTGTGTTCTCATTTCGGCTCCGGCTTCATATGATAAGGCAAAGGACGGTCAGAGACAATCAGAGAGGATGAAGAGATGAAAAAAGGGCCGCTCCCGCAGGAACAGCCCTCATGCTGAATACAGCTGGAATCAGTTCTCTTCCGCTGCCTCTGTCTGCTCTGCCTCAGCAGCAGGCTCCTCAGATGCAGTCTCAGCTGACTCTGCGGCAGCAGCTTCCTCAGCGGCAGCGGCCTCAGCTTCCGCCTGAGCCTTTGCCTCCGCCTCAGCCTTAGCTTTTTCAGCTGCAAGCTTCTCAGCCTCGGAGAGGACGATGAGCTTGATGTGAGAAAGATCGTTCTCATAGAGATGGATGACGACAGTGTATGTGCCTGTCATCTTGATCGCATGAGTGGCAACCTCTATCTTCTTCCTCTCGATCTCGAAGCCGAGCTTCTGGAGCTCTGTCTGAACCATGGAGGAAGTGACAGAACCGAAGAGCTTTCCGGACTCGCCGGCCGGCACTGTGATCTCGAGGACGACTCCGTCGAGCTTCTCCTTGAGGGAAGCAGATGCAGCCCTCTTCTCGGCCTTTCTCTTCTCAATTGCCGCAGCGCGTGACTTGAACATCGCGGCATTAGCCTTGTTGTAGACAACCGCAGCCTTTGTAGGCAGGAGGTAGTTGCGGGCGTATCCGTCCTTTACCTCTACGACATCGCCCTCTTCTCCGAGGTGCACGACATCCTGATTAAGAATAATCTTCATTTCCTGCTCCTATTCTCTTCAGGTCGAAGAATGTCTCAAAGACCCCCAGAAGAGGAAGGCCGATGAGAACTATGAGATTTATCCCAGGGACAAAGAGGCCTATCACCATGAGCAGAATGAGAACGGTCATGCTTCTCACATGCTCCCAGCGCTTCCTTATATGGGCGAATATGACCGAGAATCCCTCGATGGCATATATGACAGCCCATACGGTTGCCAAGTTCAGCGCCGCTATCTCAAGCAGCATAGGTACCGATACAAAGCGGAGAAGAAGCACCAGAGCCCATGATGCTATGAAGCCCCAGACAGCGTTCGAGGGATACTCGAAGCGCATGACCTTTTCTTCCCACATGCTTTCTCTTGAATGCAGGACAGATTCAAAGATGAAGCAGCCTGCACAGATGCCGCATAGCAGTACCGGAAATATAAGCGAAGCTGCAGCCAGAAGCGCGACATAAGCAATGAAGCCTACATCAAGCCCCGGGAATACAGCGCTCATAACCGGGCCGAGCATTGCGGCAAACGCATCCTGAAATAGACTTATGATCGATTCAAGGAGCGCCCTATCAGTACCGATGAACACAGCGAGAACGGCGGCGAATACAAGAGCCGGAGCCATCGTCAGAAAAAGACGCGGCAGCAGCCCCCTTCCCTCCGTTCCAAGCCAGATTATCCCAGCCGCTGACAGCGACAGGGGAATAAACATGCTGATGAGGAAGAATACCATGCTTTCCCTGCCCGACGGCATCCCCACGGCAACCAGATCGGTGATAACCGCAAGTACAAAGCCAGCCGCGACAAGGAGAGAGGCAGCCTTCCTCCCTCCGTGAATGGAAAACAGAAGAAGAGGAGCAGGGAACACAAGCATCGCCAGATCCATGCGGTAGAGCACCAGGCTCGCCGCAAGAAGCAGCACGGCTTCTCCCGCTAAAGCTCCTTTTCCTCTCTCCATAATCACTTCTTCTCGAAAGGAAGATATGCGAGCACCCTTGCCCTCTTGATCTCTCTGTTGAGAGCTCTCTGGTGCTTTGCGCATGTGCCCGTTATGCGGGCAGGAAGGATTTTGCCGCGCTCTGTGATGTAGCGGCGGAGCATATCCGGATTCTTGTAGTCAGCAGGAGCTGCACCCTGGCAGAACTCGCAGACCCTCTTCTTGAAGCCGAGCTTCCTTGCGCCAATCTTGCTATCCTTGAGCGCGCCATCCTTCTCAGTAAATTCAGTATCTTCACGCATTTCAAAGACTCCTTGTCAGAATGGTATGGAATCATCCTCGAATGATTCCGGCCCCGCAATCGGAGCTTCCTGCTGATGCGCGGGCATCTGCACAGGCTCGCTCTGCTGAACGGGACGCTGTGACGAGTACTGCTGGCTGAATCCTCCCCCAGCAGTCTGCCCCTGCCCGGATGAGAGCAGGGAAAGCGTATTGACGGCAACTTCAAGCCTCGATCTCGGCTGTCCATCCTGAGACGTCCATTTAGACTGCCTCAGCTCGCCCTGAACGGCAACCTGCCTTCCCTTGAGAAGATACTGGCTTATATTCTGGGCATTGCTGGCAAAGTAGACGCAATCTATGAAGAGAGGCTCATCACCCCACGAGCCGTCGCTGTTCCTCTTTGCTTTGTTGACGGCGATCGAAAAAGAGATGATGGGTGTGCCATTGTTTGTGTATCTAAGATTGCAGTCGCGGGTGAGACGCCCTACGAGGACTACGACATTGACATCCGAAGCCATAGGCTATCCTTATTTCCTTTCGGGATTTACGAACAGGAACTTGAGGACAAGCGTCGAAAGCTGGAAGATGTTGTTCATCTGTCCGATCGTCGCTGTGTCAGCCTTAAGCTCGAAGTAGACATAGTGGCCCTTATCCTGCTTGTGGATTGTGTAGGCAAGTGTCCTTACGCCAAGATCCTCTTCCTTCTCTATCTCTGCGCCAAAGCGCTCGAAGGTGCTCTTAACAAGCTCAAGACCTGACTTTGTCTTTTCTTCGTCTGCGTCGAAGATGACTGTGAACTCATAATTCGCGATCATGGTTCCTCCTTGTGGACTAAGATTCGATCCGAGCATACGCCCGGATAAAGAGGTCATCTGTTTATATCAGATCGGAGGAAGAGGGTCAAGGATTAAACAGAATAATCTTATATGTCGTGATGGATTATCTATAAAAGGAAAAGAAGTGAACGGAATCATCTCACATTAGCTCTGAAAGTTAAACACCGCTGTCTTTTTCAATTGAAAAGTTTTCCACAGCATGTGGAGCCGGACCTACCCTGCTAGTTATGGATGAGGCATGGAAAGAAACATCTCCACATGCGTAGAGCAAACTAAAACCAGTTTTGATCTTGGTCATAAAAATCTCATGCTGCTGACTTCATAGCCAATTTGCCTTAACTTCACAACAGCAAAAAGGCCCGATATAATGGCAGCGGGTGCTGTAAAGCACGGCAAGCGGCGTTGTCCCTCCTAGCGGGAGGAGAGGCGAAGCCTCCCGATGACATAGAGCCTTATCCAAGGCGAAGTGGATAAAGGGTGTGATAGCTATGAGCGCATATGAAATAGTCATGGTGGTTCTAACCAGCGTGACAGTAGTAATGGCTCTTATAAAACACAACGACCGCTAAGCCCTCTCAAAGCTCTTAGCGGTCCGTTGATCGTTTAGTTTTCAGGGGCACGCCGCTTGTTTGCAGCACCCTTTCTATCTTCATTATTGCCATGCTCTTAGGAAAAGTCAAATGCAGGATAAATCTGCAGCAGAAAAATTCTCCACACCCGTGGAGCAAACTCAGCCTGGTCTGGAGGGATTGGTTCTCTTTCGGAAACATCTCCACACCCGTGGAGCAAACCGAGGCTGATACCGTAGTAGAGCCATAATTAGAGAAACATCTCCACACTCGTGGAGCAAACTGCAAGATTCAGTGCTGTCTGTTCTGCTTGATACTTTATGTTGTGTACTCTCTTCCTTCGCTGTTCATATTAAAAAAGTCTTTGCATTCAAGTATAAGGCATCACCTGAAATCCGTGGATGTGGAAAAAAGGAAACATAAGAATTAGAATTCTGCCATGGCTTTCGATGCACATGCCCATGCAGGGGAATTTACAGAAGATGCATTCGTGGCTTCGGCATCCACGGACGAATATGAGACACTCCTCCCCTTCCCGCACAGAGCGCTGGGATCAATAGCAGAGGGAGGGATGCAGCCTGACCTCTGCATACTCCGGAAAGCCGCTGCGGAAGGATTCCATATCGGCGAGATCGGGCTGGACAGACGCTATGGCGGCATGGAAGAGCAGAAAAAGATATTCGCTGCCGCGCTCAGCATCGCACGGGAGTACGGAAGAGCAGCAGTCATCCATATTGTGAAAGAATATCATACGGCAGCGGAGATACTCAGGACATCGGGCCACAGGAAAATTCTGATACATGGTTTCACCGGTTCTGCGGAAACCGCCAGAGAGCTCATATCCCTCGGCGCTGTCATCTCACTCTCTCCCAGAGCGGAGAGGACAAAGAGTTTCCGATCGCTTCTTGCACTCCCGTTTGTAACGGAAACAGACATGATGACGGGAGAGGACCAGAGAAGAACGCTCTCTGAGTGGAATGCGAGATTATCTGAGATGACGGGAATCGACGTAGAGAAAAGAACGGTGATGATAATGCAGGAGCTGCTTGGATGAAGGCACAGTTTCAGAGAATAGCGAGATTCATAGGAGAGGAGAATGTGGAGCTTCTCTCACGAAAAACAGTTTCTGTAGCAGGAATCGGAGCCGTCGGCGGATATGCTGTAGAGATGCTTGCACGCTCAGGCATCGGAAGGATAAGGATTCTCGATTTTGACACTGTGGCAGAGAGCAATATCAACCGTCAGATAATAGCGCTGCACTCCACTGTCGGCAGACTCAAGACAGAGGTGATGAAAGAGAGAATCCTCGACATCAATCCGGAGTGCATCGTTGAGGACTATCCTGTATTTCTCTCTGATAATAACCTGAATATCCTTACCAGCGATACAGACATGGTTCTCGACTGTATCGACAGCGTCGGGCCGAAAGTCTCCCTTCTGGAAGCCGCATACAGAGAAGGCGTCCCGGTAGCATCATCGATGGGAGCGGCACTGAGAAGGAATCTCAGCCTGATAAGAGAAGGTGATCTTTTCGACACCTGGGGATGCCCGCTTGCAAGACAGGTGCGCTCGCAGCTACGGAAGAGAGGCGTCGGCAAAGGAATAACGGTGGTATTCTCGCCTGAAAAAGTAAACTTCAGCTACATCAAGCCGGAAGATGATCCGGAAGCCGAGAAGATGGATACAGGACGCAAGCACGCGGTGCTCGGCTCACTGCCGTCTGTGACAGCTGTATTCGGAATCACGCTGGCGAATATAGCGCTCAGGAAACTCCTTCCGGAAGGAACTCTTGACGGAAAAGAAGCATAGCTAATCTAAAATGAGCCCTTCAGCTCTGGCTTTGATTTCCTCCGGGCACGGAGATGGAATTCTTATTGTCATCCTGTACCGCGACGTCCTGTTATTGTTTTCGAGTATCTCGACTTCAGGAACTATGCCCATAGTCGAGCGGCGCGAAGCGTAGAAACTCTCCCATCTGCCGCCGAGGAAAAGATCGGCATGGCTGTCATTCTCATCTCCCATGCGGATGAGAAGCGGAGTTCTGACGGTAAAGCGATAAACGGTCATTCCGTTCTCCTCCCCTATCCTCAGAACAGCCTCACGGCCCGGATCATCACTTTCAAAGATATATACAAACGGCAGTCCCGAGATTCTCATACGGAGAAGGATAACATACAGGGAAGCCGACGGAAAGCCTGCCGGAAGCATCAAAAAAGGACCGCCGGAACCCGGCAGTCCTCCTTAGATAGCCTAGACAGGAAGATTACTTCTTCTTATGTCTGTTCATTCTGAGTCTTTTCTTTCTCTTGTGTGTCGCTATCTTATGCTTCTTTCTTTTCTTTCCGCAAGGCACAGTAATGCTCCTTATCCATGGATTTTGTGTAATTACCGGTTCATTCTGCTTTTTTCAGTGTCAGCTGTCAAGTAGCAAGAGAAGAACTAATTCTCTTTATAGAGAGTGCAAATAATTCTATAATCATAGCGATGAGAGTCCTTATCCTTGGCCTTGGCGCATCCGGGGGCGGTGCGGAAGCGGCAGAATACTATCTCAAGCTCGGGCATGAAGTGGAGATCATAGGCCCTTCCGGCAGCAGCGCGGAACCTGTGATCCGCAGCCTTGAGCAGATGGGGGCGCGTTTCATAACCAGGGAGGAGGCGGTATCATCGGCAGGGGATGCAGACCTTGTCGTCAAGATTCCAGGAATTCCAATCCCTTATCCCATCAAGAAAAAGGCAAGAAAGACCACAAACGACATAGCGGCTCTTCTCACTGATCCGAAAACGGAGAGAATGACAAAGATAATAATAGCCGGAGCGAAGGGCAAGACGAGCACCGCCTCAGCACTGACAGATGCGCTCTGCTCTCTCGGAGTGAAAGCTGCATTCTCGGAGGGAATCGGATATTCGGCGTTTCATCTCCTTTCAGACATAGAGAATGACGATCATCTCTACGATGCGATCGTGATAGAGATGTCGCTCTGGCAGATAAAGGACACCGCGGCCTCGCTGGGATACTCATGGCCGAGAATAGACATCATCGGAGTGACGGACACGATTCCGATTCCAGCCTCCCCTTCCGACATCACATCAGAGGGCTCTCTGTTCATCGGGCCTTGGGTGCGCCGTCTTATAATCCCCCGCTTCCTGCGGAGCAAGATGCTCTTCTCAGGCATTATTCCTAAAGCGAAGGTGAAAGGCTATCCGTCGCTCAGAAATCCTTTCAGAAACGGCGCAGGAACAGAGCTCGCATGGGAATGCATCAAGGCGATGGGATTCAGGACAAAGGATATCTCTGACTCATTCAGAGGATACAAGGGAATACCGAACAGGCTCGAGCTTGTGGCAGTGAAGGACGGAGTGTCATTCATAAATGACTCATCATCGGTCCTGCCGCTTTCAGTCGCCTTCTCAATGCGGGGAATGAAAGGAACGCCGGTGCATCTCATCCTCGGAGGAACGGACAAGAGCCATACAGATATCTCAGAGCTTGAGGCTCCTCTGGACGAGGCTGTCTCGGTGACGCTTCTCTCGGGGAGTCTCACAGAAAAGCTCCTTCCGCTGCTGCACTACGAGGAGATCAGATTCAGCGGCCCGTTCGACAGCATGGAGGAGGCGGTAAGAGACGCTTTCAGAAAAGCCCGGGAGCACAGGGGAAAAAGAGACAGCTCCGAGATAATACTTCTTTCTCCCGGAGCCTATGCGGATGAACACTTCGCCAATGAATTTGAGCGCGGAAGCGCGTTCCGCAGTGCCGTTGAGGCAGTCACGAAAGCCTGAGCCTCAGCTTCTTTTAAGGCACTATCAGAGCAGCGATGAGAAACGCTCCAGAACGACGGCGGCCTCTCCGCTCTTCTCCTCATCCTGTCCGAGCAGGGACGAGACGGCATCTTCTGCCACAAAGAGCGCCACTTTGTGCAGCGCGGACTTCGCCGCGTTGATCTGCACCAGTATTCTCTCGGCGCTGTCGCCTTCCGCGATCATCCTGTCGATGGCGGAGACCTGCCCCGCCACCTTCAGAAGCCTTATATGAACCGAATCTCTGTCGAGTTCCATATTCTCCCCTTATCAGCCGACGTTTCCGTTGACGTACTTCGAGACACGGAGGAAAGTGCCGTTGTGGCCGAGCTTCTTTCCGTCCACCGTGACATAACCATCTATAGTTTTCATCGGAAGCGCGAAGAAGTGATCGGGCTTGATGTATGTGGTGACCTTCTCCACCTCTCCCTCATCCTCAGCCTTGAGGATGGTTCCCGGCTCGATATCATCGGCAAAGATAACCTCGCATGTCGAATGAGGGTCCTCGGCAGTCGGATCGGAAGCCGCAAGAAGCATGCCGCGGCTCTTCACTCCCCTGAAATTGGCCGGCTTGAGATTTGAGACAAGCACGATGTTATGACCCAGGAGCTCGTCCTCCCTGTAGAACGGGACGATCGAAGAGACGATGACTCTCGGCTCTTCCTCTCCGCAGTCAAGCGTGAGGATATAGAGCTTGTCACCGCCGGGGTGCTTCTCAACCTTGACTATCTTTGAGACCTTCAAAATCACCTTGCGCGCGAACTGTGAGGCAATGCTCTCACTCTCTTCCGTCTTTTTCTCTTCCATTTTGTTTCCTTCCTTCGGAGAAGTCTCTTCCTTCTCTCTCTCCATTCTCTCAGCCTGTGAACCAGAATAGCGCTCCCTGAGCTCAGCAATCCTCTCATCCTCAAGTTTCTGGAAAAGCAGCTCGGCCGATGTGACCTTCACTCTGCCTGAGAAACTGCCCACGCTCTTCCAGTCAGAACCTTCAGAGGAGATGAAGGAGAGTATCTTCTCTCCCGTAGCGGGCATATAGGGCGTTATCATGACGGCAAGGTCGCGTATGAGATAGAGAAGCGTCCTCAGCAGCTTTCCGGCCTTCTCCGGATTCTCCTTCCTCACCTTCCACGGCTCCCCGTCCTGGAAAGCCTTGTTGCCGATATCGGAAAGCTCGAATATGGCGCGGATGGCATCCCTCTCGTCAGCCCTTTCAAGGGCGGCGGTGATGGCCTCCTCCTTCTCTCTGGCAGCCTTCACGATCTCCTCGTCAAGCTCTCCATCTCCGAGATCACCGTCATAGAACCTTCCGACAAATGTCAGCGTGCGGTTCACAAGATTGGAGAGGTTGCCTATGAGCTCCTTGTTGATCTTCTCCTGGAAATCAGCCCAAGTGAAGGTGAAATCCGACTTCTCAGGTCTGTTGTAGAACATATAGAAGCGCCAGGCATCCGCCGGAATTCCCGTCTCCTCAACATCGTTGCCGAAGATTCCTATTCCCTTGCTCTTCGAGAACTTGCCGCCCTCGTAGTTCAGATACTCGGTAGAGGACATATGGTAGAGCATCGTCCACTTCTCGCCTGTTGCAAGAAGCGAGCATGGGAATACAACCGTATGGAACGGTATGTTGTCCTTTCCGATGAACTGGAAGAGCTCTGTATTCTCGGGGTCCCTCCACCAGTATTCCCAGTTCTCCGTCTTGTTCGCTGTGATGGAGATATAGCCTATCGGAGCATCGAACCAGACGTAGAAGACCTTGTTCTCATAGCCCGGCTTGTTTACAGGGATTCCCCATTTGAGGTCACGGGTTATGCACCTCTCCTGCAGTCCGTCGCGGAGCCATGATGCAGTGATCTGCACGGCATTCTTTGCCCAGAAACCGTCGACGGATGCCTTGTCCATCCACTTCTTGAACACAGGCAGGAGCTTGGGAAGATCAATATAGAGGTTCTTCGTCTTTTTCAGCACAGGAGTGGAGCCGCAGACTGAGCACTTTGGATCGATCAGCTCCGTCGGATCGAGAAGGGTTCCGCACTTCTCGCACTGGTCTCCCCTCGCACCCTCGTAACCGCAGTGAGGACAGGTTCCTGAGACGAACCTGTCAGCAAGGAAGCGGCCGCAGTGAGGACAGTAGAGCTGCTCCGTCTCCTTCTCCGTTATATATCCGTGCTTATCGCACTCGGAGAAGATGTGCTGGACTATCTCTGTCTGCAGCGGAGTGCTGGTGCGTCCGAAATAATCGAAGGAGATGTTGAACCAGTCATATATGGCTTTATGTATCTTATGGTAGCGGTCGCAGAGCTCACGGGGAGTGACTCCCTCCTGCAGAGCCCTCGTCTCGCTTGCCGTACCGTATTCATCGGTTCCGCAGATATACATCGTCTCATAGCCGCGTGAACGGCAGAAACGCGCGAAAACATCAGCGGAGAGAACCTGCATCAGATTACCCAGATGCGGGATGTTGTTCACATATGGCAATGCTGAGGTTATAAGTCTTTTTTTCATAACCCTGAGTATATCCATCGCGCGGATGCGAAACAACCCTACCCCCGTAATTCAAGGCTATTGATGCCCCTGCCGCAGCTTGTTTTCACCGGAGAAAGAGAGAGAACATTCCGCCTCCTAGCCGTACAAGGCTCTTCAATATTATTATCCGGTGTAAGGAGTGAAATGTGAGATTACCTTCCCTTTCGCCGAAGCTCGCCGTTTCGGCAGTGGTCATACTGCTGGTTCTTGCCGTCCTTATGACCTCCTTCTTCTCCGTCGATCAGACAGAGAACGCCGTTGTGCTGAGGTTCGGGAAATATGTCCGCACCGTAGGGCCGGGACTGCAGATGAAACTGCCGCTCGGCATAGAGAGGAATATCAATGTCGAAACTGCGGTCGTTCAGACGCTTACATTCGGATACCGCCCGACGGATGCCACAGGAACAGCGCTCACCGGAGCCTTCCCCGATCCTGACGAATCGATGATGCTCACGGGAGACCTCAACATAGTCGATGTCGAATGGATAGTACAGTACAGGATAAATGATCCCAGAGCATACCTCTTCTCCGTGCGCGACAAGGAGACGACGATCAGGGATATATCGCAGTCGGTGATGAACCAGCTTGTCGGCGACCTCCCGATCCTCGCTGTGATGACCAGCGAAAGAACCTCTATCGAAGCCGATGCCCAGCGCGACATGCAGGAGATATTCGACAGATACGGCTTCGGTATAGAGATCGTCGCGGTCAAGCTGCAGAACATAATGCCTCCTGAGGGGGATGTTCAGGATGCCTTCGAGGATGTGAACAAAGCAATACAGGACATGAACAGCCTGATCAACGAGGGAAAACAGTATTACAATCAGGAAATTCCCGCAGCCCGCGGTGAGGCTGAGAAGATGATTGCGGAGGCCCATGGATATGCCGCGGACAGAGTAAACAGGGCCGAGGGCGATACCGCCCGCTTCGCATCCGTTCTGCAGGAGTATGAGAAGGATGCCGAGACAACCGCAGAGAGGCTCTACATAGAGACTCTTTCCGATGTGCTCTCTTCAGGAGAGGGCCGCACGGTGCTGATAGACTCATCACTGGATAACTTCCTCCCCGTGAGGAATGTGGGAGGTTCGGTATGAAGAAGTTCTGGACGATACTTGCCGTCATTATAATACTCGCCGTCATCTTTCTCCTCCTGGGGCCGTTCTACATGGTCTCGGAGGGAGAGCAGGCTGTGATAACGCGTTTCGGACGCATTGTGGGATCGGAGACGGAAGCCGGACTCAAGCTGAAGCTGCCCCTTGTAGATGATGTGACGAAATATCCGTCGACACTTCTCTCATGGGACGGAGATGCCCAGCGTATTCCGACAAAGGAGAACCAGTTCATATGGGTGGATGCGACCGCACGCTGGAGAATTGCCGATCCTTCCCTCTTCTACATGTCGGTAAAGACAGTGGAGGGCGGACTTGCCCGCCTCAACGATGTCCTTGACTCAACCATAAGGACAGTCATCTCGGAGAACTATCTCAACGAGGCAGTGCGTTCCACAAACAGGATAAACACGATCGAATACAGGGAGGAGATCAACGGGGATGTTGAGGACCCCGAGGATGCAGAGACTCTGCGCTCTCTCACTGACACGATCGCAAGACAGGATGAGATCAGGATAGGCCGCGAAGGGCTTTCGGATATGATGCTCAGCGAGGCGGCCCCGCTCACACTGAGCTACGGCATCGAACTTGAGGATATAATCATCAGGCAGATACGCTACTCCGATGATCTGACTGCATCCGTATATGCGAGGATGATCAAGGAGAGAAGCCAGATTGCCGAAGCATACCGATCATATGGACGCGGACAGCTCCTCTCATGGCAGGGACGCACTGAGAACGACAGAAAAACAATACTCTCCGAAGCGTATGCTGAAAGCGAGAAGATCAAGGGTGAGGCCGATGCAGCAGCTGCGGGAATATACAGTTCCGTCTACAGCAGGAACCCCGATTTCTTCAGGCTTTGGACGACGCTTGAAAGCTACAGGACAACACTGCCGTCGCTGGACAAGACGCTCTCTACCGATATGGACTATTTCAGCTATCTCTACACTCCCCATGGAAATGCGAAAGCTCAGTGAAAGAGAGGCGCACATGCTTGCCTCCCGGCTTGAGAAAGAGAAGGGAGAGCGAGCTGTCTTTTTCATAAATAATCTGAAGGCATACAGCTCTGATTCTGTAATTACAATCCGCAGCAGCGGCAGGCTGCATGCCGTCTGCTTCCCCGCATCGGCGGTTCTCCTTGCAGAGGACGGATGGACACCTTCGGAAGATGAGGCTGTTTTCATACGCACTCTGGATGCAGATGCGATGATAGCCCCCGAGAACACAATGACAGCAATCATCCCGCTGATCCGCTGCAGCACAGCTGAAGAGCGGCACATGATGACCATCACACCGGATGATTTCTTTTCATCACAGCGGAGAGAAAACTGCAGAGAAGTGCCGAAAATTCTAAGAACTCACGATGATTTTCTCTCACTCTTCCGTCTTTACAGAAGGATTCCGGAGATGGGAGATTCATTCCATGAAGAGGATGATGAACATAACGCCTCCTCATTCAGCTCAAGGCCGTCCCCATTCTCAGCCGCCGCGGTATTCATGGGAAATGAAGCGGTATCGGGCGCGTACATAAGCAACTATGACCATCCGAACGCAATGATCTCAGCGGTGGCAACACTTCCGGAATGGAGAGGGAAAGGCTTTGCCGCCTCTGTTGTTTCAGCGCTTATGGATATATCATTCAGAGAGAATGACATGAAAAGGCTGTCGCTCTGGTACACCGGAGATGAAGCGGGAAGAATCTACAGGTCGCTCGGTTTCAGGGATATCGGAAAATGGATATACATAAGGAGGAGGAAATAAGATGAAATATGTGAGGATAAGGAAAGCCGGAGGAAGCGCTGCATACGGCATTCTCCGGGATGGAATGATAGAGCTCATTAATGGAACGCCTTTTGACGGAAAAGCAGAAGGAACTGGAGAGTTTATAGAGGCTGAATCAGCTAGCTATCTTGCACCGGTCCCCTTCTCCAAGGCTGTCTGCATTGGGCTCAACTACCGCGATCATGCGGAGGAGTTCGGCCTGCCGATTCCTGAGACGCCCGTCGTATTCATGAAGCCGTCAACCGCAGCGGCGGGATACGGCGATGATATAATCTATCCGGCAATGTGTCACAGACTGGACTATGAGGCAGAGCTTGCTGTGGTGATCGGCAGGGAGTGCCATATGGCAAGCGAGAAGGATGCTCTGGATTACGTCCTTGGATACACAATCGCGAACGATGTCACAGCGCGCGATCTGCAGCCGAAGAACGGACAGTGGACAATAGCGAAGAGCTTTGACACCTTCCTTCCGCTCGGTCCGTATATCTCTGACGAAATAGACGGAAGCGATCTCTATATCACAAGCCGCGTGAACGGGGTGACGAAGCAGGAATCGCGCACCTCAAACCTCATCTTCACGATTCCCTATCTCATCTCATATCTCTCGAATGTAATGACGCTGCTGCCCGGCGATGTGATATCAACCGGAACTCCGGGAGGAATATCAGGGATGCAGAAGGGCGACACAGTGGAAATAGAGATCGAGGGGCTGGGAATTCTTAAAAATAGAATCGGAGGATGAGACCAGAAAGAACAAAGGGCTGTCAGAGGACGGCCCTCTGTCATTGAAAAAGAAAATCCCGGTTCTCACCGGGACTCTAGCGAGAAAGGGACTCGGACCCCTGACCGAGCGGATATGAGCCGCTTGCTCTACCAACTGAGCTATCTCGCCATTGCTGCATTCCTGCAACGATGTGAATTTACCAGACTTGAAGGATTGCATCAAGAGTAAAATGACTTATTTTTCCTCAAAATCAGGGATATCTCCGTACGCTTCCCTGCACGCCTTCTGTCCTTTAAAGAAACAAATGCGGATGCATCACTTTGCTGGCTGTTTCTTCACCCACACTCTGTTCTCCGCGCTCTTTCCGTGACCGAACAGGATAATGCGGCCGCCCATTTCCGTGATCCTCTCCGCGCTCCGCATCATCTCACCCCTGTCATGATAGATATGCGGAAGAGAGGGATGCATCATGTTCATGAGGGCATCTCCGACAATGAGATACTTGCCTGCAATATCAAGCCCTATTGATCCGTCTGTGTGCCCAGGAAGCGCTATAACGGAAGCATCGATTCCGTACGGGGAAAGAGAATCCCCCTCGCTGAGGAATATGGAGGGAGCGAACGGAGGAATGGAACCGCCGCGCTTCTGCAGAATCCCCTTGCCGATGATATCCCTTGCCGTCATGGTCTGCGCCTCAGGATCAGTGAGGATATTCACATCCTTTTCGCTCATCGCGACAGGAATCCCCAGCTCCGCGGAAATATACGCGGCGTTCTGCACATGATCGATGTGACCGTGGGTAAGAACCAGCAGCCTAACGCCTGCCTCCCTCGCCTCTCTCAACACATCATAGCGGCAATCCTCCATACCTGTATCGACAAGGACAGCACCGCTGCCGGAACTTATTATGAAAGCATTGACGAATCCGCATTTGATGCTCTTAACAGAACAATCCACAGTCCAGCCTCCGGAAAACAATATGACACTTACAAAGTATCCCGCATCGGATATAATCGCAATATGGGGATTGGAATAGCCATTTTCATCCTGCTTATTCTTCTGCTGTCATCGGCAGGAATCGTGCTTGTCAGGATCGCACTGCTCCGCAAGGACTCTCTCGACGCATCTCTTGTGCCGAAAGAAGAGAGGGAAAAGCTCAGTGCCGAGACGGAAGGCCGCAGGATAATAGCCAGGAATACGGAAGAGATGCAGAAGTATTCAGATGAGGTTTTCCGGAACGCACCATTGGAGACTGTCTCCATCACATCCTCTGACGGTCTCAGACTTGAAGCTGATTTCATACCTTCCGGAAATCACCGCTATGCCCTTATCATCCATGGATATAAATGCGACAGAAAAGCAATGTATCTCCTTTCTTCCGTATTCTTCCATGAATGGGGATTCAGCCTGGTAATCCCCGACTGCCGCTCCCACGGAAAGAGCGAAGGCAGATGGATAGGAATGGGATGGCTTGAGAAAGATGATATAAAACTCTGGTGCGAGTGGATCACTAAGCGCGATCCCGAAGCGGAGATAATCCTTTTCGGCGTTTCCATGGGAGCCGCTGCAGTGATGATGGCATCAGGACTGAATCTTCCATCCAGTGTAAAAGCTGCAGTCGAGGACTGCGGATACACATCCGCATGGGAAATCTTCAAAAACGAACTGAAGATGCTCTATCATCTTCCGGCGTTTCCCCTTCTCTACATCTTCTCATTCTTCTCGCGCCTCTTGGCAGGATACACACCGAAAGAGGCATCAAGCCTGCGGATGCTGAAGAAATCAGAGCTGCCAATGCTCTTCATACACGGAGGCTCGGACCATTTCGTCAGCACAAGCATGCTCGATGAGTGCTTTCAGGCAAAGACAAAGGGATGGAAAGAGAAACTCATCATACCTGATGCGGGTCACGCGGAGGCGTATCTGAGAGATCCCCTGCACTATTTCAGCACCATGAGAAAGTTCATTGAGAAAGAGATATCTTTAAAAACATCCAATTGAAGCCATTGCCCCGCTCTGGTATCCTTATCTAGGAAAAAATGGTTACGATAAAGGAACTTGCTGAAATACTCGGAATATCGCGCGGAACGGTGGACCGCGTTCTGCACAACAGGGGAAAGGTATCTCCCGAAATAAGGGAAAAGGTGCTGGCAAAGGCCAAGGAGCTCAACTACCAGCCGAACAGGGCCGGATTGATGCTCGCACTGAGAAAGCAGCCCCGCAGGATAGGTGCTCTCGTCACCTCCGTGGGGAATCCCTTCTTTGATCCAGTAATCGAGGGAATGAAGATGGCCACGTCCGAGTATGAGGACATAGGATTCTCACTGGCGCTTGCAGAGGTCAAGGGATTTGACAGATCGACGCATCTTGAAGCCATAAAACACCTAGTTGAAGATGAGAAATGCGATGCGCTCGTGCTGGCAACGATAGATGACAGGATGATCACCGACTACCTCGCAAACCTCACCCTTCCCGTGATAGCCGTAAATTCCGATATATCTCTTCCCTCAAAGCTCTGCTATGTCGGCCCAGACTACTACGCAAAAGGCGCGCTTCACGCCGGACTGCTGGCCCTTGCGGGAGAGAAGAAGAGACGCATCCTCATACTCAGAGGTTCAGAGGCAATGAAGGGCCATGGCGATATAGTCAGAGGATTCACGGATACTCTCGTGAAGAAGGGAATCGATGCCACGATAGCCGGCGAGTACGACACATCGGATGACAACGAGCTTTCGGAGAGAATAGTCAGAGAAAAGACTGCAGAGGATGAGACAATAAACACCCTCTTCATAACCACGGCAGGCGTATCTGGTGCCGTGAAGGGAGCAGCCGGAAGGAATCTTCTCATATTCACATCCGATGATGTTCCAGAGACGAAGAATCTGATAAGAAGCGGACGGATCAAATGGACAATCTGCCAGGAGCCTTTCCGCCAGGGTTTTGAGTCGGTACGCCGGATGCAGAGCTGGTTCATCGACGGGATAAAACCCGAAAACCTCTGCACCCAGCATATCGTGAAGCTGACCGAGAATATCGACTCGGAGTATCTCAGCTCAATCTGAAATAATCAAAATCAGCACTTCCTTCCGAAGTCCTGTTCTCCCTGTTGCCGGCCCATATGGAGAGCTTTGCGCCCGTCCATGTGGCCCGCTCCAGCGGGAAGATATGATCGACGGTGGTGTAATGCCCGCCGTCTGCAGAATAAGAGAGGAAGTAGTTCTTGTCCTTTCTCAGCTCTATGCGGAGATACACACGATCAGAAGCAAAAGGAAGCGAGAGTATATCCTCTTCCACAGCCTCTCCCTCGTATGTGATTCCCGTGACAGTGCCTTTTATGACTTTCAGGAGCATTGAACCGTTATTTCTCTCAAGGCCGATGAAACCGTACTGATGGCCTATCATGCCTATGCCGCCGAAATCGCCATCCTCAGCCGCGTTCAGCTCAAGACATGCCTCAGCCGTGAAGTGATCGCTCTGCGGAATCTGCGTCAGCGCATTGGGAGCATACCATATAAGATTCTCCCTCTCATCGTTAAGGATACAGTTCATTCTGAGATATCCTCTGCGCTCCGTGAGCGAGAAGAAACTCTCATCGGGATTGGCCTGCCACTGCCACTGGAGCGAGAGCGCATCGCCATCGAACTCATCAGATATCGCTATCGAATAATGAGGTGCGCCCTCAACAGGCAGATTCCACTCATCCACAGGCTCCCCTATTCCGTCGCCGTCGCGGTCCACTCCGATGACGGGCCATCCGTCGGACGTGAAGCACATGGGCTGGAGGTGCGTTATGCGGCCCAGCTCTATGACATCCTGAAAGTGCACGAACCAGTCGGAGCCGTCAGGAGCGGTTACCCATCCTCCCTGATGCGGTCCGTTCACATTGGAAAGGCCGCGGCGCATCACTGTCCTGTACTCATAAGGGCCGTGTACATCCTTCGACCTTATGCAGCACTGCCACCCTGTCGCAACTCCGCCTGCGGGGAACATTATGTAGTGATACCCGCCGCGGTAGTAAGCCTTGGGGCCCTCTGCTGTCGGAGCCATCACAGAGCCGTCGAAGATTATGGAGTAATCCCCGATCGTCCTGCGGAAGTCATTGTCTGTCTCTATCAGGGCCAGCTTATGCTTCTTTCCTGAGCGGGAGAATGCGAAGGCAAAGACCATGTATGTCCGTCCGTCTGTGTCCCATATCGGACAGGGATCGATCCACCCCTTCGTATGCGTGAGCATATTGAGTTCAAACTCCCCTCTTATATCCCTGGAACGCGCAACCATTATGCCTTCATCAACAAGAGGAATGAAGATGTAGAACTCTCCATCGCGGTATCTGATGGACGGCGCCCATGTGCCGGAACCGTGGGAAGGCTTTCTGTACTTCTCGAACGGAAGTTTTCTCACCGCGTAATTGATTATCTCCCAGTGGACCAGATCCTTCGAGTGCAGGATCGGCACACCCGGAACATAGGTGAACGATGATGCCACCATATAAAAATCATCTCCGACCCTGACTGGATCAGGATCGGAGTAATCTGCATAGATAACAGGATTAGAGTACATATTCCTTCCTAGTTCTTCATGCCTGTCGTGGCGATACCCTCGACGAAATACCTCTGTCCAGCGAAGAAGAGAATCACGAGCGGGAGTATGGAGACAAGTCCCATTGCCATGATCTGATTCCACTGGATCGCGGATGTGACATCGATGCTCATTCTCAGCGCGAGCGACATCGGGAACTTGGAGTTCGAGTTGATGTAGATGTTCGTGTTGAAGAAGTCATTCCACGTCCACAGGAACTGGAAAAGCGATGCCGAGAAAAGCGCAGGCTTCAGAAGCGGAAGAAGTATCTGCCCGAAGCATCTGAGCGATCCGCAGCCGTCCATGTAGGCGGACTCATCAAGATCTCTTGGAATACCGCGCAGGAACTGCACCATCATGAACACGAAGAATGGATAGCACGCGAAGAGCGCGGGTACCCAGTACGTCAGATAGGTGTCGAGCCATCCGAGTTTGTTGAAAAGCGAATAGCGGGGAATGATGATTACCGAGTTGGGAAGCATCAGGGTCGCTATGAGCACCATGAAGAGCACATTCTTTCCCCTGAAATCAAAACGCGCGAAACCATAGGCAACGAGCGAACAGGAGATGAGTGTGAATATCACGGTAGGCACTACAAGCTCGAATGTGTTGGCGAAATAGCGGGCATAGGTGTATGTTCCCGTTGTCTGCCAGCCCTTAACAAATGCATCAAAACTCCATGATGAAGGAAAGAGCTTCAGGCTTCCGAAGATTTCGTTGTTCGTCTTGAAGCACGCGAGAATCATCCAGAAGAGCGGGAAGAGCATCACTATTCCGACGACTATTATCACTGCATATGCGACGATTGTCTTTATTTCTCTCTGCTTTGCTGTCATTTTCACACCTCCATCAATTGTCGTAGTAGACCCACTTCTTCGATGTGGCGAAGAGAATGAGCGTCAGCACGAGCATCATGGCGAACATGATCCATGAAGTCGCACAGGCATATCCCATCCTGAAATACCTGAATGCATCGGTGTAGAGCTTCAGACCGAGCACATATGTCGCCTTCGACGGACCGCCGTTGGTGATGACGAACGCGCTGGTGAAGTTCTGCAGAGCCTGTATCAGCTGCATTATGAGGTTGAAGAATGTGACGGACGAGATCATCGGGAATGTGATCTTGAAGAATATCGTAGTCTTCTTCGCACCGTCGATGAGAGCCGCCTCGTAAAGCGAGGTGGGAACCTGCTTGAGAGCTGCGAGGAACATGACCATCGACGAGCCGAACTGCCAGATCTCCAGCAGACAGATCGTCAGAAGCGCCGTATGCGGAGAGCCGAGCCATGCCACTGTGGGAATGTGCAGAACAGAAAGAAGGCTGTTGATGAATCCGTCATCCATGAAGAGAACCTTCCAGAGGATAGAAACCGCGACAGAGCCGCTGAGAAGCGATGGTATATAGTATATGGTCCTTATCCAGTTAACGCCCTTGAGCTTCTTATTGAGGATAAGGGCTATGATAAGAGCGAAGATTACTTTTCCCGGGACGGTTATGAATGTGTATTCAAGCGTCGCTCTCATTGAGTTGAAGAACTCGGTGTCGAGCGTGAAGAGGCGCACATAGTTATCGCCTCCGACCCACTCCGGAGCATTGAAGATACCATAATCGGTGAATGAATAGTAAAGGGATGTTATGAACGGGTAAAGCTGGAATACGGCCATGCCTATAAGCCAGATGCTGACATAGTACAGACCTGTTCTGTTTCTCTTTGCCCAATGCTTGCGCCCCTGAACGGCAATCCCTGTTTTGTTGTTCGCCATAGCAGACCTCTAAATTTATTCCGGCAGGAAAAATCCCTGCGGCTGCCGGATAGCCGCAGGGAATCATTGCATTACTGTCTTGAAAGGAAATCGTTGATAAGGGTGATGGCCTTGTCGGCAGCCTCCTCAGGAGTTGCTGTGCCGTATGCCACGCTCTCAATCGCGTCTTCCTGAATCTGAATGACCTCAGGATTCGTTGAAAGTCCCTTGTCGCTCGTTCCGTTCATCGACTGGGCATATTCGACAGCCTGCATGATGACAGGATCGAGCATGCCGTTGTCAGCGCAGACCTGGCGTGCAGTGGATGTGGGAGGTACGGACCTGACATCTCCGAGGATGAGCTGTGCCTCAGGATCGTTGTAGAAGTAGTTGAGGAACTTGATGGCCTCCTCCACGTTCTTTGATCCGGAATATACAGTCATGTACTGCGGAGTATCGGCAAAGTAGGCATCCGTAACTCTGTCCTCAGCAAGCGGGAGCTTGACAGCCGTGAAGGAACCGCCGGGGATAGCAGCCATCAGAAGGTTCATATTGGAAGTGGCCGCAAAACCGAATACGAACTGGCCGTTGATCCACTTCGGGTTGTTCTGTGTCTGCTGCTTGAATGTGGCGCTCTCCTGAGCGGGCTGGAATACACCCTGCTTGTAGCACTGATCAATATAGGAAAGAGCCTCAACGAGCTGATCGCGCGTAAATCCCATCCTCAGTTCCTCGTCAACGATGAACTTGTCGCCTGTGATCTGCCTGAGGTACGGGCGGAGTACATACTCTGCGAGAATCTTGGTATCAACGTTGAGAAGGTAGTAATCGGGGTTCTCCTGATGCACCCTCACGCCCTCTGCGAAGAGGCTGTCCCATGAAAGCTGCTGAGTAAGATCAACTCCGCATGCCTCAGCGGCTGCATTGTTGGCGACCATCGCAAGACCTGAGATTCCGGTAGGAATAGCAAGGAGCTTGCCGTCGAATGTTCCGAAGCTCTCAAGGAAGTGCGGATCGAACGCGGATGTATCAAAAAGCTCAGGATACTCGTTGAAATCCACGAAGAAATCACCGCGGGAAACGAAATCGGGAACCGCATCAACATTCTGCTGCATGATGTCCGGAGCCGTGCGGCTGGAAAGCATGACTGCGACCTTGTCGATGTATCCGGAATCCGAGTTGATCTCGGCAGAGATCTGCACTCCGGGGTTCTCCTCCATATACTTGTTTATGACTTCCGTAGTAGCGGCATTGCGGTCGTCACCGCCCCACCACATGAACCTGAGCGATGTTCCGTCAGACTCGCTGCTTCCGCCTGCGAATACCATTGAGGATGCAAGGAGAGCCGCAAGCACGATGCTGATGATTCTCTTATTCATCATAACCTCCGTAAAAAGACTATTCCCGAGCACAGTGTGCTCGAGCACTCTGTCCTACAGTATCGGCCTATATCCGATATCTGTCAAGGAAAATTATACAATGGTTATTCATTTATCGTATATTTATTTCTTTTCCTGCAAAGAAAACCATGAAAGCAAAAGACGGAACATTCTGATCAGTGCGTTGTATCTTAACAATCAGAGATCAAGCAGAAAGTAATATCATACTGCATAAAAAAGGCCATACCCCTATGAGATATGGCCCTGAAGAGCATTATCTGCCCTCTATCTGAATATCGGCGCGAGAGTATCAGAATACCTCAGCCATCTCCTGTATCCTTCGTCGTAGACTTCGCGCTTCGACGGATCAGGCTCTGCATTCTTCGACGGATCATAAGCGATATGCTCATGCGCGATGTCGGCTATGCTTCCGCCTTCCATGCACCACAGTCCATGGAGAGCAGCACCGAACGCGGCCGCTTCTGAAACTGCGGGCACACGCACCGGACAGCCTGTCATATCTGCGACAAGCTGGCGCCATACGGCACTCTTCGATCCGCCGCCCGTGAGGTTGAGGGACCTTACCTCAGCACCATTCTCGCGGAAGGCATCGAGACCGAGAAGGAACTCATATGTGACTCCCTCAAGCGCCGCTCTGGCGATATTCCCTTCCGTGACATTGCCCTGCCTCATTCCGAGAATTACACCCTCTCCGTGAGGATAATCGGGAATGCGCTCACCGTTGAGGAACGGAAGCATCATCAGACCGCCTGCTCCGGGACCCGCCGCCTCAGCTTCCGCATCGAAAGCCTTGACGTCCTTTCCGAAGAGCTTTCTCATCGTCTCCGATGCAACAGTACAGTTCATAGTGCAGAGAAGAGGAAGCCATGCTCCTGCTGACGAGCAGAACGAGGCAAGCCTGTTCTCACTGTCATGGAACGGCTTTGAGGATGAGGCGAAGAGCGTTCCGGAAGTACCGAGACTCATCGTTACCACACCATCCTCGACAGCGCCTGTTCCGATAGCGCTCATCATGTTGTCGCCGCCGCCGGAAGCTACAGCACAAGAGACACTCAGTCCCAGCTCGGAAGCAGTCCTCTCGGTGACATTGCCGATAATACCCGGTTCTTTCGATATCTCAGGCAGCTTCTCCATGAGATCTGGAGCAACGGCTGCAGCCGCATCCTTATCCCACTCGCCAGTGAAGATGTTCATGAGTCCGGTGCCCGATGCATCTCCCCTCTCCATGACCGCACGGCCTGTCAGATACCAGTTCATGTAATCATGAGGAAGAAGGACATACGCCATCTTCTCATAGAGATCGCGGTGATTCTTGTAGAACCAGAGAATCTTGCTCGCGGTATATCCGGGCAGGATCGGATTGCCGAGTCTGTCAGCTACAGCCTTCCTTCCGCCGAGCTTCTCCTCTATCTCTCCGCACTCTGCAGCAGTGGATGTATCGCACCAGAGCTTTACGTTATAGAGAACCTTCCCGTCCGCGGAGAGCGGCACGAAGCCGTGCTGCTGTCCGGAGATTGAGATCACGCGGATCTCTTTCCTTATATCCGCATCAAGCGCGCCGAAGCACTTGCGGATGGCATCTATCCACCATCCGGCCTCCTGCTCCCTTACTCCGCCCTCCTCCTCGATCAGAGGAAGAGGTTCGGATGATGAAGCTATCAGCTTATGCGATGCACTGTCATATACGACAACCTTGATGCTCTGGGTTCCCGCATCTATTCCAGCTACGATCATATCGCTGACCTCAGAACGGGCACTCGTCGCTGTAGAGCATTCCCTTCGGCTGGTTGAAGGAGATGTCCTTTACGCCGAGATATGTAAGGACTGCATGGAGCGCTCTTCCGATGTGGCCGAAAGCGACAGCGCCATGGTGCGGATAATGCTTTCCGATAAGCACATGGCGGTAGAACCTTCCCATCTCGTGAATAGCGAAGATGCCGATTCCTCCGAACGAACGTGTCGCGACAGGAAGAACCTCACCCTGACAGATATATGCCTGAAGGGATGTGTCAGCATTGGAGTGCAGACGGAAGAATGTGATCTCTCCCGGAGCGATGTCGCCCTCAAGCGTTCCGCGCGTGAAATCAGGAGTACCGCCGTCCTCAAGTATTCTGTTCTGGATGAGCTGGTATTTGATGGCACCGCTGGAAAGACGGCAGAACGGAGTGTTTCCGCAGTGGAAGCCCATGAATGTATCCTGAAGAGTATAGTCGTACTTTCCTTTGATCTCGCTCTCGTACATATCCCTCGGCACTGTGTTGTTGATATCAAGCAGCGTTACAGGAGCACCCGAGATGCAGGTTCCGATGTACTCGGAAAGAGCGCCGTAGATATCGACCTCGCAGGCTACTGGAATACCGCGTGTGGCAAGGCGGCTGTTCACATAGCAAGGCTCGAATCCGAACTCCTTCGGGAAAGCGGGCCAGCACTTGTCTGCAAATACGACATAGTCCCTCGCTCCCCTGTGGTTCTCTGCCCAGTCAAGAAGCGTGATCTCAAACTGCGCCATTCTCGGAAGAAGATCAGGATAGGTGTCGCCTGCTCCAAGCTCTTCGGCCATTTCCTTGGCGACTGCATCAATTCTCTTGTCTCCGGCGTGCTCGCGGTAAGACACAAGAAGGTCAAGCTCGCTGTTCTCCTCAATCTCGATTCCCATATCATAAAGAGCCTTGATAGGAGCGTTGCATGCAAAGAAGTCCTGAGGCCTCGGTCCGAATGTGATTATCTTAAGTCCCTTGACGCCGATGAGCGTCCTGGCAACGGGAATGAACTCAGAGATCATCCTCGCGCAGTCAGCGGCATCTCCGACAGGATATTCAGGAATATATGCAGCGATCTTCCTCAGTCCGAGATTGTATGAGCAGTTGAGCATTCCGCAGTATGCATCGCCGCGTCCGTTGATGAGGTTGTCTCCCCTCTCCTCAGCAGCAGCGACATACATCACAGGGCCATTGAAGCGCTGTGCGATGATTGTCTCCGGTGTCTCCGGTCCGAAATTTCCAAGGAATACTACGAGCGCGTTGCAGCCGGCTGCATTGACCTCGTCAAGCGCCTTGAGGGCATCCTTCTCGTTCTCTACGACAGTCGGTGCCTCAAACACCTTTATGCCGAGTTTACCGCATTCCTCTCCGATGCTCTTCCTTCTGTTCTCGGAAATCGATATCACAAAGCAGTCACGGCTGACCGCAATCATTCCCAGCTTTACATCAGGTATGTTCCTAATCATACAGCCTCCTCTCTCGTGCTCGAGCACACTATTACATTTACTATGCTACACCAGAACTGTCAAAAGTCAAGGGAAATCATACGAATGCGGTATGCGGAAAAAACCTAAGAAAGCGGCTTCAATATACATCAGCCTCCCCGAATACTGACCAAAAACAATAAAATTGCGGAGAAAAGCGAGAGGAAATCTTACTGCATTATCCCGGCCCATAAAGGCCGGAACTTATGACAAGTATCTGAAAACTAGAAGAAAACCATTGTTGATGAGAGATTCCTCATCAGAGCCACAGCTGACCATGCAGCAATATCGCTCTTCGCAGAATAGATATCGACAACAGCTTTGAGCCCCTCAGTCTCTGCTGTAATGCGGTGATCATCGCCGATGAATGAGGGAACGCTTGTTATCTCGGCTGAAGCCTTCTCAGGCCCGACTGTGGCAAGCGCGGAGGCGACAGCGACATTGACCTTTGTGGGAAGGAGTGCTATCGCTTCCTTTGTAGAACCGGAGAATACGCTTCTCTCCCCTTTCTGCAGATCGTCAGAATAGAGAGGAGTGTTCTTCAAAGAATCTGGCCCCTTATGAGTGTGTATCCCTGCTCTGATATTCCATCCGTTAGCTTCTGCCATGAGGGAAATCGTGTTCAGCACATCAAATCCGCCGACAGCTCCGGAAGGAATGTATATTCTCGCCTCGCTTTTTTCTGCAGCTTTCATTGAAGTGTTCCTGAAATCCTTATCGGCAAAAGCTCCGATTGACAGAGGAATGATGCTGCATCCTGAATCAAGCGCCTTTACGGCGAAATCCTTCAGAAGCGCGATGGATGCCGTCTCAATGATATAGTCAGGCCTGAGCGAAATGACATCATCCATCGATGCAAGAGCCTCTGCTTCTGTGCCCCTGACGGCCTCTTCGGCATCTTCCCTCTTTCTTGAGAAAGCTGCGACCAGTTTATATCCCTCAAGAAGCCCGTCCTTATATGCTTTGCACACTATCTTTCCAAGATGTCCGCATCCGGCAACCGCAAATGTTTTCATGAAAACCTCCATCGAATTCTCTGCCCAACACTCTCCCAGAAAAGAGAGGAAATTGAAAGGGTATCAAAGGAAAGCCTCTTATCCGTATTTCATAGACAGATACAACAGTAATTCAAGCAGTCATATGAAGATGGATAAAAAGGATGAATATTTTTTATTAAAATTCCCTAATTCTATTGACGAAAAAATGCAAATAGCGTAGATTCTTGAAGCGTCGAGCGGTCGTGGTGGAATTGGTAGACACGCTAGCTTGAGGTGCTAGTGGCGAGAGCTGTGCTGGTTCAAGTCCAGTCGACCGCACTCAACTGTTAAATCCTTCTGAAGCCAGAAGGATTTTTTTTTTGACTCTGTTCGTTCCTCTCTGATTCTGAGGCGCACTGTACACAGCCGATGACGTCCGCCGTTAAGGCTGCCTATTTTGAAATTCAGTGCATCAAGGATAAGTACGCAGAAAGCAAATATTGCCATGAATACTTGTGAACTGCCTTCATTCCTTTTATGCAAAATTTTGCAGTCCAACATAATCAAAATATGTAATTTATTGCATTATGAATACTGTAAAACTTGTAATTTATTGCATTAAGGATCATTCTTAACATATGGAAAGACAAAATCTTGAAACGATTCTGAGAGATCAGAAACAGGAATTCGAGACTCTTCTTTCAGGTGTATGGTGTCACAGAAAAGAGGAGAAACTGGTCAGTCTGGACAGCAGGCTTGCTCAGGTTGTCATAGGTGTCAGGCGGTCCGGGAAATCCATTCTCTGCATCAATGTCATAAAATCATCAGGTATAAAATTTGCGTATCTGAACTTTGAGGATGAGAACCTGATCTATTTCAAAGCTGAAGATCTCAACATGGCTCTTGAATGCCTTTATCAGATATATGGTGATTTCAATCACCTGTTCCTTGATGAGATCCAGAATGTTAATGGCTGGCAGCGCTTTGTGAACAGACTGCTCAGAAGCGGGATGCATATCATCATGACAGGATCAAATGCAAAACTGCTATCAAGCGAACTTGCAACCCATATGACCGGGAGGTATGTCCCCATTGAACTTTATCCTTTCTCATTCTCTGAATACTGCGAGGCAAGAGGAATGTCCACCTCCCATGGTACTACTAAAGAGAAGGGACTTTTACGCGGCTTATTTGACGAATATATGAAAGATGGAGGTTTTCCTGAGCTTATAGGAGAGAGCCGTAAAGAAGCCTATATTGATGAGCTTGTAAACGGCATACTCAGAAATGATATAGAAAAGAGATACGGCATCAAATATACAGCCTCTTTTGAACAAATGGCTCAGCATCTGATGAACATAGCTCCTGTGAAGATAAACAGTCTGGAACTCAGTAAGGAGTTTGGATTCAAATCATCACATACAGCAGACAATTATGTCGAGTACCTTGAGCGGGCATATCTCCTGTGCATGGTTTCAAGGCATTCCTACAAGAGCCAGATCAGAGTCCATAACATAAAAGCCTATCCAGTGGATATTTCGCTGATGAACAAAAGAAAAGATGCTTTTGCTGGTGGAAATCTAGGCTGGAGGCTTGAGACTGTCGTGCTTATCGAACTTCTGAGAAGATACGGCTCTCAGGGAATGGATATAGCATATCTGCAGGAACGAAACGGAGAGTGTGATTTCCTCGTCTGCCGGGGAAGAAACACAGAACTTGCAGTACAGGTTTCCTATGACATATCAAAAGAAAGCACATTCAAAAGAGAAATAAAGGGACTTCTGCTCGCAGCAGAAAAGACAGGCTGCAGAAACCTTTTGCTTATAACTGATCATGAAGAGAGGACAATTCAGGAAAACGGTTTGACAATTAATATAGTACCGGCGTATTCGTGGCTTGTTGATGAACCTGAAAGCCAGCAGCTATGATTAATCTCTCATGGCAACGTCCCAGTCCCCTCGCGGCATCGTATTCCCCTTCTTCCGCATTAATAACGATAAATAGGCAGAAAAATACCCGGAACCATTGCTGATTCCGGGCAGAGGATTTGATGATTAAATCACTTCTTTATCAGATTCATTTCTTCCAGTACGGCTCTAAGCTGCTCTTTCTCCGCAGGCTTCAGATCATATACAGGTGATTTGCACGGGCCTGCATCAATTCCGATCATGCTGAGAGCACTCTTTATCACCATCGGGAATGTTCCGAGAGAGAAAGCCATCCTCAGCGGCGCCAGCCTGAACTGAGCATCAAGCGCAGCCTTCATATCCCCCTTCATGAAGTTCTCGTAGATGGAGACAACAAGCGCGGGAGCAACATTCGACGTGGCAGCGATTGCACCGGTTGCTCCGTATGTGAGACCCGCGAGAATATGAGTATCCCTTCCCTGCAGCACATGGAAATATGGATTGTTCCTGGTAACACGTATGTACTCGCTTGTAAGATCAAAATTGCCGGAACTGTCCTTAATGCCTATGATGTTGTCGATCTGTGAAAGCCTCTCCACGGTCTTTACAGCAATATTCACTCCTGTACGGGGAACATTGTTGTAGAGGATGATCGGGAGCGATGTTGATTCTGCTATCCTTTTGTAATGATCATAAAGATCATCCTGGCTCGGAGAAATGAACATCGGAGTAAGAACGGAGACAGCATCAACGCCCTCCTCTTCCGCCATCTTCGTAAGCGCGATGCATTCTTTGGTCGTTATGCCGCCTGTACCAGCATAAACAGGGACTCTCCCCTTCACCGTATTGATGGCGGTTCTTATCATCATGCGCTTTTCCTCAAGCGAGAGAGCATAGAACTCACCTGTAGTGCCTGAAACGAAAATGCCATGCACTCCGTTGTCAATCAGATACTCGATATGCCTGGCAAGCGCATCGCAGTTAAGCGATTCATCGCTGTTAAGCGGTGTGATCAAAGCCGGTATTATACCGCGGGGAACAAATTCTTTAGCATCTTTCATATTGTACACTCTCCCTCTTTAGAACGTCTGCTTATGCATATAGGTCTCTTTCTCAATCACATCCCAGTCGGGAACAAGCCCGATTCCGGGACGGGAATCAGAGACAGACAGGAAACCATCACAGTAATCCAGTCCTTTTCTGAAGTATTTCTTGCTGAGATCAAAGTTCTCTATCGAGAATTCCTGGTAATAGAAATTCGGCGACAGGACATCAACCATCACGCTGGCCATTGTGCCTACAGGACCGCCGCTGTTGTGCGGTGCGAATTTAAGTCCATATGTCTCCGCCGCAGCTGCCATCTTCCTTGTCTCAAGAATGCCGCCGCAGTGCGTGAGGTCAGGCTGTACGATTGAGTAAAAGCCTTCCTCATTGATCGCTTTGTGCCCGAAGCGCGTGAAGTAGCGTTCGCCCGCCGCAATAGGAACATCGGATTTGACCGCCAGCTTGCGGTATCCGGTGAAATCATCGGGATGCATCGGCTCTTCAAGGAACCCGGGGCTGTATTTCTCGGACTGGCGGGCATACATCAGCGCGCCGTCATATGAAAGAGAACCGTGAAGCTCGATGAAAAGCTCTGTATCCGGGCCGACTGCCTCACGAACTGCCGCGAGACAGCTTATCCCCGCCTCCACACGCTTCCGCTCATCAGCATCCGGCGCGGCCGTTTTCAGCGGGTCCCACTTCATTGCATGGAATCCCATATCAACGACTTTCTTCGCAGCCTCAGCGTAATCGTCGATCGTCACCGCATCCATGAACCATGTGTTCGCATAGACAGGAACCTTCGTCCGCAGCTTGCCGCCGAGAAGATTGTAGACAGGCTGTCCGAGCTTCTGCCCCACGATATCCCACATTGCCATTTCAACGCCGGATATGGCGCTGTTGAATACAGCTCCGCCTCTCCAGGCATCCTTTATGAAGGCTGTATTGAAGAAACTCTCGATATCAAATGGGGATTTTCCGATGATCATGGGCTTTATATGCTCATCTATCGCCGCTTTCACAGCCATCTCTTTGTTCCTTATGGTGGCTTCTCCTACTCCTGTTATTCCTTCATCGGTATCTATTTTGACAAATATTATATTTCTCCAAACGGAAAAATGCATATAAGTCCGAACATCTGTGATTTTCATAGATTATCTCCTTAACTGTCAGATCCCATTGTCATGACATCTATGGCCGTATGCCGTATATGCCATACCATTTCCTTTTCCGCTTCGTTGAACTTCCGCTTGATCATAAGCTCTGCTATGCCGCGGTGTTCAAAGCTGCCTTTCTTTCTGAGCTCAAAAGCGGAAAGCGCACTGTTCCTGAACGTATAATCAAACGAAACAAGTTTCTCTATGAGATTGTAAAGATACTGATTGCGGGCAAGTTCCCTGATACGTTTATGGAACGCCGTATTCACAGTGACAAGCGTTTCAAGATCATTGTTCCTGATCGCATCGTCACTTTTATCGAGTATCCTCAGAAGCCCTTCAAGATCATTGTCGCTGGAAGCCCTTGTCGCGAGATTCACGGCAGTCCCCTCGAGAGCACCGCGGATGAACGCCATGCTCTCAAGGCTGTTCGCGGCAAAATCCGAGATAATCGTTCCGGATCTCTCCTTCGTGGTAAGCAGCCCTTCGCTCTGCAGTATCTTGAATGCCTCTTTGACAGGAGTTGCACTGACGCCAAGTTCTCTGCTGAACATTGATACGGATACCTTCTCCCCGCCTTTCAGCTCTCCGGAGATTATACTTTTCCTTATTATGTTAGCCAGCTGCTCGGAAAGAGGTAGCGCAACTTCTATCCTATCCATCTCACTTCTCCTGCGTCGTATTTCTCCCTGATTATATTACTGCTTTACACCTCCTGCAGTAAGCCCTTCAAAGAAAAGGTTCTGGCAGAACAGGAATACGAGTATCAGCGGAATGCTGGCAAGTATGCTCGCCGCCATCATGTCATTCCAGTTGATCATCGTATCGTCGATCATCTGCCCTATTCCGACCGAAACGGTTTTCATATCTTCCGTCGTTGTCAGAACCATTGCGAACTGGAACTCATTCCAGCTGTTTATGAAGGCATAGATGCTTGTCGAGGCTATGCCGGGAAGGCTGAGCGGAAGCGCGATCTTCCTGAATATCCCCCAGTTGTTAAGACCATCAATAGCCGCAGCCGAATCAAGGTCTTTCGGTATTGTCTCGAAATAGCTGTACATCAGCCATGTGCAGAGCGGAACCTGGAATGAGATGTAAACGATTATGAGCCCTAGATGCGTGTTGATCAGTCCGTAGAGTTTCAGAATCCTGAAATACGGGATTAGCATGATCACAGAAGGGAACATCTGAGTCACAAGCACGAATCCGAGGAACGCTCCTTTGCCCTTGAACCGGAAACGGGAGGCTCCGAAACCAGCCATTGTCGCAACCAGTATCGTGAGCAGCGTTGATCCCACAACCACTATCACGCTGTTTCCGAAGAAATCACCGAAGGAATAATCGGTAATCACCTTGCGGTAGGCATCCAGCGTAAACGATTCAGGCCAGAGCGTCGGCGGATTGCGGAACGTCTCCGGAGCAGGTTTGAATGATGTAATTATCATCCAGTAGACAGGCACCAGAACCATCAAGCATCCGAGAATTACCAGTATGAATCCAGCTACAGGGAATTTCTTTCTCTGTCCCATTTCAATCCTCCTTTCTCTTCATCTTCTTCTGAAGCACTGTCAGAACAATGATTATCACGAATACGAATACAGCCCTCGTGGAGGACTCTCCGAACCGCATATACTGGAAAGCCGTGTTGTAAATATCTATGCTTACGACCTGCGTGGCATCAACCGGACCTCCCTTCGTGAGGTTCCAGATGAGAGTGAAATGCTTGAAGCACCACATCACCTCCAGCATCAGCGTCGTGGAAAGGACTGGCATGATTCCGGGAAGAGTGACATGAAGGAATCTCTGGAATATGCCGCAGCCATCAAGCTCCGCAGCCTCATAGAGATCCTTTGATATCGTCTGCAGCGCCGCGAGAAGCATGACCATCATGAACGGGAATCCTTTCCAGATAGCAACCATTATTACGGCCCACATCGCGGTGCTGCTGTTGCTGAGCCATTCGACAGGGGCATCTATCAGGCCAAGCGAACGCAGTATGAAGTTGAACAGTCCATAATTCGCGTTGTACAGCCACTTCCACAGGATGCCTACCACGACATCAGGGAAGAACCACGGCAGTACAAGAATTGACCTGAAAAGCGTCTTGCACGGCATATTTTTCATGACGAGGAGGTTTGCAAAAAGAATGGCAAGCACAGCTCTTCCAAGTACAGTAAAAAATGTGAATACTACCGTTCTTCCCAGTGAAGCGTAGAACGTACCGTCAACAATAAGCCGTTTATAGTATTTAAGCCCTACGAAATCAAATTTGTTGACCAGGTTCGTATCAAAGAAACTGATCACGATTCCATAAATGAGAGGATATACAACCATCAGGACAAGCACAAAGAAGGCAGGTGATGTGAACGCATACCCAAGTCTGTTCTGATGCAGATCCCCTTTATGCTTTATCATGCCTTTCATCACGGCGGAACCTCCAATGGAGCAAAAGCTCCTTACCATACGGCTCCGGCCTGAGCCGGAACCGTTTCATGCCTCTCAGGCGTTGTTGTCGATAATCTGCTGGATAGCCTCACCGCAGGCAGCCACAGCTTCCGCCGCATCAAGCGAGGGGTCCATTATGAGACTCTGGTAGCACTTTCCGAGCTCAGTCTTTACTTCCGCATAGTACGGAGCGTTAGGAGCCTGGATCATATGCTCAAAACCATCAACAAAACCTTCAAAGAGAGGAGTGCTGAGATAATCGGACTCCGCTATCGCATCTTTCATGCAGGGCATTCTTCCTGTGACCTCAACCCATCTGAGAGAGTTCTCCTTGCTCGACATGAACTTGATGAACTTTATAGCCGCATCCTTGTGCTGGCAGTCAGGATTGAGAGACCAGCCAAGGATTGATGACGGTGTGTATGTGGTGACAGCTGAAGGCATCTCCACGCTTCCGATCTTTCCCTCAAGCGCCGGATTTGCATTGAAAATCTTGCCGACTGAGTTGGAACCGGCGATGAGCATGCCTATCTGCTCCATTGCCATGAGGTTCACGTTCTCATTGAAGCTGTTCTCAAGAGCTCCTGGCGGAACAACATTGTACTTTGTGACAAGATCGCGGAAATACTCAAACGCGGCTACACTTTCAGGCGTACCGACTTCGGTTTTCCACTCACCGTCCTCAAAATAGAGTTCGCGTGCTCCGAAGATTCTGAGAATCATTACCAATCTCGTC
>CALXLV010000029.1 GCA_944389295.1 uncultured Spirochaetaceae bacterium | reverse complement strand
GTGGAAAATGAAACTCAGATGACTGAAAAGCAGTCTTATCTGCAGCAGCATCTTATGTCAATTCCGGAATTAGAAGTCGGTCAGATCGTAACCGGTACTGTAGTACAGACAAATGACGAATCAGTTTTGGTTGATATCGGCTACAAGAGCGAGGGAAAGATCCCCATGGACGAGTTCATGGAACTCCCGAAACTCGGCGACAAGGTAGCCGTTACGATAGTAAAACTTGATGACGGACGCGGTCAGGTTGTCGTATCCAAGAAGAGGGCAGAGTCCAAGGAAAGAGCGGAGATCCTCAGAAAGGCAGCAGAGGACAGAAGCCCTGTTCTCGGCAAGTTCGTCAAGGTCATCAAGGGCGGCTACGAGGTCGATCTCGGAGCTGATTACAAGGGATTCTGCCCGCTTTCAAAGGCGGATGTCGTGCGTGTCGAGGACCCCGAGACACTCATCGGCAAGACAGATTATTTTGTCATAGACAAGTTCCACGCAGGAACGAAGCTCAAGAGCGTCGTATCCCGCAGGGAGTATCTTGAGAAGAAGATCAAGGAGAACAAGGACGCGTTCTTCCAGACTGTCCAGATCGGAGATGTCGTTCAGGGAGAGGTGAAGTCATTCACATCCTTCGGCGCATTCATCGACCTCGGCGGCTTCGACGGCCTTCTCCACATAAACGATATGTCATGGGGACATGTCACCAGGCCCAAGGATTTCGTGAAGAAGGGACAGATCGTTCAGCTCCGCCTCATCAACATCGATCCGGAGACTCAGAAGATCAACCTCTCGCTCAAGCACATGACTCCCGATCCGTGGACGACTTTCGAGGAGAGATATCAGGTCGGCGACGTTGTGAAGAGACCTGTCACAAAGATCACATCCTTCGGTGTGTTCATCGAGCTTGAGCCCGGAATCGAGGGTCTTGCCCACATATCCGAGCTTTCATGGACGAAGAGAATCACAAACCCCAAGGAGATCGTCAACATCGGTGATGTCGTAGAGGCGAAGATTCTCGGATACGACCTTGACAAGAAGAGGGTATCCCTCGGCCTCAAGCAGCTTCAGGAGAATCCCTGGGACACGATCGCTGAGCGCTATCCTGTAGGCAAGGTCATCAAGGGACCTGTCGTGAAGGTTACTCAGAGCGGCGCATTCGTGAACCTCGAGGACGGAATCGACGGATTCCTCCACATCGACGATATCTCATGGACAAAGAAGATCAAGAGCATGGACCAGTTCTGCAAGGAAGGGGACGTGATCGAGGTCGCAGTGTCGCGCGTAGAGCCGGAGAACAGAAGGATAAGGCTTTCTGTGAAGCAGCTTGAGGGCAATCCCTGGAGCACGCTCAGGAAGGATTATCCGAGATACTCAACGATCACAGGGACGATCTCTTCCGTAACGGACTTCGGTGTGTTCGTGAAGGTTCTCGGCGATGTCGAGGGTCTTATCTCCAAGTACAATCTCGTCGGACCCGATGAGGAGTACAAGGATGAGGTTCTCGAGAGCTACAAAGAGAAGATCGGAGAGCCGATCACCGCTATGGTAATCGACATCAATCCGCAGGCTCAGAAGCTCAGTCTCTCCATCAAGGAGATGATCAAGCGTTCCCAGGAATCCGAGATGGCCAAGTACATGGCGGACAGAGAGGAGGATGATGATACATACAATCCTTTCAAAGCCCTGATGGCCGGCAAGGATGACAACTGATAAAAGAAAACTGCGGGTGAAAGCCCGCAGTATTCAAAAGGAACGCAATGATGGAAAAAGATAGAAACCAGAAAGTTTCCGACAGGCTGAACGATTTCATCGCAGCACACAGGAAAGCGATCCTCGCAGTGCTTATCGTGCTCGTTGCCGCTGTCATCGCGCTGTGCGTCGCTCTCGTGCTTGTGCAGAGATCTGTCGAGACGCGCTTCAATGCGCTCAATGATCTTGAGGCCCAGTACGCCACGCTTTCTGTCATGGATAAGACTTCCGCAGAGTATGAGGAAGCTGCAGCCGATTTCAAAGCAGCTGCTGAAGCTGTCGCCGCAGATGGTCTTGACAGCTATACAGGCGCAAAAGCCCAGTATCTTCTCGCCGATCTCGCTTTTGCGGAAGGTGAGTGGGATACAGCGGCTGCATACTATGCGGATATCGCAGCGGCTCAGAGCGAAACCTATCTGGCTCCGCTTGCACTGATGAACGAGGCTGCATGCTACGAGAATTCAGGCGACAATCAGACTGCGCTTGATCTCTACTCGCAGGTTGTGGACACTTACGGAGAGAACGGCGTGTTCGCACCCAAGGCAATGTTCGCGATCGGCAGGATTTATGCTGCAATGGGTGAGATGGAGCTTGCTGAAGCTGAGTTCGAGACACTCACAGGACTGTATCTTACTCCTGAGGGCGGTACACCCAGTGAATATGCACGCATGGCCGATGCTTATCTCATAAACTTCGCAGAGTAATTCTCCTTATTCTGCTGTGGAGGGCAATGAATGCTGAGAAAGACCTCATTAATCTTTCTTGTTATCATTGCCCTTTTTCTTTTGCTCACAGCATGCGGAATACCGCAGATATTTATCTGGGATGATTCACGCGACAGCTATTCAATAAGGCAAAATCTTATTACAGATCTAGGTTCAGTATCATCCTCTTTTGTTGGGATAGATTTCACTGTACCGGAAGAATCACTTACCAATGATCCACCATTTAGAGGGGATTTCCCTCATATATATGTCTATTACACTATACGCCCCAATACCATATCAAGCGTAGTAGGCAGTTTTAATTCATCATTCAGGGAGAGTACACCACCAACTCCTAAAATTGGTGATCCGATAGTTTCCAGATCAACGACGTTTGAAGGAGTTTCAATAAACAACTCTCTTTACGAAATGAGGATAAGGGGTACAGATTCATATTTATCATCGCATATGAAAGGTGAATCATTTTTCACCCGTGTTTCAAATTCAGAATACTCAGCAAACTGGACTATCGAACGGCTGCCAACCGATACAGGAACAGGATTCTATTTTGTACTTGTATGGCAAATGGGCGATGGAACGGAACGTAGATTTGAGCTTTGCAGAAAGAATGGTGAGGCATTTTATACTTCTGTAACTAATTATTGCAATGATTCGAATGATGAATTTGCAGGAATCAGCGAGAGCGTTCTATCATCTGCGGGACTGCAACTTGATATTTATTTGACATTCTCTTTCTCATTTAAAAATTATACCAACCGTGTGACAATGCCACTTGATAGCGATACACGCATATTTACAGTAGAAGATATTGCTACATTGTCGTAACATTCTTCCAATGTTATTCCTTCTGCACCCGTTTACTGTCCTTATAACTAGACATCTGATACAATGATTTTCAGCAAGGGAAAGAAAGAGCTGTTTGAAATGAAAAAGATTTATGAATTATTTATTTGTTTCTGCCTACTAATACTTATTTCCTGCAGCAATGATCCTCCGAAAGCCACCCATACAGTCACATTCTTCTTAAATTATCCCAATGCACCTGAATTTAATGCAGTTGAAATACTGGATGGAGAACTTCTCGTTGAACCAGAAAAACCAGAACGTGCTTCAAATGAAGTGTATGATTATGAGTTTATGTATTGGTCTTTGGAGGAATTGGGAAATTCAAAATATGACTTTAATGCACCAGTAACTTCTGATTTGACACTTTATGCAATATGGAATGAATACGAAAAAATGTTCCCATGGCAAAGTGACGAACAGTATTCCATAGATTCAAATCAGCTTCTTTTCAACCTCAGCTTCAATACATATTCACAGGGCCGCTATCAGACCTGGAATCTGCAGCCAAAAGAAGATACACCTGTATTCCGCGTGTACTATATGATCGCACCGGAAGCCTCTTATACATCAAATCTCGCAAGATCATTCACTAGCCAATATTCCGATTCTTTTCCAAGTATCTTTGATGATGATCCTGCTTATACGAGCTCATACACCACCTCAGAAGGAGAGAGTATTTCAGTAAGTCTCTATGAAATGAGCGTAGGACATTTTGATAATGACAAATTTATAAAGGATACATCTGTTGCCAACTTCTTCAAGGGAATGGACTTCGTGAGCAATTATATAGATTCGAGTGAGTATCAGCATGGATACGAATTCTCATTCACGCCTGCGTCACATGGAGTTTCCAACGGCTATTACATCGACATGAATCTGAATGGAACCGTATATACACTGGCACGCATGAATGGTCAGCCATTCAGCAACAATCTCTCAGATTACTATAATGGGCATGGCACTTCTGTCGAATTCCGTGCAGATCAGGGAGATGGTCTTAAATCTGATGCAAGGCTGAAAATATATGTAACGGCTTCATTTGCATTTGAAGATTTCACAACACGTTCTACACTTGTCGTTCCTTCTGCATCTGCTGACTGCCCATACAATGAAGCACTTATACAATGATCATCAATGAGAACTGCGTGAATATATTCTTAATTCATATATTGATCTAATCTTATTCAGGAATACTCCGAGCAAAGAGCCGGATTCCACATAATCTGCAGAACCATCATCAATCAGGAATTCGATCGCAGTTATTTATTGCTTTGGGATAGTCCCCGTATCTCATCAAAGAAAATCAGAAAGTATTTATTAATACCTTTCTTTCCAGCACAGTTTTTTCTTTGATTACCGGTTTTCTAGAAAAAACAGAGATGTTGTCCAGTAGGGTAGAGGTTCGAGTTTTCTTCAAAAAGAAAAGTTTCTTTTCAAGATCAGGATGAAAAGTATTCACAGGTTGTATTACAGAATTTCCTTATTCCTGTTATCACAATCTTATCCCCTTCGTCCGCTGAGTATTTTGCCCATAAATTGATCATAATAATTCCATGCAGCCCTTCATACAGATATTTGCGACGAAAAACGTTACAAACAGGCCTCAAATTGTAACGAAAAACGTACATTACCTATACTGGGTACAAACTATTGCTGATGATTCTATAAATCAGTACAGAATGTACTTTAGATAAGAAAACAAACTCTGCCAATTTTAAATTTATATTAATATATTTATTCAGTTTCATATTTTATAATATTTAATATTTATAAATATATTTAAAGATAAATATCTTTATTATATTCAACATATCTTTAAATCCTCCTTTCCGTTTATCCTTCATTTCGATAGATTCTCTTACCTCCTTGTGTTATAATTAGATATCCCCAAGAAATTTTATGATTAATTGCCCAGCAAGAAAGATATTTCTCATGGATATAATGTATATTCTGTCAATTAGACTATTTTTGAAATAAAGTTTCAGTAATCTTGTAGGTATATTTAAAATATATTAGAATAAATGATAGTAATTATATTTACATATATTTTATTAAATAATTTATTGATAACTTTAAACCAAACAATCTATTAAAAATATTTTTATATTAAAAAGATAAAATCAGAAATAATTAATAATATTTCAGATTTTCTACTCCACCGGATAATAGCCTTGTATTCAATTCCATTCAATTCTGTAACTATTTAAAGAAACACAATTATTTAGAGTATTTACTATCCTTATTGCTCGTTTTTCGGGAATGGATTGGGTTCATATAAAGAAAATCTGCGGTGTTACAGATCAGCAGATAATCAGCTTATGTTACCAAGTTATCGATGTATCACATTACAGGCAAAAAAAATTACCGGAGGATTGAATTTTCCTCCGGCAAAGCATTAGTTAATCTATTTCTAGTTTTCAGATATCTGCCAATCAGTTCCTGTCGAGGAAATCGTTATAGTATCGAATCCCCTTTCATTACTTACACGTTTAACTGTTACTGATATCTCCGAAACATTTTTATAAAAGTCAGACTTCTCAGTTAGCCCAATACTGTTTACTGAAATTGAGAACGTTTTCTTAGTGTCCTCATCTTCATTAATTTCTGTTCCAACAGTATATTCAGCAGTTATTGTAAATTTATTATCACTGATCGGAATATATTTATCTTCATTATTCTCTTCATAAGAAATCATATGCTGTGTTCCATCGCTGTAAAGCTCCAGAGTGAGCATATAACCGGGGTCCTCATCACTTTCAAGTGTAATATCGATTGTTGCATTTTGATCTCTACTAAGATTCCCATTATTGATTATAAAGTCGAGAGTACCATTAAAGCTACTTTTGTCCCTCAGATCAGCACGAGCTTCCGTTATAATTGTCCTTCCCGCATTCGGAGATGAATTGCAGGAAGCAATGAGAGCTGCTGTCAGGATGATGAGAGATACAGCCGATATTTTCTTCAATAATTTCATGTTAAACTCCAGTGTTCATTATTCTAAATTATGTTGGCTGTCTCGGACAACCGGAGTGATTCAAAATCATCAAATAACCATATGCATTGCAGCCGATATCTGTTTATCATGCGTGTATGAAAATATTTGATAACCCCGGAAAGAAAATAAAGGCACTCACATCCGTGCTTTTCGTGATAGGCATCGTCCTGACTGCCATCTTCGCGCTCTTCATCTGGCTGGCAGCAGCCCTCAGCGGAGGTTTTCTCCTAGGCTTCTTCATTGCCCTCTTCTCTGCAGCAATACTGCTCATCTCGCTCTGGATATCTCTTCTTATCCTCAATGCTTTCGGAGAGATCAGCGAGGATGTCAGGAAGCAGAGGGAGCTGCTTGAGAGATTGGAGAACAAGCTGTCACCTTCTGAATTATGATGCTATCATCCGGCTATGTACGAAAACTATCTTGAAGCTGCGCCTGATTTCCCCTCATCGGTGGACAGGCTCTATACGATCATAACAGTGCTCAGAAGTCCTGGAGGATGCCCCTGGGACAGAGTGCAGACGAACAAAAGCGCGACAATCTCGCTTATAGACGAGAGCTACGAGTATCTTGACGGTGTTCTGAAGCATGATGTTGCATCCCAGCGTGAGGAGATCGGGGACGTGATGATAAACGTCTTCATGAATCTCTACATCCATGAGGAAAATAAGGATTTCGCACCTTCTGATGCTATAAACGAAGTCTGCGACAAACTCATAAGACGTCATCCGCATGTGTTCGGCTCTGAACACGCCGAGAACGCCTCGGAGGTGCTTTCCCTCTGGAACAGCGTTAAGGAGAACGTTGAAGGCCACAAGGACCGCGCAGAATCTTTCTTCTCGCATATTCCATCCTCTCTACCTCCCCTCGAGAAAAGCTACGAGATACAGAAAAAGCTCAGGAAAGTCGGATTCGACTGGCCCGATGCTGATGGTGTGATCAAAAAGGTCGAAGAGGAGCTCTCGGAAGTCAGGGAAGCCATGAAGGAAGGAGATGAAGATCATCTCGAGATGGAACTCGGCGACCTCCTATTCTCTGTGATAAACCTCTGCAGATTCCTCAAAATACGTCCGAACGTAGCGCTCCACAGATGCAATGACAAGGTTATGAAACGCTTCCAGAGGCTCTTTGATCTCGCAAGGGAGAGATCAATCCCCGTGGACAAAGAACATGTCGATGAGATGAACGCGCTCTGGGAAGAAGCAAAGAAGGAAGAGGCCTAGCCGTTAACTCCCAAGAGTCTCATCCTCATTCTCCAGTCACTCGGACGCACCTCCGCGGCCTCCCTCCACCAGTCAGCCGCGGCAGGATAGTTCTTCATGGAGTAATAGATATCGCCGATGGCTATTGCGATATCAGGATCGCCCCTGTATGTCTGAGCAGCAAGAGGAAGAATCATCTCTCCCCAGCCGTTCATTGAGAAAACCCGCAGCGCCTCCCTGAGAATCCTCAGATAGACCGCGCTGCTGCCCTGCTCCCCGTAAAGTGATTCAAGGGAGGCAAGCACGAGCGATGGATTTTCCTCCATTCTGAGAAGCATATAGGCATTCTCGCTCTCTGAAAGCTCAGAGCGTATGTTCCTGTATATCATCTCAGCATCCGGAATCCTGCCGAGTTCTATGCAGCGTAAGAAGAGTGCCATCGACTCGCTCTTTCCCAGAGGTCTCAGCTTCGAGAGCCTTTCCCCTGCAGCTGCTGCAAAGCCATCATTGCCGGAAAAGTGAATAACCGCGGAAAGCGCCCTCTCGAGATGCTCCTCATTCTCATCGAAAAGCATCACATAAAGAGAAGCTGTCTTTCCTGCATCGCGCAGCATCCCCATCCTCAGCTGGGAGACCAGCTTCGTATAGAGCGCCTCCTCATCCAGCTTCTCGGAGAGGATCACATCGGCTGCGGCCAGAGCCTCGCTGTATTTCCCTCCATCGATTAAAGAAGAAAGAGAATTCTCATCATTGCTGCAGGAAAAAAGAAGAGGCAGGATGAGAAACGCCATAAGCAACGTATTCCGCATTCTGCCTCCTTATAAAAAACCCAGGCCCCGGATAAGCCGGGTTCTGTTTAGGTAATCATCTATCTAGGCGGAGGATTGCTCCACCGCTCAAGCGGCCTACCCGTGATCAATGCCGGACCAGCTTATCACTTCTTGGCCTTGCTCCTGGTGAGGTTTGCCATGCCCTCTGCATCACTGCCGAGGCGGTAGTCTCTTACACTGCCGTTTCACCCTTGCCCGTAGGCGGTCTGTTCTCTGCTGCACTTTCTGTAGCATTGCTGCTCCTGGCCGTTAGCCAGCACCATCGTCCTGCGGAGCCCGGACTTTCCTCTGTTTCCAGCGATTACCTCCGGAACCTGGGATATTATCTCAGAAATCCTCGAATCCGCCTTCCATCGACTCATCGTAGGTATCGCTGTCCTGAACCTTCTCCTCTCCCGAGGAAGCTCTGGACTCGGAACCTGCGCCTCTGGACTCGAGCTGCTCGAAGATATAGTTCTTCTCAGTCTCCGGGTCGAGCTGCTCATACCAGATTATCCTTGAGCAGTACGGGCAGTAGTCGATCTCATTATTCTCCTGCTTGAGCCTCAGATCGATGACGAACTGTACGGGAAGAACCCTGTCGCAGCCCATGCAGACCTGGCCGTGCACAGGAACGATGCCCACACCGCTCTTCTTGCGCACGATGTTGCAGAACTTTGAATAGAGCTCATCGGAGATGGTCGAGCCCTTTATCTCGAGGCACTGTGCATCAAGTTCGGCGATCTTCTCGCCGATTCCGGAAAGCTCTGAGTCGACCTTTGCTTTCTCTTCCTCGACCTTGGCCTTCTGCGCCTCAACCTCGCCTTCCTTGGCGGCAAGCTCGGTCTTTAGCCTCTCGGCCTCCTTGTTCTTGCTGTTGCGCTGTTTGAGAAGGGTCTGCTCCTGCACCTTGGCATCCTCAAGCTGTTTTGAAAGCGCCTCATACTCCCTCTGAGTGCTGAGGAACTCCATCTGCTTCTCGTATCCCGTGCGGAGCTGGAACGCATCCTCGTATCTTATCGAAAGGGACTTAGCCTCATTCACCGTAGCCTCGGAGAGAGCGCTGAGATCGTCATACTCCCTCTCCATCGTCCTGAGAAGAGACTCTTCCTTCCTGAGATCCGCAGGAAGCGACTCAACCTGCTGCTCCAGGGAGAACTTCTCCTGAAGCACCTCCTGAAGCCTTTTCAGGCATTCTAGCTTCTCGTTATCTGCCATATCCTCTGATTCTCCTCGTTCCCGCCTATCTTAGCGGATAATCTTCAATCTTTCTACCTGTCAGTTCCAGTCCTTGAGCTGGCGACTGCGCTTGGGATGGCGGAGACGCCTCAGCGCCTTTGCCTCGATCTGCCTGATGCGTTCCCTTGTGACGTCGAAGTAGAGTCCGACCTCCTCGAGAGTGAGCGCATAGCCGTCGTCAAGTCCGAATCTCATTCTCAGAACCTCCTGCTCACGCTGCGGAAGCGTTGAGAGAAGATCCCTTATCTTGTCCTGCAGAAGCACGAACGCCGTCCTGTTGGCGGGATTCTCGGCATCCTTGTCCTCGATGAAGTCGGAAAGAACGCTGTCCTCTTCCTCTCCGACAGGAGTCTCGAGGGAGATCGGCTCGCGGGCTACGGACTTCACGTTCTTGACCTTTGCCTCCGGCCATCCGAGATGATCTGCGATCTCCTTGTCGCTCGGCTCTCTGCCGAGGCTCTGCATCAGAACTCTGGACTCCCTCACGACCTTGTTTATCTGCTCGATCATATGCACGGGAACCCTTATCGTCCTCGCCTGATCGGAGATCGATCTCGTTATCGCCTGCCTTATCCACCACGTCGCATATGTGGAGAACTTAAAGCCCTTCTCGTACTCGAACTTCTCTACGGCCTTGATAAGTCCGATGTTGCCTTCCTGCACGAGATCGAAGAACTGAAGTCCCCTGTTCGTGTATTTCTTCGCGATCGAGACGACGAGGCGGAGATTGGCTTTTATCAGTCTGTCCTTTGCGGTCTTGAGAATTCTCTGCCCCAGCTGTATGTTCTTCACGCTCTGGATGATCTCATCGGAAGTGCACTCGAAATCTGTCTCGATAGTCCTGAGCTCCTTCTCTGTGAGCTGGAGGTCCTTTATCTCCTCCTTGATCTGATCTGCGGACATTCCCAGGCTCGCCTCAATGGCCTCTGCCTTGGAGCGCGTAGCAAGATCGCGGCCAAGCTGCCTCAGCTCCTTGGTGGATGAAATCTTCAGATGCTCCTCGGATGCCTTCTTCTTCGCATTGCAGGTTATGATCTTCTCGCGGGCATTGATGAAGATATCGGTCAGCTCGTCGATCTCCTCCTGCTGGAGCTCTATCGGAGAAATCCAGTCGGAGACGGGGACGTAAACGCCGGATGCGAGGGCATCGAGCTCACGGCGGAAATCGCCGTACCTCTTTGCAAGCTCGCTCTCGGTGGCACTGTTCTCCTCCTTGATGCGGCGGTGAATCTTCTGTATCTCCCTCTCGAGATCGCTTCCCTTCATCTCAGGATGGTCGTTTCTGAACTGCTTGTCCTTCTCGCTCACCTGCGTGGCAATCTTCTGGTTGAGCTCGTTCTCCTCTTTCCTGAGGCTGTCGAGCTTGTCCTCTATCTTCTGTATCCTGTCCTCTCTCGATCTCTCGCGGCAGTAGGTGATCCACTCCTCGCGGGTCGGGAAATCGGAGCGCTTCTTGCCCCTGAAAAGCGGCGAGGATTCATCGGGATAGCCTCCGAGCCTGTTCATCAGGTCCTCTCTCAGCTTGTAGACCTCGCTGGAAAGCTCCGGAACGTCTCCGGAGAGAATCAGACGGCTCTTGAGATCGTTGTATTCCTTTATCTCCCTAGGAATGTCCTTGCCGAGGGCTTCGCGGTAGGATGCGTTGTAGCGCTTCTGAACGGAGAGGAACTCCTTCAGCTCCTCAGTGGAGAGAGTATCCTCGGTATCCTCCTCTATCTTCATGTTCATCTTCTCGATGACCTTGTCGAAGAAAGAGATCAGGATGCCGCTCTCGCAGATTACGGAACGCACAATCTCCGCGCCCTTCTCCATCTGCATCGCAAGCTCAACCTCCTGCTCGCCTGTGAGGAGGTTCTCGTTGCCGATCTCCTTGAGATAAAGTCTTATCGGGTCGTCCTGCGAAGTGTCGTACTTGCCGGAAGAGGCATGGGCCTTATGTTCGCTCTGATGCTCGGAGACGGATGAGATGTCGATAAAGCGCTCTGTGGATATCTCGGTATCGTCATCGGTACCCTTCCACTCGTTGAGGTTCTCCTCCTCTTCCTCAGCCTCTTCCTCTTCTTCCTCGTCGTCGTCCTCGTACTTCTTCCGTCCGCCTTCTTCCTCTTCCTCGTCGCTTTCGATGTCCTCGAGGTCCTCGTCGGTGGGGCCTTCCTCCTCATCGGAGACATCATCGGCCTCTTCGTCGGCGAGCTCATCCTCATCGAAGCTCTCGAGATCCTCCTCGGAAGGCTCTTCGGAGAACTCAGGCTCTCCGTCCTCGGATTCGCTGTACTGCACATCATCTTCCTTAAGCGCCTCGATGATCATATCGATATCGGCGGGAGCATCCTTGTGCTTCTTCATCACGGAGACAATATCCAGAAGCGTGATAATCCCCTGCTCCTTCGAGAGAGCGATCAGCTCCTTGTAGAATGATGTGTTCCTGAAATCCTGTTCTGCCATTTATCCCTCTTTGCCTGTTCTGGTGAATAATTCGTTCCTCAGCGCGCTTATTTTCCCGTCGAGATCCCGCTTGCGCTCCAGCGCATCGGCAATCTGCTCGGGCTCAAGCGAGTCCGAGAACGATCTGAGCTGGCTGAGAAGCACCTCTCTGCGCTCTTCCATTCCTCTGAGGGCAATCCGGTCTACCGCTTCATCAAGCGCTGCCCTTCCGTTCTCCCCCGAATACTCATCGAGGGCGAAGGATGCAGCCGCATCATTTCTGGCTTCCTCATCATTTATAAGCGCCAAGAAGAGCTCGTTGCTCGCTATATCGTTTCTCATGGCGTTCTCAAGCGCCATGTATATACTCTGGGCTTCCCTGTCTTTCAGATCGCCGAAGCTGATCTTCGGCCTGTAGGCGGAAAAGAGATCCCTGTGATTCGCGATGTAGAGCATTGCAAAGAGATCTACCGAGACCGCCGCAGGATTGAACTTCCTGACAGGGGAATCCTGTGTTATGCTTCTCTTATCCTCCTCCGCTCTCCTGCTGCCGGAAGCGGCGCCGGAGATATCCGCTCTTATCGCATCCTCCGAAACGGAAAGGAGCATGGAGAGATGCTGGATATATGTATCCCGCTCCACACTGGATTCCGTAGACAGAAGAAATGGCGAAACAGCCTGTACAAAGTCAGACCTGCCCCTACCCGTTCTGATATTATACATTTCCATCGCTTTGCTGACAAGATATTCAAAGGCGCTCCGGCAGGGTGCGAAATCGGAATAGAGGGCCTCGCTTCCCCCCTTCTCTAGGATTTCTGAGGCATCCTTTCCGCTCCTGAGGCTGTGCACGGAACACTCCAGCCCCGCACTGTGTATCAGCGTGATCGCCTTGTCTGTGGATTTCTGTCCCGCCTCATCGCTGTCGAACATCAGGTCTATCCGCCCGACATAGCGCGAAAGCAGCTTGACCTGCTCCTCAGTGAACGCTGTTCCGAGCGATGCGACGGCTGTGGTAATGCCTGCCTGATGCATCGAGACGACATCGAAATTCCCTTCGACTACGACGGCGGGTTTATCCCCCTTTTTCAGCGAATCCAGCGCCTCATAGAGCCCGAAGAGGTTGTGGCGCTTTGAATAGACGGGAGTGTCAGAGGTGTTCTTGTACTTCGGAGCCCCCTCTCTTCCGGAAAGATCGCGTCCTGAGAAAGCTATGTATCTGCCCTGCCATGAGCGGACGGGGAACATCAGCCTGTCTGCGAACATCGGATAGGGAAAACTGTTCGGTGAGAACAGCCCGGATTTAGCAAGTATCTCGTCGGAGTATCCCTTCTTTCTCAGAAATGAGTAGAGCCAGGAAGTGTCCGCAGGAGCATATCCGAGCTGGAAGCGCTCTACCATCTCCTTTGACACCCCCCTCTTCTCCAGATACTCCCTCGCCTTCTGCCCCTCCGGCTTCTCTAAAAGGAAGTAATGGAATGTGCCGGCGATGCGCCTGTTGAGATCATATAGCGCATCAAGCTCATCCCGGTCCTTCTTCACCGCTCCCCCGGAGCGCGTCTCGACCTCGACGCCTGCCTTCTTCGCGAGAATCTCCACAGCCTCGGAGAACGAGACGTGATCCATCTTCTCGACGAAGGTGAACATATCCCCCGACTCTCCGCAGCCGAAGCAGTGGTAGAATCCTTCCTTGTCGTTTATCGCAAAGGATGGCGTGCGCTCGTTGCCGTTCCCGTGAAACGGGCATTTTGCCCAGTTTCGTCCGCTTCTGGTGACCACGGGGATATAGGACTGGACCACCTCGCTCATCGTGAGGCGCGCCTTTATCGAGTTGATCGTGCTATCGGTGAATACAGGCAATGAACGGCTCCGCTTCTCTCAGATCAGACACGGCAGGAAGTCCTGCCGCATCCGGGATAACTCCCGCGCATAGTAAGGAATATAGCATCTATCGGTGAAATCGTCACTTCTTCCTGATCACCATATAGGGAGGAGTCTCGCCTTCCTTCAGCCGCTTCTCTATCTCGCGCTTGGGAATAAGGTCTCCATTTCCTATTCCAGGGCAGCTCCGCCCCTCTGTTTTCCACGCCTCCTCCGATGAGAGGATGTTCTTCCAGAAGGGATATGTCCTGCACTGCAGCGGACGCGCATTGTAAATTCCGCATCCTTTTTCAGAGAGGAAGATGCAGTCGTAGTCGGAACGCTCTTTTAGAGAGACGAGGGAATACGCGCCGAAGTCGACAAGGCGGCAGTAGAGAGAGATGAACTCCTCCTCGCTGCATCCGAGTGCTCCTGAAGCTGCCGCTATATCATCCTTCGTGAGATAGACATACCCCGGTTCGGAAGAACAGCAGTATGAGCACATCCGGCATGAGAACCGCAGACCTTTATCGTAGAACATAGCTTCCTCTTTTCATTAAAAAAGCCTCCCTGCTGGGAGGCTTGATGGAGAGAGAAGGATTCGGACCTTCGAAGGCTTAGCCAACAGATTTACAGTCTGCCCCCTTTGACCGCTCGGGAACCTCTCCATGAAACATGAGTATTAAACAGAAAACGGCGGTTTTAGTCAATAGAAAACAGAAAATTTTCCGCATTGCAGAGCATTTTCAGGATATTTTCCGTCAATGCAGAGAACTATCTTTAAAGACCGCAGAGAGATACGGGAAAGCGCCTCATCCCTCCATAGAAGGGAACTTCTTCCGCATCGCCTCAAGAACAGGCCCGGTAACCATCTTCGAGAAGTCGGCTCCGAAGGCCGCAAGCTCCTTTATCTGCGATGAGCGTATGAGGAAGTAGCGCGGATCGGTGGGAAGGAACATGACCTCTATCTCCGGATAGATCGCCTTGTTTGTCATCGCAAGCTCGAACTCGTAGGTGAAATCGCCGAGAGCCCTGACTCCGCGCACCATCACTCCGATTCCGTTCTTCCGTGCATAGTCTACAGTAAGACCGTCGTGGATGCTGTAGATTATATTGCCGGTCTCCGGAAGCGATGCGCGGAGAAGCTCAACGCGCTCAGAGGCCGTGAACAGCGATTTCTTAGCAATATTGTCGGCTACAACGACGTGGAGCTCATCGAAAAGCGCGGATGCGCGCTTGATGAGATTGATGTGTCCGAGTGTCGGGGGATCGAACGATCCGGGAAGCATCGCCTTCATCTTTCCTGCCTCAGTGAACCGACATACTCCTTCATCGCTCTCAGCGCATCAGGAGTCTCAACGGGAATGACCTTCACTATGGAGAGCTTCCCTTCCTCATTCTTTCCGACAACGGCGAAACGGCCGCTGCCTATGTAGGAGACGGTCTCTCCCTCTGATGGCTTCTCGCTTTCCCTGATGCGGCCGAGCACGCAGTCAAAGTGGGCGTAGCCTCCGTCCTGTACTGAAAAAGATGATGCTATATTTTCTATCTCCTTTCCGCAGTAGGCGCAGAGAGGATGCGGTTCTTCCACCGGTCCGGGGACCGCAACGGGAATTGATGAGTGATGCTCGCGGGGCTTGGGGACGCCCGCTACCTGATTGAGCGTGGAGAATCCTGATATGGCCTCCCTGCCCTTCTTCTTCCGCTGGCCCGGGCGCTTATCGCCCTGCCTGCGCTGTGGCTTTCTGTTTCCCATACCCCGGATTCTATCAGAATAAAGGGCAAAAATAAACGGCAGGCCATAACCTGCCGTCTCTCTGCGCTTCTGTTACGCGTTCTTCTTGATGAGAAGCTCGGGAACCTTTGCGGCCTTTCCGACGCGGGAGCGGAGATAGTAGAGCTTCGCTCTTCTGACGCGGCCCCTTCTCACGACCTCGACACCCTCGATTCTCGGGGAGTGCATCGGGAAGATTCTCTCAACGCCTACGCCATAGCTGATCTTGCGGACAACGAATGTCCTCCTCACGCCGGTATTGTTCTTTGCAATGACAATACCCTCGAAAACCTGGATTCTCTCCGTCGTTCCCTCAACAATGCGGTAGGAAACGCGGACGGTATCGCCGACACTGAAGTTCTCGGCATTCTCCTTCATCTGCTTAGCTTCTATAGCTCTGATAACATCCATCTCTGACAAGTCCTCTTATCTTCACAATCAAGTATTGACAATAGTGTTTTCCGCTCATCAATGCTGAGAGAGGCATCAGAGAGCAGATCAGGCCGGTTCAGCATCGTTTTCTCCAGCCTCTTCACGCATCGCCATCGGGTAATATGGCCATGGTGACCGGTTAATAATACATCAGGCACGGATTTCATGCAATACCTCGGCGGCCTTGTATATTGGGGATATTCCAGAAGCGATCCGTTGAAGCTCTCATCCTCCAGACTCTCTCCCGCGATCACCCCGTCAATCAGCCTGTAAAGGGCATCGATGACGACAACCGCCGCAGTCTCACCAGAAGAGAGAACGTAGTCCCCTATCGTTATCTCATCTGTGACATAGGTGTCTATCACGCGCTGATCGATTCCCTCATAGTGTCCGCATATGAATACAAGTTCCTCCTCACGCGAAAGCTCAGCGGCGTAGGACTCGGTAAGCGGACGCCCCGACGGCGTAGGAAACACGACGCGCTTCCCCTTTGCCCCGACGCTATCAAGAGCGAGAGAGAGAGGCTCCGGCATTATGACCATGCCCGCTCCGCCTCCGTACGGCAGATCATCCGCCTTGCGGTGCACGCCCTCCGCGAAATCACGGAAATCGATGATGCTGTATTCTATTATTCCCTTCTCGACGGCCCTCTTCATTATGGAGGAGAGGAAGAAAGGCTCCACCATCTCCGGAAAGAGAGTGAGGACTGTTATCCTCATAAGCCGAGAAGCTCCTTCATGCGAAGCTCTATCGTGCCTTTGTCAAAATCGGGACGCGAGATGAATACCGGGAGGTACGGCACGAGGTATATATGGCCTTCCCTTTCAATATGGAGGAGAAGAGCCTGCGCCCCTTCTGATGTATCCGCGATCTTTCCCACCGTCTCCCCTCCGCAGACAACGTCCAGACCGTAGAGATCGGCGATGTAGAACTCGCCTTTCCTGAGCCTGTTCGCCTCGCTGCGCTTCACTTTCAGAGTGCAGCCGGAGAGAACCCTCGCGCTTTCAGGCGTCTCATAACCCGAGAAACGCATCAGGAAAAGATTGCCCTGGGAACGTACTGCGGAGACAGCAAGAGGCTTCTCCGTCCCGTCCGGAAAACGGACAACACACTCTTTCAGCTTCTTCAGGTGGCCGTACTCCCCTGAGAGGGAATAGACCTTGAGAAAGCCCTCAACACCATGTGTGCGTCCGACCGTTGCGGTCGAGAGAAGCTCATCCATCAGTCGAGAATCTCCAGAACGGCACGCTTTCCGTCGCGCGTGGCGGAAGCCGAGAGGATTGTCCTTATCGCCTTCGCTATGCGTCCCTGCTTGCCGATCACCTTGCCGACATCGCCCTCTGCGACGTGAAGCTCAAGAATCGTGGATTTCTCCCCTTCTATCACATTCACAGTCACCTCGTCGGGCTGGTCGACGAGACTCCTGACCATAAACTCCACAAGTTCCTTCTCCATAAAGCCTCCCCGTTCAGTTCTGGGCGCGGCTGATCTGGATTCCCTGTGAATTGAGAAGATCTCTTACTGTCGGGGATACAACGACACCCTTTCCGAGCCATTCCCTGATCTTTCCCTCGTCGAGTGAAAGCTGGTTCTCAGCCTCGATCGGGCGGTAGGTTCCGACCTCGTCAATCGTCTTGGAGGACGTTGCAAGGCGGCTGTCCTGTACGACAACCCTGTAGTAAGGTCTCTTCTTCGTGCCAAAGCGCTTGAGTCTCATTGTTGTGCTCACGGTTTTCTCCTTATACTGCTTGAGAGCTACATGCCCATCTGCTTGAGCATTGCAGCCTGTAATTTCTTATTTGTCATCACCTTCTTCATCATCAGGCGAGTTTTCTCGAATTTCTTTATGAGTCTGTTCACTTCCGCGACGGAAGTGCCCGACCCTCTTGCGATCCTCTTTCTCCTAGAAGGCCCTATTATCATGTGATTGGCCCTCTCAAAGCGCGTCATGGAGCGGATGATCGCCTTCTCCTTCTCCAGTTCCTCAAGATGCAGGTCCTCCTCGCTGATGTTTCCCTTCGCACCGGGAATCATCTCGATGAGCTTGTCCGCAGACCCCATCTTCTTCATCATCTCGAGCTGGTCGAGGTAGTCCTGAAGATCGAAGGTGTTCTTCTCCATCTTCTTCTTCAGGCGCTCAGCCTCCTTCTCGTCGAACTGCTCCTGAGCCTTCTCGACAAGAGAGACGACATCGCCCATGCCGAGGATGCGCGTCGCGATGCGCTCGGGATGAAATACCTCGAGATCGTCCATCTTCTCGCCGGTTCCGATGAACTTGATCGGCTTGCCGACAACCGAGCGGAGAGAAAGCGCCGCGCCGCCTCTTGTATCCGAGTCGAACTTGGTGAGTATTACGCCGGAGATGCCGACCTTCTCCTCGAACTCCTTGGCGATATCCACGGCACTCTGGCCTGCCATCGCGTCGGCTACGAAGAGAGTCTCATCTGGGCGCGAAACCTTTGCGACACGCTGTATCTCCTCCATCAGAGCCTCATCGAGGTGCATTCTTCCGGAGGTATCTATTATGACTGTATCGACAAGATCATGCTTAGCCTTTGAGATCGCCGCCTCGGCAACGCGCGCAGGGTCCTTCTCGCCAGGGATGGTGAACACAGGCACGCCGACCTTCTCGCCAAGCACCTGCAGCTGTGTGATAGCTGCGGGACGCACGAGGTCAGCGGCGACGAGCATGACGCGGCGGCCCTCCTTAGTGAGCCTGTACGCGAGCTTGTGCGCAGCTGTCGTCTTTCCCGAACCCTGAAGTCCCATAAGGAGTATGACGGATGTAGTATCCTTTCCCTTCAGGCGGAGCGACGTATCCTCATTGCCTCCGAGGAGAGCGACCATCTTGTCGTAGATTATCTTAGTGAACTGCTGACCGGGATTGACCGATGCGAGGACCTTCTCGCCGAGCGCCTCATCGAGCGTCGAGTTGACGAAACGGCGGACGACGCGGAGATTGACGTCCGCATCCAGGAGAGCTTCCTTGATCTCCTCGACAGCGTCCCTGACGTTCTTCTCCGAAATCTTTCCCTTTCCGGAAAGAGTCCTCATTATACCTGTGAATTTGCTCGTTATACTATCAAACATCGCGTTCCCGTACCAGAATCAGCCTTATAGCTTATACAATATAGAGAAGCCGCTGTCAATTCACCCTCTGCTGCACGAAGCGGACGGATCACTCCCTCTGCAGCGCCTCCATCGGTTCCAGACGCGCGGCTTTCGCAGCGGGATACCAGCCGAAAAAGACCCCTATCACCAGAGAGAAAGCAAGAGAGACCGCCACCGCTCCGGAAGAGACATAGAGCTTCCATCCCGCAATGCTGACGGCGGCAAGACTGAGGCTCATTCCTATCGCTATGCCGATGATGCCGCCCGAGACAGAGAGCGTCACGGACTCGGCAAGGAACTGTGAGCGTATCATCCGCGGCGTCGCCCCCAGAGCCTTTCTTATCCCTATCTCCCCGGTGCGCTCCACGACGGATACGAGCATTATGTTCATGATGCCTATTCCTCCCACCAAAAGCGAGATCGCGGCGATCGCGGCAAGAAAGGCGTAGAATGACGACATTACGCTGTCCGCCATCTCCTTTATCGTCGCTGGGCTGAATATCCTGTAGTAGTCCTCGCCTGCTATCTCATCCAGATACGCCTCGCACCTTTCAGCCGCAGCTGTGGCATCATATCCGTCCTCGACCTTGATGACATATGTTCCGACCTGATCGGTGCGGCGGAAACGCTGGACATAGGTATTGTAAGGCATGAAAAGCGCATCGTTGTATGAAGCTCCCTGCGCCTCATCCCTCTCCGAAAGCACGCCCACGATCAGAAAGCTCTTCGCCTGGCGGCGGAATACAGAGACATACTGCCCGACAGGATTCTCACCGGGAAAAAGTTCGTCTGCCAGCTCCGGCCCTATGACAGCGACCTGACGCCGGTTTATGTTGTCCACAGCTCCGAAGAGCTCTCCCTCCTCCGCCTCCAGAAGGTTCGAGCGGAAGTATCCCGAAGTGACGCCCTGCACAGGTACGCCCTCGGCTATCTCCTGTCCCTTCCTGACATTGGCAGATGACGAGACTACTGGAAAGACCTCCTTTATCCCGTCTATCTCATTCATCAGCGTGTATGCGAACTCCTCCGTGAAGATCATCGTCTCGCGCGCCGCGCCGCGCGGCATTATGTTTATCGTATCAAGACCTCCGACCTCGAAGGACTCAGACATGCTCTCCGAGACGCTGCGCCCGAGATTGAGTATCGTGACAACGGAGGCCACTCCTATCATGATGCCGAGAAGAGAGAGGAATGTCCTCAGGCGGTTTCCTCCCATTGAGGAGAGCGCCATGCGTATGTTCTCACCCAGCATCAAGATCAACCCTCCCGTCCCTTATCGGGATTATTCTCGAGCACTCGGAGGCGAGATGCTGGTCATGCGTCACGAATACGATCGTATGCCCATCTTCATTAAGAGAGTGAAAAAGTTCCATGACCTCGTGTCCGGTAGCCGAATCGAGAGCGCCGGTGGGCTCGTCGGCAAGGAGTATGGATGGATTGTTTATCAATGCGCGTGCTATCGCAACTCTCTGCTTCTGTCCTCCGGAGAGTTCTGAGGGTCTGTGCCTCATTCTGTCCTTCAATCCGACGCGCTCCAGCATCGCAGCCGCTCTCTCCCGCCTCTCCTTCTGCCCCGCACCGGCATAGAGAAGAGGAAGGGCTGTATTGTCGAGAGCGTTCAGGCGCGGCAGAAGCGAGAAATGCTGGAACACGAATCCTATCTTCCTGTTCCTGATGTATGCAAGCTCCTCCTCGCTCATTCCAGAGGTATCCTCTCCATCTATGTAAATCTTCCCTGATGTCGGCACATCGAGACATCCGATGAGTGCCATCAGCGTTGACTTTCCCGAACCGGACGGCCCCGTGATCGCGGTGAAGCTGTGCTCCTCTATTGCAAGCGAGAGATCATCGAGGGCCTTCACGGTGGTATCTCCGACGAAGTAGAGCCTCGAGACGCCTGCAAGCTCTATCGCCGCTATCACCGCATCACTCCTCTCATCGCAGGATTTGCAGAAGAACCGCCGTAGACAAGGACATCGCCTGCCTCTATATCTCCGGAGAGCACCTCGGAAAGGCCCTCTCCCAGATAGGATGTGCGTATCCCGACACTCTCAAGAGTTCCGTCATCCCTCCTCACTGTCACGCTCTCCCT
>CALXLV010000028.1 GCA_944389295.1 uncultured Spirochaetaceae bacterium | reverse complement strand
TCCTGAAGCTCCTTGTTGTGGTTCTCCACGAGGGTGAACCTTGCCTGAAGTTCTTTGTTCTCACTGCGGAGGCGGTTGATGAGTCCAACTGCCTTCTGCACCCTCATCAGCAGTAATCTGCTACTTTCGATCGTGGTCATAAAACCTCCTTAGGCGAGTACCTTCTTCACCTCTGCCACGAGTGCTGCGAATGCAGCCTTGTCCTCGATTGCCATGTTGGAAAGGGCCTTTCTGTTGAGGTCGATTCCTGCGAGCTTGAGACCGTGCATGAACTGCGAGTAGTTGAGGTTCTCCGCCTGTACTGCTGCGCTGATCCTTGCGATCCAGAGCTTCCTGAAATCTCTCTTTCTCTCCTTCCTGCCGCGGTATGCATACTGTCCGGCCTTTGCGACTGCGTCCTTTGCAATGCGGTGGTTGGTGCTTCTTCTTCCCCAATAGCCCTTGGCCTGATTGAGAATCTTCTTCCTTCTGTCTGAACGTCTTGTTCCGTCTACTGCTCTTGGCATCTCACACGCTCCTTAGTTAGCATAAGGGAGCATTGACTTTGCTCTCTTTGTCTCTGTCTTAGAAAGGACGCCCGCCTTGCGGAGATCCATCTTCCTCTTGGAGCTCTTCTTCGTGAGAATATGGCGAAGGCCCATCTTCTTGTAGATGACCTTGCCAGAACCCGTCACCTTGTAGCGCTTTGACGCCGACTTTCTTGTTTTCATCTTAGGCATTTTTCCTACCTACCTCTTCTCATCGCGCCGCAGGGAACAAGAACCCCTGAAGCTGCGGTATATAATCTCCATGCGGAGGTTATTTCACTTTCCCCGGGAAGGCGAGACCGTCATGCTCATCATCTTCCCTTCCATAAGAGCGCCTTTATCAAGATTATACAACACTCCCATCTCTGTGAGAGTGTCGAGAATCCTGTCCAGAACGGCCTTTCCCAGCTCAGGGTGCGCAAGCTCCCTTCCGCGGAAGCGGATCGAGACCTTCACCTTGTTTCCCTGCTGCAGGAACTCCGCTATGGCCTTGCTCTTTGTCTCCAGATCGTGCTTTTCGATCTTCGGCTGCATTCGGATCTCCTTGATCTTCACTACAGTCTGATTCTTCTTTGCCTCTCTGGACTTCTTCTCCATCTCATAGCGGTATCTGCCAAAATCGAGGATCTTGCATACAGGGGGATTGGCGTTAGGGGAGACCTCTACGAGATCCATTCCCGCTTCCTCTGCCAAGCGGCAGGCTTCGGGGACACTCATTGTTCCCCTCTGAACTCCATTCTCATCGATGACAAGCACCTGATGCGCCCTTATCTGGCGATTGATTCTAAGCTCCCTGGTAGCCAATTAAACTCCTTCTAGTACAGATATCTGACCTTCTGAGATAAAGAAATAGGCGTGGCAAAGCCACACCCGCTATATATATCATATTCGGATGCATTCTGTCAAAGTATCCGGAGATATGAAAGGGGCAGGATTGTCCTGCCCCCGTCACGTCAGTCAAGAGCATGTCCTGCCGAACCAAGAACGTCGATGTTCTTGTGCATGTACATCTTCTTGAGCTCTTCCCTTGCGGGTCCGAGGTACTTTCTCGGATCGAACTCTGCCGGCTTCTCTGCGAGAACCTTTCTTACCATTGCCGTCATAGCAAGGCGTCCGTCGGAGTCGATGTTGATCTTGCAGACTGCGGACTTGGCAGCCTCTCTCAGCTGCTCCTCGGGAATTCCTACGCTGTCTGCGAGCTTTCCACCGTACTCGTTGATGATCTTCACATACTCCTGAGGTACTGAGGATGAACCGTGGAGGACGATCGGGAATCCGGGAAGCTGCTTCTCGATTTCTGCGAGGATGTCGAACCTGAGCGGTGGCGGAACGAGGATGCCCTCGGCGTTTCTTGTGCACTGCTCCGGTGTGAACTTGTAAGCTCCGTGGCTTGTTCCGATGGAGATCGCGAGAGAGTCAACGCCTGTGCGTGTCGCGAAATCAACGACTTCCTCAGGGCGTGTGTAGTGGGATTCCGCAGCGGAAACCTCATCCTCGATTCCTGCGAGCACTCCGAGCTCACCCTCTACTGTGACATCATGCTCATGGGCATATTCCACAACCTGCTTCGTGAGGGCGATGTTCTCCTCGTACGGAAGGTGCGAACCGTCGATCATGACAGATGAGAAACCGTTGTCGATGCAGTCCTTAGCTGTCTTGAACGAATCACCGTGGTCAAGGTGAAGAACGATTGGGATGTCGCATCCGAGCTCATGGGCGTACTCTACGCCTCCCTTCGCCATGTTGCGGAGGATGTTGATGTTTGCGTAATCCCTGGCTCCCTTTGAGACCTGAAGAATTACAGGTGCCTTCGTCTCAACGCAGGCTGAGATGATTGCCTGCATCTGTTCCATATTGTTGAAGTTGAAGGCTCCGATGGCATAGTGACCTTTCATTGCCTTGGCGAACATATCTTTTGTATTGACAAGTCCGACTTCCTTATAGCTGATCATTGATCGCCTCCTTATCAAGATAAGACTATCCCATTGGGCACTATGCGGTCAACAATTACAGTCTGCACGGAGAAAAGACTTGACAGAAATGAACGGGGGGGGGGTAGGCTGTTGGTATCAGAAATCTGGAGGATTTGAAATGAAGAAACTTCTAATGATTCTTCTTGCTGCAGCTGTAGTATTCAGCTTTGCGGCGTGTGATGATGATACCCCGGCACCGAAAGCATCATCCGATGTGCTGCTGACTTTTGATTCAGCTGATGATCTTAAGTATTTTCAGGATTCATTCTATGGATGGTCCGGTGATGCAGGAAAGGGACTTACTGTCTCTGACGGCAAGATGGTTGTGAAATCAACTGATGTATTCGTTAACTTCTGGACAAACCTTGGTGACAAGGTTGCCATGGAGGAAGGAAGGACTTATTCAGTTACCTTTGATGCTTCTGTAGAAGAGGGTTCGACACTGTCATTCTCTCCCCAGCTCTATGATGGCGGAGCTGAAATTGGCGGTTCAATTGAGGGATATGCTGTTGATCTGTCGACGCTGACTACCACTCCGACCACAGTGACGGTTAAGTTCACATATGCTGATGGAAATTTTACTGATGGAACCTATCAGGTTGGCGATGCAGAACCTAATGCTCTGACAACAACCGCAGATAACATCACTGCTGAGACCGATCCTGTCTATGGCCAGTTCGTTTTCTTCACAAGCGGAACTGCCTATATCGATGATTTCCACTATCAGGAAATTTGATCGCTGAATCATTGATATTCCGAATCCGCCGGTTTCATCTCAGAGACTGGCGGACTTCTTTTTATGGTGAGGGGGAAAATGCAATCTGAGTGTAAGCATCCGAGACAACGTATCCCGCCATCTGTACGGAAGGAATGTCTGTCTATGTTCAGAGAGGGAAACGGCTATAAGAAAACCGCCTCTGCTCTGGGGCTTAACCGCTATACTGTCCGGGAATATCTCAGGCGCTACAAGGCCGGTGATGTGAAGTGGGCCGAGCGGGGAGGAAGGACAGAAGAGGGAGAGAGACTGTGAATATTTCCCTCATTTGTTGATTATCACAGCCCCTGCCGGTTATCCTCTCTGTATGCAGCGGAGACGATTGATTACGGTTCTGGCAATCATAATACTTGTGCTAATCACAAGCCTTGCCGTATTTCATTTCACCCGTCCTTCTGTCGCGTTCATTGCGTCTGATTCATTTCCTCCCGGCTACAGACTTCCTTCGCCGTATTCGTTTTTTAAGTACAGGCGGACAGGAAATGCCGGGAATGCTGATCTTGTCATAGTCGCACCGGATGCAGCCGTTCCTGCCGGTGTTGAGGCATATCTCTTCGGGCGTGATGCGGAAGAGGTGGAGTCTCCTGCTGCCGTGCTTGCCATTGATGAGGAGAGAATGTGGGAGAGTGCTGCCGCAGATGGTTCATTTGCCGTGATCTATGAAGAATCATCATCGCGCGCAGCTGCCATTGCCTCCCACCTTGCCGCTTTGAATGAAAATGCTGTTCCCGTCACCTATATGGGAAGAATAAGCTCTGCGAATATCGGACAGGTTGTTTCCGCAGTAGACGCCTCCGGTGCGGATACTCTTCTGATGCTGACGCCTGAAACTTCAATGGAACTTATCCGTGATGACGGCAGCCGGAATGTGATCATGGACATAAGGGATGCGGCCGCGATGGAGACAACTGAGGTTGAATCGGCGGTCTCTATAGACTGGGATGCCAGCGTGGAGAATCTTCTCTCAGGAAAGGCCGAGCTTTCTTACTGTCTCCTTTCTTTGTAGCATTTCAAAGAGGTTGCTGACGGCCTTCTCCTTCAATTCTTCCCTGTCCTCTTTCCTGAGCTCTGCGATGAATGAGAGCGTGTATTCGGTATATTCGGGAATGCATGGCTTTCCGCGCATCGGCATAGGTGCTAGATATGGTGAATCCGTCTCGTAGAGCAGTCTGTCGGATGGCACAGAGGAGGCGCATCTCCTGATGTTCTCGTTTGCCTTGTACGTTATGTTTCCCGCAAATGATATATAGAGCCCTTTGTCCAGAGCTTTTCTCATTACTTCCTCATCTGATGAGAAACAGTGCATCACGCCGCGGCAGCGGAATGATTCAGACTCAAGAGCAGCGATGATCTCTCTGTCCGCATCGCGTGTGTGTATTATGATCGGAAGATCAAGAGAGGAGGCAAGTTCGACCTGCATCATTAAGAGATCGCGCTGAGTTTCCGCCGTTCCGTATTTCCAGTGATTGTCAAAGCCGCATTCACCTATAGCGTCGGCGCCGTATGCCTCTATGTCGGCAATGAGACGCTGTCTTTCATCCTCTGGTGATGCGTAGTTCTCTGAATCAAGCCTCCACGGACCTGAACCGGCTGAGGCGAAGATAAGCGGAGAAGGGGGAAGAACCGTGGCTCTTTCGCTCATATCCCCGGGATCAGTTCCCACATCTATTCCCACAAGAGCGTCCGGAAGCTCCGATATGCCCCTCTTGCGCATAGACAGCGCATGGAAGTGGCTGTCAAGGATCATATATGCTTCTCCATGTAGACCACAGACCAGAGTTTTCCGAACTTCTCTCCCGCATCGGTGAGCTTGCCAGCGATCCTGTATCCCATCTTCTCATGGAATTCAACGCTTCCTTCGCCGGGATACATGACTATCGCATAGAGGTTGTGGATGCCGAGCGGTTTCAGTCTCTCCTCAAGCGATGCATAGAGACTCTTTCCGAAGCCGTTTCCCGCTGCGTGCCTGTCGAGGTATATCGTGACCTCCGCGCTGCGCCTGTACGCGGCGCGGGCTGAGAATCTGTGCGCATAGGCATAGCCTTCGATCTTTCCATCGTGTGTTAGCACGAGAAAAGGATATTCTGAGCTCGTCTCCCTGATGCGACTCTCCATTTCCGCGCTGTCAGGAGCATCATACTCGAATGATATCGCCGTCTCATTCACATAGTAGCTGTATATCTCCGCTATGCGTGCGGCATCTTCCGGCAGGGCATCCCTTATCTCCGTCATTTTCCGAGTGCGGCCTCTTTCAGCATATTGAATATCGCATCGGCTGAGGCAGGGCATCCTTTCACTGAGATATCAGCTCCGGAACAGCAGACTCCGACGCCTATCTCAGGATTCTTTCCCTTATATCCCTGTCCGATCGCTATTTTTCTGCTGCCGAGTTTTCTGAGAAGTCCTTCCTCGTCCATTCTCTTGAGGGCGTGTATGAGGGAGGCAAAACATGCGGAGCAGGCATCATCTGGGGCTGTGTATGCTGCAAGACGCTGGGCCGTTCCCCTCGGCCTTGCAGATGAGGCGACAGGCTTATTGAGTTCTATCACCTCTGCATGAGCGGGATCGATGTCGCCTATGCCCATTTTTCCCGCTTCCTTGATGTATCCGATATCTTCGGGCTTATATCCCATGAGGCCGGCTGCAAAGGCATCAAAGAGGACAGAGTTGGTGGAAGCCATCATCCTGTTTGTCTCCACCGGTGTTCCTCCCTCTTCAAAATCGAGGTCTCCGCAGATGCTGTCGGAGATTATGAGGCCTGGACGGATTACATCGGCTATCGCGGCGATGGGCTTCATCAAGCCGAGCCTGTGGAAGTCCCTCTTCGATCTGTCCGACAGGAATCCCTTGAGATTCTTCATGGAATGCGTCATCAGGGTCTGGCAGTGTCCTTTGAGCACGGGCAGATTTATGATGAAGTCGGCATCAAGGGCCGTCTCGCATATCTCCATGGTTATTCCATGTGATGTGACTTTCCTGAACCTGTCGCGTTTTGTGTTTATAAGCTCTGCACCATATCTTTCCGCAAGTCCGTAGTAGCCAAGCAGCCTGAACGCCTCTTCCGTGGCTGAGCCCACCCATGAACCCTCTGCGATCACAAGGTTTGCAAATCCGTTGTCCCTGAGATACTCAAGCACAGCCTCTGTGATCTCTGTATGAGTTGTCGCTCCGTCGCTCGGATCACCTGCGATGACGAAATTAGGCTTGATGACGATACGCTTTCCCCTGTCTCCGATGAGGGAGGCTGCATCCTCCGCCTCAAGCAGGGCTTTTGTCATTTTTCCCGGGTCTTTGCCGTAGATAAGGAATATCCTGTTGTCCATATCTTTGTATTCAACACGCTTTCATCATCGCTTGCAAGTGCTACAATGGCCCTATGCCGTCGATGGATATGACAAAGGGCAGCATTGTCCGTGAGCTTGCAGGTTATGCCGTTCCGCTTGTTCTCGGGAATATGTTCCAGCTCGCTTACAACGCTGTGGATTCTATGATAGCGGGACGCTTCATCGGCGCCGATGCTCTTGCCGCTACTGGTATGGCCGGTCCTGTGATGAATATTCTCATACTCGGCATCTCCGGCCTCTGCATCGGAGCCGGCGTACTTATGAGCTCGTTCTTCGGCGCGAAGGACAACGATAGCCTGAAAAGGGAACTTTCGACGCTTCTTGTCTCAGGAACGATATTTTCGCTTGTTGTCGCCGCTGCCGGAATCATATTTGCCCGGCCTCTCCTCAGTGTGCTCAATGTCCCGTCATCCGTCCTTGATATAACGGCTTTGTATCTGAGAATCATATTCATAGGGGCGCCTTTCACATATTTCTACAATGCGCTTTCACAGGCAATGAAAAGCGTCGGAGATTCCAGAACGCCTCTGAAATTTCTTATGGCCTCATCCGTGCTCAACTGCCTTCTTGATCTCTTCCTCATAGGGTATATGGGATTCGGCATTGCATGCTCGGCTGTGACGACGACAGTCGCACAGGCGGTTTCAGCGCTTCTCTGCTTTGTGTATATCCGTGCCAGGGTTCCTCTTCTCAGCCTGAAAGTCTCGGAGATAAAGATGGACAGAAGCCTGCTGAAAACAACTCTCTCATATGGTTCTGTGACTGCCCTCCAGCAGGCGTGCCAGCCTGTCGGAAAACTTCTGATACAGAGTTCCGTTAACACTCTCGGCGTGCCCGTCATCGCGGCTTACAATGCTGTCACGAAAGTTGATGACTTCGCCTTCACTCCGGAACAGAGCATCAGCCATGGGATAACGACATTCGTGGCACAGAACAGGGGCGCGGGAAACACCCGCCGCATGAGAGAGGGATTCAGGAAAGGCCTTATGCTTGAGGCTGCGTACTTCCTCTTCATAGCAGCGGCTGTCCTTCTTCTCCGCCGTCCGATAATGTCGCTTTTTGTCAGCGGTTCGGGGGCCGTGGATGTAATAGAGGAGGGCTGCCTCTATCTCTCGACCATGGCATTCTTCTATGTTTTCCCCGCTTTCACTAACGGCATACAGGGATTCTTCCGCGGCATAGGGCGCATGAAGGTGACGCTTCTGGGTACATTCATTCAGACATCCCTGCGTGTGGTTTTCACATTCATCCTTGTTCCTCATTACGGTATTCATGCCATTGCATATGCCTGTGCGATAGGGTGGTCTGCAATGCTTTTATATGAGATACCTTACTATTTCCATGTAAGGAAAGCGGCATATCAGGCGGGATAATGGTACAAGCATGAACGGACAGCTATGTATCACATACCAGATATAATAGTTTGTAATGATAACTGGTATCAGAAAACTATTTTGCAAAGCCTCCTGATGGATTCTGAAATGCAATGAAATTGCTGGTTTATTTGCTGTCATTCCTGTAAGCGGAACAAGGCAGGCTTCTAAGGCCTTGTTGATGGTAATCTTGCCGCTCGAATATTGAGATAGAAGAAAAGATTGGAAGATGTTAACTTCGCCAAAAATTAGTGCCCTTAGCGGTGTTTCGTATAACCTACTGGAATATATTTCATTCATGCCTGTGGATTAGATGGAAATGGCTCATTCTTGACAACAGTCACTTCATGGGCAGTGTAGCCGCTAAGAAGTCCGATTATTCCATGCTGGCCAGAACGCAGGACTGTCTGACCTGGCTTATATGTTTTCATCAAAGAATGCTTTTCATGTTTATACGCAGGGTTCTCGTGTTTCAAACGATTTCATATTGAATAAAAACATTATATGGTTCAATGCGCCATAATATTCATTGGTTTGAGTTAAATTATTTTTTTATTCAAAGCGTGGGATTGCTTGCGTGTGAAGTTGTCAGTATTATATAAGTGTAATAAGGCTCTGCCGATGAACGGTAACAGCCTCAGACTGCAGTTAGATGCAGAACATGTAGTCCCGCCCTTAGTGCCTGTCAGAGCTGGGGCGGTTCTTTATGAAAGAGGATACCGAGGAAATTAGGCCGACAACTTTCGTCGCAAGCTCAATAACCTTGATAAAAATATCAATCATTAAGTCAACCTCCTTTATCGTCAGACTCGGGAGGATAACACGCCTCCCTGTGTCTCCACTTCTAGAGGCTGAACCGTCCACCGTTATGGCAGAGCCGTTGATAGTATCATGGTTTTCTTGCTACATGACAAGGCTAATTTTTCCACAAAAATGCGTGCAGTACGACAAAGTTTTCCGATGGTGCATTTCTGTAAAGACCTATAAAAATCGCCAGAGGTCAGCCTCTGGGGCCCTATGGCGGGGACATGCCCCTGTTCGGCTTTTGTCCGACCTGACTATAAATATATTAGGCGGAATTAGAAAAGAAGAATTAAAATCAGTTCATCACTAATTATGGATTTAACACCGAATTAAGAATAATCCCCAGAACGAGACTTGAACTCGTACGGCCTTGCGGCCAAAGGATTTTAAGTCCCTTGTGTCTACCGATTTCACCATCTGGGGATGAAGTTATTTTACATCGAATGCCGCTGAGTGCAAAGACTCAGCTGAGCACTTCAAGCATACCTTCCGAGGCCCTTATCCCTGAAGCCCATGCGCCTGTGATTCCGCGGCTCGTTCCGGCGCCGTCTCCTGCGAAGAAAACAGACGGAACAACCTGGAAATGGCTGTCCTTGTATTCCGGCTTGTTCGCATAGAGCTTTATCTCCGGGTAGTACATTATCGTAGACGGATGGAGAATCCCCGGAATGATCGTGTCGAGCTTCTTCATTCCGGACCAGATGTATCTCAGTATCTTTGACGGCATTGCCAGAGAGATATCGGATGGGCAGCAGTCCCTGAGAGAAGGCTCGAAATCGTAGAGATCGCCGTTGAATGTCGCCACCTTTGATCTCTTTCCCATGCGGAAGTCACCGACCCTCTGCATGAGCGGCTTGCCGCCGCCCATCAGCGCCGCCATAACTCCAAGGTGCTCTGCAAACTCCTGACCGGAGGCGAGAGGCTCCGTGAAGCGCACTGTTTTCAGGATGGCGAAGTTTACCAGCCCGTTGTTCTTTGCCGCATCGGGCGCGTAGGCATGGCCGTTGACCGAGTACCAGACATCGCCGCGCTCAGTGACATACTTCTCCTTCACGACGTGAGCGTTTCCGCTGTTCGTGCAGAATGTCCTGACCTTCTCCGGGAAGTAGAACTTCGGATCGTAATAATCCTTCACTATCGGATAGTGCTCGATGCGCGTCTCGACGCGGATGCCCACATCGAGGATGTTGTCCATGTACTTTACTCCCAGCTGATGCATAACGCTCTGCAGGAAGTGGAATCCCTGTCTGCCGGGAGCGATGAGTATTGTCCTGTAGCCTATCTCGCGGAGATCTGTGGTGATGAACTTCTGCTCGTTGTTTATTGCGAGCATCTCCTCCCTGAGAGCTATGTCCACACCTCTTTCCTGAAGCTCTTTCATCAGCTTCTGTATCAGCCTCAGCCCGCCGTCCGTTCCGAGATGCGTCTGCTGTATCTCAAGAAGCGAGCAGCCGAGCTTCTCCGCTCTTGTCTGGTATGTCTCTATGTTCGATTTGGGCAGTATATCAGGTTTGAGGAACTCCTTGACGATCTCCAGATATCTTTCCACAGTCTCCTTATCCCAGTACTCAAATGGAAAACCTATGGGATAGGTGAAGTTCATCTTGCAGTCATTGCGCATTCCGCCTGTCGATACGGGCGCCTTGTCGATCATCAGGATGGAAATATCCTTTCTCTTTTCCAGAAGGGAGAATGCAGCTCCCATTCCTGCCGGTCCTGTCCCTACGATGATGACATCATACTTGTCCATTTTCTACTCCCATATGATTATGCAGAAATGCTATAATAAAAGCAACGCGGCGCCGGAGATGCTGCCTGATATAAATAAACATTGAAAGCAGTCCGAATACGGAGTATATTTTAGTTATGAAGTATATCGACGTAAAGGAAGCCTCCCAGAAGTGGGGCATAACCGACAGGCGCATAAGGCTTCTCTGCTCGCAGGGACGCATTGACGGCGCAATAAAGCTGGGATGGTCATGGACTATCCCCTCCGATACTCCCAAACCGAGGGACGGACGCCATCTGCGGCGTTTCAAGACGATAGACATAAGGCCGGGCACTGTAGACGTGGATGCCCTGCGGAGACTGCAGGAAAAAACGCCCCTGACTGCTGAGCTGCTGGAAAGCACCGGATTCAGAAATCTCGTGAGGACAACAGCGGAAACGCTCCTTCTTGCCGACGGCGTAAGCATCGACGACAGGGATGCCCGCTCAATCCTTGCCGGAAGAGCGGTGGCCTCAGTCCCTCTTGAGCTTCATCTGGCACTCGTCAATTTCAGGGCCATCCTTTTCTCGATGGCATCAGGAAAGGAGAAGTGGTGCGAGAAGGATGCGCGCGAGATGAGAACGCGCCTGATGCAGGGAATTGACGACATACACGGGGCGGACTACCGGAAAGGCTATGCCCTCTATCCTGCGAGGGAAGGGGAGAACCCGACGATCGCGGTCCAGATGGAGACGACCTTCGGACAGTATGAGAACTCCTGGCGCAACCTGCAGGGACTAGTCTCCGGCGCGCTTCTCTATGCGGGAATGCTGAGAATAAAGCCGTATGAGGAGTACGGAGCAATGTACAGCTACCTGCTTCTCGCCGGCGAGCTGATGAGGAACGGAATACTTCCTCCGCTCTTCGAGAAGGACGCGGAGAATGAGGCCAAGGCGGCATTCTCCCTTGCCGTGAGGGGCGGCAACTACGAGGACTTCACCCATTTCATTGAGAGAAAAGTCCACGAGGCATATCAGGTGATAAAGTAAAATGTACGACTATATGTTCCGTTCAGCGCTTGTTGCGGACGGCAGCGGCGGAAAGCCGTTCAGGGCCAATGTCGCAGTATTCGGCGACAGCATAGCATTCATCGGCAATGAGGAGATAACACGCTCGAAGGAGGTAATAGACGCCTCCGGCTGCATACTTGTCCCCGGCTTCATAGACATCCATACCCACACCGATCTGGAAGTCCTTAGGAACAGGGACATGGCGGCGAGAATCTTGCAGGGGATAACAACCGATGTCTCCGGCAACTGCGGGGTCGGAGTGTTCCCCAACAGCGGAGAGGCTCTCCGGAGCGCGGTGATGGATGTTCTCGGAGTATGGGACGATTGGAACTGGACGGACTATCCGTCATACAGGGCTCGCCTGATGGACGGCGGCATCGGAATCAACGAGGCTTTCCTCGTCTCCCATACAGCCTTGCGTCTGGAGGCCCTCGGCGGAAACGCTGGAAGGGAGGCAACGGATGCCGAGATAGAGGCGATGTGCGCGTCGCTTGACAAACTCTTGGATGAGGGCGCCTGGGGATTCTCCACAGGACTTTATTACGCACCGTGCGTATTTGCCAGCAGAAAGGAACTTCTTTCGCTCTTTTCCGTTGTCAGACGCCACTCCGCCATATGCGCCGTGCACCACAGATGCGAGGGGAATGATGTCATATCCTCTCTTGATGAGGTTATCTCTCTTGCCCGCGAGACGGGGGCGAGACTTGAGATATCGCATCTCAAGGCAATCGGAAAGGCGAATCAGAAGAAGGTTCCGCAGCTCCTTTCCATGATAGAGAAGGCGAGAGAAGAGGGTGTTGATGTCAAATTCGACCAGTATCCCTATTCATACGGTTCCACAAGCCTATTCTCTCTCCTTCCGCCCGATATACTCTCGCTATCGCGCTTCGAGCAGAGGATAGCCCTCTCGCTGGATAATGAAAGAGAGGAGATAAGGAAGGAGATTCTCAACCCCGACGGCTGGGACAGCATATATGAGATGGTGGGGCCTGATGATATAACTGCGATGTATCTTGAGGATCATCCGGATCTTTCCGGAAAGACGCTTTCGGAGATTGGGAAGATAAGGGGCTGCGATCCTCTGGATGCCCTCTTCGACATACTCTCGGAAGAGACAGGTCTTGCCGTGATGACAGATGTGACGGAGAGCGAGGAGAATCTGCATCTTATAATGAAACATCCTCTTGCCTCGTTCGGAACGGATTCCCTCTACTCATCTCCCGTTCCCCATCCGCGCTCATATCATTCCACTGTTGAGTATCTCTTCGCTGCGGTGAAAGGAGGACTTCTTCCGCTTGAGAGCGCAGTAAGGAGAATGACAGGTGAGAATGCCGACAGAATGGGATTCAAGGACAGAGGGTATATCAGGGAAGGATATAAGGCCGACATTGTCCTTCTCGATCCCGAAAAGCTCGGAACTGACGGCAAAGGAAACAGGGGATTCAGGATGGTTATGGTGAACGGCGTACCGTCGCTCTCCGATGACAGGGTTCTCGGCGCCAGAGCCGGAAGGGTGCTCTGAGGTTTTCTCAGTCAGCCGGAATCTTCAGACGGCTCTTATCTGTGCCTTATTCCTCGAATGAGGCGATGAATTTCCTCGTTCTCTCTTCTTTCGGGGCACCGAAGAGCTCCTCAGGCGATCCTTCCTCGACTATTACGCCCTTGTCCATGAAGATCGCGTGGTCGGAAATGAGGCGTGCGAAATGCATCTCGTGCGTTACGACGACCATAGTCATCTTCTCTTCAGCAAGCTCCCTTATGACGCGGAGTATCTCTCTTGTCAGCTCCGGGTCGAGCGCAGATGTCGGCTCGTCGAAGAAGAGTACCTCGGGATCGAGCGCAAGCGCCCTAGCTATCGAGACCCTCTGCTGCTGTCCGCCTGAGAGCTGGTAGGGGTAATCTCCCGCTTTGTCCTCAAGACCCATCTTCCTCAGCAGCGCAATGGCTTTCGCCTCAGCTTCTTCGCGGCTTTTCCTGAGGACAGCTCTCTGCGCCTCCGTTATGTTCCTGAGCACAGTAAAGTGGGGGAAGAGATTGAATGCTTGGAATACAAGCCCGGTTTTGAGGCCTATCTCCCGCTCCTCCTGCGGCTTGGCGTAGACTGCTTTTCCATCGACGCTTCTGAAGAGCGTTTTTCCCGCGATCTCGAGCGTGCCGTCGTCGGCCCTCTCAAGCTGCGTTATTATCCTCAGCGTCGTGGATTTTCCTGAGCCTGACGGCCCTATTATCGAGAGAACCTTTCCCTTCTCCAGCGTGAAGGAGATATCCCTGAGCACATCGTTCTCTCCGAAGGACTTTCTCAGTCCCGCAAGCCTTATCATCTCTTCCATATCTCACCTGTAATAGTTCAGCTTCCGCTCTCCGATGGTGAAGAGACGGGAGACGATGTAGTTCATCACGAAGTAGAAAATTCCCGCAATGAAGATCGGAACGGTGGAAAACTCCCTCGATGATGCCGTCTGGGCGACGCGGAAGAGCTCCGCAACGCCTATCGTCTGTGCGAGGGCCGTATCCTTCACCAGCGTTATGACCTCGTTGCCGAGTGCGGGAAGTATGCGCTTTATCACCTGGGGAAGAATGATATGGAAGAATGTGTATGCGCGCGTGAAGCCGAGCACCTTCGCTGCTTCGTACTGCCCTCTGTCTATCGACTGGAGGCCGGAGCGGTATATCTCCGCGAAGTACGCGCTGTAGTTGATCACGAACGCGACGATGCACGCCGTGAATCTGTCATACGACGCCCCGAATACATAGAACGGGGCGAAGTAGACGAAGATGAGCTGCAGGATCAGAGGGGTACCGCGCATGATCTGGATATAGAAATCCGTTATCCACCTCACCACCTTTATTTTCGTCATCTTCCCTTTTGCGACCACGAAGCCGAGAGGAAGGGAGAAGAGGAGGGTGAGGAAGAATATCCTCATTGATACGGCTGTGCCTTCCAGCATCTGAAAGAGAAGATCCTGCATCTCTGTGTTGTTCTCCGGTTATTTTCCCACTACTGTGATATCAGAGCCGAACCACTCTTCCGAGATCGCGGCGAGCGTTCCGTCTGCCGCCATGGCCTCAAGCTCGCTGTTCACTGCGTCGCGGAGTGCCACATCGTTCTTTCTGAATCCAATAGCATACTCCTCTTCGGTAAGCGTTTCGTCAAGAACCGTGAAATCCTTGCCGGATGTCTGGATGCTGTAGTTCGCCACTACGAGATCCATCACGACGCCGTCGACGCCGCCGATCTCAAGATCCATGAGAGCCGTGAGGTTCTCCTTGAACTCGATGATCTCCTTCAGTGAGTCCTTGAATCCCTCTGTGTCGTCGATAGCCTCCTGTGCCGATGAGCCGGCCTGTACTCCTACCGTCTTTCCTGCAAGATCGGCAAGCGTCTTGATTCCGCTGTCAGCGCGTACGACCACGACCTGCGCATTCCTAAGGTACGGCTCGGAGAAGATCATAACCTCCTCCCTTTCAGGAGTGACTGTGAAGCCGTTCCAGATGCAGTCTATGTTGCCTGTGGCGAGCTCCTGCTCCTTCGAGTTCCAGTCGATCGGCTGAGCCACGAGCTCCACGCCCAGGCGTGATGCCACTTCGCGTGCGGTGTCGATGTCGAATCCGACTATGTCACCGTTCTCTGCCCTGAATCCCATCGGCGGGAATGAGTCGTCAAGACCGAGGATGAATGTGCCTTTCTCCTTCACGTCTTCAAGCGATGTATCGGCTCCGCTCTCCGCGGAACCGGCCGCGGGAAGCACCATGAGCGCCATTGATAATGCTATTACGATTGCTGTAAGTCTTTTCATCAGTCAACCTCCGATGTGCAGAGTATAGCGGTTATGCGGAAACAGGAAAATACATAAGAAGTGCATAATCATGCAGAAACTGCATATTATCTCCATTAAATATTCGCCAAGCTGCACTCCGCGCATCTGAGTTGCCTCCTGTGGTAGTATGACAGTATGAGACTTTTCATATTTGATATGGGGGAGGTCGTTCTCCTCAGCATACGCACTCTTACGCAGTTTGCGGCAATGCTCGGCGTCAGTTATGAGGAGATCCGCGACGACTACCTCCGCTACGATGCCGCGCTGATGGACGGCTATATGACCCCTGAGGAGTATTACCGCCATCTTGAGGATAAATACGATACGAAGATAGAAGGCGAGCCCTTCCTGGACTTCTTCCGTCCGACGGTCAACGGAAGGATGATCGGGTGGGTCGATTCACTCAGGGCGGCGGGGTACAGATGCGTCATCGGCTCCAACACGTTCAGGCCGCACTGGGAGTACGCTCATGCAATGGCCGGCGATCCTCTCTCGCACTTCGATGCGCTCTATGCCTCGCATGAGATGCACCTCTCAAAACCGGATACGGCCTTCTGGCGCTGTATCTGCCGCAGGGAAGGCGCGGAGTATTCCGAGACAGCGTTCATAGACGACAGGGAAGAGAACGTGAATGCGGCTGCATCGCTTGGAATCACGACGCTTCTCTACAGGGGCGATGACAGAGACAAGAGGGCAGGGGAGTTCTTTGCCCGCTATCTCTGAGCGGAGAAAGGGGAGATCATGGAGACGATTGTCATATTTCTTCTCTCCGCTGCGGTGGTCTGGGCATTGACAAAAAACAAAAGAAGATAACTGTATGCATTTTTCTGGATATTCTTGCAGTTCTCTTTCCGTTTTTGTTGACATTCGCATTGCTGTTGCCGTATAAGGAAGAAAATTCAGTTGAAAAAGGAGGAGACTATGAACAACAACATCTGTGCTGTATCGTCAGCTCTCCTTCTATCCGTACTCGTCATTACATGCTGAACCACGGTTGAGCATTTTTTGATGTAGGCCCGTGGTGTTAGAGAACCCCGGGCTTTTCTTTTTACTGGAGGGGTTGAGATGGATTATGAGAAGAAGGACAGATACACACTGGCGATCCTCGTATATAACAGACCGAGCGTCCTGATGAGGGTTGTCGCGCTTTTCTCAAGACGCGGCTATAACATCGATTCGCTCTCCGTAGGCGAGACAGAGAATCCCGCCATAAGCCGCATCACGATCGTGGTCACAGGCGACAGGCAGATTGTCGAGCAGATAATCCGTCAGGTTGAGAAGCTCATAGATGTGATAAAAGTCTATGAGATGACGCGCGGCGGCTCTCTCCAGCGCGAGCTCGTGCTCGTGAAGATAAAGGCCGAGAGCGAGAAAAGAGGGGAGATCGTGGAGATCGGGGAGATATTCAAGGCGAAGATCATCGACGTGACCCCCACCACAGTGACATTCCAGCTCACGGGAACGCTGGAGAAACTTGAATCGTTCATGGAGCTTACGAGACCGTACGGGATCGTGGAGCTTGTGCGTACTGGCATCACCGCGCTTGAGCGCGGCGCCAGACCAATATCGGAAACCACCTTCGGAGACGAAGGCGAAGATAAGGAAGGTGCAGTATGAGCAAGATGTACTATGAGAAGGATGCCGATCTCAGCATCCTCAAGAACAAGAAGATCGCCGTCATCGGATACGGCAGCCAGGGCCATGCCCACGCGCTCAACCTCCACGAGAGCGGCATGGATGTCGTCGTAGGTCTCTACAACGGCTCGAAGAGCTGGGCTAAGGCGGAAGAGGCGGGACTCAAGGTAATGACAACCGAGGATGCCGTGAAGTGCTCCGATGTCGTGATGATCCTCGTCAACGATGAGAAGCAGGCGAAACTCTATCATACGTCCATCGAGCCGTATCTCAGGGCCGGCATGTACCTCGCCTTCGCGCACGGCTTCAACATCCACTTCGGACAGATTGTTCCTCCTGCCGATGTCAATGTCATAATGATCGCTCCCAAGGGCCCGGGCCACACCGTGAGAAGCCAGTATCAGGAAGGAAAGGGCGTTCCCTCTCTCATAGCTGTTAATCAGGACCCGTCAGGCGACAGCGAGAAGGTCGCGCTCGCATACGCGGCTGCGATCGGAGCAGGAAAGGCCGGCATCTTCGTCACATCGTTCAAGGAGGAGACAGAGACCGATCTCTTCGGCGAGCAGGCTGTGCTCTGCGGCGGTGTATCGCATCTCATCAAGGCAGGCTTCGACACACTCGTCGAGGCAGGATATCAGCCTGAGATGGCCTATTTCGAGTGCTGCCACGAGATGAAGCTCATCGTTGATCTCATCAACCAGGGCGGACTCACATTCATGCGCTACTCATGCTCGGACACAGCTGAGTACGGCGATTACGTATCCGGCCCGAAGGTGGTCACAGACGAGACGAAGAAGGCCATGAAGGGAATCCTCACAGATATCCAGAACGGCACATTCGCCCGCAACTGGCTCCTGGAGAACCAGGTTGGACGTCCGTACTTCAACGCGACGAAGAGAATGGAGCAGGAGTCGCTTCTTGAGAAAACAGGCGCGAAGCTCAGATCTCTAATGAGCTGGCTGAAGAAGTAATTAAGGACGGGGGAAGGATATGGCAGAGAGAATCTATATATTCGATACCACGCTCCGTGACGGAGAGCAGGCTCCCGGTTACAGCATGAACCTGGAGGAGAAGATCAGGGTCGCAAAGCAGCTCGAGACGCTAGGCGTGGATATCATAGAAGCCGGCTTTGCCATTTCATCCCCTGGCGATTTCGAGAGCGTCGAGGCGATCGCGAAGGCTGTCGATGACGTGACCGTCGCATCGCTTGCGCGCGCTCTGCAGAAGGATATCGATGCCGCGTGGAATGCGGTGAAGAGGGCCAAGAGGCCGCGCATCCATCTCTTCCTCGCGACATCGGACCTTCATCTCCAGTACAAGCTGAGAATGTCTAGGGAGGAGGCCCTCGAGACTGTAAGGACGCAGGTGAGGTATTCCCGCAGCCTCTGTCCCGATGTCGAGTTCTCCCTTGAGGATGCGACGCGCACCGATCTCGATTACATGTGCCGCGTCGTCGAGACGGCGATTGCAGAGGGTGCGACGACGATCAACCTCCCCGATACGGTGGGATACGCTTCCCCGATGGATATCTCGGAGATGGTCTCGACCGTGATGAACCGCGTTCCCAACATCGACAAGGCCATTATATCTATGCACTGCCACGATGATCTGGGACAGGCGACCGCGAACTCCCTTGCCGGCGTCAGGGCGGGAGCAAGGCAGATAGAGTGCACTCTCTGCGGAATAGGCGAGAGAGCGGGAAACACTGCGCTTGAGGAGGTCGTGATGGCGATGAAAACACGCCCAGACCTCTACGATGTCGAGACAGGCATAAAGACTGAGGAGCTCTGCCGCTCCGCGCGCCTCCTGTCGTCGATCACCGGCGTGAGGATATTCCCGTCGAAGGCTATCGTCGGAGACAACGCATTCGCCCATGAGTCAGGCATCCACCAGCACGGTATGATGGCCAACTCAAAGACATATGAGATAATGACGCCGGAGAGCGTCGGCGTCGTAAAGACGAACTACGTTCTGGGCAAGCACTCCGGCAAGCACGCGTTCGCTAAGAAGCTCGAGGAGCTCGGATACGTCCTTCCTGAGAGCGAGGTCACGAGACTTTTCTCGGAGTTCAAGAACCTCTGCGACAGGAAGAAGAACGTCTCTGACCGCGACATCGTCGCGCTTGTCGAGTCTACGGAGACATCGGCGAAGCAGATATGGTCGCTTGTCTCCTACGTCGTCAACAGCGGCAACAGGATAACCTCAACGGCATGCATCTCCCTCAAGAACGGGGACAAGGTCGTAGAGGGCGTCGCTTCCGGCACGGGGCCTGTATATGCATCGCTGAGAGCGGTTGAGAAGATAATCCATCACCCGTTCTCGCTCGATGACTACCAGCTTCAGGCGGTTACGGAGCACAGGGATGCGCTCGGAGAGGCGCTTGTGAAGATCTCCGACGGCTCAGGAGTGTTCAGAGGCCGCGGCGTCTCAACGGATGTCATCGAGGCATCGATACTTGCCTGCCTCAATGCGGTGAACCGCATGCTCGAGGGAGGAAGCTCTTCTATATCAGGCGGAAACAAGACATCCACGCTCACATTTGACAATGATATGCTCGTCGGCCATACCGACAAGGAGGCATGATATGCCAATGACAATGACAGAGAAGATACTCGCACATGCGGCAGGGCTGGAAGAGGTGCATCCCGGCCAGCTGATAATGGCGGATCTCGATATGGTGCTCGGAAACGACGTCACGAGCCCCGTGGCCATAAAGGAACTTCCCAAGTTCGGCAGGAAAGGCGTATTCAATCGCGACAAGATAGCGCTTGTTCCAGACCACTTCACGCCGAACAAGGACATAAAGGCCGCCGCGCAGTGCGCGTGCGTCAGGGCTTTCGCGAAGGAGAATGAGATCACGAACTACTTTGAGGTCGGAAAGGTCGGCATCGAGCATGCGCTTCTTCCCGAGGCAGGGCTTGTTACCGCCGGAGACGTTGTCATCGGCGCCGACAGCCACACATGCACATACGGTGCGCTCGGAGCATTCTCCACAGGAGTGGGCTCGACGGATATGGCGGCGGGAATGGCTATAGGAAAAGCGTGGTTCAAGGTTCCCTCGTCGATACGCTTCAACCTCTCCGGAAAGCTCAGAAAGCACGTCTCCGGAAAGGACCTCATCCTCACGATAATAGGCATGATAGGCGTTGACGGTGCACTCTACCGTTCGATGGAATTCACGGGAGAGGGAGTACACACTCTCACGATGGATGACAGGTTCACAATCGCCAACATGGCGATAGAGGCCGGCGGCAAGAACGGAATCTTCCCAGTCGACGATCTTACGCTTGAGTACCTGAAAGAGCACGGCGCGAAGGAGCCTAAAATATTCACATCCGATCCCGATGCCGTATATGAGAGGACCATAGATATCGACCTTTCGGAGATTGTCCCGACAGTCTCCTACCCGCATCTGCCTGAGAACACTCATCCCGCGAAGGAGGGGAAGGATATCAGGATAGACCAGACCGTGATCGGAAGCTGCACGAACGGACGTCTTTCCGATCTTGAGGCCGCGGCCGCGGTGCTGAAGGGAAGGAAGGTGGCCGACGGAGTGAGATGCATAGTCATCCCCGCGACGCAGAGGATATGGAAAGAGGCGATGCACGAAGGCCTCTTCGACATCTTCATCGACGCCGGATGCGTTGTCTCAACGCCGACATGCGGCCCGTGTCTCGGAGGCTATATGGGAATACTCTCCGAGGGCGAGAGATGCGTCTCCACCACGAACAGGAACTTTGTGGGACGCATGGGACATCCGAAGAGCGAAGTATATCTCGCATCACCTGAGACAGCCGCCGCAAGCGCTGTGACAGGATATATCACCGATCCTGAGGAGGTTGGCTATGAAGGCTGAGGGAAAAGTTTTCCGCTATGGCGACAACGTTGATACCGACGTCATCATCCCGGCTCGCTATCTGAACACATCGGACAGCAGGGAGCTTGCCTCTCACTGCATGGAGGACATAGACCCCGATTTCGTCAAAAGTGTGGGGAAGGGCGACATCATCGTCGCCGGAAGGAACTTCGGATGCGGCTCATCGCGCGAGCATGCGCCGATAGCGATAAAGGAATCCGGAGTGAGCTGCGTCATCGCATCGACTTTCGCGCGCATCTTCTTCCGCAACTCCATAAACATCGGGCTTCCGATTCTGGAGTGTCCCGAGGCGTCTGAGGAGATAAAGGCTGGGGATAAGGTTTCCGTTGATTTCACCACGGGAATCATAAAGGACGAGACGACGGGAAAGGAGTACAGAGCAGAGCCGTTCCCACCGTTCATGCAGGATCTTATCGCCGCGGGAGGACTTGCCCCCTACATCAAGGAGAACTTCTGATGGATATGAGAATCGTTCTTGTTACGGGCGACGGAATCGGCCCGGACATCGTCAGAGAGGCCGTCCGCGTGCTGGACAGGACCGCGGAGATCTTCGGCCATACCATATCTTACAGGGAAATCGATGCCGGCGGCATCTCCATCGACAAATACAAGGTGCCTCTTACAGAGGATGCCCTTGAGACCGCTAAGGCCGCAGATGCGGTTCTTCTCGGAGCTGTCGGCGGTCCGAAATGGGATTCAATGCCTGGTTCGCTGCGTCCAGAGAAGGCACTTCTCGGCCTCAGAAGCGGTCTCGGACTTTTCTGCAATTTCCGTCCCGCGGTGCTCTATCCCGAGCTTGCCGCTGCATCGCCGCTGAAGGACAGCACGATAGCTAAGGGCGTTGACCTTCTCGTCGTCAGGGAGCTTACGGGCGGAATCTACTTCGGAGAGAAGGGCAGGAGCGACGACGGCAAGAGCGCTTATGATGTGATGAGATACTCAGTTCCCGAGATCAGGCGCATCGCACGGAAAGCCTTCGATGCCGCCATGATAAGACACCGCCGCGTGACTCTTGTCGACAAGGCGAATGTGCTTGAGACCTCCCGCCTCTGGAGGGAGACCGTCTCCGAGGTCGCAGCTGAGTATCCTGAGGTCGTCCTCGACTTCATGTATGTAGACAACGCCTCGATGCAGCTTGTCCGCGATCCATCGCACTTCGATGTGCTTCTTACGGAGAACATGTTCGGAGACATCCTCTCTGACGAGGCTTCGATGATCACAGGTTCCATCGGAATGCTCGCATCGGCATCCCTCAGGGATGACAGTTTCGGCATGTACGAGCCGATCCACGGCTCGGCGCCGGATATCGCGGGAAAGAACATCGCCAATCCCATCGCGACGATCCTCTCGGCCGCAATGATGCTCCGCTATTCATTCTCGCTTGAGAAGGAGGCGAAGTGCATTGAGAATGCGGTCAGCAAGGCGCTCTCCGACGGCGTAAGGACAGCCGACATTGCGGGAGACGGAGAGGAGAGAGTAGGAACGGCCGAGTGCGGAGACGAGATAATAAGGAGGCTCGGATGAGATCTGACCAGATGAAGAAGGGGGCTGACAAGGCCCCTCACAGATCGCTGATGAAGGCGCTGGGATGGACGGACAAGGAGATTGAGATGCCGACTATAGGCGTTGTCTCCGCCTTCAATGAGATCATCCCGGGTCATATGGAGCTCAACCGCATCGCCGATGCGGTCAAGGCGGGAATCAGGGAAAACGGCGGCAATCCCGTGGTCTTTCCCGTAATCGGTGTCTGCGACGGCATAGCCATGGGACACAAGGGAATGAAGTATTCGCTCGCATCCCGCGAGCTCATCGCCGATTCGATAGAGGTAATGGCGACGGCCCATCCCTTTGATGCGCTCGTGTTCATCCCCAACTGCGACAAGATCGTTCCCGGCATGCTGATGGCGGCAGCGCGTCTTGATCTGCCATCCATCTTCATCTCCGGAGGCCCGATGCTTGCCGGTCATATCAAAGGCGGTGACAAGAGAGGTATGTCGCTTTCGTCGATGTTCGAGGCGGTCGGAAAGCATGCGGCCGGCACTATGGATGATGCGGAGCTTCTCGAGTGGGAGAACAGCGCATGCCCGTCCTGCGGCTCATGCTCAGGCATGTACACCGCGAACTCGATGAACTGCCTTACAGAGGCAATCGGCATGGCGCTTCCCGGAAACGGCACGGTGCCTGCGGTCTACTCCGAGCGTCTCAGGCTCGCCAAGGAGACAGGTTATCAGGTGATGGAGCTTCTCAGAAAGGGAATAACGGCTAGAACCATAATGACGGAGAAGGCGTTCTTCAACGCTCTCTCGGTGGATATGGCACTCGGCTGCTCCACGAACACGATGCTCCATCTTCCCGCCATCGCCCATGAAGCGGGAGTTGAGATAGATATCTTCCGCGCTAATGAGATCAGCGCGAAGGTACCGAATATCTGCCACCTTGCTCCCGCAGGCCCTCATCACATGGAGGACCTCTATCAGGCGGGAGGAATAATGGCTGTGATGAAGGAGATGTCGAAGAAGAATCTTCTCGACCTCTCCCTCCCGTCGGTAACAGGCGCTCCGATAGGAGACTCTGTAAAGAGTGCGAAGAACACCGATCCCGAGGTCATAAGACCGATTGATAATCCCTATTCGCCTACAGGCGGCATTGCCGTGCTTTCAGGAACGCTCGCTCCGGAGGGCGCTGTAGTCAAGAGAAGCGCTGTAGCTCCCGAGATGTTCGTCCACAAGGGGCCAGCGAGAGTTTTCAACAGCGAGGAGGAGGCGATAGCTGCCATCTTCGGAAAGAAGATAAAGTCCGGAGATGTAGTGATCATACGCTATGAAGGCCCGAAGGGAGGCCCCGGCATGCGCGAGATGCTCAGCCCGACATCGGCCATAGCCGGAATGGGACTGGACAAGGAAGTCGCGCTCATCACCGACGGACGTTTCTCTGGAGCCACAAGAGGTGCTTCGATAGGCCACGTCTCTCCGGAAGCCGCTGCAGGCGGCCCGATAGCGCTTGTCGAGGAGGGTGACATCATCTCCATAGACATACCGGCAGGACGCCTCGATCTTGAGGTGAGCCCCGATGTTCTGGAAGAGAGGAGAAAGAACCTCAGAGCGCATGAATGCCCTGTGAAAACGGGTTATCTCTACAGGTATTCCAAGCATGTGACATCCGCGCGTCAGGGCGCGATAGTAGTGGAGGAGTGATTTGAGGATAACAGGCGCAGATATAATCATCGAGAGCCTCATAGAGGAGGGGGTGGACACTGTATTCGGATATCCCGGCGGACAGGTCATTCCCCTCTATGATGCCCTTTACAGGCACAAGGACAGGATCAGGCATATACTGACTGCGCATGAGCAGGGCGCAAGCCATGCGGCCGACGGCTATTCACGCTCGACAGGCAAGGTCGGTGTCTGCATAGCGACATCCGGCCCCGGGGCGACGAATCTCGTCACGGGACTTGCTACTGCATACATGGACTCAGTGCCTATGATCGCGATAACGGGCAATGTCCCTCTCTCCCTTCTTGGACGCGACAGCTTCCAGGAGGTAGACATCAGGGGCATAACGCTGACCATCACGAAGCACAACTACATCGTGAAGGATATCGCGGAGCTCCATGATACGATCAGAGAGGCGTTCTACATCGCGAAGGAAGGCCGTCCGGGTCCGGTTCTGATAGATATTCCCAAGGATATCCAGGTCACCGAGTACGATTTCGAGCCCATGGCGCCCATAGAGGTTAAACCTGTCTCCGCACGCCTTCATGAGAAGGTTCTGGAAGCCGCGGCAGCGCTGATAAGGAAGGCTGAACGCCCGATGTGCTATATAGGCGGCGGCGTCATAAGGTCTGATGCCTCCGGTGTTCTCAATGATTTCCTTGATCTCATCGATGCGCCTGTGGGGTCATCGCTGATGGGACTCGGAGCTGTCGACTCATCCTCCCCGAGATTCACCGGAATGATAGGAATGCACGGCACGAGGCTCTCGAATCTCTCGATAAACAAGTGCGATCTTCTCATCGTCATCGGCGCGAGGTTCTCGGACAGGGTTATCTCCAAGAGTTCCACGTTCGCAAGACAGGCCAAGATCATACAGATCGACGTCGATCCCGCAGAGTTCAACAAGAACATAATCACGGAGATACACGTCGTGGCCGATGTCAAAGTCGCGCTTGAGAAGCTCATGGAGAAGATTGGCGGGCCTCTCTCTCACAAGGCGTGGATGGAGAAGATTGCGGACGGAAGGAAGAGGTTCCCCGTCAAGGTCTCCACGGAGGCGGCAAGGCCGAAGGAGATAATGGAGGCGCTGGACAGAGTGTTCCCCAAGGACGGGTTTGTCACGACGGAGGTCGGACAGCATCAGATGTGGGCCGCTCAGTTCCTCCACTCGCGCGCACCGCGCCATTACCTCACATCCGGCGGACTCGGAACGATGGGATACGGGACAGGTGCCGCTATCGGTGCTCAGCTCGCCAATCCCGGGAAGAGAGTGATAAACATAGCGGGAGACGGGTCTTTCAGGATGAACGCCAATGAGCTTGCCACGATCGCACGCTACAGGCTGCCTGTGATAATCCTCATCATGAACAACCATGTGCTCGGAATGGTGAGGCAGTGGCAGAAGCTCTTCTACGACGGCCATTACTCGGAGACGACGCTCGATACGCCGCTTGACTGGGTTAAGCTGGCTGAGGCTTACGGACTGAAGGGGATGAGACTTCTTCCCGGCGACGATCCTGAGAAAGTTCTGAGGGAAGCTGTAGAGCGCGGGGAGGCTGTCGTTATCGATGCGGTCATCCCGTCAGACGACAAGGTGTTCCCGATGGTCGCTCCCGGCGCCTCGATTTCCGATATGATCGGATTCGTGGACGAAGGCATTGACTGATACCCCGTAAAATATGATTCTGGCAGTATGAGGTTCATGCGCATTGCGATTCTGATGCTTCTGCTGCCGGCCGCTCTGGCGGCTGCGCCTTTCTATGCGGAAGCGTCTGCCGGAGTGCGTTATGATACGACCTCCTATTCGCCCTTCGTCTATTCACTGAAGGCAGGATACGGAGGTCTTTCCATCGGTTTACAGCATCAGTGGGAGAGCTCGTATGATGTATCCCTTTCATATGATCTTGCTGCCGGAAAGACAATTCACAACCTCTTCCTCTTTCATACGGACTATGTCCCGGATGAGGGCGGATGGTCCGATCTCGCCTATGTTTTCTCTCAGCGTTTCAGATGGGGATTCTTCTCCCTCGGCTACGGTATAGGCGTGCAGAGCGGGGTATCATACTCAGAGTACGGCTCGCCTCCGATGTGGTCGCTGTATTTCCTCCTATCGCTCGATGCCTCTCTTGTTTTCCGTCACTTCGCTGTCACGGGATATTTCACGCTGTACCATCCCGATGAGAGGGAGTGGAGACCTGTCCCTGCCGCAGGAATCAGGGCAGAGGTGAGGATTGACGGGCATCACGGAATCTTCGTCGATGCCTATGCGCGTGCTGCGGAGATGCTGATTGATCCCGTTATCACGATAGACACTCTGAGCATCAGGGCAGGATATGTCTACAGGGGAAGATTATGAGAAAGCTGTCACTGCTGTTCATTCTTATCTTCATGCTGTTCTCCTGCTCTGTAGAGATAGGAATAGGGGACACAGGCCCGAATCCATTCCGCTCCGAGGCCGAGGTTGATCTCCGGGAGGTGTGGGAGATAGGAAGCCGGAGAGATGATGGTGTCCTGGAGACAAAAATGACAGGGCGGAAAGAGTATGAAGGCGGTTCAATACGCTTTCCTCTCATAACCGACGTCCATATGGGCCGCGATAATACTGAAAGATTTGATGATGAGTTCATCAGCTTCCTGAAAAACAATGATTTTCCTTTCCTTGTATGCCTCGGCGATCTTCTTGACGAGGGGAGTTTCAGCAGTGATGTCATCTCGTTCATCACTGAGGCTGGAAACGAGGTGAACGGCAATTTCATCTATACGCTCGGGAACCACGAGCTTCATGGAGAGACGCGCTCATCGTTCGACAGACTTTTATCGCTGCGTCATGAGGTAAGCGGCAATGCGAGGATGGTGAAATACACCTACGGCCCGCTGTCGATATACAAGCTGGACAACGCAAGCCGCACGTTCGGCCGTGATCAGCTGCTGCATCTAGAGAAGGCTCTTAAAGAGGACAGCAATCCTGTGAAGATCCTGATTGCCCATGAGATCGTCTCAGCAGGCGGGGTTACCGATCAGTCGCTCATTCTTTTCGGCATGCCTGCAAAGGAGAGGAACAGGCTCTACAGGATAATGCACGAGAACGGTGTCTCTCTCATTTTCACAGGCCATCATCACAAAGGCAACATCATCTACACCATGGACGGATTTTCAGAGTTCAATGCCGCCGCGATGCATCGCTATCACGGCCTGACAGGAGATATGGAGAGCGACGGCTTCTGGTATGTGGTGAACATAGACGGAATCGGGACGGAGGAGAGCAGCATCACTGTAGAACGCTTCAGAGCGGAGGATTATACCTCCGGTTCCGGCTCGCCGGATAAGATATATTCATTCTGAATTAACAGAAGCCGCTTTTCCTTCCATTCAATTTAACTGAGAAATAACTCCGGGATGCAGGATGGATTCTCTTAGTTTCTGATACTTTTCAGCCGTAATCATCTTTTTGGAGGATTGAAATGAAAAGATTTGCGGCTATGCTCATGTCACTTCTTCTCGTTCTTTCCGCAGTTTCCGCCAGCGGAGGCATGGAAACCGAGAAAGCGATTGAGGCATATACGGGGAACGCCTCCCCGAAATATGTGTTCATGTTCATCGGGGACGGAATGAGCTCTCCCCAGACGAATTCCGCCCAGGTGTTCAACGGCAGGAACGAGTCGGGTGTTGTCGAACTTGACAAGCTCACATTCACTCAGTTCCCTGTCGTGGGACTGCAGTACACGCAGGATTCAACATCCTTCTGCCCTGATTCGGCGTCCACTGCGACATCGCTTTCCTCTGGCTACAAGACGCACAGCGGCGTAATAGGAATGGGAGTGGACAAGGTCACTCCGGGTGTTACGATTGCCGAGATGCTCCATGACAAGGGATGGAAGATAGGCATTGTCTCCTCTGTGACGATCAACCACGCCACGCCTGCGGCTTTCTATGCCCACATCGCTTCCAGAAACGACTACTATGATATCGGGCTCCAGATGGCTGACTCAGGATTCGAGTACTTCGCCGGCGGTTCGGTCAACCAGGCAGAAGAGGGCGGAAAGTCCATCTATGATGTTCTCGCCGACAACGGCTACCTCGTAACGAATGACAGGGACACCATCCTCAGCCTCAACAGCAGCAGCGGCAAAGTCTATGCATACAGCCCTGTCCTGCAGGATGACGGTGCGATGCCCTACGCGATCGATGCCCCCGCAGATTCCCTCATGCTCAAGGATTTCGTGAAGAAGGGAATCGACGTGCTCTACAATGAGACAGGCTTCTTCATGATGGTCGAGGGAGGAAAGATCGACTGGGCCGGACATGCCAATGACGCTGTGGCCAACATCAGCGATACGATCGCTCTCGATGAGGCTGTTGAAGTTGCTGTCGAGTTCGCGAAGAAGCACCCCAGCGAGACGCTCATCATCGTGACAGGCGACCATGAGACCGGAGGCATGACGATCGGATATGCCGCTACAGGATACAACACGGCGTTCGATATCCTCCGCAATCAGAAGTGCTCATATATCCAGTTTGACGAGTATGTGGCTGAGGCAAAGGCAGACGGATCGTTCACATTCGACGATATGATGGCAATGGTTGAGGAGTATTTCGGACTTGTCGCCCCCGGCGAGGAAGCTGCTGACGAGGCTCTTGTGATGAACGAGTTCGAGTATGCGAAGCTCCAGAAGGCCTACGAGGATGACCAGAGCGGCAACGTTGACGGATACGAGGAGTCGCTCCTCTACGGCGGATATAGCCCGATAAGCGTGACGCTGACGCATATCATCAACAACAAGGCCGGCATCGGCTGGACGAGCTACGCCCACACAGGACTTCCGGTTCCCGTCTATGCCTATGGTGAGGGCGCCGAGGCCTTCATCGGAGCGTATGACAACACTGAGGTGGCTCTCAAGCTCATGGATCTTACTGACGCAAGGTAAGAGTGATTCGGAAAGATGGGAGGCTCCGGCCTCCCTTTATGTTTGATATGGCAAGAAAAGACAGACGCCGGGATATTGCATTCATAGCGGCGTTCACCGCCGCTATAATCGTTCTGCTGCTCATCCCGACGGGATTCGAACGCAGCATATATGTCAACGCTGCTGGAGCGCGTGCCGAGGTGCTCGCGACAGATGACAGCACGATAATACAGACGGGGCTCTTCCGCACCGGTGACCAGAGATGTACTGTGAGGGTGCTCTCAGGCGAGCACAAGGGCCTTGTTATGGACGGCATAAACCTCCTTTCAGGAAGCCTCAAGGATGACAAGGTATTCGTTCCCGGAGATACTGCCTGGGTTTTGATAGAACGCGACGGGGACGGAAATCCTGTATTCATCAACATGATAGATTACGCGAGAATGGGGAAGGAAGCCTTTCTCGTAGCTGTGTTCGTGATAGTCCTCACCGCATTCAGCGGCCTGAGGGGAGTGAGGATGCTGCTCTCGTTCGTATTCGCGTTCCTCGCTATATGGAAGATGCTGATACCCGCCATCCTCCACGGCGCCAATCCCCTGATGATGTGCACCGCCACGCTAATAGTCCTTACGCTGGTGACGCTTCCGATGGTATCGGGCATGAACAGGAGGAGCCTTGCAGCTATAGCAGGTTCGGTAAGCGCGATGGTGCTCACCGTAGTGATATCTCTCTTCATGACATGGTTTTTAAGGATACACGGCTCAGTGCTGGAGATGAGCGAGTCTCTTCTCTACTGCGGCTTTATGGACCTTGACCTGACATCACTCTTCTCAGGTGTCGTCTGTCTCTCCGCAGGCGGAGCGGTGATGGACCTTTCGATAGATGTCGCCGCAGCGATGTGGGAGGTTAAGGAACACGCTCCCGATGCCTCCGGAAAGGAGCTTTTCCGCTCAGGCATGGAGGTCGGAAGAGCCGGTGTCGGCACCCAGATAACCACGCTCCTCCTTGCCTATATGGGAAGCTATCTTACTTTGATGATGGTCTATATGGCACAGGCGACGCCCATTCCCAACATACTCACCTCGAAGTCGATAGCCGCAGAGATACTGCAGACCCTCGCAGGCTCATTCGGAATAGTTCTCGTCACACCTCTCACGGCAGCTGCGGGGCTTTTCCTCTTTGCCGGAAAGAAAGTCAGAGAATGATCCCCGCTGCAAGTCCGATGATGCCCGCTCCTGCCATAACGATCATCGGGCTGGGTCTCCATTTCCTGAGTATGATGAGGGCAATGAGGAATATGATGACATTCGCCGTATTGATGTCGGATGTGAATGTGTCTCCGCCGCAGAACGCCATCGCGGTGAGGGAAAGGCCTGCAGATGCTATCATCGCCACAACCGCGGGCCTCAGCCCCTTCAATATGCTCTGCACAGCCTCAAGTCCCTTGAAGCGGTAGTAGATGAATGCCAGTATGGTCACGATCAGGGAGGAGGGGAGGATGCACCCTGCTGTCGCTATTATTGCTCCCGGTATTCCCGCGACCTGTATTCCGACGAAGGTGGCGCAGTTTATCGCGATCGGCCCAGGCGTCATCTGGGATATCGTCATGATGTCGGCAAAGCTCTGCATCGTCAGCCATCCGTGCACGTCTATCGCCTGATGCTGTATGAGCGGCATCGCCGCGTATCCGCCTCCGATGCTGAAAAGACCTATCTGCATGAAGCTCCAGAGAAGCTCGAGGTATATCATTTTCTCCTCCTCTTCTCAAAGAGCCAGCCAAGGTATCCGACAGCTCCTGCGGCAATTATCACCGCTATTATGCTGACGGAGAAGAAGCGGACGAGCACGAATGCCGCCGCCATCATTGCAATGGGAAGAAACCTTTTTCTTTTCAGGATATCCCATACCATCGTGATGACAACATCTATGACAACGGCGGCAACACCTGCGCTCATCGCAGTCATCGCCATCGAGACATACATATTGCTTCTGAAAGCCTGATAGAAGGCTGATATTACAGAGATTATCACAAGGGGAGGAAGGACAGCGCCGAGGATGCTTATCAGCGAGCCGATGATTCCTCCTGTTCTGTAGCCTATGAGGATCGCGGCGTTTACTGCGATCGGGCCAGGAGCGGACTGTGCTATGGCCGTGAGATCAAGCATCTCGCTGTCCTCAAGCCATTTGAGCCTGCTGACAAAGGTTTTCCTCATCAGCGGGATTATCACATAGCCTCCGCCGAAGGTGAACGCGCTGATCTCAAGCGTGGAGAGAAAGAGCTTCAGATATCTTCGTCCTCTGTCGTTCATAGTGAGACTTTACTTCAATTCCTGAATTTGGAGAATGAGGAATGGATTCAGTCATCTGCGGAATGATCTTTATAGAAAAATGGCGTTTTTTATAACGATCTGGAAAACCTTTATAGAAAAACGCACTTTTTTATAAAGGTTTCCGCTGATACTGCGGTTATATCTGGTCTGTGAAAGGAAAAGCCCCGCCTTGCGGCAGGGCTCATACAGTCAGGAGAGAATGTTATTTCTCTTCCTTCCACTCTCTTCCGTAGTAGGAGTCGAGGTAGAGCTGCTTGATCTGGCTGATCAGAGGATAGCGCGGGTTGGAACCTGTGCACTGATCGTCGAACGCCTTGACGGAGAGCTCATCAACCTGTGCGAGGAACTCAGCCTCGTCGACGCCCCATTCCTTGATCGAAGCGGGGATTCCGAGCTCCTTCTTGAGCTTCTCGATTCCGTCGATGAGAACCTGTACCTTCTCCTCCATGCTCATCTTCGGCGTAGTCACGACATAATCGGTGTTCTTGGTGTCGTTGAGCGCCATAGAGATGTAGTCGGCAGCCCTTGCATACCTTGAGACCGCAGAGGGGTACTCATACTGCGGGAAGGAAGCCTGCTTTGTCGGGTTGTCGTTCGCATTGAAGCGGATGACGTTTGTCAGAAGCAGGGCATTCGCCATTCCGTGAGGAACGTGGAATGCAGCTCCGAGCTTGTGCGCCATCGAGTGACAGACGCCGAGGAACGCGTTTGCGAATGCCATTCCTGCCATCGTCGCAGCGTCGTGTACCTTTTCCCTTGCCTTCTTGTCCGTGCCGTCAGCATATGCGCGGGGCAGATACTTGAAGATTATCCTCGCAGCCTCGAGAGAGAGCGGCGCGGTGTAGTCTGTGCACATCGAGGAGACGAGCGACTCAAGCGCGTGGGTGAGAACGTCGATACCGCAGGAAGCCGTGAGGCCCTTCGGCTGTCCGATCGCGAGCTCGCTGTCGACGATCGCCATTGAAGGAGTGATCGCATAGTCGGCGATAGCCCACTTCATGCCGGTCTTTTCATCTGTGATGATTGCGAACGGAGTGACTTCCGAACCTGTTCCTGAGGTTGTCGGGATACATACGAGCTTCGCCTTCTTTCCCATGTTCGGGAATGCGTAGATTCTCTTGCGGATATCCATGAACCTGAGGGCAAGGCCTTCGAAGCTGACTTCCGGGTGCTCGTAGAGCAGCTACATGATCTTCGCTGCATCCATCGGAGAACCGCCGCCGACGGCGATGAATACATCCGGCTTGTATGCGCTGACAAGCTCCATTGCTGTGTTGATCGTTCCGAGTGTCGGATCGGGCTTGACCTGATGGAACACCTCCGTCTCCACTCCGATGCTGTTGAGCGTCTCCGTGATTCGGTCGATCATGCCGGAAGAGAAGAGGAAGCTGTCTGTGACGATGAAGGCTCTCTTCTTTCCTTCAAGCTCCTGCAGAGCCACGGGGAGACAGCCATACTTGAAATAGATTTTAGGCGGAAGTTTGAACCAGAGCATGTTTTCCCTCCTTTCGGCTACTGTCTTGATGTTAAGAAGGTGCTTCGGGCCTACGTTCTCGGAGATCGAGTTGTTGCCCCAGCTTCCGCATCCGAGCGTGAGAGACGGCTCAAGGCGGAAGTTGTAGATATCTCCGATTGCGCCCTGCGAAGCGGGCATGTTGATGAGGACGCGGCTCGTCTTTACGGTCTTGCCGTAAGTGTCGATCTTGTCCTGCTCCTTCTCGTCGCAGTAGAGGACGGATGTGTGTCCGAATCCGCCGAGAGCGATGAGCTCAGCCGCCATCGATGCGCCTTCGCCGAAGTTATTGCACATATACATTCCGAGAACGGGGGAGAGCTTCTCATGAGCGAAAGGCTCGTCAACCGCGACTCTCTTGACCTCTCCGATGAGAACCTTCGTTGTGGAAGGTACCTTGAAGCCCGCGATCTCCGCGATCTTAGCTGCCGGCTGTCCTACGATCTTGGGATTCACAGAACCCCTCTTGGGATCGAGAATGATCGGCTCGAGAAGCGAGAGCTCCTCTTTTGTGAGGAAGTGCGCTCCCTGCTCCTTGAACTCCTTCTTCACCTCTGCATAGATGTCCTTGTGGACGATGATTGCCTGCTCGGAAGCACATACAACGCCGTTGTCGAATGTCTTTGACATAAGGATAGAGGCCACAGCCATCTTGATGTCGCAGTTCTTGTCCAGAAGAGCGGGAGTGTTTCCGGCGCCTACGCCGATTGCCGGCTTTCCGGAGGAGTATGCCGACTTGACCATTCCCGGGCCGCCTGTGGCGAGGATTAGGTTCACGAGAGGATGCTTCATGAGGTAATCCGTTTTCTCCATCGTAGGCTCCTCGATGAAGTTGATGATGTCCTCCGGTGCGCCTGCCGCGACTGCTGCATCGCGGACTATCCTTGCCGCATCGCATGTGCACTTCTTCGCCCTCGGATGGGGGGAGAAGATGATGGCGTTCCTCGTCTTGAGCGAGATGAGCGACTTGAAGATCGCCGTTGAGGTCGGGTTTGTCGTCGGGATGATTCCGCAGATGACGCCCTTGGGCTCCGCGATCTTCTCGATGCCGAATCCCTTGTCGCTCTCTATGATGCCGCAGGTCTTTTCATCCTTGTACTTGTGGAAGATGTACTCCGCAGCAAAGTGGTTCTTGATGACTTTGTCCTCGATAACGCCCATACCCGTTTCCTCGACCGCATCCTGTGCGAGCTGGATACGCGCGTTGTTGGCCGCGATAGCCGCTGCACGGAAGATCGCGTCGACCTTCTCCTGCGGGAAGTTGGCATAAATGAGCTGAGCACGCTTTGTTCTCTCGATCATTTCCTGGAGCTCAAGCTGTCCAGGGAAGAGTTCATTGACTTCTGCCATAATTTGCTCCTTTCTTATCGATAAATTTATATAGTTAAAACGTCAGTCCGTGTCAATAACAGTTACAGTTAATTCTATATAGTGTTTCAGAAAATAATACAATCAGCGGCAAGAAGGATTATCAAAGAAAGAGAAATGAAGATTATTGTGAAAACTGGAACATTAATATGAGCTTCAGTGCGTTTTATGCTGCATTCCATCATAAGCGTTTCCCTGATTCTCTCCCTCAGACTTCCCTCAGTATTCCTGAATGATGATAAAAGCACCGTGAATATCGAAACAGTGCGTCCTATGATCCCGCGCCCCGGAACGATTATACCGGAGAATCCCTGAGAGACAGCGATGGCCCCGGAGAGCTGCAGCGACTTCTTAAGTCCTGAGAGAAGAGCCCCTTCCGTGACCGGGAATGAGAGGACTGTGAAGAGAACCCTGCCTGACGGCGTGACGAGTGAGGAGAGGAGCATGAAGATGAGAAGGATGATATGAGGCATGAGCTTTATCCTCCTCCCTGCAAGATGCTGGAAGATGAAAGCGAGTATAAGCGCCAGTGCAAGCAAAGGAAGGCTTTTAAGCATCATTATTGAGAAACCAGAGACAAGCATCGCCGCGACAGCCGGCCAGCTTCTATTATTCTCTCCCTCTGCTTCCGGAATGCGGATTTCCTCCGGCAGCTTCATCCTTGCTGCGATGAATGCCGTCAGAACTGAGGATGGGAATGAGATCAGAAGCATCACAGGCAGGAATACCATCGTTCCGCCCCCTATATATAAGGATGCAAGGGATAGCTGGACGAATGTGCTGGAGAGTGCGCCAACGGAGGAGATGCCGTAAAGCGAGACATGCTTCCCACCGGCTTTTTTCAGAGCGTACATCACAATGCCTGAGACAAGCGACTGAGAGAGTGATATGACAGAGAATATGGAGAAGAGGCTGCCTGACACATATCCAGTCCCGATTCCCTTCATCACCAGCAGAAGGAGAAACGAGTGAAAATCGAGGCCGAGAGCCATCAGCACTGGCACATTTGCAAGCCCAAGACGGAAGAAGGGAAGTGGACGCGGAATGAGGAGCTCAAGAGAACTCATGAAAAGCGAGAGCGCCGCAAGATACGCGATTTTATCCCGAGACCGCATCTGGCCCTCCATCATCTCCTGTCACGACTGCGATCACACGGTTGGGAAGGCAGCAGAGCGACTTCGACCACCCGGATTCCACACAGGTCTTTCCCGGACATGGCGAGGAGACAACCCTTGCTTTCCCGTCCTTTATCTCTATTGCCGTCGTCCCCAGAGGCCCGGTGAACTCATGGATTCCGTCCTCTTTCATCGAGTATGCATAGTCTCCGTTCTCAGTTGAGACTTTGAGGACACCGTCTCCTTCCGGCAGGAAACCAAGTGACAGAACAAGTGCCGCCGCATAGAGCGCGAATAGTACGATGTCCAGTGCTTTTGGTTTCCGCATAGCTGAATGATAGAGCTTAAAAGCCCGAGCTGGAAGTCCGGAAGATGTTTCCGTTTCATTCTATACTGCACAAACCTGTCGTGTTTTCCGACAGGATTTTCCTAAAACCAGCCGGAAAATTTTGCAGGTTTTTCCAGAAACCAGCAAAGAAATTTGACTGGTTTTCTCTCATTGATGGCATATGACCGCGTCAGTGATAAAGTATGGTTGCGAACTGAAAGGCATTGTCACCGGCGAGGAAAACTGTGATATCCAGACCGACTCGGGCTGCATTCATGTCGTTCCCGCCTGGGATTTCCTTCTCTTCCGATAACTATAAAAGTGTTTCTCATGTGCGGCCTCCATAACTCTTCACCGAACGGCCACATAATCCGGATTGTTTCTGAAAGAAATGTCGTATGGTGTATCAGGACTGTGAAGAAATGTGTTTAATCTGGTCGTAGTGTGTATTTAGGGGTATTTCTGTTGATTTCTGTGTGCTTTGGGGTTATCTGTTTTTCAGGATGGCGTACATATACATCGCGGACGGAGACAGCGCTCTCCGCGTAAGGATGCAGCAGTATCTCGATATCCACGGCTACTCGACAGTCGGGTTTGACTATCTCTCCGACCTCAGCCGCGCACTGCAGAAAACGCTTCCCGATCTTCTTATTACAGAACTCGAGTTCGAGGACGGAGACGGGATGCAGTTTCTCAAGAAGGCTGCGGGACGCTATCATTTCCCCATCATAGTCGCCTCAAAGAGGGACAGCGAGAGCGACAGGATAATGAGCTTTGAGTTCGGCTGCGACGATTATGTGACGAAACCGTACTCGATGAAGGAGCTTACGCTTAGGGTGACAGCCATCCTCCGCCGTAAGCGCATGGGTTCCTCAGAGAGCAGCTACTGGTATCTCCACTCATCGCGGCTTTCAGTCAACTGGGAAGCCCATCTTGCCGTTCTCAGCCACTCATGCAGTGCACTCGGCGATTTCTCCGAGGGGGGGGGTATAGAGATACGTTTCACGGCCTCAGAGTGGAAGATAATGGTATTCCTCGTCTCGAATGCCGGACGGCTCGTCTCAAGACTCCAGCTCCTGCAGACATGCTTCCCGGAGAGCCTCGAGAGCTACGACCGCATCATCGACACGCATATAAAGAACATCAGGGCGAAGTTCGGGCCGGAAGGCTCGGACTGGATAGAGACCGTACGCGGATACGGGTACAGATTCAAAGGGACGCAGATGCCTTTATGAAGGATATTCCTCATTTTCTGTTTTTTGAGTGTAGTTCCCCGGCCCCGTCTTGCCTTTGCCCCGCGTATGCATGAAACTCCATCTGTATGAAGCTGATATATGTAGTTGAGGATCATGATGTCATACGCAATGGCGTAGTTCAGTATCTTTCCCTCTCCGGCTATGAGTCGAAGGGGCTCAAGAATCTTGAAGAGGCGGAGGCCGCCTTCGGAGAGGCTGTACCTGACCTCCTCATACAGGATGTCATGCTTCCCGACGGGGACGGATTCTCGTTCGTGAAGGGGATAAAGCAGCGCTATCCCCGCCTTCCCGTTATCTTCCTCACAGCGCGCACCGAGGAGTCTGACAGGATTCTCGGCTTCGAGCTCGGGGCAGACGACTACATCTCAAAGCCGTTCAGTCCCAAGGAGCTGGTTCTCAGGATACAGGCGCTCTTCCGCCGTATCGATGAGGCTGACACCTCCCATGACAATGTCTATAAGTACAATGACGGCGAGAACACGATGGTGATAGACGACAATGAGCATATTCTCTCCATCAACGGTACTCCTGTATCGCTGACTGCCGCGGAGTGGAGAATTGTATTCTATCTTGCATCGAATGCGCCCAACCTCATCACACGTTCACAGATTCTTGAGGAGTGCTTTGACTACAGCTTCGAGAGCTATGAGCGCGTCGTTGACACACATATAAAGAACATAAGGGCAAAGCTGAGGCCCGGAACGTGGATTGATACCGTCCGCGGCTACGGATACCGATTCTCCGGCAAGAAGGCATAAGGAATGCGGCATCAGTTCTTCCGCTTCTTCATCTCCATCTTTCTGATATCGCTCGCTGTCATAATCGTGCAGTGCTGCGTCATATTCATCGGGAATATGAGAATCATGCTGGGGTGGAAGGACCTTGTGTTCCAGGAATTCGCATCGTCAGTGCGTTCTTCGATAGAAGGACTTCAGGACACGGACAGCAGCAGCGTGATGAACCTGATGGTCTCCCGCACGTCGGAGAGAATCTCAGGCCTTCTCTTCCGCGACAAGGACGGCCGCTATGTGCTCTCTCTCGGAGCATCGTCCGCGGGCGAGCAGCTTCCGTCCCCTGAGGCAAGAAGGAGCATGCTCTCCGCAGCTCCTTCCGGACGCCTCAAGCTGATGTACCAGAACTCGATCTCCTATATCGATATCAACATTCCCGCACCTAAATACTGCATTTCGATAACCACCATCCCCGGCACGGGTTTCCCTGCCGGCATATCATTTGATGAGATGAGCGACGGGGAGGATATGCTTGTGTCTCTTCCTTCCATTGTTGCAGATCAGGACATAGCGGGAACAATAATGATAAAGGTCGACGGAGAGCCGTCCGGATACATAGATGTGCTTGTCTACAGGATGGACTATTATGCTCCGACGATGTTCGCGATAAGCAACCTCTTCGGTGCTTTCGTCATCTCACTTCCTCTTTCCCTCCTTATCTCAGCAGTTCTTGCCGCGATAGTCTCCCGCAAGAACGAGAAGAGCGTTAAGGAGATAAGAAACTCGCTTTCAAGACTTTCACTTGGATACTTCGATGTGGCTCTTCCGAGGCAGAGCACCGAGGAGATGCAGCAGATCGCGGATTCGATAACGACTCTCGGCAAAGACCTTTCACGGCATCAGAAGTCTAGGAAAGAGTGGATAAGGAACATATCCCATGATCTCAACACTCCGGTTACAAGCATAAACCTCCTCGTCACCGGCGCGCTTGACGGGATGTTCCCTCTGGACAGGGATATTCTCAGCAACCTGAAAAAAGAGACTGACGTGCTCATGTCCCGCATACAGTCGGTTGCTCAGTATTCATATCTGCTCTCGCCCGATGCCAAGGCCGAACCTGTCGAGGTCTCACTCATAGAGACTGCCGATTCTGTTCTGCAGAGCGAGAAGATGAATGCGGTGGTGCCTTCTGATGATACTCTTGTCTATGCGGACCCGAAACTGCTTGAAAAGGCTCTGCATGAGGTTTTCTCCAATGCCCGTAGCTACGGAAGCGGAGAGAACCCGCCGAGGCTCAGCTGCAGAAAAGAGAATGGATGCACTGTGATAGAAGTTGTCAACGACGGACACCTCCCGTCACCTCTTCCGCAGTTCTTCGAGCCCTGGGCGAGGGGAGATGCTTCACGCACCGCAGGCGGTTCCGGCCTCGGTCTCCCGATCGTATATCAGATTATGGAGCTCCACGGCGGCAAGGTGAGCATCGGTGAGAATGACGGAAAGGTTGTCGTCACGCTCTCTTTCCCTGACAAGTCAGCGTGAAGCTTTCATCACGTGCCCTGTCTCAAGTTCCCTTATCTCAACGACGCCGTCATTCCATACAGCGTAGGACGGGGGATTGCCGCCTTTCGGAATTGAGATAGAGCCGGGATTGATGCAGAGTACCCCGTCTATGTTTTCAAGCATTGGAATGTGCGTATGTCCTGAGATTAGGACATCGAACCCCGACGGATGCTTTTCAGGCGTGTATATATGCCCGTGCGTCATGAATATCGTCTTTCCGTCTGCGAAGATCACAGCGCTTTCGGAGAGCACTGGGAACGGCAGAACCATCTGATCAACCTCCGCCTCGCAGTTCCCCCTGACTGCTATTATCTTTGATGCAAGCGGGGAGAGCAGCGAAATGACGGCTTTCGGATTGTACGATGCCGGAAGATCATTCCTCGGCCCGTGGTAGAGTATATCTCCGGGAAGCAGGAGCTTGTCATAGCCTCCTTCCTCAAAAAGTGAGCATATTCTCCTGCAGGGCTCCTCAGCCCCGTGTATATCTGATGCAATTAAGAATTTCATGGCAACTTGATTTTACCAAAACGATAAAAGCGCAGCAACGTTACATAACTTCTCCCAAATCACACAATCACCACGTTGCTACACGCACTATCCATCTTGCACTCCATCTATAGTCATCCTGTGGACATAGTGTGATACGAAAATGGAAGCAAACCTAACATAAAAGGGAGAATAATGATGAAAAAAGTAATCGTATCTCTGCTTGTGCTTGCACTTGCCATGACAAGCGTCTTCGCAGCAGTGAACTTCTCTGGAGAACTCGTCACTGGTTATACTTTCAACTATAACGATGACAATGATGAATGGCAGAACTGGATGTATGGTCAGGATAACCTCGACACGAATTCCACACAGCTTAAGCTCGGCATTGCTGACGACAACGGTGTGTGGTCTATCGGTTTGGAGGGTGTCCTTTTTACTGATGGTTCTTCTTCCCCCGCATATAGTGGTACTATTGATCCAGACCCAGACACACCCGATGACGAGATAGATTTCTCTCTATCTTCTACACAGAACAGAGTAGCAGGAGACATCACTCTTGATCTTGCAAAGCTCATCATGGGTGATACTGACTGGACAGCTCAGCTCCAGCTTCTTGCTAATGACCGTGTAACTGCTCTTAGGGCTTACTCCAACCAGTCCGGACTTAACTATGACCGTGTCAGGACAAAGGAGCCGGGCCTCTGGGCTAACGCTATCGTAGGCTATGGTGATCTTCTTCAGGTTCAGGTCGGTGGTGCTCCGAAACTCTATTCAAAGAATGCAACAAATATGGTTGCTGGTGGACAGATTGGAGACCTCATCGTATCTGCAATGACAAAGCCGATTTCCGGTCTTGCTGTATCTGTTGACTGGGCTCTTGTTGGTGATAAGAATGATAAAATTGCTAAAGTTGAGGATTGCGGCGTATTTGGTGCTGCTGCTGAAGTCAACCTTGGCGAGATGCTCGGCCTCAGCTTTGATCTTGGCGTAGGTATTGCTGATAAGTATTACTATGGTGATCAGGCAACTGCTTATAGTGGCGTATCTGGTACAGCAGCTATGTCTGGAAAGCAGAATGTGCTTGCTGCTCAGGTCTATGGTGGAATCGATCTTGTTTCCGCATATGTTGAGTATGTTAACTGGTATTCTGACAAAGCAGATAAGGCTGTCAGCATGATTCACGCTGGTGCTGATCTCAATGTCATAGACAATATGGTTCTTAATGTGTACTTCGGTATGTTCGACCTTTCTGATGAGCTTGATCTCAATAAGGGTGATGGTTCCTACTTCGTGGGTGGAAACATTGGATATGAGCTTTCCGGAATCACATTCCAGGTTAACCTCCAGTATGCTGATGGTGGTTATGCTCCTTCTGTTGGTGGCGATGTTGCTCAGGGTGCAGTTAAGGCTGACGGCTTCTCCATCACACCGATGGTCAAGGTTGCTTTCTGATAAAGAAAACAGTCTTACAGCTGACAGGCTCCTTCGGGAGCCTGTTTCTATCTCAGTTGATTTTACTCAGTTTGATATCTCCCCATTCCACAGTTTTTCAAGGAAGTCTTTATAGTGGAGTATCAATATGCCGTTATCGAGTAGCTGCGGATACTCCTCACGGCATACAAGGATGTATTTCTCCATCAGCCCTTCCTCCATAAGAGCTTTCAGTCCTTTCAGATCACCGGGTGATGCACGCTTTGTGGCTTTGACTTCTACTGCGATTTTCTCTTTAGTGATGAAATCAATTTTCTGAAAAATTAAAGTGTCACTTTAGAAAAATGGTAAAAATTTAAAGTATCACTTTAATATTTTGGAGTTTTTAAATCAGCCTTTGGAAGATTTATTATTAAATTCTGTTTGGACGAGATGCCAGATGGGAGACATTTATCTTTCAGTTATTAACTCTGCTATGTACTTTTGTTAGATATACTTAATTTGAGACCAAGCACTTTGCATATCTTGCTTAGGGTTTCGATCGTAGGGTTTGCAACTCCGCCTTCGATTCTTGAGATGTCGCATTGGGTGACACCAGAAAGCTGTGAAAGCTGTTTCTGGCTTAAACCATGTTCTTCTCTTGCAGATGAAATCGCATATGCAATCTCATATTTCGGTTCTACAGAAACTTTTCCGACTGTTTTCCCATATTTCCATATCTCATCAACAGTCAAGTCCAGATCATCATTGAAATATACACCGCTCCCTTGCGGAAGCAATTCGGCATTTTTCCATAAGCCGTTGTCGTGTTCCAGCACCTTATATTCAGGATGTTTTTCAAAAAGTGATGAGACATCAAAATCCTTTACTATTCCGCAGAAGAAAACTGCCTCCACAATCAGATTGTCTTTCATTTTGATTTCTTTGATGTTCTGGTTCATATCATCACTTCTTTGGGATTGCATGTATTTATCTCGTTTATTTATATGTTATAACATATATGTTTCAGTAACCACATGGTTTGCTGCTTTGCGTGCACTTTTTGAGATGTCACATCTGCTTCTTACTGATTTTCTTATAGTAGTTTTGGATAAAATATCTGCGTGATTCAAAGAAATTAATAAGCTGATGAATTTTAGCGCTCTGAGGAGCAGCTTGAAACAGCCTTAATCAATCTGAAAAAGATTGCCGAAGGCTTCCTTCGGCATCTGGTCAGGCGACTGCATTTAAATGTTCGGTTCTTCAGCCAGAATAGACTGACCGCCTCCCCGACTTGATTACAATATACTTGTGGTTGCAGGGAAAGGCAATTTATCTTTTTGGGCATAATATGGATTACAGCTTCTCACATATTCTTGTATTTTACTTCTCTCTTTGTGCAGTATTATAATTTTCGCGTTTAGTAACCGCGATTTTTATAGATTTTCGCCGTTAGTACCAGCGATTTTCGTAATTTCTTCTATTTGCATCTGTGGTCTCTTCACGCCATATCTATCCAATCTATCCATTTCTTCATCTCTGCATGGTTATCTTAAAAGTGGAGGCGGATATGGATATAGAGAAAATCGCAGATACTTTCACTTATCATGGTGCCGGGATTCTCTTCTGGACTGCTGACAGGGAGGGAGAGATATGGGTTCTGCTTGCACGGAGACGCATGCGTTCGCTTCTGGGAGATGCATACAAATTCGCAATTCCCACAGGACAGCTTGCAGAAGGAGAGAACAGCCTTTCAGCCGCGATGCGCATAGCCCATGACGAGGCTGGAATCTGCACGGACAGTGACAAAGCCAAGCTGTTCTGGAATATCAGTACGGGAAATCTCTCATTGTCGCTGTATTCCTACAGGCTTTCATCTTTTCTTAATCCCAAGCGCGGAACGATGTATTCACAGGGCGAGTGGTTCAGAATCTCGTCAGAGGCACTGATAGAAGATGCGGACTGCCTTACACGGGAAGAACTGAAAGTGTTCCGTCACTCGCTTGAGGAGAGCAAAGCGGTGTGATCATGCTCATTTCGGAACTTTCAGCGAGCTGTTTCCTGGATAGATATACGGGATGCCGCTCTTCCTCGCTGTCTCAAGCATCTCTGCAAGGAAAGATTCCGAAGTAGGCTCTCTGTCTCTCATCATGTATCGCGGGAAGAAGCGCGTGAGGTGCCATACTCTGATGCCGCGCGCTTTGAGAAGCTCCCCGAGCCTTTCCACCATCTCCGCTGTATGGATTCCTTCTATTAAAAGCGTTGTCACTTCGATATGTGATCCGTACTCAGATATTCTCTCTATCGCATCGAGCACTGGCTTCATCTCTCCGTGACAGATGCTGTGGTAGAAATCCTCGCCGCCTTTGAGATCAACGTTGTATGCATCTATGAGCGGAAGGAGCCTTTCCAGAGCGCTCTCTGAGAACTCACCGTTTGTGACCATCACAGTCTTTATCCCCAGTTTGTGCGCTTCCTTCGCAGTCTCGGCCACATAGTCCTGCCAGACAAGAGGCTCTGAGTATGTGAAGCTGATGGAGGGATAGCCTTCGAGACGTGCATACGCCGCCGCATCTCCGGGATCGAGGAATTTACCTTTCTCGTGCTCTATTGAGAGCGTATAGTTCTGGCAGAAGTCACAGCGGAGGCAGCAGCCCGATGCACCTAGCGAGAGCGTCTCAGTTCCCGGGAGGAAGTGATAGAGAGGCTTCTTCTCGATGGGGTCGACGGCTATGGCGGGAATATGGCCGTACTCAGGACTTATAATCTTCCCTCCCTCGTTTTTCCTCATTCCGCACCATCCTCTCTTTCCGTCCGGTATGCTGCAGCGGCGGAAGCAGAAATCACACTCACTCTTCACTGAATACCTCCGCCTGAAAGGCCATAAACCTGGTAGCCTTCTCGTGCCATGCATTCCTCGGCAGTCCTGCTTTTTCAGAGAGCGCCGAGAGCATCTCCGGAAGTGTCCATCCCGTCTCATCCGCAACCTGCGGAAGAAAGACGGCCTTCCTCCCGCGGAGCGAGAGAATCATCCCGTCTGTACCGAGCCTGTACTCCTCCGGTGAGCTTATAGTTTCAGGAACTGTCAGCACCGAGATTTCTATCTTTATTTCCCTGAGTTCACTTTCCTTTACAGGCGGGAAGCGGTAGTCCTCGAATGCCGCGGAGCGCACGAGATTCCATATCTCTCTGTAAAGCGGCCATACTCCTTCGAGATAGCCGATGCATCCTCGGAGAGCATCGTTCTTCCTCAGCGTTACGAAAGCACCGCGTCTTATATCACATGCAGGGATCTCATACGCTTCCCCTGTGAACGCTGTCTCCAGCGATTTCCTTGCAAGAGAAAGCAGTTTCTTTCTTTCCTCACTCTCCATCGCTTTTCCTCCAGTAAACTGTCTGATAGGAGACAAAGCCCGTATCCCCATCATCCGAGATGTCCATTGAAGTGGTGCGGCTTCCTGTCATTCCTTCCAGTTTCATCTGTTTTGACACTTCTGACACGATCATGGCGGGAGCAATGCCGCATATCGTTCCCTCAGAGAATTTTCTGAATACCTTCTCTGTCTCCGATGCTGCGAGGAGCGCTGCAGCCTCACAGTCGCTTTTCACGACTCTGTCATGGGCTGCATGCATATCACAGCCGAATGGAGTGTAATTGAAACGGGGGCCGTAATGGGTGAAATCCGAGGAGGCTATGAACGCGGTTCTGCTGCCCGAGGCTTTGATGAGTCTCTCTGCGATGCAGGATGCCGCAGTCGGCGATGTTATCCTGCTTATGACTCCATAAGATACGGAGAGTTTCCTTTTCCCGATGAACGGCAGGAACATCTCAAGGCCGTGCTCGGCCTGTATCACTCTGTCATCCTCAATGCTTACCTCTGTATCCAGCGGGATTGTCCTGACGCTTCCGAAGGGTGTCTCTGATAATGTGAAAGCGGAGACATAGAGAGTGTCCGGCCTCAGCCTGAAATAGTGGGAAGGGGAGAGGATGATTATTCTCTCTATTTCCCTGTCTATCGAAGAAAAGTACTCCCTTATCATACTGCCACTGTAATACAGCCCTGCATGGGGAAGCACCGCATTCCGCAGCCTGCCGTTTCCTTTTTGCTCACCTGTTATTATGAGGCACTCTTCTGCCGAGGCAGGATACCAGGTGCCTCTGAACACCGCTTTCCTTTCCATATATGTAATATTAATCCCGCAGGAATAAATGGGAAACGGATGTTTTGGCTGTGAAAAAGGCTCCCGGAGGAGCCATTCATCACTGTTCTATGCCGTAGACCATCGATACCGAAGCTGAGACAGTTATATCGCCTGCGTAGTAGCTGGCCGCTGCGCTGCTCTCCGCCGCATCCGCCTTGGCCATCATCAGATTGGCCGATCTGTAGAGCGGAACCGCGTATGATGAGCCGTCGGAGATGGAAAGAACCTTGCCTACGAATACACCCGCAGCTTCTGCGTATGCGGAGGCCTTTGCATAGGCATCGAGGACGGCGTTCTTCCTCGCCTCGGCGTATTCCGCGCTCTTGTCCTCCTTGTCCAGCGTCACATCGGACACCGATATTCCATTGAGTTTCATCAGCTCGGAGTATATCGCTCCTATCGATGCCAGGTCATGCGTGGATACATCTATCCTCTGCGTCGCATTCTGTCCGGCAAGAACCTGTTCGTCATCAACCCATCTGTACTCGGGAGATACGGAGATGAATGATGTGGAAAGATCGTCCTCTGAGATTCCGAATGTTCCCGTGAGTATCTCCACGGCCCTGTTTGCCATCTCGGATGCCTTCGACATCGCCTCTTCCGTCGTTTCCTCCGTGAAAGATGCTGTTATGGAGAACGATGCGGTATCTGGTTCGACTTTTACTTCCGCGCTTCCCGATACGGAGATTGTCGGGACCTGCTCAAGAGTCTCTGCCGCCGCAAGGGGCATCAGCGCCATAAGCGCGATGGCAGGGATGATCAGTGCTTTTACTCTCATATTGACTCCTCGCTTATGATTCTATCCTTCCTTTTCCCTTCATTTCCCGTAGAGGCGGTGTAGTCTTTATGTAGATTCAGGATACCGGGGGCTTTATTTCTGTTGAGCATTTCCCTGCAGGTGCCTTACCATATTCCCATGGAGATAAGAGAGGAAGAGAAGGGGAATTCCGACAGCCAGAGCCAGATATATCTTGCGCTCAGAGCACTGATGAGCGAGAAGCCGTTCGGGAAGATAACCGTGACGGATGTCGCATCCCGCGCGGGTACGTCCCGCATGACATTCTACCGTCATTACAGATCGACGAAGGATGTTCTTCTCTTCCATTCTGAACGGACGCTGAAAGCCATCTCCGACGATATCCTCAACGGGAACATCTCGGATGCCTTTGAGTTCTGGGAGAAACTTTATACGGAGATCGAGTGCAGCGAGCTCATCATGACGATGCAGAGCGCCGGGCTTCTTGAGGAGTTCTTCGGCCTTTTCGAGAAACTCTTCATCGATATCTATGTAAAGGTGCTCGGCAAGGACCTCTCAGTCCTGAACAACAGGCTCCATATGGAGTTCAGCATGGGAGGTCTTATCAGCCTTCTGCGCTATGCCTCCGTCTCCGGCACATCGATATCCCGCAGCGAGATTCTCAGCTTCCTGAAATCCCTGCTTGAGAACCGCATGAAGTATTCCATCATCTGATGGCAATTCCTCTTTTACATATTTTCCAGCAGATGTATAAAGATCATTTCTGAGGAGGATAGGAATGCCCGGATTCGGAACTTTAGTTGATGCCGCCGCCACCATAATAGGAGGGCTCATCGGGCTCACATTCGGAAAGAGGCTTACGGCGCGTTATCAGGAGACGATGCTCTCTGCCTGCGGGCTCTCCATCATTTTCATCGGCATCGGCGGCGTCATGGCCGGAATGCTGGGGCTGAAAGACGGAAGTTTTGTCGCAGGCGGCTCTGTGATGCTCGCATCATCCCTTGTTCTCGGCGCTTTCATCGGCGAGGCAGTGAATATCGAGAAGCATATGACGCGTTTCGGCGAGTGGCTGAAAGCAAAGACGGGAAGCCACGGCGAGGAGGGGTTCGTAAGCGCTTTCGTCAATGCCTCCCTTGTCGTGTCGATAGGCGCTATGGCTGTGCTCGGGCCTCTCAATGAAGGGCTTTACGGCGACAGCTCGGTACTCTTTGCGAAATCGATCCTCGATCTCATCCTCGTTCTCCTCATGACGCTGACGCACGGCAAGGGCTGCCTCTTCTCCTTCATTCCCATTCTCATCGTTCAGGGGCTTGTCACTCTTCTTGCCGGTCTTATCCGCCCTGTGATGACTGCTGAGGCGATATCTGCGCTGAGCCTTGTAGGCTCTGTCCTTATAGCCGCGCTCGGGATAAACATGGTCTGGGATAAGCACATAAGGGTGTCGAATCTCTTCCCGTCGGTGATAGTCGCCGTTATCTGGGCATTTATTGCTGCATCGTTTTGATGCATAATCTGAGAGAACGGCTGTGATTATGCGTTTCCCTGCGTTTTATGACTGTAAGATTGGGCTGCCTCTGTAATTGCAAATTGATTATAAGCGTAACTATAAATTAGTGCTCTTTTCTGCACTCACAGGGTGATATAGTACGGACATATGTCCTCGTAGCTTCCGTCTTTCTTCCTGAATCCGTTCTTTATCGTTCCCAGCTGGATGAATCCGAGGCGTTCATAGAGGTGTCTTGCATGCATGTTCGTCGAGACCACCGCGTTGAACTGCAGTATCCTGAAACCGTACTTCAGCGCTGCCTCCATCGAATCCCTGACCAGCTTTTCGCCTGTATGGAGACCGCGGAAGCGTGAATCGACTGCATAGCTTGCGTTGCATATATGTCCGCATCTTCCAATATTGTTCGGATGGAGTATGTAGAGCCCTGTTATTACGCCATTCTTATCCACTGCGACGCCTGTGCAGCTCTGTGAGGCGAAGAAGTCTTTCCCTGTCTCTTCATTAAGGCACTCCTCCTGCGGGAAGGCGTTTCCCTCCTCAACCACTTCATTCCATATCCTTATCATCGAGGGGAGGTCTGCTTCCGTATATTCCCTTATAGTCAGAGCTTCATTCATAAGACAATCATGCCCGTATTCAGGTAGATGGTGAAGATGCCGCGATGCATTTGCTCCTGATTTTGCTTTCGCTTCTGCTGCTGCGATGATGGGTTCAGTTGCAGCTTTCCCGGAAAAGTTCGGCATCCTCTTCCAGCATCCGGGCAAGATGCTCCGCGCTGTATTCGATCGGGACGCTGTCAAAATGGCTGTCCATCTCTTCAAGTTTCTCAGGGTGTTCCACAAGTGAGCGTATTATTCCTATCTGCTTCTCCCTGTCGCCTGCGGCGTTCCAGCCTACTTTGTACTTCTCCACATACTCTGCGGAGTGTATGACGATGTAGACGAGCTCTGTTATGAGGAACGGCCTGTGGGCATATATTGCTTCGACGATAGTGTTTATGCCCGCCCGTCCTGCGATCACATCGGAGGCGGCGAGATAGTCGCTGACGTTGTCTACGAAGCCTCTGATGATGACTGAGGCGTTCTTGCCTCCGCGGTACAGCTTCCTGATGAGCTTCAGCTTTTTCTCCATTATCTTGTTGATTCCGCCGATGATGACTACCTGCACAGGCATATCTTCCCTGAGTATGTCCTCAAGAAGATCCAGCGAGCCGAGTCCTTCTCCCCCGAGGTTGAGCTGGATGGTGAATCTGTTCTCGTCTATGCCGATTTTCCTCCTCGCTTCCTGTTTCGGAAGTCTGGGCTCATCCGCGACAGAGCGCTGGAGAGGGAACGGGCAGAGTAGGATTGATTCAGACGGCTGTCCCATCTTTTTCACACGTTCCGCTCCTTCCTCGGTTGGTATCAGAAACTTTCTCAGGTACGGGCAGATTGAGACCGCTGGCGCTGAGAATACGTCGGTTGAGTAGAAATATACCGGGATAGAGGCATCCATTTCATGAAGGAGCGTGGAGAGGACTGTGCCGGGGTAGGGATGTGTGGTGAAGATTATATCGGGTCTGAACTCCTCTATGTTCTTCCGCAGTTTCTTCATCCTGAGTTTTCTGACACTTTTTATCAGGCTCTCGATTCCCCATTCGGAGCGGTCAAGGGTACCGAAGATGTGTTTCTCTATGAACGGGATTCTGAGCATCAGGCGCCATGCTTTCTGGTTCAGTCTTTCCATCCATCTGAGGTCAAGATAGTCGAAGAAATCGATCAATCTGGTTTCGACACCGATTGCCTCAAGCTGCTCGCTTACTGCGCGAGCCGGAACGAAATGGCCTTTTCCCGCCTTGATGTAGATGCATAAAGCCTTCATAGCTCAACGGTATTCTACAGGATTATCTGATTATGGGCGAGTGGGATTTTAAAGGCAGTCTGCCTCTCTTCGGCTGAGGCTGTGCTTGCATGACATTTGAAACGGCTGGAAGATGCTGGGTTTGGAGAATCATATCCCATATTTTCAGTATAAGGAGTTTTCAGTTTCCCTCCGCCTCATGATATTCCATGTAGAGCAGCGGGTAGGGATTGCCCTGCTCATCATGATCTGTGCGTTTATATACGCGGAATCCCATATGTTCATAGAATCCCTTTGCCTGCGGGTTCTGTTCATTGACGGCCAGTCTTTTGACGGAGAGGTTTAAGATTCCGTATTGAATGAGCTTTTTTCCGATTCCATTTCCGCGTTCCTCCGCCTTTATGAAGAGCATTTCCAGTGATCCGTTCTCCACTCCCATAAAGGCGACAGGGAGGTGCTCATCATCTTCAGCTATGAACAGTCTGCCGACTCCTGATAATGCTTCCGGCACGTATTCCTTTATTTTCAGGATTTCAGCTTCCGACAGGAAGTGATGCGTTGCCATTACCGAAGATTCCCATACTTTCAGCAGCTTGTTTATTAACTTCGGTGATCTTTCCTGCACTTCTAGTATCTTCATATCATCTCCGCTGGCTACTGATATTGCAGCTTCATTATTACTATCATAATATTTTCTGTTCTGCATACTGTATGGCCATATTTTAGGCATATCATGCACTTTGAGCCATATTTTATCAGAAAGCTGTGTTTATGGCTTTACACGGACAGAATGATGATGCTATTATACTTGCGCTTGGGCGGTTAACTCAGCGGGAGAGTGTCACGTTGACATCGTGGAAGTCGGCAGTTCGATCCTGCCATCGCCCAGTAAGGCTTATTCTATTCCAGATAAGGAATTGGATAGGCCTTTTTTCTTTGCCAAATACCCTCGAAAACAGGGATGGGCACTAAAATGGGCACTGTGGGCAGATGCGTTTTATGCTTCTTTTGTGAGTTTCTGCAATTGTTTTGCCAGCTTCTTATCCAGTGTTAGTACATTTTCTCCCGTAAGTTTTGCTACAGCAAGGTACAGACAATCAACGTAATCCAGTTTCGGTGTGCCGCAACCATAAAATTGTAGTGCCTCTACAATAACCTCTTTCCTTTCGATTTCGATATCATCGAGTAGTGCAATTAAGGTTTCAGCAATTTTATCTCTTTTTACATGATATACACCCTCAAGAACAAATATTGTCTCTGAAATGCTTTCAGGTAGAGTTTTGCACCCGTTTTCAATGATTTCTTTTGCCTTTTCAAAGTATGGCTCAGATGGGCCGAGAATAAACCTAAGAATATAATTTGTATCAATGAGAGCCATACTTCCTCACAGCTGCATTCTTCCAAGCATCTTTTTCGAGCTTTCTAAGTTCTGGATTTGAATACTCGGAAAGCATACCTGCTGCTTTTAGCGATTTCTTTCCCCCAGGTTTCTTCCGTATGATTATGGAACCAGCTAAAGAAATTATCTCAACATTATCACCTTTCGAAATTCCTGTTTCTTTGAGGATATTCTCTGGAATCCTTACTGCGGATGAATTTCCCCATTTTGCTACCTGCGTGCTATGCATACATTTCTCCCTTGTATCTACAGTATATACTTAAATAAGAAAAAGACAAAACAGTTTATAGATTTTAATAAATAAGGCTTACCAAAGTTCATTTTTCATCCCAAAATTCCAAGATTTGTAATATCCGTTGCGGAGTTTGCAATTCCCGAACCGGGCCGAAAGAAAATGAGCAAAAGAGGCAGGAGGTGATGGATGTCGATGGTACTCGCAGAGTCGCGTTTTGACCCTATTCTCTGGGCGAATTTGATATTGACATCAAATGAAATGGGCAGATAGAAATCATAGAAGTTGGTAGAAATTAATAGATAGCGATAGAACTTTATATTGATGTAAAGTCCTATAATAAAATAAATTGATAGAAGTCTATAGGACTTTATATAAATTCTTTTTCTAACCTTGACATCGTGAAAGTCGGCAGTTCGATCCTGCCATCGTCAACTAAGGTTTATTCTATTCTAGATAAGGAATTGGATAAGCCTTTTTCCTTTGCCTAATACCTTCAAGAACAGGGTTGGGTACAAAATGGGTATTTATGGGCAGATGCGGCAAGTAAAAGCGGATGAAATCTTTCGTGTATGCATTTGGCTCTATATAAAATACTTAGTTGAAGAAGGGATTAATAATGGTCTTGCAGCCTTGTTCCTAGAGAAGAGGCCTTACATCCGTGAACTTCAAGTTCTGCGATCAGGATATGCAGAGTGGCAGTCACAACGGAACTATGGTGATATTCCCGCTCGGATGGTATGAACCTCAATGGAATAAGGCTTGAATGATATCCGATATGGATATACAATCTGTATCGGATAAGGAGATGGAAATGATTGCAACCGTTTCAAAATGGGGAAACTCCCTAGGAATAAGGGTTCCTTCTGATATAACAGCGGCAACTGGAATCAGTGACGGTGACAAGGTCGAGATTACGAGCCGAAGCGATGGAAGCATCATCATACGGAAGAAAAAGAAAGATGCGGCACAGCTGAAGGCTTTCGGGGTGTTGCATCGATATGCGAATCCTGAGCTCATTCCGCTTGAAGGCAAGGCTTTCGGGATGGCCATGGAAGAGAAGTACGGTAAGGGCAAGTGATGTATATCGATACCAATTATCTTCTCCGGTACATGCTTAATGACATCCCTGAACAATCTGAAAAGGCGGCGGAAGCGATAGCAGAGGGTGCTGAGATATATCCAGAGATAGTTCCGGAAGCTGTATATGTACTTCATAAGATATACGGGATAGGACGCAAAGATATTGCATCTGCACTTCTTGATGTTCTCGATGACATCGATGTGGAAAGAAAGGAGCAGATAAGAGAAGCCCTGACACTTTTCAAAGAGACCAGACTGGATTATGTGGACTGCCTCCTCTTGGCAGGATTCCTGTCAGGGAAGAACGATTTTGTCACGTTCGACAAGAAACTCAAAAGTAAGAAGAATTCTTTATTCTATAATCATGACCACGCCTAAAAGATGTGTTCATGGTTTTCTTTGCCGGATATCACAAAAAATAGTGGTGAGCACTAAATATCCTTGAAATTTCTTTCCAATATGTATTGGAGGTTATTTTCTGTTGTTGTAAAATATTAATTGACAGTATTTGTAGTCTGTCGCAGTTATATCACTGAGATTAATGGAGCAGAGAGTGTTTGCGGAAAATGTAATAAAAGAGTGCATGGCAAGGAAGAAGGTTATCTCTGAAAAACGACCCTTTTCTGATTCATTCTCTCTCAGCCAGATTAAGGATTTTTACAGAGTTCCGAATGTCTGGAGCTCAAACGCTATTGAGGGTAATACACTCACAGAGGATGAGACTGCAATAATCCTCCGTGATGGTGTCACTGTAGGTCAGCATACCCTTGGAGAGATGTTTGAGGCTATTGGAGGTGGTAAAGCATATGACTTTATGTTCACTCTCCTTGAATCAAAGACAATAACCAAAGATGATATCCTCAATTTTCATGAGCTTGTGACATTCGAACAGCCGGAACTACAACCGGGGAAACTCAGGGATGTTGATGTGATCATTACGGGACTTGATGAGAGCTTACCTTCATATCAGGAAGTTCCAGCATTATTTGATGAATTTGCAGAGTGGCTCTCTGAAAATGAAAACAAATATGATCCTATTGTTTTTGCTGCGGAAGCTCATGCGAGACTGGTATCAATACATCCGTTCAGGGATGGAAATGGAAGAGTATCAAGGCTTGTGATGAACACAATCCTCCTTCAGCATGGATATCTTCCAATATCGATTCCGCCAGTATTCAGGCATGAGTATCTTTCCGCTTTGCAGAGTTATCGGCTTGGAAAAGGAAAGCTGGATAATTTCATTGATTTCATAGCAAAGACAGAATTACAGACACAGAAGGATTTCATGAGGCTTCTCAGGATTCCTTTTGACAGAAAGTGATTTGTTTTATTTCTTGTATTTCTCTTTCCATTCTTCGATGAATGTCTGTATTCAAGATCATCTTCCATTATAGGTTTGTTTTCAGACAGTCCAACAAACTCAAATACATAAGGGTCTTTGAGAATATCCTCAGGCTTCTCAATCTCCTGTCCTTTCTCTGCAAGCCTTTTGACTTCTTTCTTGTTCTCTTTTCCTCGGGAGAGCAGGAGGCGTTCATAAAGAGATGAATCAAGCTGCCGTTTCAGTTCCCTTACAGACCACTTTGAAGCAATGCATTCCTTCTCATAAAAGCTGCGCTTGTTATCATCGGAGATCGTCAGAAGCTCGCAGTAATGGGACCAGCTCAATTGGTCAGACAGTGTCTGGCTTTTCCTGTAGACAAGGAAGAATCTCCTCATGGTTTTAAGATTGGTAAGAGAGAATCCAGAGCCAAGTTCTGCTTTAAGGCGTTTTGAGATGTGCTTCAGTGTCTGCTCTCCATATTGTGCTCTTTCTTGATTCTTCTGCTCATCTTCGACAATGAGTCTCCCGATATTCCAGTAAGCTGAAAGCATCTCCGTGTTGAACTGCAGGATGACCTAATCCTATCAGAAACAAAGGCATTATTATCCTTTTTCTGTAATCTATTGCCTGCATGTACAGAGGGATTTCATGAGACTTCTTTATATTCCATTTATACATAAAGACAGAAAACATTTCCGCTGTGTATTTGATTATCTTTCCCGGATTCCGGAAGATATTATAATTACTTTGTTATCATTGGGTAATTGTGCAGTCAGGTAAATATGGACCGGTCAAAGTGTTTGGTATTTCTTAAAAATAAAGAAAGGACAGAGGATGTGCAGTCTTTGTCCTTTAATGAGGAAACTGGACTGTATCGTGTCTGTTTCTGCGGCAATGGGAAAGAATATAGTTATAAACAGTGCGACGTAAAGATTTACAAGCCAGAGATTTTGAATCCTGATTTTTATTCAATTATTTACAATGGCGATTTATTTGCCGGATTAACGGCCATATACAGGTATGAAGGCGCCGGATACTGGTATCTTGAGAAAGGCGACAAAAACTATCTGATACACAATGAGAATCTGACGGTATCCCATTCCGTTCTGGAAGAAGGAAAGGCGAGTGATGTTCTTCTTTATCTTAAGGAAATTTCATTAGTGAATCCTATAAGAGACGAGGAAGGGAACCGTGTACTTGCCAAGCGTTATGCCCGGATCGATTTTGTGGATGAGGCTTCTGTTCTTGCCGGCTATCTCTCCGGAAAGATGAGCGCTGCTGCGGTTGATAAACCGTCTTTCATCATATATCCGTTCGGAGGTAATTCAAGCCAGAAGAAAGCAGTTGAGAATGCATTATCGAATAAACTCAGCGTGATACAGGGGCCTCCGGGAACCGGCAAGACTCAGACGATACTCACAATTATTGCAAATCTCATCCTCCAGAATAAAACAGTGGAAATTGTATCCAACAACAACTCCGCTGTAGATAACGTAAAGGAGAAACTAGACAGATACGGACTGTCTTTTCTGGCGGCTTCTCTGGGGAGTACAGAGAACAAGGAAAGATTTCTTCTGTCGCAGACTGGAATATATCCCGATATCTCTGAATGGTGCATGACTGAAGCCGAAATGAGGAGCTGCATATCCGAAATCAGAAAATTGAGTGATTCCCTTGATGAGTATTATGAAATACAGGAAGAGAGGCAGAAAAAGATAACTGAGTTATCGCAGATAAACACCGAAATTGTACATTTCTCAGATATGTTTTCTGTTTCAGATGACTCATCGGACAATATCCAGACAAGCAGAAAACTCATGACATTGATTCAGAAATACAGCATTTATTTCCAGAGTCATGAATATCTCTCTGTTTTTATGCGCATAACTGCTGTATTCTTCCAAAAAGTCCTGACGTGGAAAAATTCCGCACAGCCCGGAAATGATATCGTTACACAACTTCAATGGCAGTATTATTGCTCCCGCAGGAAGGAATTAAATGATGAGATAGCTTCCCTTGAAGAGAAAATCAGGATGTTTGATATGAAAGGCAAGCAGGATGAACTGTCAAGGCTGTCTCTTCAGTTGCTGAAAGCTGTGCTGTTCAAGCGGTTTAAGAACAGGGACCGCAGGACGGTCTTTTCGGAAGATGATCTCTGGAGAACTCCGGAAGCTGTGCTTAAGGAATATCCCATAATTACAAGTACGGCGTTCTCGTCGGCATCTTCCCTCCGGTCTCTTATGTATGATTATGTGATCATTGACGAGGCTTCTCAGTGTGATATCGCAACGGGAGCGCTTTCACTTCTATCTGCGAGAAATGCTGTCATCGTCGGAGACGTCAAACAGCTGCAGAATGTTGTTACGGAGGAGGACCGGAACTATACGGAATCAGTTTTCAGGAAATATGATATTCCTTCGCCGTACAGGTATTCAGAAATGTCATTCATTTCTTCAGTATGCGCGTTATTCCCTGCTGCTCCTTCCGTTATGCTGCGAGAGCATTACCGATGCCAGCCGCGGATAATAGGCTTCTGCAACGAGAAATATTATGACAGCAAACTTGTGATCATGACAGAGGACATAAAGCGCAGAGATGAGATAGAACTCTTTCTGACAGCACCTGGATATCACAGCAGAGAGCATGCAAATCTCAGGCAGGCGGAAGTGATAGCAAACGAGGTCCTTCCATCCCTTCCTCCGGATGCCGGAAGCATTGGAATAATAACCCCTTATCAGAATAATGTCAGACTCATAAGACAGATAATTGGCCGTGATGATATCAAGGTAGACACCATCCACAGCTTTCAGGGCAGGGAGATGGATACTATCATTTTCTCCACTTCCGATGACATCGTTACAGATTTCTCAGATTCGCCAATGCTTATAAATGTAGCTGTATCAAGAGCCAAGGAGCGTTTTATACTTGTCGCATCTTCAAATCCGCAGCCCAGCAAGAGCAATATTCATGATTTGATTTCCTATATTTCTTATAATAGTTTCAGATCGGTCAAATCCGGGATAGTCTCTGTATTTGATCTTCTCTATGAGCAATCAACCGCGGCGCGTATTGAGTTCTTGTCAAAACATCGGAAAGTTTCATCTTTTGATTCTGAGAATATCATGTTTTCAGTTCTGGAAAACATCATCAATTCTCCGGCGTTTCGTGAATATGCTTTCAGGATTGTATGCCATTATCCGATAAGATATCTTTTTTCTGATACGTCAGCTCTCACTGAAGAGGAGAGATTATATTTATCAAGAAATGGTACGCATGTTGATTTTCTGATTTACAGATATGTTGGCAAAGAACCTGTCGCTGCAGTAGAGGTGGATGGCTTCCATTATCATAAGGAAGGAAGCCGGCAACATGAGAGGGATCAGATTAAGGATTCGATATTCTCAAAATATGGGCTCCCATTGCTGCACTTCAGAACAAACGGCAGCGGAGAGCAGAAAATAATCACCAATTTCCTGAATAATTATATTTCACACTGAAACATACCATGAATCAGCCTGTGGTCTGATGATAGAACTCTTTTCTTCTGTATTTCATTGTTCTGTCTTTTCTGTCATCCTTGGGCCGATGAGGAAGGGAGGGGGCTTTTCCCAGCAGTTTTTCAATATCAAGTGCACTTCTGCTGTATTCCAGATAAAGAGTTACATATTTCCCTTTATCTTAAACTCTGAAAACGTGAAGAGCAGAATCAGCCGCTAGCCCTGCTTATGAGTTCCCATTTCAGGAGAACTGATTCAGTATTCTTTCCGTTCAGCATGCCTACAAGCAGCTCTGCTGCAGCCTTGCCGCTTTTGGGAACGGAATGTCCCAGCGATGTGATCGGCACCGCTCCTATCTGGCTGTAAAAACTGTTGTCGAAGCTGACCACTGCGATATCTTCCGGAATCCTTATGCCGATCTCAAGCAGCAGCCGCACCATCGTATATGCGATCTCATCGTTGTAGCAGACAACCGCGGAGACGTTTTCCAGCCTCCTGCTGATGAACCTCTCAAGCCTCTCGACGCCTTTGCCGCTGATGATGGCCTTGCGGTCCTCCGAGTCATACCAGCAGAAACAGCTGTCATTTATTTCTATCCCGGCATCTGTCATGGCGCTGACCACGCCATGATACCTCAGCGGTCCCTGCATATCATCGCTCTTGAACACGCCTGCGATCCGTGAGTGCCCCTTGCTGATGAGATATTCCGCAAGCTGGTAGCCTCCTGAGAAGTTGTCATCCAGCACGGACGGGAAATCGTGAAGGTTAGGGTAGAGTCCGTGCAGGAAAAGCAGGGGAATCTCCCTCTTTCTGAAAGCGGAGAAAAGCGCCGAGTTGGGGGTGGGGAGAGCAGTGCGGGAGCCCTCTATCAGGACAGCGCTTATGCTTTTCCCGAGGAGTTCCGTTAGAATCTCATGTTCTCTTCCGACGCTGTTCTCTGTCGCATAGATCAGAGTGGAGTAGCCGTTCTCTGCGAATATGCGCTGTGCATCGTGGAGGATTGTCGGAAAAATATAGTCATCTATGAAAGTCGTGACTACAGCAATCTGCTTCATGTCGCCTGACTGCTTCTGAGGGGTGATGTATGAGCCGCTTCCCTGACGCTTTTCGATGACGCCATCATCCTCAAGAACCTTGAGAGCATTCCGCACGGTCTGCCGGCTGATGCCGTATGATGATGCGATCTCCATTTCCGTCGGAAGCCTGACTCCGCCTTCCCTGAGTATCTTTGCGGCATCGCTTCTGAGAAGATCTGCCAGCTGCCTGTATTTAGCCACGATTTCGCCCGCCTTTTTCCAAGGATAGCATGGAATTTCCGGAATGGAAGAATATTTGTATTTATTTTCAGGGCAATGCCGGAATTCATTATAGGATTGATGGCGAGAATTACCTCAGAGCAGAAAATTTCCCATATTTTACAGCACAATCGGCCTTATATTTGTATTTATTTCCTGCCAATTGTTTATATTTGTATCTGTTTTGCGTATTAATCCCCGGAAAAACAAAAAATTTGTTGACAGTACGGTATCACGATGTTCCAATCTAGTTGTGGCTATCAGAAAAAGGGAGAAAATCGGTAGCCGCAGCAAAAGAGAGGTGTAAATATGAAGAAAGTTCTGTTTTCGCTGTTAGTGCTCATTCTGTCCGTAACGGCAGTATTCGCATCCGGAGCCGCTGAAGCCGGCGCAGAGGATGACGGCGGGCTCATCAGAGTCGGAATCATAAACAACGATCCTAACGAATCGGGATACCGCACAGCCAACGATGCTGATCTCAAGAGAGTGTTCAATGAAGAGAACGGCTATGACGCCTCCTTCTTCTACAGCCTCAGAAACGATGAGCAGATCGCCGCAGCGCAGACATTCGTACAGGATGAGGTCGATTACCTCCTCCTCTCCGCAGCGGGAACAGCTGGATGGGATTCCGTCCTTCAGGATGCCCAGAATGCAGGTATCTATGTAATTCTCTTTGACCGCACAGTTGATGCAGATCCCAGCCTCTATGTGGCGGAAGTCGTTTCTGACACGAATCTTCAGGGACAGACAGCTGTTGACTGGCTCGCTTCCCAGAATCTCGATGAATACAACATCATCCATATTCAGGGAGTCATGGGCTCATCCGCTCAGATCGGAAGAACGGGCGCTCTCAATGAGATGGTTGCGAACAATGACAACTGGAATCTCGTGACGCAGCAGACTGCTGAATGGAACGCAGAGACAGCTCAGCAGATCGTACAGTCCGTAATCGATGCCGGAACACCGTTCAACGTCATCTATGCGGAGAACGATGATATGGCAAGAGGCGCAGTGGCCGCTCTTGACAGAGCCAACATCTCTCACGGAGTGGACGGCGACGTCATCATCATGGGATTCGACTGCAACAAGTGGGCTCTTGAGGAACTCCTTGCAGGAAGATGGAACTATGACGGACAGGCCAATCCGTTCCAGGCTGACACGATCGATGGAATCATCAGGAACCTCGAGAACGGAATCGAGCCCGAGAGCAAGACTATCTACCTTGTCGAGCAGGGATTCGATGCGGCTACCATAACACAGGAAGATGTGGATAAGTACGGAATCTGATTCCTGAGATAATGGCAGTTCAGTGAAGCGCAGGCACGGAGGACTTCCAGTGAGGGATTCCGACGTGCCTTCGTTCGTTTTAATAGACATTTCAGAGAGGATGGGTGTTAATGCAGAAGGATTCTGTTCTTGAGATGCGGGGGATATCTAAGAGCTTCTACAGCGTGAAGGCCCTGCAGAATGTTGACTTCACTCTCAGAGAAGGAGAGATTCACGCTTTGATGGGGGAGAACGGAGCCGGCAAATCCACGCTGATAAAAGTCCTTACCGGTGTTTACCAGAAGGACGGAGGAGAGGTATTCCTCAAGGGACATGAGGGCCCTGTCAGCATAAAGTCTCCGGAGGAGGCTCAGAAAGCCGGCATAAGCACGGTTTACCAGGAAATAACGCTCTGCCCTAACCTTACGGTGGCGGAGAATATGTATATAGGCCGCACATCGGGCGTCATAACGAAATGGCGCGAGATGAACGCAGGCGCGGCGAAGATGCTCGAATCGCTGGGAATACCGGCGAAGGCGGAGCAGCAGCTCGGCACATGTTCGATCGCCGTGCAGCAGATGGTTGCCATCGCTCGTGCGGTTGATATGGAGTGCCGTGTCCTCATCCTCGACGAGCCCACTTCATCTCTGGATGAGTCAGAGGTTGCCAAGCTCTTCCGCCTGATGCTTGACCTGAAAGCCAGAGGCGTCGGAATAATCTTCGTCACGCACTTCCTTGATCAGGTTTACGAAGTATGCGACAGAATTACGGTGCTGAGGGACGGAAAACTCGTCGGAGAATATGCTATCGAGAACCTTCCGCGCGTTGAGCTGGTCTCCAAGATGCTCGGCAAGGAGCTCAATGACCTTTCAGAGATCAAAGGAAGCGGAGACGGTGTCGGAAGCGACGAAGTCATCTATGAGGCTGACAGACTTTCAAGCGTTGCGGCCAAGAGTCCGTTTGATTTCACTATCCACAAAGGGGAGGTTAACGGCTTTACAGGGCTTCTCGGTTCAGGCAGAAGCGAATGCGTGAGAGCCATCTTCGGAGCGGACAAGGTCACCGGAGGCAAGGTCATGATGGACGGCAAGCCTGTCCACATCTCGCACCCGCGCGATGCTATGAAGCACGGCATCGGATATCTTCCCGAGGACAGAAAGAGGGACGGCATCATCGGCGATCTCTCAGTCCGTGAGAACATAATCCTAGCACTGCAGGTGCTTGAAGGCTTCTTCGGCCCGATCTCAAGGGCCAAGGCGGAGAAGTTCGCCGATGAGTATATCAAGCTTCTGGAGATAAAGACGGCCTCCACCGAAACTCCGGTGAAGTCTCTCTCCGGCGGCAACCAGCAGAAGGTCATTCTCGCACGCTGGCTCCTTACTAATCCGCAGTACCTCATTCTGGATGAGCCGACGAGGGGAATCGATATCGGAACGAAGATAGAGATACAGAAACTGGTGCTCAAGCTCGCCGGAGAGGGAAAGAGCGTGACATTCATCTCTTCCGAGATAGACGAGATGCTCCGTACCTGCTCGCGCCTTGTCGTCATGAGGGACGGAAAGGCCGTAGGCGAGCTCAAGGGCGACGAGCTCACGCAGAACAAGATCATGAGCACGATTGCAGGAGGTGAGAAGTGACTGCTCCGGGAAATGTTGCGGGAGTGCAGAAGCTGACGGGATTATTCAGGAAACAGATATTCATCCCCATCGCCGCGCTTCTTGTCCTTATCATATTCAATCTCATAGCTGACCCGTCGTTCTTCGAAATAACATACGCTCAGAACAGCGCGGGCGAACCGGTTCTCTCCGGTTATCTCATAACGATACTCGACAACGCATCAGAGCTTGCGATACTTGCGATCGGAATGACGCTCGTCACAGCCGCTTCCGGCGGACAGGACATCAGCGTCGGAGCCGCGATAGCAATAAGCGGAAGCGTCGTGCTGAGAGTACTCTGCGGAGACAATCCCAGACCAGAGGAGATGCAGGCATCCATACTCACGGCATTCCTCATCTCATGTCTCGTCTCAATGCTCTTCGGCGCGTTCAACGGTACTCTCGTGGCATATTTCAACATCCAGCCGATGATCGCGACGCTGATTCTCTATACGGCGGGAAGGTCAATAGCGGCATGGATCAACAACAACCGCCTGCCGATCATCAGCGATCCTGCGTTCGGGTACTTCGGAACGTTCATGCCGGGAATACCTGTGCCGACGCCTATATTCATCGCCATAATCTGCATGATCATAACGGCTCTCGTGCTGAAATTCACGACACTTGGCCTCTACACGCAGGCTGTCGGTATCAATCCGAACTCCGCGAAGCTCAACGGAATCAATCCGTCGCTGATCAAATTCATCACCTACGTAATAATGGGGCTCTGCGTCGCAGTGGCCGGATTCATCAAGGTCACAAGGTTCTCGACGATAAACTACTCCGTCGTGGCCCTCGATATTGAGATGGATGCGATCCTCGCGGTGGCTCTCGGAGGCAATGCGCTCTCCGGAGGCAAGTTCAGCATGGCATCCTCGATACTTGGAGCGTATGTCATCCAGTTCCTGACTACGACGCTCTTCAAGTTCAATGTCTCCTCCAGCGCGCTCCCCGCATACAAGGCGGTGGTCGTTATAGTCCTCGTCGTGCTCAGCGCTCCGACAGTCAGAGAGAAGGCAGGCAAGGTCTGGAGAAGCATCCGGTCGGCAAAAGCCGGGAAGGAGGCAGCGTGATGGGAAAGGTTCTTAACAGGAAGGGACGGCTTGTCCCGATGTCCGATACCAATCTTCTTCTGACCATAACGATAGTCGTATTCTTCGCGATGTATCTTGCCGCGATGCTCTTTATCGGCAGGGGATTTTTAAAGATTCAGACGCTCTTCAACATCCTCAACGAGAACGCTGCCCTTATAATCCTCTCCTGCGGAATGAGCATTGTCATGATAACGGGCGGCATCGATATATCGGTAGGAAAGCTGACGGCGCTTATCTGCATGAGCGCGGCGGTGAACCTCGACTACCACAACGGGAGCGTCCTCACGGCAATACTCCTCTCGCTTGCCATCGGCATCGCATTCGGCGTCGTGCAGGGATACCTTGTCGCATATCTCAACATCCAGCCATTCATTGTCACGCTTGCGGGAATGTTCTTCGCCAAGGGCATGACGACGATCGTCAATTCGACTCAGTTTAATGTTCAGAACGAGGCTTTCCTCGCACTGAAGAACACGCGCGTCTACATCCCGTTCCTCGGTTCGGTCAACAAGCTCGGCAAGTTCGTGCCGGCGTATGTTGAGATAGGTGTCATCGTCGCGATCGTCACCGTCATCCTTCTTTTCATCCTGCTCAGATGGACCAGGCTCGGCCGCAGCTTCTATGCTGTCGGCGGCAACTCGCAGAGTGCGAATATGCTTGGAATCAACGTCAGAAGGACAAGATTCGCAGCGCATCTTCTCTGCGGCCTCCTTGCAGGCATCGGCGGTTTCGTCTACTTTCTCCATGTGGGCTCAGGCGCGCCGTCGCATGCCACAGGAGCTGAGATGAACGCCATAGCCTCATCCATCATCGGCGGAACAATGCTCACAGGCGGTGTCGGAAACATCGTAGGAACGTTCTTCGGAGTGCTGTCTCTCAGCACGATAAAGAACATAGTAACGCTTCTTGGACTTGATGATGCGTGGTGGACTAACATCACCGTTGCGGTGATGATATGCATCTTCCTCGTCGTCCAGTCCATCGTCCTTCTCCGCAAGCGGAGCAGGTCATGAGGGTAGTATCATGAAGTTTGAACAGGAGTCGTGCTTTCTCGGCATAGAGCTGGGATCGACAAGAATAAAGGCCGTTCTCATCGGGCCGGATTTCGTTCCGGCGGCATCCGGCGGATTCACATGGGGTGACAGCTTCGACGGCAGCCACTGGACATACTCTATGGAAGATGTCTGGAAAGGACTGCAGAGCTGTTATGCAGCGCTCAAAAAAGACGTGAAGGAAAAGTACGGGGTTACGCTGAAGCGCGCAGCGGCAATGGGCGTCTCCGCTATGATGCACGGCTATCTTCCCTTCGACGCGGACGGCAGGCAGCTTGCAGCGTTCCGCACATGGCGCAACACCACTACAGCTGAGGCGGCGGAGAGGCTGACGGAACTCTTCTCGTTCAACATCCCGCAGCGATGGAGCATCGCCCATCTCTACCAGGCGGTCCTTAACGGAGAGGAGCACACTGGAAAGATTGCCCATCTCACGACGCTTGCAGGTTATGTCCACAGCTGTCTTACCGGTCGAAAGGTGCTCGGCGTAGGGGATGCCTCCGGAATGTTCCCCATTGACTCGTCCGCATGCGACTACGACGCCGGAATGGCGGAGAAATTCAGGGCGCTTACCGGCATCGATATCCTCGCGGTTCTGCCGGAAGTCCTTCCTGCCGGAGCAGAGGCCGGTTCACTCACAGCGGAGGGCGCGAAGCTCCTCGATCCCGAAGGCGATCTTGAGAGCGGCATCCAGATGGCTCCTCCCGAGGGAGATGCCGGAACGGGGATGACAGCCACAAATTCCGTGAAGGAACGTACCGGCAATGTCTCTGCAGGCACCTCGATCTTCTCCATGGTCGTGCTTGAGAAAATGCTCTCATCCGTCCATAAGGAGATAGATATGGTCACAACTCCCGACGGCAAGCCTGTCGCGATGGTTCACTGCAACAACTGTACATCGGACATGAACGCATGGGTGAGCCTCATGCATGAAGCGGTGATGCTGATGGACGGGAATGACGATATCGATGAGCTTTACGGACGCCTTTACAGAAAGAGCCTTGAAGGAGAGGCAGACTGCGGCGGGGTCACTGTCTACAATTACATATCGGGAGAGCCCGTCACCGGCTTTGATGATGGACGCCCTGTGATCGTGAGACGTCCTGACAGGCCGATGAAGCTCGCTGATTTCGTGCGCGCGCATCTCTACTCATCGCTTGCGACTCTTGCCTACGGAATGGATATCCTCGCAGCCGAAGGCGTGGCGATAGATCGTCTCATGGGCCATGGCGGCCTCTTCCGCCATCCTGTGACAGGTCAGAAATACCTTGCCTCGGCTGTATCCGCGCCTGTATCGACGATGAAAACGGCAGGCGAGGGAGGCCCGTACGGAATGGCTCTCCTTGCAGCATACAGGGCGGAAGGGAAGGGAGAAACGCTCGGCGATTTTCTCGACAAACGTGTATTCGCGGGAGCCGAGAGTACTGAGATGCAGCCTGTCGAGAGCGAGGCTGCCGGCTTCAAGGCCTATCTTGAGAGATTCCTCAAAGGTCTCCCTGTAGAGAAAGCTGCGATAGAATGTTTCTGAGAGTGGCTCTGTCCCCGGTTTCCCGGGAATAGGGTATGGGATGGTAATATGCTTGAAGAACTGAAAGAGAAGGTGTGCAGGGCTAATCTTGCCCTGCCTGCGCATGGCCTTGTCACATTTACATGGGGAAATGTCTCCGGAGTGGACAGGGAGAAGGGGCTGATGGTCATTAAGCCCAGCGGCGTGGATTATGACGGAATGTCCCCCGATGATATGGTTGTTGTCTCACTTGAGACAGGCGAGAGGGTTGAGGGAAGGTGGAAGCCTTCCTCCGACACGCCCACGCATGTCCAGCTTTACAACGCGTTTAAGGGAATCGGGGGCGTTGTTCATACTCATTCGAGGTGGGCTACGTCGTTTGCTCAGGCAGGCGTCGGCATAGAGGCGTATGGAACTACGCAGGGAGATTACTTCTACGGGAAGATTCCCTGCACGAGGCGCATGACATCTGCAGAGATAGAAGGGGAGTACGAGAAGGAGACCGGCAATGTGATAATAGAGACATTCCGCGGTATCTCTCCCGATGAGATCCCCGCCGTGCTTGTGAACTCGCACGGCCCGTTCGCGTGGGGCAGGAGTCCCGAGGAGGCAGTCCATAACGCTGTTGTGCTCGAGGAGGTCGCGTTCATGGCCTTCCATGCCCGCATGCTCAATCCCTCCCTGCAGCCCATGCAGCAGACGCTTTTGGACAAGCACTACCTCAGAAAGCACGGAAAGAACGCGTACTACGGACAGAACTGAGAGATAATGGCTTTTCCGCTCTCAGTGGTGGAAGAGCCTTGTCCCTGTGAACACCATCGTGATTCCGGCCCTGTCAGCCTCGGCTATGACAGCATCGTCGCGCACAGAGCCTCCGGGCTGAGCTATGCAGGACACTCCTGAACGCTCCGCCCTTATGATATTGTCTCCGAACGGGAAAAACGCATCCGAGGCGAGCGATATGCCGCTGATTCCGGAGAGAATTGTTCTCTTCTCCTCCGCACTCATCTTCTCAGGCTTCTCCTTGAAATACTCTTCCCATTTTTCCGTAACATCTGTTTCGGGATAATCTGAGAGATACTGCTCGATCACATTGTCCCTGTCGTTTCTTGAGAGATCCTTCCTGAAGGGGAGAGAGAGTACTTTCTCTGATCTTCTCAGGTTCCATCTGTCGGCCTTGTCTCCCGCAAGCCGCGTGCAGTGTATCCTTGACTGCTGTCCCGCTCCGACTCCTATCGTCTGTCCGCGGAAGGCACAGCATACGGAGTTGGACTGCGTGTATTTGAGCGTCAGAAGGGCGACTGTGAGATCACGCACGGCCTCAGGGGGAAGCTCACGGTTTCTGGTGACGATATTCTCGAAGGTTTTCTCATCGGGGAGCCAGCTGTTCCTCGCCTCCTCAAGCGTCATGCCGAAGAGCGCGCGCATCTCCATCTCTCCGGGAATGTAATCGGGATCGATCGAGATCACAGGATAATTTCCCTTCTTCTTGCTTCTGAGAATGGAGAGCGCCTCCGGAGTGTAGCCCGGAGCTATTATGCCGTCGGAGACCTCCTTCTTTATCACTCTGGCCGTTGTCTCATCGCAGATATCTGAGAGCGCGATGAAGTCCCCGAATGATGACATTCTGTCGGTTCCTCTGGCTCTGATGTAGCTTACTGCGGTTTCTGAAAGCTCCTCTCCATCCTTCACAAAATACATCCTTCTCTCATCGTCAGAGAGAGGAACTGCCACCGCGGCTCCCGAGGGAGAGACATGCTTGAAAGATGCCGCAGCCTCCATTCCGAGCACCTCTTTCAGCTCCTTTACAAGCTGGTAGCCGTTGAGGGCATCCATGAAGTTTATATATCCAGGGCGCCCGTTGAGAACCCTGATGGGAAGATGCCTTCCGATTATCGAGATCGACGCCTTCTGCTGGTTCGGATTCAGCCCATATTTCAGTGGTATCGTCTCCTTTATCTCATTGCGGTTGATTATCTTCTCCTCATCTCCGACTGCGATGTAGAGCGAGACGCGGTTTCCGCTGTCCAGGCTGTTCCAGATCGCTGCAGCGGCCTCATCGAGGCTTCCTCCCTCCATCTCCAGCATCTCCGGGCATCCGCGGAAGGAGGGAAGGGGATCAGCATCATCTGAGTAGGTGTGTATGAGATGCACTCTTCCATTTTCCGGAGGATATTTGAAAGTCTCCCTCTCCGTTCTGCCGCCGTCTCCTCTGCGGACAATGCCGAGCGTATATTCTCCGTCTTCTCTCATTACGCCTGCGATGCGCGGTGTGAATGCGGGCTCGTCAGGTTCGTATGTGCATGAATTAAGTGCATCAAGAAGGCTTTTGCCTTCCAGCAGTGCATCCCGCACACTCTCCAGATGCCTTCCGTTGGCGACCACGGTCATGCTTCTGTCCTTCTCCGCGGCGGTATAAAGCGTGAGGGATTCGTCTCCTGTGCCTGTGTTATCAAAAGGCAGCGTTCTCAGAGTGTTTCCCGAGAGCGAGAGTATTCTGTTCCGCGATCCTGTGCTTCTGCCCATGACCGCATAGAGAATCACGCTCTTACCATCCGCATTCCTTCCCATGCCGATTATCCTTCCGGGATATCTTCTCGTTTTCAGATACTCAGAGACCTTCATTTTATTCCCTCCACTGTCACTATACTCTCTTGCACTGAATCGATGAAGGAATATAATCCATCTGTTGTTTCATAAACGGAGGAATGATGTTCTCTTTAGGCTCTTTCCTCGGTGTCCGCAGGGAGAACCGGGGGCTTCTTTACAGAATCTATTTCATTTTCTTTTCATCGGGGATGATGAGCACGCTGCTCGGAGCGGTACTTCCCGAGATGGGAGATTCATACAACCTCGACTACGCCTTCCGCGGCGTGCTCCTTTCCGCGCATCAGATAGGCAATCTTCTCGCTGTGATCGCGGCGGGGTACATACCTTATCTCATCGGGAGGAAAAAAAGTACGGTTATTCTCGGTTCGGGGATAGTCCTCGGCCTGCTGCTGATGACGCTCACCGGCAATCCTTTCCTGCTCTTCATCGCCTTCGCGCTGACGGGAATAGGGCGCGGCACGATGAGCAACATCACTAATGTCGTAGTGGGGGAGACTGCCGAGAACAAGGCTGCAGGGCTCAATCTCCTTCATGCTTCGTTCGCCGTCGGGGCTTTCATCGCTCCCTTCATCACGATCGCTGCCATTACAGTCTCGTGGCGCCTCGCGCCATGGGCAGTTGCAGCCGTCATGCTCCTTGCCCTTGTCCTCATCATTCTCAGCCGGCTATCTTCCTCACGCCCTGAGAGAAAAAAAGGTGAGGCCGGCATTCCGAAAAGCCTTGGGTTCTGGCTCAACACCTTCGTGATGTTCTTCTACCTCTGCGCGGAGGCATCCCTCATCGGCTGGCTTGTCACTTATTTTCAGGATGCCGGAATATTCCCGGATGCCATCTCGACTGCGATGCAGTCAATCCTTTGGATAATGATACTTGCGGGCCGCCTTGTCTGCGCTGTGATATCCGCAAAGGTGAACAGGAATATCCTCATTCTCATCCTCGGCCTTCTGATGACAGGCTTCTTTGTCCTTATGATCTCCGCATCTTCTCCTATTGTTATTGCGCTCGCGGTCCTTGGAGTAGGCGTCTCGATGAGCGGAATCTATCCCACGACGCTCTCGACGATGGAGAAGAGATACACAAGTTCGACAGTCGCCACCGGAATCTGCATCGGAACGGCAACGGTCGGTGCGATCATAATGCCTGCGATCGTAGGCGCGGTTGCGGAGAATGCTGGAATACACGGAGGCATCGCGACGATATCGGCGGCGCTGGGAATAATGGTTCTCCTGATGATCATAAAAGTGGTGACGGGAAGAAAGAACTCCTGAGAGAAAGCCGGGTATTGCCGAAAATACCCGGCATACGCATTTCACTCCCTGTTATGCTCTTCCCACGTCTTTCCGTTGCGTCCTGATATCCTCGCAAGATGGCGGAATCTTCCGGCTCTGTATCCGTTGAAACTTCCTTCCTCCATTCTCCATGACCAGTTGGTGTCATTGCATGTGGAGGGATAGTTCATCCTCGCCTCTGTTCCGAGCTCGAGTATGTCCTGCATCGGGAAGATCGCGGTATCTGCATTGGACATCATCACGCTGCGGATCAGCGCCCATACAATCTCCTCATCAGGAGAGGCGAGGTACTCCCTGACATGGTGCTTCTCGATCGGCGTCAGCTTCTCATACCAGCCCCGCACAGTGTCGTTGTCGTGAGTTCCTGTGTAGGCCACGAACTGACGGGTGTAGTTGTGGGGGAGAAAGTCGTCGTAGGTGTTGAGATCGCCGTTTCTGTCCCATGAGAAGCCGAACTGGGCTATCTTCATCCCGGGGAATCCGAATCTGTCCCTCAGCGCCGATACAGACGGAGTCATCCAGCCGAGGTCCTCGGCTATAATAGGAATTCTGCCCATCTCTTTCTCAAGGGAAGTGAAGAACTTCTTTCCCGGAGATTTCTTCCACACGCCGTGTTCCGCCGTAGCTGCCGAAGCCTTTATCTCATAGTAGGCATCGAAACCGCGGAAGTGGTCTATGCGGAGTATGTCAGTGAGCTCCAGACAGCGTCTGACGCGCGCCTTCCACCACTCGAAATCCGTTCTCTCATGCTCCTTCCACTCATAGACAGGATTCCCCCACAGCTGTCCCGTTGCGGAGAAGTTGTCCGGCGGTACGCCGGAGACTGCGCTGTAGCGGCCGTCCGGGCCTGTCTTGAAGAGTTCGGGATGCGACCATGTGTCTGCGCTGTCGGCGCCTGCGAAGATCGGTATGTCCCCGATGAGACGGAGTCCCTTTGAGCGCGTATAGGAGAGAAGCGCCTTCATCTCCTTGTCGAAGAGATACTGCAGAGCGATGTATATATCGATCTCGCGGCGCTTCTCACGCCTTACTCTCTCGAGCGCATCGCTGTCCCTGTATCCTTCATCATGCGGCCAGACGGTGTGCCACCGCGCATCCCTGTATTCATCGCAGAGCGTCATGAAGAGCGCGTAGTCATCAAGCCAGAAACGTTCTTTTTCCCTGAATTGTTCTATTCCATCCTTCTCTTGCGAGAGGGCTTTCTCCGCAGCCTTTCTGAGACGCGGCATTTTCCACTCTGAGACGCGCTGGAAATCGACGCGGGAGTCGGGAAATGCGGGGTGGAGGAGGTCCTCCTTCGCAAGATAGCCGTCCCTGTAGAGAAGCTCGGGGGAGAGCAGCATCTCATTTCCCGCAAACGCGCTTCTCTGTGCATAAGGGCTGTTGCCGTATCCAGTCGGTCCGAGCGGCAGGAGCTGCCACAGCGTCGCTCCGGAGGAGGCGATGAGGTCTGCCATGTGGTATGCTTCCGGTCCGAGATTGCCGATTCCGAACTCAGAAGGCAGCGAGGTTATATGGAGGAGGATTCCCGCCTCCCTCTTTCCGCTTATGTTCATCCTTTCATCTCCTTCAGTGTTCTCCCCTCCCTGTACGAGTAGGGGATGAGAGTGGTAAGCGGCACGTCGCTGCCGTCGATCATCGCAAAGAGTATCCCTGCGCTTCTCATTCCTTTTTCCTCGCCGTTCTGGACTATCGTTGAAAGGCCGGCTCCCTGGAAGCTGTCATCTTCTATTCCGTCGAAGCCTATTACGGAGATATCATCTCCGGCTCTCAGCCCGCGGCTCTTGAGCTCATCCACGACGCCCAGAGCGACGGCGTCCGACATTGTCACGAAGCAGGTAGGCATGCTCTCTGAGAGAATCGCTGCCGCAGCCTCTCTTCCGCTCCGGTACGTCGCGGGAGCCTCCCTTATGATGACAGCATCGGAGGAGAGTCCGAACTCAGCGAGGGCTTTCTCGTATCCCTTCATGCGCCGCCGTGCTATGCAGGACGGCTCATAGGCATCTCCCGGAAGAGAGATCACGGCAATGCGCCTATGGCCCAGCTCCAGAACCTTCCTCAGCTGTAGCGCTGCCGCCTCTTCGTCGTCTATCGCCACGGAGTGAATCTCGTCATCGCTCTCTCCGTCTATCGAGACTACAGGCATGCGCCTCATCCTGAGTATGTCCCTTATCTTCCCGTCGATTGTGAGGCCGTAGGTTATAAGGCCGTCAACGGTGGCGTTCTTCACCGCTTCGGATATCGATGCATGGATGGGAGGAATAAGTGTGAGCATGTAGCCGTGCTCCTGGCAGACTTCCCCGATTCCCCTCATCACGCTCTGCGTATATGGATTGCGGAGCGACTCCTGCAGCATCTGCGGAAGCAGGAAGCCGAGCGCCATATGGCGGCCGCGGGAGAAGTTCCTCGCCATCGGGTCGGGTATGTATCCCAGCTCCTTCGCGACTTTCCGTATCCGCTCTCCCGCCTCCTTTGAGATCTTCGCGGGGTCGTTGAAGGCGAAGGAGACGGCGGCTTTGGAGTATCCTGCCTTCTCCGCGATATCCTGAATGGTTGTCCGCTTCCTCATCCCTTGACTGCTCCCGCAAGCACGCCCTTTATGATGTATTTCTGGCAGAAGAGATAGAATACTATGACAGGAAGCATCGCCAGAAAGAGCATGGCCATCATTGCTCCCATGTCGACGGAGCCGTAGCCTCCTCTGAGATACTGTACTGCCACCGGAATCGTCCTGTACTCGGTTCCTATCGTAAGATAGGGCATAAGGTAGTCGTTCCAGACCCACATCGTCTCGAGTATCGCTATCGTTATCGCAGTGCTCTTGAGCATCGGAAGCACGACGGAGAAGAACGTCCTGACAGGATTGGCTCCGTCTATCATCGCGGCCTCCTCAAGGGCGACGGGAATAGACTTTATGAAGCCCGAGAACATGAAAGTGGCCATGCCGCAGCCGAAGCCGACATAGAGGATCACTATGCCTACAGGATTGTCTATTCCCAGCATGTTCGCCTCCTTGCTCATCGTGAACATCACCATCTGGAACGGAACGATCATGGAGAAGGTGAGGAGGTAGTAGATGATGCTCGTTATTTTCCCGTGCACCCTCGTGATGTACCATGCGAGCATGCTTGTGCAGAGGAGGATGAAGAACACCGATGCGAGCGTTATCCACAGAGAGTATCCGAATGCCGAGAAGAATCCGGTTTTCATCAGTCCCTGCGTGTAGTTCGTCAGCCCGACGAATGTCTGGCTGTCAGGCAGCGCGAACGGCGCGTTGGAGATGAAGAGCCTCGACTTGAAGGAGTTCATCACGACTACCGCGATGGGGAAGATTGTGTAGAGTGCCGCTGCGAGAAGGAAGATGAACGCTATCCATTTTGTTTTCTTTCCTGCTACCTGCATTATGCTGTCTCCTCCCTATCCCTTGTGAATCTCAGCTGTATGAGGGCGATGAGCGCGACGACTATGGTGAATATAACGGCTTTCGCCTGTCCCACTCCCTCAAATCCCATCCTGCTGTAGAATGTGTTGAAGATGTTCATTGCCAGCATTTCCGTACCGTGATTCGGCTGTCCCGCCGTAAGCGCGAGGTTCTGATCGTAGAGCTTGAAGCCGTTTGTCAGCGTCAGGAAGAGGCATATCGTTATCGAGGGCATGACCGAGGGAATTATTATCCTTGTCAGCGTTGTCCAGCCGTTTGCCCCGTCTATCGCCGCTGCCTCAAGCTCATCCTGCGGGATGTTCTGTATGGCCGCGATGTAAATGACCATCATATAGCCGGCATTCTGCCAGTTCATGAGTATCACAAGGCCCCAGAATCCGAATTTGGGATCGGACATTATATTGAGGCCGAATGCAGCAAGCACTCCGTTGATTATCACATTCCATATCCATCCGAGGACGATGCCTCCGATCAGGTTGGGCATGAATATTATCGTCCTGAACGCGTTCGTGCCGGGGACATTCCTTGTCAGCAGCAGGGCGAAGGTGAATGCGAAGAGGTTTATCGTTATCACGCTTACGACGGTGAAGAGCAGCGTGAATACGAACGACTGTGTGAAGTAGCTGTCGACGGTGAACGCCCTCACATAGTTCGAGAAACCTGTGAAGCTGGCGTTTGTGATAGTCGTGAATTCGCAGAACGAGAGGATGAATCCCCACACGAACGGCACAAGGAATGCTACTGCAAAGCATACGAGGCCGGGAAGCGCGAAGAGCGCGAACCACTTTCTTATTGATTTCTCCATTGGATTCCTCCTGAAAGAAAAGGGCCGTCCCCACCAGGAGACGGCCTCAGAGGCTTACCTTCCGGCGAGCTGGGCTTCACGCGCCCAGGAGTCCTGGGCTGTCTTGACGACGCTGTCCCAGTCCATAGAACCGTTGATGTACTGCAGGAGCGCTGAGCCGAAATCGGCCTTCCACTGCTCCGACGGGATGCCTGCGAATGTCCATGGCACGGACTTCACTGAAGTATTTGCCATCCACTCTGTCACCTGGCGGGCCAGAGGATCGGTGGGCTGCTCTTCTGCGCTGAAGGTGTTGAACGGCGTGATGAATCCGAGCCTGTTCGTAACGAGGTCCTTGCCCTCTGCGGAGGAGAAGAGCCACTCGAGGAACTTGACGGCATTTGCCTGAGCCTCAGGCGATGCGTTCTTGTTGATGCAGAGGTAGTTCTCCGTTCCGACGCAGATTCCCTGTCCTTCCTCTCCTTCCAGTCCCATGTAGAGCGGGAGGAACTTTATGTCGCTGTCAGCGACCGTGTTGCCGGGAACTCCGAGTATCTGGGAGGCTCCCCAGTTGCCGTTCTGAACCATGGCGCACTGTCCGAGCGCGAACTCCGCCATCGAATCGGCATCGTTCTTTCCTCCGAGAAGTCCCTTAGGCGATACGGAGTTGTCAAGGTAGAGATCCCAGAGATTCTTGAACTCTGCGCTGTAGGTGAAATCGAATGTCTTGGCCGCGAATGCTGCAGCAAGCGCCTGCGAGCTGTCGCCTGACTTGTCCCTGAACTCTGCCCAGAGAGGCACGTTGAAGAGGTGCGTCTGCCATCTCCAGTCGCTTCCAGGAGCCATGGATGTCGAAGCGAAAACTCCCTGTATTCCCAGCTCGTCCTTGTGCGCAGTCATATCCTCGACCACTGCCTTGAGAGTCTCGAAGCTGTTGATTTCCTCGGCAGAGCTTATCGATACAGCCTTGTCGGGAAGGGCGAAGTAGGCGCGCATGATCGCGTCATTGTAGATTATTCCGTAGCCTTCGACTGTGTAGGGGATGGCGTAGACATGTCCGTCCTCTGAAAGTGCCATTGAGGGATCGGAGAGCATGGAGCAGACTGCCGTATCCTCAAGAGGAGCTGCGTAGTCCTTCCAGTTTGCAAGTCCGACAGGTCCGTTCACCTGGAAGATCACCGGCGGTTCGGACTTCGTTATCTCGCTTCTGAGCGTGGGCTCATACTGGTTTGATGCCGCGGTCACAACCTTGAGAGGAATGCCTGTCGCCTCCTCGAAGGCCGGTTCGACCTCGTTTGTATATACTTCTGCGATCTCCGGCTTGAAGTTGAGGAAGTAAACCTCTCCCTCTGCGCTCTCTTTTCCGCCCTGTGCGAAGAGAGGAAGAGATACAGCCAGAAGAGCGATGAGAACGATACTCAGTGTCCTTTTCATCATTTTTCTCCTTTTCAGGGTTTCCCCTTGATTCCATCTTAACCGGTTTAGTAACGCTGTCAACAAAAATTTCAGGAAATTTCAGGAGGGAGTGGAAAGAAGAATCCCCCGCCGCCGGGCAGGGGAGAGAATCAGAGCTTTCTTACAAAGAGCGCCCTTATCGCATTCAGCACTGCTATTATCATCACGCCCACGTCCGCGAAGATCGCGAGCCACATGTTTGCGATTCCCAGAGCGCCGAGCAGGAGGCAGAGCAGCTTGACCCCGATCGCGAACACTATGTTCTGGTAGACGATCGCGAGACATTTCTTTGAGATTCTGATCGCCTTGACGATCTTCATCGGATCGTCGTCCATCAGCACCACGTCAGCTGCCTCGATGGCCGCATCCGATCCCATCGCTCCCATCGCGATTCCTATATCGGCCCTGCGCAGCACCGGTGCATCGTTTATGCCGTCGCCGACAAAGGCGAGCTTTCCGCCGTTTTTCTCCTCGGAAAGCAGTTCCTCGACTTTTGCGACTTTATCCGCTGGCAGAAGGCCGCTGTAGAAAGTCTCTATGCCGAGCTTGTCAGCGACCTCCCTGGCGCTTTTCTCGGAATCACCGGTAAGCATCACGATTCTGCTGACGCCTGCTTTCCTCAGCGCCCTGACGGCTTCTCCTGCCGCGGACTTTATTATATCGGAGATGACTATGTGTCCGGCATACTTCCCGTCAACCGCCATATGCACGACAGTTCCGGCGCTGCGGCACTCTGCGGCATCAACGCCTAGGTCTTTCATCAGCTTGGTGTTGCCGCAGGCTATCGCTCTGCCGTCAACGGTGGCTTTGACGCCTTTTCCGCCAAGTTCTCTGATATTCCCGACTCTTGTTCTGTCCACACTCTTTCCGTAGGCTTTCTGCAGGCTCTTCGATATCGGATGCGACGATGCGCTCTCCGCGAGCGCGGCATATTCGATCAGCTTATCGTCAGCCATCGTGCTGTGATGTATCCCGCTTACCTCGAATACTCCCTCGGTGAGTGTTCCCGTCTTGTCGAATACCACAGTCTTTGTCTTTGAAAGTGTCTCAAGATAGTTTGAGCCTTTTATCAGCACACCCGCTTTGCTGGCGCCTCCTATTCCCGCGAAGAACGAGAGCGGTATCGAGACCACGAGCGCGCATGGGCAGGAAATTACAAGGAATGTAAGGGCGCGGTATATCCATATTTCCCAGCCTGCGGGATTTCCCATCGCAATGCTGGCAACCGGCGGCAAAAGGGCCAGAAGCAGCGCGCTTATGCATACGGCGGGAGTATATATGCGGGCAAATTTTGATATGAAATCCTCAGACTTCGATTTCCTTGAGCTCGCGTTCTCCACAAGATCGAGAATCTTCGAGACCGTGGATTCTCCGAACGCTTTCTCCGTGCGCACTCTCAGAACTCCTGTCATGTTCACAGAGCCTGAGATTATCCTGTCTCCTTCCTTCACCTCGCGCGGCAGGCTCTCTCCCGTGAGCGCGCTTGTGTTCAGTGAAGAGCTTCCTTCCGTGATGATGCCGTCGATGGGAACCTTCTCTCCCGGCTGGATAACTATGATGCTGCCGACAGCTACGGAGTCGGGATCGACTTTCTCCAGCTTCCCGTCCTTCTCGATGTTGGCGTAGTCGGGACGTATGTCCATCAGCTCGGTGATGTTCTTCCGGCTTTTTCCGACAGCATAGCTCTGGAACAGCTCTCCCGTCTGATAGAAGAGCATTACCGCCACAGCCTCGGTATAGTCTCCGCTCTGTTCATAGATCGCGAGGGCGACTGCGCCTACAGTGGCAGCGGCCATCAGGAAGCACTCATCGAGAACCTGACCGTTTATTATTCCTCTCGCGGCTTTGATGAGTATGTCATATCCCGCGATGAGGTAGGGGATGAGGTAGAGCACGAACCTCAGCACTCCTTCTGACGGAATGAATGCCAGCACAGCCATAATCAGAGCCGAGAGCAGTATGCGGAAAAGCATTATCCTCTGTTTTCTGTTCATCTTTCGTCCTCTCAGATAAAGACCTCGCAGCCGCTTTCGACTTTCCTGCACTGCTTCCTGACGTTCTTCATGACTGTATCAGCATCGGCGTTCCCGTCAAACTCCACCGTCATTCTCTGCATCATGAAGTTGACGGTGCAGTCGCTGACGCCGTCGGTTTTCTTTGCCGCTCTCTCCATCTTGTCGGCGCATGCCGCACAGTCCACTTCTATCTGGTACGTTTTCTTCATGGTGACCATCCTTTAATATTCAATCAATTAAACAGATATTTAATTGTTGCTCTGATATTATCTCTCTGATGCCGGGAAGTCAATAGCAGACTGCACTCAATTCTTTAAGCCGCCCTTTCTCTGTGCTAATATTCCAGCGGAGGCATTTTGATGCAGAGTTTGAATCTTCCCCATGACCATGGCAGAATTAACGGCAGCATCGGCCCGGTGCCATCTGATGATGATTTCAGTGAAGCAGCCGGCGTGTTCCGCCAGCTTGGAGATTCAAGCCGCCTGAGGATATTCTGGCTTCTCTGCCATTCGGAGGAGTGCGTGACCAATATCTCAGCGCTTGTCGGAATGTCGAGCCCTGCGGTGTCGCATCATCTTAGGCAGCTCAGAAGCGCCGGACTTATAGAGAGCAGAAGGGCAGGGAAGGAGGTCTATTACAGGGCATCCTCCTCGGAGAAAACAGGAGTTCTGCACAGTGCGATAGAGAAGATGGTCGAGATGACCTGTCCTTCCTGCCATGAGAGATGACCTGTCGTTGTATTCAGATTTTTATGAATTCCGGAGCGGTCCGGACGCTGTTTCCGGACGTTCTCCCCTCATATCTTCTCACATGCGGGCAGCAATCAAGTGACAAAGGAGTGTTATTCTTATATCATTACTGTCGTTATGAACACCGAGATGATTTATAATCTGATCATGATCGTCGTGGGTATGATCCTCATATACCTGGCGATCAAGAAGGAGATGGAGCCTACGCTCCTCTTGCCAATGGGTTTCGGAGCGATACTCGTTAACCTTCCGGGATCAGTCATGCTCCAGGACAATGCTATCCTGCAGTGGCTGTACAACGTGGGTATCGAGAGCGCGGAAGCGTTCCCGCTTCTTCTCTTCATAGGAATCGGTGCGATGATCGATTTCGGACCGCTTATCTCTAAGCCGTGGCTCATCTTCATCGGAGCTGCAGGACAGGGCGGTATCTTCATTTCAATGATAATCGCATCCCTTCTTGGCTTCCCTCTCAACGATGCCGCATCAATCGGTATCATCGGAGCCGCTGACGGTCCTACCGCCATCCTCGTATCGCAGCGCCTGCACTCAAACTACGTGGCGGCGATCCTCGTCGTGGCGTACTGCTACATGGCTCTCGTGCCGATGATACAGCCCGTGGTCCTCAAGGCTACTACCACTAAGAAGGAGAGGGCGATAAAGATGCACTACTCCGCAGCATCGGTATCCAAGACGACAAGGATCATCTTCCCGATCGTCACGACAATCGTCTGCGGTATCCTCGCTCCCGATTCGGCTGCTCTCGTCGGAATGCTGATGTTCGGCAACCTCCTCAGGGAGTGCGGCGTGCTCGACAGCCTCTCGCGTGCGGCTCAGGATATGCTTTCCCCGCTCATCACGCTGATGCTCGGCCTTGCCATCTCCCCGATGATGTCAGGCCCGGCGCTTCTCAGGCCCGAGACCATCATGATCATGTGCTTCGGACTTGTCGCGTTCATCTTCGATACGGCATGCGGTGTAATCTTCATCAAGATAGTCAACATCTTCCTGCCGAAGGACAAGAAGATCAATCCGCTCATCGGCGGCGCCGGAATCTCCGCGTTCCCGATGTCATCACGCGTTGTCCAGAAGGTCGGCATCGAGGCGAACAAGCAGAACCATCTTCTTCCGTTCGCTCTCGGCGCGAATGTCTCCGGTCAGATCGCATCCGTTCTTGCCGGTGGTCTTCTGCTCTCGGAGCTTCTTCCGATCTTCGGCTGATAGGAGGTAGAACATGCCAAACGTGTTTTTCGTAGCGTTTTCAAGCTGGGGCCTTCTGGCCTGCGCTCTCGGCATTCTCTTCGTTGCTCTCGTAATTCTCAATGCGATAACGAAGAAGAAGGATAAATGATCTGAGGTACATCCTCAAAAAGCTGGGAAAGACCTGCCAGGCGCAGGTCTTTCTTATTTCCGCCCTTTGTGAAGTTTTCATGAACAGCTGCGGAAATGTTGACTGTCCTTTCCATGGTTCTTATTATCTGTTCGGAAGCGAACTATGAAGGATGATATGATTCTTTTCATGCTCGGCTCCCTCGGGCGGCTTGTGCGCAGGGCGGGGGACAGGAGCATGCGCTCTATCGGGCTCAGCTCCGCCCAGCTCAGGATACTTGCATGCATTGCAGATGACGGCCGTCCCCAGAAGGATATCGAGAGGGGGTTCTCCATGTCCCGCGCCACAGTCTCATCCCTTGTCGACTCGATGGAGGAGATGGGGCTTCTGCAGCGGGAGAGGATGCCCGGCGACGGCCGCATGAGGCGCATAGTCATCACTGATTCAGGCCGGGAGAAGCTCAGGGCAGCAGGAGAACAGATGGAGAAGATCGAGGAGGCGCTTGCGGCGGCACTTCCGGAGAAGGACGAGTTCATGGATACCTGCATGAGACTCAGGAGCGTACTGGAGGAGATGGTATGCTGAAAACACTCTTGTCGAGGGTGAGGGAGTACAAAAAGTACGCTTTCATCACTCCTCTTTTCATGGTCGGAGAGGTTGCGATGGAAGTCCTCATACCGACACTGATGGCGGTTATAGTTGACCGCGGCGTGACGGCTCAGGATATGGGCTACGTACTGCGCGTCGGAATAATGATCGTGGTCGCGGCGGCGCTGTCGCTTTCCTTCGGCATGGCCGGCGCTTGGAGCGCCTCCAAAGCCTCAGCGGGGTTCGCTACGAATATCCGCAATGATCTTTACTCGAGAATAATGGACTTCTCCTTCGCGGATGTGGACAAGTTCTCCACTTCCTCTCTGATAACGAGAATGACCACCGATGTTCAGAACGTCCAGCAGTCCTTCCAGATGATGATAAGGATATGCGTGCGTTCGCCTATAATGTTCATCTTCGCGATCATAATGGTCTACCACAACGGCGGAATACTCTCGCTTGTATTCGCTGTCGCCATCCCGGTTGTCGCTGTCTGCATCTTCCTCATCTTCCGCCGCACTTATACGGCGTTCTCGAACGCTTTCCGCGGCTACGATGTATTCAACAGAGTGGTGCAGGAGAACCTCAACGGCATACGCACCGTCAAGGCGTATGTGAGGGAGGAGGAGCAGCTCGGGAAGTTTGAGGAAGCTACGGAGACGATACGCTCCAACTTCAAGCGCGGCCAGACGATCATGGCGCTGATGGGTCCGCTGATGATGACCGTCACATACTGCTGCATGATAGCGATATCATACTTCGGCGCGCGCCTTATCAACATAGGCCATATGGAGACGGGCGAGCTGATGAGCATATATACATACACAGGCCAGATTCTCTCGTCGCTTGTTATGACCGGCATGGTTATCGTCATGCTCTCGATAGCCCATGCATCGATGGTGAGAATCGCGGAGGTGCTGAGGACAGAGCCCAGCATGGACACCAATCCAGGCGGACTTAAGGAGATTCCCGACGGTTCCGTGAAATTCGAGCACGTCTCATTCGGATACGGCGGCAAGTCAAGGGTGCTCAGCGATGTGAACCTCGATATAAAGAGCGGGCAGATGATCGGAATAATCGGCAACACAGGTTCAGGAAAGACCTCCCTTATTTCCCTTATCGCGAGGCTGTATGACACTACCGAGGGACGCGTCTCTGTCGGAGGCCATGATGTCAGGGAGTACAATCTTGAATCACTCAGGAACGAGGTGTCGGTTGTCCTGCAGAAGAACACTCTCTTCTCCGGTACTGTCGCGGAGAACCTGAGGTGGGGCAATCCGGATGCCAGCGATGAGGAGATTAAGGCCGCGTGCGATGTCGCATCCGCATCCCCGTTTGTCGAGGCAATGAAGGACGGCTACCAGAGCCATGTCGACCAGGGCGGCACAAACTTCTCAGGAGGCCAGAGGCAGAGGCTCTGCATAGCGCGTGCGCTTCTGAAAAAGCCTAAGATACTTATAATGGACGACTCCACATCCGCAGTCGACACCGCAACCGATGCATCCATCAGGCGGGCTCTGCGGGAGGATGTGAAGGACCTTACGAAGATAATCATAAGCCAGCGTCTGTCATCCGTGATGGATGCCGACCAGATAATCATCATGAACAACGGAAGCGTGGAGGATGTGGGTACGCATTCAGAGCTCCTTGAGCGCAATGCTGATTACCGCGATCTCTACCAGACGCAGACAAGAGGAGGCAGTCTCGATGCTTAGAGCCAGAGGTACAGCCAGGGCCAAGGACCCGAAGAAAGCGATGAAGCGGGTGCTCCGCATCGTGTTCGGAGAGAGAAAGCTCAAGTTCGCGTTCATAGTGGTCTGCATCCTTATATCATCATTCTCGATAGTCTATTCGTCCAACTTCCTTGGAACATTCATCGATACATGCGTATTCCCGATAATCGGAGTCGAGAATCCGGACTGGACGCCTGTCGCGGCGGCACTGATGCAGTTTGCGGCCATCGTCAGCTTCTCCGTTGTATTCAACTACCTCCTGTCAAGGACGATGGTCTCGATCTCTCAGGATACTCTCTACTCGATAAGGGTTGAGATGTTCCGCAAGCTCGAGTCACTTCCGATCTCATACTTCGACAGGAACCAGCACGGCACGATAATGTCGCGCTTCTCGAACGATACGGATACGCTCAACCAGTTCATATCCAACTCTCTGGTGCAGCTGATGCAGGCGGGCATAACGATCGTAATGGTCGTGGTGTCCATGGTGATGAACTCATGGTTCCTGACCATCGTCGTGGCCGTTTTCGCATTCATAACGATGCGCTCATCCAGCTTCATCGCCAAGCGCTCGGGGCGTCAGTTCGCGGCGCAGCAGGCCGATCTTGCCTCCGTGAACGGATTCATAGAGGAGATGATGAACGGGCAGAGGGTGATAAAGGTATTCTGCCATGAGAACAAGAGCCGCTCCGATTTCGCGGTTCTCAACGAGAAACTGAGAAAGTCGATGACGCGCGGCAACGCATACGCCAATGTGATGGGGCCTGTGACTATGAACATAGGAAACCTGCAGTATGTGGCGCTGGTCGTGATAGGGGCGATCGCCGTGATCCTCTCCGGCGGAGCCACGTCCGGCTATACAATCGGACTTCTGGCGGCGTTCCTCCAGCTCTCGCGCTCATTCTCCAACAACGTCAACCAGATATCGCAGCAGATGAACATGGTGCTTCTCGCCCTTGCCGGTGCGGAGCGCATCTTCGAGCTTCTGGACGAGGAGAGCGAGAAGGATGACGGCTATGTGATGCTTGTCAATGCGAAAACGGATGAGAACGGAAACGTCGTTGAGACAGAGGAGCATACAGGATTCTGGGCATGGAAGCATCCGCATCATGACGGAAGCCCTGTGACATATACGCCTCTCCGCGGCGATATAGTCATGAAGGACGTTGATTTCGGCTATGTGCCTGACAAGACCGTTCTCCACGATATCTCCCTCTATGCGAAGCCGGGACAGAAGATCGCGTTCGTAGGCTCTACAGGAGCGGGAAAGACGACGATCACGAACCTTCTCAACCGTTTCTATGATATACAGGATGGAAAGATAAGGTTTGACGGCATCAACATAAACAAGATAAAGAAAGCTGATCTCAGGCATTCGCTCGGAATGATTCTTCAGGATACGAACCTCTTCACGGGGACGATAAAGGAGAACATAAAGTTCGGAAAGCTGGATGCCAGCGACGAGGAGGTGATCGCGGCGGCGAAGCTGGCGAACGCCCACGACTTCATAATGATGATGCCTGACGGCTACGATACGATGCTGACGAATAACGGCGAGAGCCTCTCGCAGGGACAGCGGCAGCTTCTCTCCATCGCCCGCGCCGCGATAGCAGATCCTCCGGTACTCGTCATGGATGAGGCCACATCGTCGATCGACACGCACACTGAGGCGCTCGTGCAGAGCGGCATGGACAGACTGATGGCGAACCGCACCGTATTCGTAATCGCCCACAGGCTCTCTACAGTTCGCAACTCCAATGCGATCATGGTTCTCGATCACGGCCGCATAATAGAGCGCGGCGACCACGAGACGCTGATTGCTCAGCACGGAGTGTACTACCAGCTGTACACAGGCGCTGTGGAGCTGGAATGAAAAATAAGCCCGGTCTTGAGGTGAACCCACAAAGCTGGACCTGAAATAATGCTAGGCTATCTGTTCTCTGAAAATCAACGGAGAAAGATAGCCTAGTTTCATCTGTATTCTTTCCCTATTGTAGTAATCGATGTATTCCTCAATCGCAGCTTTGAGCTGTTCTCTGGTTTTGAATTCCTTCTCATGCCCATAGTACATTTCTCTTTTCAGAGTGGAGAAGAATGTCTCCATCTTCCCGTTGTCCAAGCAGTTTCCCTTTCTGGACATGCTCTGGGTAATGCCATTTGCTTTGAGAAGATTTACGAATGAGGCGTGCTGGTAATGCCAGCCTTGGTCTGAATGGAGCAGAAGTCCTTCATGGTCAGGATGTGCAAGGAGTGCGGCATTGAGCATTCCCATGACCATCTCCATATTGGGCGATGGCGAGATTGAATAGCTTATTATCTCGCCCGTGCACAGATCCTTTATTGGTGAAAGATACAGCTTGCCTTCCCCTGTCTGGAACTCCGTCACATCCGTTGCCCATACCTTGTCAGGCTTCTTTACGCTGAATGCCCGCTTCAGTATGTTTGGTGCTGTCTTCCCAACCTCGCCCTTGTAGGATGAGTAGCGGGATCGCTTATATGCGGCAGGGTACAACCCCATCTCCTTCATCAGCCGCTTCACCTTCTTGTGGTTTACTATAAGACCTTCCTGATGAAGAACAGCTGTTATCCTCCTGTATCCGTATCTCGTCTTATGGTATTCAAATATATCCTTTATGCGAGTCTTCAGATTCTGATCCTCGTCTTCTCCATGATGTACCTTCCAGTTCAGATAGGAGCTCTTGGGCACATTGAAGAATGCTGTCAGCTCATATAGATAAAATTCGCCGCTTAGTTCTCTGATGAGCTGGTATCGCTCCTTCCTTGTGAGCGACTCCTTATCTTTTCCCGAACTAAGGGCAGTGCTTTTTTTTAGAGTGCGTTCTCCCTCTCCAAAAGCTCTACCTTCAGCTTGAGATATTCCATTGACCCCGGTTCGTAGTCCTCCAGTCTCGGCTTCTTCTTCCGTCCCATGCTGTGCTTTCCTCTGTTATCTTCCAGCAGGCGGGATTCACCTCCTTCTTCATACTTGTGTATCCACTCTAATACCGTACTGTGATTTAGATTATATCGTACGGCTGTGATTCCTGCTGGATTCCCGCCTGCCAGAACAGAGTGTACTACTTCAAGTTTGAAGCTGTCTGTATATGTTTTTAATATATTTGAATGAAGCACTGCTTCTATGCCATGTATTCTTGCTCTGGCAAGAAGCATCTTAAAGCGCCTGTATCCCATCTCAAGCCGCATCGCGCAGGCTTTCTGGCTGTCTTTTCCTCCTTTGGCTATTTCTAGTTCTCGCCGTAGGTCTTCTTCCCTTATCTTCATGACAAAACCCTCCAAATTGGTTTTTAGTCCAACTTGAAGGGTTCACTACATTTCCGGGCTTATCTTGTAACTGCTTTTCTGTCTCAGCTTTTCTTGCCTCTGTCTATTATCTTCCAGAGCGCGGCGGTGAACTCCTCCGCTGTCTGGTAGACAACCTTGCCGATGATTCCCTTTCTCCAGAACGGCTTCGTCCCGATCTGGTAGGTGTACTCTGTTCCTCTGATCGTCGCCGTCACCGAGGCTTCCCTGTATCTCCTGCCGCTTTTGGTGAAGTCGGCTCTTGCATCCGTTATATCGTCGAATGAGAAGAGCTCTGTGTCGCCGCGCATTCCTATTGCGGCCATGCGCTTCTCCGGATCGGTCACCAGGACGATTCCCTCGCCCTTGTCGTTCATGAATCTCCAGACTTCCGTGAAGTTGAGCGCTCTCTCCTTCATCAGCTTCAGAAGGCGGCCTTCCACTTCCGACATCTCCATCTGGTAGCTCCGGGCTGACTGCGCTCTTCTTTTCTTTGATGTGAGCATCGCGTAGAAGTTCAGCAGCGTAAGGGCTATGAGAACCATCAGCAGTATGTAAAGAAGAATATCCTTTATGTTCATGGGAATATGATACACAATCCCGGCGGGTTCTGCACAATAGCCTTTATATACTTTATAATGAATGTCATGGTCAGCATTCTCGTAATCGTCCCGTATGAGGACATCATCCCTGAGTATGAGAGGGCAGTGGCGGCTGCCGACGTGCCTGATGTGCGTTTCTCCATGGAGTGCTGCTTCGGCACTGATCCCGGGATGTTGGCGCACCTCAGGCAGTATGACATAGTCGTCGTCAGGGGGATGACGTATCATGCGCTGAGGACGATGTTCCCGGAGCTTCATATCATAGAGATAAACATGTCGGGGGCTGACGTCATGAACTCTCTGGCTGAGGTTAGGCGGCTCTACGGTGCCGGCACCCATGTCGGACTGATTGTCACAGACGATACAATATGCTATCCGGATACGATCCGCGAGCTTACCGGCCTCAATGTCAACCTCCGTACCGCATACGGCGATGAAGAGCTGCGGAAAGCCGCCGATGAACTGCTTGATGACGGGTGCCAGGTGCTTGTCGGAGGAACCACGCTCAGAGCGTACTGCGCCAGACGAAGCATCCCATTCTGCCTCATAAGCACAGGAGAGTCCGCAATTAAGGAATCGATCGGCGATGCCATCGCGGCGGCAAAGATACTGCAGGCGGAGCGTTCCCGCGCCGATCTCATGAGGCGTGTGATGGACAGCCTGCCCTACATCCTCCTTGCGGTAGGCCCTAACGGGAGGATAGTGCTCTCGAACAGCGGCGCAGAGGGCTTCTATGACCGCGACAGCCTTATAGGCCTTCCGATCTCAGAACTCTATTCCGGCCCCCTTCCCGATGCCGCAGGAGGGGAGGGCGTCAGCACGGAGATCGTTGAGGAAATAAGGGGTGAGAAGATGCTTGTCTCCATGACGCGCACAGGCGGCGGTGACACAATCATGAGCATGCATGATATCAGCAGGTTCTATAACGGCAGCAAGACTGTCTCCTCCCGCCTGCAGACCCGTGGTCTCCGTGCACGCTATCACTTCTCGGACATCATTGCAGAGCACGTCACGATGAGGCAGCTCATAGCCAAGGCGATACGGTATGCGGAGGCGGACGGAAACGTGCTTGTCATAGGCGAGACGGGAACTGGAAAGGAGCTCTTTGTCCAGTCGATGCACAATGCAAGCAAGAGGGCGGACGGACCGTTCGTCGCAGTCAACTGCGCCGCGATATCGAGCGAACTGCTGGAATCCGAGCTCTTCGGCTACAGCGAGGGCGCGTTCACAGGAGCGAGGAAGGGAGGACGCACAGGGCTTTTCGAGCTTGCCGACAAGGGCACGATATTCCTTGATGAGATAGGGGAGATGCCGATACAGCTCCAGACAAAGCTTCTGCGCGTGCTCCAGGAGAAGGAGATAAGGAGGGTCGGAGGCGATGATGAGATACCTGTCGACGTGCGTGTCATGTGCGCGACGAACCAGGATATCCCCTCATTGATAGAGAAGGGACTCTTCCGCCGCGATCTCTATTATAGGATAAACCTCCTCACCATACACATCCCGCCCTTAAGGGACAGAGGCAACGACATCGGACTGCTTTTCCGCCACTTTGTCAGGATGTATGCTGAGAGAATGGAGATCACGCCTCCGCCGGTGGACAGCTCCGCGATCATGGAGCTGCACAGATACAGGTGGCTCGGAAACATAAGGGAGCTGAGGAATGTAGCTGAGCGCATCGTCGTGCTCAACGGCAGTCAGCGCATCACCGATCTCTCCATAAAGAACATAGATATTCCGGAGAGCGAGCGCCTCTCAAAGCCTGCAGCCCAGAAGCCTGCAAAGGGCGTGGACGCTGATGAGCTCTACAGCCGCTTCCGTTCTTCCGGGATGTCGCTCTCCGATTTCGCTGCAAGCGTGGGAATCTCCCGTACAACACTCTGGCGGCGTTTCAAGAATGCAACATGAAACATCATTAACTGAAACTATGAAACAAATGAAACACTTTGAATACAGTGTCCTATAGCCATCGATTTTATATCGGTGGTTTTATATTTCTCTCATATTTTCTTTGTTTTAAATTATATGGCCATTTAAAAATGCGATATACGCATATTTTTGATGCAGTTTGGCATGGTTGTTGCTAATATTGAGTTTGTAAAAAGGAGGCATTATGGACAGAAAACCCGTCCTTGGCATTCTGCTGGGCGATGGCGGCGGCGTAGGACCTGAGATCATCGCGAAGCTCATGGCATCGCGTTTCTTCGATGACTACTGCAGACCCGTGCTCATTGGTGACAGAAGGATCATAAACCGCGCTCTCAGAGGCGTCGGATATGACGCGAAGATACAGGAGATCAATGACATAAAGGAGGCTTCCTGGGATGACGGGGTATATCCCATGTTCAACAGGAACAATCTCTCTGAGGAAGATGCTCCTATAGGAAAGCTCACGGTCGAATGCGGAAAGGCAAGCCTTGATATGCTGACATTCGCTGTCAAGCTCTACAAGGAGAAGGCGATAGAGGGCTTCTGCTTCGGCTCGCTCAACAAGGCGGGAATGAAGGAGGCAGGATGTCCGTATGAGTCTGAGCATCATCTGCTTGCCCACGAGTTCAACCACACAGCTCCGTTCGGCGAGATAAACGTCTGCGGCGATCTCTGGACAACGAGGACGACGAGCCATATCCCCATCAAGGAAGTGAGCGACCATATCACCGTCGACTCCATCATGCGTGCAATCACGCTGGCTAACGTCTCGCTTAAGAACAGCGGAATCGAGAAGCCGAGGCTTGCTATTGCGGCTCTCAATCCCCATGCGGGAGAGAACGGCCTCTGCGGACGCGAGGAGATCGATGTGATCACTCCCGCGATCGAGAAGGCGAGGAGTCAGGGAATCGATGCGCAGGGACCATTCCCCTCGGACATTCTCTTCATCCGCGCATTCCGCGGAGATTTCGATGCGGTCGTCACGATGTATCATGATCAGGGACAGATCGCGCTCAAGCTCAAGGGCTTCGATCAGGGTATAACCATTGCTGGAGGACTTCCGGCTCCGATTGTCACATGTGCTCACGGAACGGCATATGACATCGCCGGCAAGGGCATTGTAAAGACCAGCGCTTTTGAAAACGCAGTCAAGATGGCAAGCCGCATGGCAAACCATCTCTATCAGGAGGGAAAATGAAGGGGACAAGTTCTGTGAAGCTGCCCACGCAGGTGATCATCCCGGTAATCGGTTTCATTATCGGTCTGGTCTACCTCATCATCGGAATGGGCGACTTCGGATTCTGGAATCACAGCACCAACACGCCTACGGCGGGATTCTTCCCGATCATCATAGCTGTCGGTCTCATGATCCTCAGTGTGCTCGGGTTCATCCAGAGCTTCAGAAGAAAGAGTGTGGAGTACAGGCTCCTCAACTGGTATGTGCCTATCGGATTCCTGCTTTTCATAGTTGGAGTGATGATCATTGGAACTGTTCCTGCGGTCATAATCTTCGAGCTGCTCTGGTGCAAGTTCTATGAGAAACTCAGCTGGAAGTCGACTATCATCGCACTTATCTTCTGCCTGATACTCGTTCTTCCTGTCTTTACATGGTGGCTTCAGATCGACTTCCCCGTCGGCCTGATCGGCAACCTCATACTTGGATACTGATAGAGGAGGCTGACGTATGGAAAACTTTATGTGGCTTCTCCACGGATTCGGAGTCGTCTTCTCACTTGAAAACCTCGGAGCATGTCTCCTTGGTTCGATCCTCGGTCTTATCGTCGGCGCAATGCCCGGTATCGGCTCTCTCGCCGGTGTTGCGCTCCTGCTGCCTCTGACATACAAGTTCAACCCGACAACCGCAATCATCATGCTCGGTGCTCTTTACTACTCGAACATGTACGGCGGCGCATTCTCGGCTATCCTTCTCAACATCCCCGGCGACTCACCGGCAGTTCTCACGGCTGTTGACGGCTACCCGATGGCGACTGTGAAGAAACGGCCTGGACAGGCACTGATGACCGCAAACGCCTCGTCGTGCATCGGCGGTATCATCGGTATGCTCATCCTCGTCGTGCTCGGACCTGCGCTTGCTGAGTTCGGCCTCAAGTTCGGACCTGCCGAGATGACGGTTCTCCTCCTTGTCGCTATGACAAGTATCGGATGGCTCGTCGGCGGCAATCCTATTCAGGGCGTGCTCCTTTCCTTCATCGGAATTCTCGTTGCATCGATCGGAATGGACGTCCAGACAGGTACTCCGCGCTTCAACTTCGGTTCGATCTACCTCATGGGCGGAATCGAGTTCATCCCATTCGTCATCGGTACGGTAGGATTTGCTCAGCTCATGCAGCTTATGGATCAGAAGGATGACAAGGTCAATGCTGTTACGGACAAGCTGACGATTCGCGGCTCGATGCTCACGGCTCATGACTGGAAGAGACTTACTCCTCCGTCTGTCAGGGCAGGTATCATGGGAACGTTCGTAGGCGTTCTTCCCGGTGCTGGCGCAACAGCTGCATCCTTCCTCGCATATGCAATGCAGAAGGGATTCAAGAGTGAGGAACCGCTTGGAACAGGTGCTATCGAAGGTATTGCGGCATCCGAGTCTGCCAACAACGCTGCTGCTGCAGGATCATTCGCTCCTCTGCTTGCTCTCGGCATTCCGGGTTCCGGCACCGGTGCGGTTCTCCTCGGCGGACTCATGATGTGGGGCCTCAACCCTGGACCGCTTCTCTTCTCGACAGATCCTGACTTTGCATGGGGACTCATTGCATCGCTCTTCATCTCCAACCTCGTGGCTCTCGCGATCTCGCTGGGAATCATTCCGGTGCTGCTGAAGATACTCAAGGTTCCTGTGAGGATAATGATTCCTGTAATCATGATCGTCTGCTTCCTCGGAGCATATGCATCCACATACTCGATGTTCGGCGTTGTGATCATGCTCATTGCGGGCGTATTCGGCTACATCTTCGAGAAGAACGACTATTCAACGGCTCCGATGCTTCTCGCGTTCGTTCTTGCCCCGCTGCTTGAGGACAACATGAGAAAGGCGTTCATCGCCACTGCTGGAGACATAAGCGAGGTATTCTTCGCTTCCGCGATCGCGACTGTGCTTACGATAATCCTCATCGTGCTCTGCGCATTCCCGATTGTCAGGACTATACTTATCAAGACAGGTGTCTACACACCGAAGAAGAAAGGCTGATACTTAGGAGGTATATAAGTATGAAAAGGAGATTCATGCTCGCCATCACGATGATGATGGCTGCGGCAATGGTTTTCGCTGGCGGTTCCAGCGAGAGCGGAGACGGGACGTTCACACCTTCCCGTGATGTCACATGGACATGTACGTCGAACCCGGGCGGAGGTTCCGATATCTTCACTCAGGAAATCAAGAATGCTATCACGAACAACGGCATTTCCGATGCCAACATCGTCATCGACTATGTTACTGACGGCGGCGGCGAGGTCGGAAGGCTCAATGTCTCCAGGACGACCGGCGTAAGAGCTGACCATATGCTCCTCACATTCAACTCCGGCGACCTGATGCCGATGTGCCTCAATACGGACAACCGTGTGGAGAACTTCACACCGCTCGCGATCATGGCTGTCGACAAGCAGCTCCTCTTCGCCGGCGACCTTTCCAAGTATCAGAGCTGGCAGGAAGTGCTTGATGCGCTCGCAGCCGGCGAGAGAATCGTCATCGCAGGATCGAAGGGCGACGATATCGAGACTTACAACGCTCTCATCAAGGAACTCGGAGTAACGGAGAACCAGCTTGCGTACATCACTAACGATGCCACATCGACAGCTATCACATCTCTCCTCGGCGGACACGTTGACCTCGTTCTCGGCAAGCCGGCAGCGGCTGAGCAGTATGTTCTCGCAGGACGCATGAAGCCGATTCTCGCTCTCTCCAACGAAAGATTCCCGACAGAGCTTTTCAAGGATGCTCCGACACTCGACGAGTTTGAGGGATATGACAACGTTGAAGTTCCCGTATGGCGCGGCGTTGCTGCTCCTAAGGCGATGAGCGAGGCTGCAGCTGATTACTGGTCAGAGGTTCTCAGACAGGTTTCCGAGACTGAGGATTGGCAGGTCAACTACATCCAGCGCAACGGACTTATTTCTCAGTACATGGACAGGCACGAAGCTGCCGAGTACATGGCTCAGTATCAGGCGGACTACCTTGCCAAGATTGGAAAGGATGCCTGATTCCGGGAGGAAAAATGAAGCGTATCGCTATTCTGCATACAGTCAGAAGCGTCTACAATTCGTTCAGCGGCCAGTTAAAGGCCGCTGTCTCTGAATCTGTAGCCGTTTCGGAGATGGTTGACGAATTCCTTGTGACAAACGCGAAGGAGAAGGGATTCTTCCCTCCTGAGAACAGAAGGAAGCTCTATCTTGATCTTCTCTCGCTTTCCGAGGAGAAGCCGGATGCCATAGTCGTGACCTGTTCTTCCCTGACGCCATTCATCGCGGAGTTCAGAAGCTCAATGGACGTGCCTGTGATCGCGATCGACGACAGAATGTGCGCCGATGCCGTCAGCGGGGGAGAGCGCATAGCTGTATTCGCCACGGCCCCGACAACCGTTGATCCTACTGTTTCAAAGATACAGGTGGAGGCTGACAAAGCGGGAAAGAAAGTCGAGATAGTTCCTTTCCTCGACACGAAGGCGATGGATCTCCTCTCGGCAGGGGACACGGGCGGCCACGATGCCAGGCTTGCGGCTCTTGCGGAGAAGGAAGGAAGGGCTTTCGATACGATAGTGCTGGCACAGGCCAGCATGGCGACGGCTAAGGAAGCGGTTGAGCGCGTGTCCGGACGCCGCACTCTCACATCTCCGGGAAGCTGCATCGCAGAGATACGCGAGGTTCTCGGGATATAATGCAGGGAGGCCCGCGCTCTGCGGGCCTTTCCGTTTTCTGTTTTGGAGGAAATATGGATCATGCGGCTATCAATGTGAAGGATCTTGAGTGGAACATAAAGTTCTTCTCAGATGTTTTCGGATTCACTGTCACGAAAGAGGGAACTGCCGACAACGGCAGGAGGCAGGTATGGATTTCAGGCGGTCTCCAGCTTGTTCCCGCTGATGACGTCATCGTCGACGGAGGCATAATGAATCACATCGCCTTCACTGTCGATGATCTTGACGGAACGCTTGCAAGGGCTGACAAGTACGGCGTCACGCATCTGGCGAAGGGCTACAACTGGATAGTCCTTCCTACCGGGCTCTGCATCGAGGTACTTAAGGCTGAATGATAAGCGCTCCGGTTTATGAGGCCGGAGCACGTTCCGTATGGGAGAGGGGAGTTTTTCCTGATGGTCAGCGGGTCATGCCTCGCTGTGGAGCACATGGATGCGTATGAGCTTCTTTGCCTCATCCGTCTTTCCGGCTTTCATCAGGCTTAAAAGCTCGCTGTGCTGGTTGAGATATCCCACGAGTCTGTCCTCGTCGAGATTCTGCTTTACTCTCAGCAGCTGGATGCGCGCATCAAGGCGTCTGTAGACTTCGGCAAGAGCTGCGTTCCCGCTTGTCTCAACAAGCGCGATATGGAACAGGCTGTCCTCTGAGAACGATCTGTCCCTTTCGCCTATGGAGAGCGCGTAGATGCATTCCGCCGCATATCTCGAGAGTTCCGGAAGTCTTTCTTCCAGCAGCTCTCCGGAGATGTGGTCGATCGCGAAGCACTCCAGCTCGACGCGGAGATCGGCGATGTCCCTTGCTTCCTTGTCGGATATTCCCGCTATGGCGGCGTGGCTTCTCGGAGCGAGGTTAACCAGCCCGTAATCGGAAAGCCTTCTGATCGCTTCCCTGACGGGAGTTCTCGAGACGCCGAAGCGTGATGCCAGTTCGTCCTCGCGTATTTTCTCCCTCGGAGCGAGTTCTCCGCGGAGTATGCTGTTCTTCAGTTCGGTGTAGATCTGGTCTGCCAGTGACTGCTGGACAATCTGCATGCGCTCCTCCTTTCGGGTATTCTATTACACCATTTTGCAGTGGTCAATGTTTATTGTGTACAATGTTCCTGAATACCTTTTTGAGGAATGGCCCAGATTATATTTATTTTTATTGACAGTCAGTAATTTCAATGATATGTATATTGTACACAATAGTAAAAGGAGTGGAACATGAGCGATAAGCTGTCTCAACTGCTCTCTGATCCGTCCAGAAAGATGAATGCAAGAGAGCTGTCATATCTCGCAGCGTGTTTCAGGGAGACGATGTTCACCGTTCTCCATGAGAGAGGAACCGGTCACTGGGGAGGAGCCAGCAGCGCTGCCGAGCTCGTCACATCCCTGTACTTCAACAGGCTTAACATCAGGCCGGATCAGCCGGACTGGGAGGATAGGGACCGCTTCATCCTCTCGAAAGGCCACGCCAGCGTGAATCTTTACACCGTACTCGCAAACCGCGGATACTTCTCAACCGATCTTCTGCCGAGCTTCAGAACTCTCGGAAGCATTCTCCAGGGACACCCTGCAATGCTCAAGGTTCCCGGAGTGGATATGTCCACAGGAGCGCTCGGACACGGAATCTCCGTCGCTGCCGGCATGGCTCTTGCGGCTAAGCTCTCCGGAAAGAAGTACTGGACATATGTACTCACCGGCGAGGGATGCCTCGATGAGGGTTCGTCGTGGGAGGCTATGCTCTTCGCGGCAAAGTACAAGATAAAGAACCTCGTCCTGATGATCGACTACAACAAGGTCCAGCTTGACGGCACAGAGGATCAGATCATGCCCCTTGAGCCGCTTGCTGACAAGCTCAGGGCGTTCGGATGGAACGTCTCCGACGGCTACAACGGACACAACACCGAGGATATTCTCCGCTCGTTCGAGTGGATGGACAGCGACGACGTATGGCCGAAGGCTGTCATCTATGACACGATCAAGGGAAAGAACGTCAGCTTCTCCGAGGGCCAGAACGCATGGCACGGAGCGAAGATCGACGATGAGCACTATGCTATCGGCATCAAGGAACTTATAGCCGACAAAGAGGCAAAGGAGGCACTTCTATGAGCAAGGCAATGCGCGACGCTTATGGTGAGCACCTGGCAGCTCTTGGAAAGGATCATCCTGAGCTGATCGTTCTCGATGCCGATGTATCGAGTTCTACAAAGAGTGCGGTTTTCGGAAAAAAGTACCCTGAGAGGTTCTTCAACACCGGAGTCGCTGAGGGCAACCTCGCGGGAGTCGCCGCAGGTCTTGCGACATGCGGTTATCATCCTGTGATAAACGCGTTCTCGATCTTCCTCTCGCTCAAGAGCCTCGACCAGATCAGGAACGATATCTGCTACAACAGCCTTCCCGTGATAATCGGCGGAGCATACGGCGGTCTTTCAGACAGCTTCGACGGCGCAAGCCATCAGGCTATCGAGGATATCGCGATCTTCCGCTCGCTTCCCAATATGGAAGTTATCGTTCCTTCCGACGCGCATCAGGCGGAGCTTGCTCTCGACTATGCCGTCACTAGGAAGAATCCAGTCTACATCAGGCTCAACAGGAATGAGATGCCCGACATCGACACAGACAGGGATGCATTCTTCCGCGGCGAGGCTGTGAAGTGCAGGGAAGGCAAGGACGTCACGATTGCCGCCAACGGCATCACCGCATCGCTGGCGATGAAGGCCGCTGACATCCTGGCTGAGAAGGGAATAAGCGCTGAGGTTTTCTCGGTTCCGTTCGTAAAGCCGCTTGATGCCGCGTCCCTCCTTGCTTCCGCGGAGAAGACTGGTTATCTTGTAACGGTAGAGGAAGCTCTCCTGATGGGCGGATTCTATTCCGCTGTCGCTGAGGAGGCTTTCAGGAAGGGTACGAAGTGCCGCGTCGCTTCTGTCGGAATCGATGACAAGTTCGGCGAGACCGGTCCTTATATGGATCTGCTTGCCAAGTACGGTCTTTCCGGCGAGCATATCGCGGAAGTGGCTTCTGCTCTTATCGGAAAATGAAAATCAGGGGTGTCCCTGAGGAGGATTATTATGGACTACATCGCAAGATCTTATGAGCTTCTCAAGGCATGGAAGGGTGATGCCTACACATTCGGAGTAGGCTGCCTGGACAAGGCCGGCGAGATTGCAAAGAGCTTTGGAAAGAAGGCTCTCCTTGTTTCTAACATGACATACATGAAGCCGGTCGCTGAGGAGATCATCGAGTCTCTCAAGAAGGCCGGTGTCGAGATCGTCGGAGGCAGCGTTGCTCCCGATGCGAAGCCGAACGCACCGCGTGAGGATGTCTACCGCCTGACTACATATGTTCTGCAGTATCAGCCGGACTGCATCATCGCTGTCGGCGGCGGTTCCACAATCGATGCCTGCAAGGCTGCAAGCATGCTCGCTTCCCTCGGCGCGAAGATCTCTCCTGAGATCGACGAGTACTTCGGAACCGGAAAGGTCACTGACTACATCCAGAAGACCGGTGCGAAGCTCACTCCTGTATTCGCAATTGAGACAAGCGCTTCCAGCGGCGCTCATCTGACAAAGTACTCGAACATCACCGACCCTGTTGCCGGACAGAAGAAGCTCATAGTCGACAACGCGCTTGTGCCGGCTCACTCTCTCTTCGATTACAAGGTTACATGCTCGATGCCCGTCAGCGTCACGATCGACGGCGCTCTCGATGCCATCGCACACACCTTCGAGGTCTTCTGCATGGCAAAGGGCGAGGCTTTTGACAGGGCCAAGGAGCTTGCTGAGTGTGCTATCGGACTTGTCACGACATATGCAAAGGACATCATCGCCAATCCTTCTGACATCAAGGCAAGAGAGGCTATCGGTCTCGCAACAGATCTCGGCGGCTATGCGATCATGGTCGGCGGAACAAGCGGTCCCCACCTCACATCGTTCAGCCTTGTCGATATTGTCGGACACGGAACGGCATGCGGCCTGATGAACCCCTACTACATGGTCTTCTACAGCAAGGCTATCCAGCCCCAGCTGAAGATCGTAGGAAACATCTTCAAGGCTCACGGCTTCACGGACAAGGACATCGATGCGCTTTCAGGACGCGAGCTCGCAGTGGCAGTTGCCGAGGCGATGATCGCATTCGAGAAGTCTATCGGCGCTCCTTCAAAGCTCTCCGATCTTAAGGGATTCAAGGCTGAAGTCCACATCCCGAGAGCTCTCAAGGCTGCAAAGGACCCTGACCTCAAGATGAAGCTGCAGAACATGCCTGTCTCCATGACAGCTGATGACGTGGACGAGTTCATGGCTCCGATCCTCAACGCAGCTGCGACTGGTGATCTTTCGATAATCAAGGAAATGTAAGGATTGCAGGAGAGAGGTATGCAGATAGTCAACCCATTCGGTTCAGGTTACAGCGGCATCACGCTTCCGGATAACACATTCATAGCGCATATGGAGGACCCGGCGCTGGTCAGCGACCCCAAGTCGGCCATTGCCGATTCCCTCGTCCACCCGATAGCTTCTGAAAGCCTTGCGGAGATCGCAAGGCGGAAGAAGGAGGCAAAGGGGGATGCAACGGCAGTCATAGTGATTTCCGACAACACCCGCCCTGTACCGTACAAGGGTGATGACGGCATACTTCTCCCAGCGATCGAGACTCTGATCGGCTGCGGTTATTCTCCCAGTGAGATAACCGTGCTGGTCGCAACCGGAATGCACCGCCCGATGCGGGAAGAAGAGCTGAGGGCGATGCTCAATGAGAAGGTCTTTGAGCTCGGCGTAAAGGTAGTCAACCACGAGCCGAAGAATCCAGAGAGGCTCGTCTACATCGGTACTACCGCACGCGGAACGCGCGTGATGATAGACACGCTCTATGCCGCGGCTGATCTCAAGATTGCGACAGGACTTGTCGAAAGTCACTTCATGGCGGGCGTTTCCGGCGGACGCAAGGCGATCTGCCCCGGTGTGATAGGCGAGGAGACGACTTATATCTTCCACGGCCCAGAGCTGATGGATGACCCGGAATCGAGGGATCTCTCGATAGAGAAGAACCCCGTGCATGATGAGAGCCTTGCAGTGGCGAAGCTCGCCGGCGTGGATTTTATCGTCAACGTTACGCTCGATCATTCTTTCAGGATTACAGGAGTGTTCTCCGGCGATCTTGAGAAGGCACATCTTGCCGCTGCCGCAAAGATTCAGGAGAGCGTCGGCGTGCCTGTTCCCGCTGAGGCTGATGTCGTAATAACGCACGCGGGTTTCGTGGGAATAAATCATTATCAGTGCGCCAAGTGCGGTGTCGCATCGCTCGGTGCCCTGAAAAAGGACGGCTACCTTGTCACTATCGCCGACTGCACGGACAAAGGCCATGTGATAGGAAGTCCGAACTACAGGACGACGCTTGCGCTTCTGCATCTCGTCGGACCTGACCGCTTCGTGAAGATGCTTCGCAGTCCTGACTGGACGTTCCTGCCTGAGCAGTGGCAGGTGCAGGAGTGGGCGAAGGTATTCAGAAAGATACCTGAGAACCACTACTACTTCTATGCGCCGCAGATCACTCACGACTATTTCGATCTTCTGCCGGGAAATGACATCAGGACGATGATGGACGGTACAGACGATGCGGACAAAGATGTCTTCGGAAAGGCTGTGGAGGCGGCCCTCGAGGATATCGAGAAGAGAACGGGGAAGAAGAGGAGCGAGCTTAAGATAACCTATATAGCTGACGGTCCTTATGAGATTCCCTATACGGAGGGAGGAAAGGAATGATAAACCTTGGTATAGCGATAGCGAGCGAGAACGCTCTTCCGTCTGCGTTTGTAGTTCTGAGGGGACTGGAGAAATCCATCAAACTTGCCCATGAGTTCGGCTATGACGGTGTTGAGCTTGCGCTCAAGGACCCTGATGAGATTACGCACGAGGAACTTGCCTCGATACTCAAGAAGAACAATATGAAGGTCTCTGCCATCTCATCTGGACAGGTGTTCGCAGCCCGCGGACTGATGTTCACCGACAGCGACAAGGAGAAGCGCGAGGAGCTTGAGAAGGCTTTCCATGGCTTCATTGACCTCGCTGCCGACTTCGGCGGACTTGTGAATATCGGAAGGGTAAGGGGATCGATCGGAAACAGGAAAAAGGAAGATGCTGAGAACCTTTTCCTCGATATGGCATGGCGTCTTTCGGATTATGCCGAGAAACGCGGTGTTACTATGATCCTCGAGCCTGTGAACAGGTATGAGATCGACTATATAAACAGCACCGATGAGGGTGTGGAACTGGTCAGGAAGGTCGGAAGGAAGAACTTTACGATGATGCCTGATGTATTCCACATGAACATCGAGGATGACCACATCGGAGAGGCTCTCATCCGCAACAGTGAGCATGTGAGGTATGTCCACCTTGCCGATTCCAACCGCCATGCGCCGGGAGACGGCCATATGGACTTTGACGATATTTTCTCGGCTCTGGGAAAGATCGGATATGACGGCTGGTGCACTGTAGAGTGTCTGCCTTATCCTGATCCGGAGACTGCGGCTGAGCGCGCCGTAAAGTTCCTGCGGGCGAGATATATCTGAACTTCTTCTTATTCATTTCCCGCATCATCTATGCGGGAATATCTATATGACAGTTCATATCTTTAGTGATTAAAGAGTATCTGGTGTGATCGGCATAACATTTTTCTGCCCATATCACGGGCTGAAATCAGTCATAGAGAGAGTCCTCGATGGGAGGCCTGACCGCCGTCTCATCGAGTCTTTTATACTCACTACAAAGACAGGAGAGCTTCCTCCTCCAGATGAAATTCCGTCATCTACAGATGTGATAGTTGCCAGAGGTTTTACCGCGCAGCTTGTAAAGGGGTTTCTTTCTATTCCATGCATTGAATTCAAACTCAGCGGATTTGATGTTCTTTCAGCTGTTAATAAAGCTAGAATCAGATTTAATGCTAAACGTATTGCGATTGTGGGTACATATTCAATGACATATGGAGCCGAATCCATCAGTTCCGTTTTCCCTGATATATCCATATTGAGCTATACGATTGAGCAGCCTTCCTTTCTTTCACATCTTCTTCAGTCAATATGCACAAGCGAAGTATCAGATGTCGTGCTTGGAGGAAGAAGCGTATATGAAATCGCCGGTGAAATGGGGTTTCCCTGCATTCTGATAGAAACAGGTGAAGAATCGGTATCGCTTGCTATAGATGAAGCTGTGCGCAGTGTTCAGATACACAGGACTGAACGTCAGCGCAGTGACAGGTTTGAAGCAATTCTTGAATATACGACAGATGGGATCATTTCGGTTGACAGCAATATGTCTGTTTTGATGCTGAACCAATATGCAGAGCGTTTGCTTGGACATGAGATGATCGGACGGAGTATAGAGCCGTGTATAGAAGGATTTGACATAAATGCGGCTATGAAAGGAACGCAGCCTGTTTTGGGAGAAATATGCCACATAGGCGGTCGTGATGTCACTCTTAATTTCATTCCGCTTCCCTCTTCATCTGGAAGTTTTTCTGAATATGTAATGACATTCCAGCCTGTTGAGAGCATCCAGCGCATTGAAGACAAGATAAGAAATAGGTTGAAGTCCAAAGGTTTTATTGCCAAATACACTTTTGAAGACATCATAGGCAAGTCCGAGGCAATGCGCGAGGCTAAAGAAACGGCGAGGAGGCTGGCTCTTTCTGATGCCAATGTTCTTATTGAGGGAGAGACAGGAGCGGGAAAGGAATTGTTTGCTCAAAGTATCCATTCGGCAAGCAGGCGGGCAAAAGGTCCCTTTGTGGCTGTTAATTGCGCAGCACTTCCTGAGAATTTGCTTGAATCCGAACTGTTCGGTTATGTTGAGGGAGCCTTTACCGGTTCTCGTTCTGGGGGCAAGGCAGGATTATTTGAACTCGCACATAAAGGAACGATATTTCTTGATGAAATAGGAGAGATACCTCTTCCTCTTCAGGCCAGATTGCTTCGTGTGCTTCAGGAGAAAGAAGTCATGCGTCTTGGCAATGACCGCATAACTCCAATTGATGTAAGAATAATAGCTGCAACCAACCGTAATCTTGCAAAACTTGTTGCGGAAGGAAAATTCCGATCAGATTTGCTTTACCGCTTGAATGTGCTTTCGCTTGTGGTTCCTCCGCTGCGTAAACATATTGAAGATGTTCCAGAACTCCTCTCCAGTTTCCTCAGACGTGAGGTTTCCAATCATTCCGGCCATGTCATTTCCATTAGCAAGGAGGCTATCCGGCCAATTATGAGACATACATGGCCTGGAAATGTCAGAGAACTGAGGAATTTTGCGGAACGGTTATCTGTTTTCTCTGATTCGGAAACTGCCGATCGTGATGATGTGATAAAAGCATTAGGATCAAACGTGGAGGAGATTCCTCAAAAAGAGGAAACAGAGGCCGAAATGATTGCAAGGATTCTTGCCGCACATGAGGGCTCTAGAAAAAAGACTGCAGCGGAGCTTGGTATTGATTCATCTACCCTGTATCGCAGAATGAAGAAATATGGACTTTGTTAATGCAATGCATATGCATTGTAGGCACATTGCATTAGTTGCAGGCATTTATTTATCTTAAATTTTATATCGAAAATGCAATTTTATTATTCCATTTGAATTAGCTTTATAGAAAGCGAACTCTTCACGGAATTGGCATTGTTTGTGCAATATTGTGTACAACAAAAGCGAGGTGAAGATGTTCTACCACAACTTGAAAGGAAAGAAAAAAGATATTACATCTATAGCCCTTATTGGGACAGGGCATTTTGGAACAGCTGTCTTAATTCAGTCTTTACGTATAAAAGAACTTTATGTCGCAGCAATTGCAGACAGAAATGCAGAGGCTATACGAAGAGCAGCCAGCAATGCAGGGCTCCGTGATGATGATATACGATTCTGTTCATCGCGTGATGAGGTGCTTGCAGCTATGAAGAGCGGTATCCTTGCTGCGGTCGCCGATGCCATGCTGCTGATGGATCTTCCCATCGATACGATTGTTGAGGGAACCGGCAACCCTGAGGCAGGTGCAAAACACGCTAAGGCAGCAATCGAAAATGGGAAGAATGTGGTCATGGTATCTAAAGAAACAGATTCCTGTGTTGGGCCGGTCCTTCTCAAACTTGCGGAGGAGAAAGGTGTTGTTTACACCCCTGTAGACGGTGATCAGCATGGAGCTCTCATCGAATTAGCAGAATGGGCAAGAAGTCTTGGTCTTCATGTTGTGTGCGGCGGAAAGAGCCGGGATGCAGAATTCATATATGACAAGGATAACGCCACTGTAACTGTTTATTGTGATAATGGAATAACGATAAAAGAGACAAAGACAGTGCAGCTTTCTTCTGATGAGGTAAGACTTGTTGAGGAACTTGATGATTCTGCTGCGAACAGAATTCTGGAACGAAAGCATATTCTTGATAAACTTGACAAGCGCGGAGGGTTTGACCTTTGCGAGATGGTTATAGCCGCAAATGCACTTGGACTGAAACCTGATACAGAGCTTCTTCATGATGCAATTGTCAGAACAGCAGAAATCCCGGAAGTTCTGGCTCCTAAGAATGATGGCGGGATTCTGTCGGATGACGGTATTATTGAAGTTATTACAAATATTCACGAGAGACGGGAAGCCGGTCTTGGCGGTGGTGTATTTATCGTGGTGAAAGCCGATAACGCTTATTCGCAGATGATCCTAAATACTAAGGGATGTATCTCCAATAGAAAGGGTAGTGTAGCTCTTGTATATAAGCCGTACCATCTATGTGGAGTTGAAGCTGCGACCACTCTGGTTTCTGCAGGTCTATATGGCTTGTCTCTCATCAACAGCAGTTACAGACAATCATACGATATAGTTCAGGAAGCGGCAGTGGATTTGAAGCGCGGTGATTTGATGGGTAATGATCATGATGAAAGACTTCTTACCCATATGGTACCAGCCTCTCCGATTTCTCCTGATGCTCCTGTTCCGGCACATATGCTGAACGGGCGCCGCCTGAAGACGGATGTGCCCAAAGGTACGCTCATAACATATTCGATGATTGAACAGCCTGAGGAATCTATTCTATGGGAACTCCGGGCTGAACAAGATCGTATGTGAAACAGAAAAAAATCCAAAAGGAGGATTATATGAAGAGAATCAGGATGATGGTTCTGCTTGCAGCAGTACTCATTTCAATGATGCCTCTTATGGCACAGGGAAACTCGGATATCGCCGAGGATGGAACCTTCCACATGTCAAAGGAAGCCAGGATCATAGTTCCGGCAAATCCGGGCGGCGGATCAGATATATCCGCTCGCATGATTGCTGATATTTCCAATAGGAATCATCTGGCTGAGAAAAACCTGGTAGTTGAAAACAGACCTGGCGGAGCTTGTGCGGTCGGATATAATTATGTAGGTTCTCAGAAGGGTGATCCGTACACATTACTTTCACTTCATTCAGGGAATATCATCGTATCTGCTGTAAATGGTTGGGAACAGCAGTGGGATGACCTTACAGATATTATAGCGATCATGGCTTGGGATGATGTCACCCTTTGCGTAAGGACTGATGGTCCGTTCTCGACAATTGATGATGTTATTGAGTATGCAAAGGCAAATCCCGGTAAACTTAAATTTGGATCAGATCAGAGGGGCAATACAAGTCAGCTTGGATTTGAACTTATGAAAAAGTATATTGGAATCGACATGAACTATGTTCAGTATGATTCGTCCGGTGATGTTGCAAGTGCCCTTCTCGGTGGTCATGTTGATGTAGGCATCCTCAATCCTGGTGAGTGCATAGGACAGGTTCGCGGCGGTCTTCTTAAGCCTGTAGTAACATTTGCGCCTGAGCGTATTTCCGGTGATCTGTTCGGAGATGCTCCGACTTTTGTAGAATTGGGATATCCCGAAATCTCATATCGTGAGTTCCGTGGCCTTTCCGGTGCAAAAGATATGCCGCCGGCAGCTCTTCAGTACTATGAAGATCTCTGCAGGAAGATAGTTGAGACAGATGAGTGGAAGACTACATATCTTGAGGCTAATAATCTTCAGCCTGCATTCATGGCACATGATGAAGCTATGGAATTTACCCGCGAACATGTTGAGCAGGTAATGCAGACCTTTGAGGAAGTTGGATATTTTGATCTTCTTAACTAAATGATATAGGAGTACTTATGGGATATGTTCTACCTGGCCTGTCGGTCCTCATGGGACTATACTGGGCAGTAAAGGCATTTGGTTACAGACTCTGGGTCCTTAATGGACCCGGAGGCGGCCTGTTCCCGCTTATAGCAGGAATACTTGCAATCATTTTCGGTGTTGTCATGATCATGCGCCGTTACAGGACCAAGAAAAAATCAGATTTCTCTGTGAAATCGATCTTTCCGGTCGTAAGTGTGATAGGGATAATCATTGCTTCCTATATAATAGGTCTTATCCCATCACTCGGTGTATTTATCATTGCGTGGATGGTCTTTTATGAAAAAGAACCTTGGCTGAAGTCGACAGCTGTCGGCATCGGAACAGCTCTTGTCTTCTATCTTGTTTTTGATCTTTGGCTTGCAGTACCGCTTCCGATGGGACTGTTTGAACTAATTTAAGGGGGGCATATGGAAAATATAGCGCTGCTGATGCATGGCTTTGCCATAGCCTTCAGCTTGGAGAACATGGCCGCAGCCATATTTGGCGCGGTTGCAGGATTGATCATAGGTGCGATGCCTGGTCTTGGCGGCATAACAGGTGTTTCTTTACTCCTGCCACTTACGTTTGGAATGAATCCTACTACTGCGATAATCGCATTAGCTGGTTTGTATTATTCGACTATGTATGGTGGTGCGTTTTCTGCCATACTTTTGAATATCCCGGGTGATTCTCCTGCCATAGTTACATCACTTGATGGGTATAAACTCACACAGAAGGGTCTACCGGGGAAGGCGCTGAATGCTTCAACCGTATCTTCTTTTATTGGCGGTACCATAGGCATAATAATACTTACTATATCAGGGCCATTGCTTGCGGAAGCTGGGCTTGCATTCGGAGCTCCTGAACTTGCGCTTCTGGTTCTCTTTGCACTTACTTCAATTGGGTGGCTTCTTGGGGATGATATTCCCGCTGGTCTTCTTGCCACTGCAATTGGTTTGATGTTTGCGACAATAGGTGTTGATCCCGCATTGGGTCAGACACGGTTTAGTTTTGGTCAGATAAATCTCCTTTCCGGAGTCTCGTTCATACCGCTTGTCGTAGGCTTCTTTGGCTTCTCGCAGGTAATTGACATGATAATCTCTGGCGAAGATGGCGCAGTGGCAACGAAAGTCCGTATCCGTGACTGTGTTCCCACAGGAAAGGAAATAAAGATGATGCTTCCAGTTTCGATTCGCGAAGGAATTATTGGAACATTCGTCGGCGTAATGCCTGGTGCAGGTGCTACAACCAGCGCTTTCCTCTCATATATAATTGAGAAAAGAATAAACAAGCACAGAGATGAGATAGGTACGGGCTCTATGATAGGAGTTGCAGCTCCGGAGAGTTCAAACAATGCGGCTGCAGCTGGCGCGTTTGCCCCTCTTCTTACGCTCGGCATTCCAGGAGGCGCGACAACCGCAGTTCTCCTTGGCGGACTCATGATGTGGGGATTGCAGCCTGGACCGCTTCTCTTTACTGAACAGCCGGATTTTGTATGGTCACTTATCGCCTCCATGTATATCGGCAATGTAATATGCCTTATACTTGCGTTCATCTGTATTCCGATACTTGTTCGTGCGATTTCAGTTTCGAAGAAGGTTCTTGTTCCCATAATAATCGCTGTGTGCGTAATTGCATCGTATGCTAACAGCAATGCCATGTTTGATGTCGTATTGATGCTTATCTGCGGAATTTTGGGTTATCTGATGAAATTAGCAGATGTTCCGACAACTCCGATGTTGCTGACATTCGTGCTTGCTCCGATGCTTGAACAGTACGTCAGACAGTCTTTTGATATGACAAGAGGAAATCCTTCGATTTTCTTCAGAGGCGGCATATGCTGGTTTTTCATAGTTCTGATACTTCTTGTTTCTTTCTCTCCTTTGATCAAGAATTTTTATCTTAAAATGAAAGATAAGAAAGCAAACTGAATTCGGAACTGAATACAATTGGCTGTGGCATTCTTGCCACGGCTTTTTTTTAATAACTTATCTGCTTCTTGCGCATGAAGTTTCGATGACATCTGAAGCAGTTTCAATAATGTGCAGGCATTACAATTATTTATTGAATTCCTGCTTTCCCCACCAGTTCTCTTTCTCTGTATCTGTGAAAAGTCTACCGGATGTTTCTGCCTCATGATCTTTCAGTATTTCAATGTCATGACACCCAAGCTGCATCAGCATCTCACGGCATGCGCCGCAAGGACTGCCAAGGCTGCCGTCATTCATCATAACGGCAATCTTGCTTATATGGTTCTCTCCCGCCGTGATCATGCTTCCGACTGCATTCCTCTCCGCGCACATTCCGAGTGAGCAGGCAGTGTCGATGCAGACTCCGCAGTATATATTTCCTCTGTCTGTCATAAGTGCGGCGGACACAGCCCCGGCTTCAATGAAAGGTGAGACATTCCTCTCATTTCGTGCCATTGCCGCTGCTGTGAAAAGCCTGTCCCATGAGGCCTCATATGAGAGCAGGGCTTCCCGCTCAAATGACTTCACCAGCTCATCCTTGCCAGAGCAGTAGCTTTCAATATCATACGGAAAGCGTACGGCGAGCTCCTTTTTCAGTACTGCATATCTTTCCCTTGCCTCCTTATGAGTTCTCAGGAAATTTCTGAAAGCTAGATGGCGCTCGATGTTTGCCCTGTCGTTCGCCTGGAAGATATGTATCTGATGCGTTCTCTCATCCCCGCCTTTCCTGAGATATCTTCTCCCTGCGATGCCATATTCGCCGAGCCACTCGTATCCTGCTTTCCTGAATTCCTCTGCCGCACCGTCAGCTTCTTTAAGATTCCTGACGGAGACCATGATGTCTATTATGGGTTTTGCGGCAAGCCCGGGAACGGCTGTGCTTCCGATATGGTAGACTGCGATGCAGCTGCGGCCAAGGATTGTAGTGATAAGCTGCTTCTCTTTCCTGTAAATCTCCGGCCATGCCGGATTGTATTCCTCTACTTTCACATGCTGCGGCATATTGCGCTCCTCCGCTGATAGTAGCATAAATTCCTCCTGCTCTGGAAAAGAGCAGAATCAGCGCATGCACTGGTATTTTCTTCATATGAGATTCATGAATACTATCAGCAATCTTCACGGCTCTGCTGTTAGATTTATCGCAGGAGGAAAAAGAAATGAAAAGAAGAATCACAGCGGCAGTCGCTGTTCTGATGATTGCCTCCCTGACGCTTGCAGCGGCAGATGCGGGAGAACTCTATCAGAGCTTCTCAGATGCGGTGAGCGCCGGCGACGCACAGGGAGCTATTGAATATTACACGGATATGGAGGAACAGCTCCAGAAAGATTACCAGAAGGCGGAGAGAAGGTATGAGAAGGCCGCTGAGGCTGGCAATATCGACAAGGCAAGGGATGCATGGAGTGAGATGCGCTCAATCTCTTCGCGTTCCATCACAAAGGAGCAGAGCGATGCTCTTCTTGAGGCTATACTTTCCGAGGATTCGGATAACAGAGCAGCAGATGCCAAGTGGCTCATGGAGAACAGCAGGTATTATCATCCGATGATCTCCTATGAGTGGTCATCAGCAGGTGACAATTACAGCTTTAAGTACTCTTCATCGCAGTCTGTAACTCCGGGAGAGGAGATCACTCTTCCCGACAGTGACAGTGTGAGAGTAAATACATCCGCAGCCGGCGTACTTTCCGGATGGGGAGTAACTCCCGATGAGGTTACTTATCAGCCCGGTGAAACGATAGAGGCACCTTATACCGATCAGACGCTCTATGCGATATGGACAACACAGGTTGTATTCAAGGATGAGATCACGGGCTTTGAGTCAACGGTGGGTGATATCGCTTCCGGCGATTCCATCGCGGTTCCGGCAGTGAGCGAACCAGATGACAGTTATGTATTCGCAGGCTGGGTAGACAGATCGACAGGCGACTACATCGCACCCGATGAGACAGAGGTCACGCTTGAAGGCAACGGCGCTATCTATGAGGCACTGTGGAAGATGGCTGAACTTTTTGACCTTTCAGCAAAGCACTATTCGCTGGATGCCATTCCTGTGAACACGCAGGCTGATCTTTCCTTCACTATCGCCAACAACGGAAGCGAGGATCTCAGGAATGTCACGATAAACTGCGAGAGCGGTGACGGGCTTTCCATCCTGAGCGGCAACGGTACTATCAGGGGTGTCGATGCCGGAGATTCCGTTACGGTGCACGGTATAAGGGTTGTCGGCACAGAACCGGGAGACTATATGCTTCATATCACTGCCACAGACCGTGACGGTGATTCCTGGGAAGCTGATTTCCCGCTCACCATCGTATAAGCAAAACTGAAGTCTGGGATACGACCCCGTCCCAGGCTTCATTGTTTTATTAGTTTACTGCAATTTCTGCTAATTGTTGTAAAATTAGCAGAAATCAGCAAAAGAAACTTTTTCTGAAAGTTATTTCCGCTTTATTCTGAATCCAGATTTCCTCTCATTTATCCTGAATTCCTCAAGATAGCCAAGTCCCGCAAGATGTCTTAAATCCGTTCGTGCAGTCTGTGTGCTGATTCCATTCATTGACCGGAATTCCTCAACGGTTATATATGGAACGGAAAGAGAGGAAAGCCTTGACAGAAGCAGTGCCTGCCGTTCATTTATGCCCTGCCTTCCGATGAATTTTGAAACCTCTGCCTTCTCCCTTGCTTTTTTCTCGATATATCTCTGCAGTTCCACGACAGCTTTATCAAGGACCATGCACTGATTCAGAATGAAGTAGGTGATATCATTACCGTCATGCTCGGTATATAGAAAAGCCTTCTCGTATGCGGATTTTCTTGCATATATGATTCTTGATATCGACAAGAACTCGATTGCTGAGTATCCGCTTTTCAGCATGTACCAGTAGAAAAGACTCCTTGCAGTCCTTCCGTTTCCATCTGAGAAGGGGTGGAGATATGCAAGGTAGAAGTGGATTATCATAGCTTTAAGCACAGGATGGATGAATTCGTTATCATCGATGCCGTTGAAGAAATCACACAGGTTCTGGATTTTTTCACCGAGGAGGGAACCTGACGGCGGGGTATGGATTACATCTCCGGAGAGTGTGTCCATCACAAATATGTTGTTATCAGACCTTATCCTGCCGGCATCTTCAGGGCAGTCAAGAGTTCCTTCCGCAATCATCCGGTGTATGCTGCATAGATTTTCCGGGGTCAGTCTGTCATTTCTGTGATCGGAGAGATATCTGATAGTCTGGTAATTATTCAGAATCATCCGAGCCCCTTTCGTATGCGGCACCGATTTGCTTCTGAGCATCTTCTTTGCCACATTTCTTGTCGTTGAAGCTCCTTCCATATTGCTTGAGGCGATTGCTTCTTCCATCAGCGTGCTCGTTATGAACTTTTCCTGCTCTTTGTCTGATACTGAGAGAATCCGGCCAAGTCCGAAATCAATCGTATGCAGCGTTCTCAGAATCTCTGAAGTGATAAAAAGGAAGAAGGAATCATTGCCGATTCTAATGTGCTGACTGTTTCTCAGCCTTATTTCCTTAAGAATGAACCAGAAGCGATTTGCATCCATTCCCGATGGAATTTTCTGATATTTAATCTTGTCCCAGTACAGGTACTGGCTGTTGCATTTATCAATCAAAAGCGAATCCTCATCTGCAATATGGAGATCAGATAGGTATTCAGCTGTCATTTTCGGCGGAGATTCAATCATAATGATATATTATGTATTTCTGCTAAAATTGCAATAGTTAGCAGAAATTGCCAAAAAAGAACATATCATTAGACTTGCAAATAGAGTATTTTTCAGCTGGTACATTAATGGACATCCGCTGCCCATTATTCAGACAGCAGATGTTCCAGTTAGTCTTATAGTTTATCCGGCTCAGTCGAATGACGGCAGTGATCTCACAGCTTCAATGGAGTTCTCTATTGCCGGCGGTATTGATACGCGTCCGTCAAAGGCCTTCATATCCTTGAATCCGGTTCCTGTAAGAAGCACCGTGACCTCTGCAGCCGCTCCGAGTTCAGAGACAAGGTGGTCCCTGTCCTTCTCGATGGCTGCATAGGCACATGCCGCGGCGGGCTCAGCAAGCACTCCGGCCATGGCTGTGAGGGTGATCTGGCTATTCAATATCTCCTCATCTGGTACCGTAACGGCCCATCCTCTCGATTCCTTCACATAGGCTGCGGCCATTCTTCCGTTCGCAGGAAGATCGACGGAGATTGAATCTGCTCTTGTCGCAGCGTGAATCATGCGGAAATCATCATTGTTTATGGCTCTTGATATCGCATCAGACGCCTCCGACTGGCAGGCGATGAGCCGCGGCATTCTGTTGATAAGACCGGCTTTCATCAGATCATGGAAACCCTTCGCCACTCCCGCGATTATGCATCCGTCACCGACCGGCACATATACGGCATCGGGGGCTTTCCTTCCCATCTGCTCAAAGAGCTCGATAGAGATCGATTTCTTTCCCTCTATCGTCATGGGGTTGTACGCCGTGTTGCGGTTTATGCCGCCGAAGAGTTTCGTGTATTCGATGGAGAGGGCAAAGGCATCGTCATATGTCCCTTTCACCGGGATCACATGCGCACCGTAAAGCACGCTCTGCATCAGCTTGTTCACAGGAGCAGAGGCGGGCACGAAGAGGACTATATCAAGCCCCATTGCCGCACCGACTGCGGACATCGCCGCGCCTGCGTTGCCTGTTGAGGCCAGCGCGATCTTCTTCTCCCCGTGTGCTATGGCCTGCAGTGCGACCTCATAGCTTGCCCTGTCCTTGAAGGAACCTGAGATGAGCTGGCTGTCGAGCTTGAAGGAGAGGTTATTCAGTCCCAGCTTCCTCTGTATTCTCCTGGGTCTCATCAGCGGCGTTATTCCGATCGGATATGCTTCCGGATCGGGAGAAGGGTAGGGATAGAAGTCATTGGGGGTTACATGTTCCTTTGCAGCCGCGGCTTTCAGCACGTCATCCTCAAGCTCAACAATGAGGTTGCCTTTAGGAAAGTGTGAACCATCGTTCTTTCTGGCACATTCAGGACACTGGTACATTATCCCGTCTGTATAATATTCCCTGCCGCAGTCCGAACATTTGTAGTGAAATCTCATATTCCTCCTTCAAAGAGAATGCCGGTTTCCCGGCATTCTCAGTCACTCTTTCCGGCTCAGCCGGTTATCATCGAGTTGAACTCTGTTATCAGGCTGTCGATCTTCTTTGTCAGCTTTGGAATTGCTGTCCAGTAGTTTCTGTCATACCACTGTCTGTTAAGCTCTTCGTAGGTCTTTCCCTGCTGCTCAACCCATGTGTAGTACTTGAGGTTGTGGATTCTGAGCCTGTCGTAGTATCCGAGCTCGAGCGCATTGTCGATGCCCTGATGCATCAGCGCTGCGGCATGCACTTTTGCAGCTTCCGTCTTATTGAACGGTCCCTGCTGCTCGGTAAGCTCGCTGAGTCTTGAAGTGTACATCACGGTGCTGTCAGTAAGGATTGTGAATACAACATCATCCTCATCCATCTCATAGTACTTTGCCATCTTTATCGCACTGAGCATGTTGCCGATGCCGGAGATTCCGAAGAGGGCAAGGTTTGCGATATCCTCATCCTTCACGCCAATTGACGAGAGGTATTCCTTTCCGCTCTCCTCGTTGAAGAGGCGGTAGATGTCCATGCAGTCCTGATCATCTATCGAGAGGACCATATCTGTGTTCTTTACGTTGTGTATCCATGGAACGTGCTTGTCTCCGATTCCCTCGATCCTGTGCGCGCCGAATCCGTTTCTCAGCAGAGTGGGGCACTGCAGAGCCTCTCCGGCTCCTATCTTTATATTCGGATAGACAGCCTTGAGATGATCGCCGGCGGCAAGCGTTCCGCCTGAACCTGTGGATGATGCGTAGGCCCTGACGTTCTCCTTCTTTATTCCCAGATTCTTCAGGACTTCAAGGATCGCAGAACCCGTAACCTCATAGTGCCAGAGGTAGTTCTCGAACTGCTCGAACTGGTTAAATATGACGATGTGCGTGCCGCGTTCGGCATCAAGCTCATGGCACTTGTCGAATATCTCCTTTACATTCGATTCGCAGCCCGGTGTCGCTATGATCTCTCCTGCCACCGTCTTGAGCCAGTTGAAGCGTTCCTGAGACATATCCTCAGGCAGAATGGCTATGCTCTTGCAGCCCAGAAGGGCGCTGTTGTATGCACCGCCTCTGCAGTAATTGCCTGTGGACGGCCATACTGCCTGCTGTTCTGTTGCATCGAAGTTGCCTGTCACAAGAGCCGGTGCGAGGCATGCGTATGTCGCTCCTACCTTATGGACGCCGCAGGGGAACCATTTTCCGGCGAGTGCGAGTATCCTGGCCTTCGTGCCGGTTATCTCACGGGGAATCTCGATGAAGTTTACTCCGCCGAAATCTCCGCCTGAATCCTTTGGCTCATTGTGCCAGTTGATTCTGTAGAGGTTGAGTGGATTTACATCCCAGAGGCCGACGTTCCTGAGCTGTTCCTTGATGGACGCCGGAATGAGCGACGGGTCCTTCATCTGTGCGAAAGTCGGGAGGGTAATGCCTTTTTCCCTGCATCTCTCGGCATTCTTTCTGATGATATCGTTCTTCTTTCTGAGCTTTATGAGCATAATGCCTCCTGCTATCTATCATTGAGTATAGAGTGAATCTGCAATTTGTAAAGGAACATACTGCGGATTATATAATAAATATGAAATATATTGCGCTAAATGGCGAATTATGACAAATACTGTACTGAGTGATGCCGGCAGCTTGAGCTATTCGCTGTATTATTGCGGTGCATAAGCCGTAAGTCTATGCATTCCAGCCTTGAATCACTGCAGCCGGATGCTGTGTTTTCCTTATTATGTCAGGGCATGTACCTGCCGTTCCCTGTACGCTTGAGAAGCGGGCTTCTGGCTGCTTTCCTGAAAAGGGCATCAACCTGCGCGCCCATTCTTTCATAACCGAGCTCTTCCTTGAAAAGCCGTGAAAGCTCGGATTTGGTCATTATTCTTCCTTCTCTTTCAAGTATGTATTTCAGGCAGTAAACAGCTTCCTCTGTGGGAATCTGGTAGGAGTACCTTGTACAGGAATCAGGAGTAGGGCGGAACTCTTCTTCCTCGTTTTCTCTGTGGAATACTCTTTCTCCGTCATCTTCAGTTATCATGCATGGCAGAGCTGAGGCTATTCTCTCAAAGACAGGCAGCATTCTCGAGCCCACTTTCTTGAGCGAAAGCGAATTCACGACTCTTTTGTACAGAAGGCTTTCCTTGACCGGGGCCTCCGCTTCTATGACGGCAAGCATCCTCTCCCGTATTTCCTCATCAAGGCTTCCGGAGATTATGGCCTCCGGAGGGACGCTGATGACCGCAAGTTCCGCCTTTCTGTATTCCTTTCGCTCTGCCATATAAAGGATTGTACACTTGCATCCTTCATGACGCAAAGAAAACATCAGCAGAGTATTCTGCAAAAGCGTTCCTATATGCTCTTATCTTCCTTTTTTCTTGCTGCAGCGAAGGAATCTCTTTGATCTGTCATTATTTATGATCGGTTTCTCTGTTCAGTGAAATATCGTCAGATTTGCCTGCCATTCTTTCAGCATAGTGTTCCTTGAGAAGCGTGAATACAACGGAGAACAGGGGAACAGCGAGAAGCATTCCCAGGATTCCGAAGAGTGCTCCTCCGAGTGTGACTGATGCGAACACATAGACGGACGGCACGCCTATTGAACTGCCGACTACGCGCGGATATATGAGATCACCTTCAAGCTGCTGCAGGACGACGATGAAGATGAGGAAGAAAAGTCCCTGCCATGGGCTGACGACAGCTATCATGAAAGCTCCGATGAGAGCTCCGATGACTGCGCCGTAAACAGGTATGAGCGCCATTACTCCCGTGAGGGCGGCGACCACAGGAGCGTACGGAAAACGGAAGAGCAGCATGCCCGTGAAGCACAGGCAGCCTATGATCACAGCTTCGGTGACCTGCGCGATTATGAAGCGTGAGAACGCGGTGTATCCGAGACTTGCCGTATGCTCCAGCTTCTTCAGCGTTCTGTCTTTCACGATCAGAGTAAGCAGCTTTGTGATATGACGCCTCAGCATCTCTTTGTTTGCTACGAAGTAGACTGCGAATATCACGGAGACAGCGAATGTCGCCGCTCCTCCGATGAAGTTCCTGAGTGTTGCTATAGTGAATGAGAGTATTGACGGCGTCCACTCATTCAGCTTCTCCTCAAGCGCATCGGCTGCGGTGAGTATCGTATCGTCAGCACTGTCAAAGAATGTTCCGATTACCGGTATGGAGCGTATATCCAGGCTGTCCCAGAATCCGCTGTCAGATGCAAAGCTCCTCAGTGATGATATGAATATGGAGACAGCGTCTATCAGCTCAGGAAGCACAAGAGTTATGATGAATGCCGCGAATGCCATAAGAAGCAGGAGCGCAAGCAGTATTGATACGATTCTCGTGAGTTTATCTGCGCTTCTGCTTGTTTTCCTGGTTCTCAGTATTCTGTTTTCTATGAATGATGAGAGGATATTGAGCGCAAATCCGATGCCGAATCCTCCGAGGAGGGGAAGGAGTCCCGACGCGACTTTTCCCCAGAGCCATGGAACGGTTGTCCTGTAGTTCCAGAAGAATGTGAACACGGCAAAGAGCAGGATTGCAAAGAGAATCCACGACAGCATATCCCTCCGCTTCATTTTCCTTTCTCCTTTGCCGGCATCCTTATGAAACCGTATGCTTCCTTTATTTCCGTCTCCATGCTGCCGTCAGCTATAGTGCCGCTGAAAACTCCGTAGACTTCATCTCCGTTTCCTGTGCGGAGAAGAGCACAGGGAGACATTATGAACTGCATCTTTCCGTTTTCTTCTTTTATCTGCCACGCTGCAGATAGAGGATCATCAGGGAAGATGAATGAGCACTTGCCGTATTCCCGCACTCCGCCCTCTTTTCTGATTGATGAGATGCCGTTTTCATTCATCAGGATTCCAAGGGGAAGAGGCTGCTCTGAGGAGATTGCTGCAGCTGTCAGGCTTTTAAGAGCAGCTCCCTTTCCATATGTTCTTCTCCATTCAAAAAGACCTGTGCTGTCGATTCCAAGCGCTTCAATTCTGTCGCCTGTGAATATACGGCCTTCTGCTTCCATCGGGATGATCACAGCGCTTTTTTCTGTTCCGTCCTCTGCCTCATGGACTTTGTTCTCAAGATTGTCCTCTTCCTGGAGCGTTATATCGCACTTAAGTCCTGTCTCTCCTGATGGCAGACGGAGATATGGTGCTGTGATCAGCAGCAGCCGTCTTATGTCTCGGCGCACGAATGTCATTGTCATTCTGCTGTCTGAATAGGTTATGCCGCTTTCTATATCGGGAGATTCCGGCATTGCTGGTGAGGAGAGCTTTATGCGGCAGCTGCTCTTCTCTGTGGCTGTCTCATGTCTTCTGTAGTCGATGAATGATATTGAGTTTGCTGTCCGCAGCTTCGATTCACTGTATTCGGCTCGTACAGTGAAGCCTTTCTCAGGATCGGTGAAGTAATAGATATCTGAGGCGCTGGAGTTTCTTCTCTGCCATATTCCGCTTATATCATTCATGGAGGGGATTATAGCACAGGGAGTGCCGGGAAAGAAGAAACGGGCATCCTGCGATGCCCGTCGTAATGGTCTGTATAGTGTCTGTCTGCTGTCAATTCGCACCGACGCCCATGATTCTCTCAAGGAAGACCTGGAAGAAGTTGTTCTCGAAGCCTTCGCTGGAGAATATGCCTGTCTGCAGATCCTGGGCAGATATCTCAGGGATATATGCAGGATAAAGCGAATCGATATAGGAGGCATAGAGATCATTCGTTGTGCCTGCCGCAACAGGACGTGCTATGATGTAGCAGTTTCCAGCATCCACAGGTTCAAGAACGGTGTTCTCCTCGGCTGTGAAGAGTGTCTTCTGGTAATCTGTATCGGCAGATGCAGCGGAGGCGAGGATACCTTCGGGATCATTGTAGATAAGACCGAGAATGAACGAAGAATATGACGGGTTGTAGGAAGAGGCTGCGACTTCATTTACAGGGAGGCCGTTGCTTTCCGCTGCCGCTGTGAAGTCAGCTGCTGCCTCACCGTATATTCTCTGAGCCTCAGCATCGAGATATGTCATCATTGTCTCCTCATCGTTGAGCGAGATATATCTCTTAACCTCTGAGAGGACTTCCGCATCTGTGAGGTCTGCAGGAGCCGAAGCGCTGTCAGCCCTGAAGATCATCCAGCCTGCATATCCCTGCACGGGAGCTGTAAGCGATCCTGCAGCTGTGCCGAACACTGCTGTAGCATCCTCAGCGTTAACCAGCATGTTCTGCAGGGAGTTGAGCATGACGCTTCCCATGCTGCCGTTCTCATCCTTATATGTATCCGTTGAGCTTGCCGCAACTGCTTCTTCGAATGTAGTCTCACCATTCTGGATGGAGGCAAGGATTGTATTGGCCTCATCCTCAGTTGCCACTGTGATCACAGAGAGGTTCATTGTCGTGAACGGAGCGTGGTCTGCTTCTGCATAAGCTGCCGCATCTGCATCCGGATAGCTGTCGTAATCGATGATGATATATTCAAATGATCTCGGAGCGTCATTGAGCGCGGATACAAACTCAAGCTCGCTGTCAGATGTTTTTACGGATGTTATGTCCTGATAGACGACCTGCGCGGGGATCATATCCCTGAGCTGGTTCTTCATGGATTCCTTTTCCATGGCGGATGCGGCGTTGTAGGCCTCCATGTCAAAGTTTCCGTTCTCGTCAGCGAATGTGCCGCTCTTGACGATTGCCGTGCTGATCATCTGGTCGGTCACGGATATTCCCGCCTGAGCTGCCATCTGGCTGAGTGCTGTCTCAAGAACCGTAGCGTAGAATGCCTGAGAGTAGAGCTGCATCTCATTCTGCGGATTCATCTGGTATGTCTGAGCAAGTGTATAGAGCTGGTTATAGAAATAGTTGTCGTAGGAGGGTGCAAGCTCAATTTTCTCGCCATTGTACTTTCCGAACTCGATTGTCTGGGCACTTGTCGTGCTGAAGATGGTTGTCGGAAGTATGAATGTTACTGAAATCAGAATGAGAACGATGACACCGATGATCCATCCGATTGATTTGCCATGCTTTTTGTCTTTGTGCTCTTTCTGGTGATTCTTGTTTCCCTTCTCAGGGAATGCGATACCTTTTTCATTATCTGAAGGCATTTCTACAAACCTCTTTATCCAAAGAAATGAGTGCGGCTTCCATTGAGAAAACAGCTTCTAGAAAATTATCATTCTTGCTGTGCATCTGTCAATGAAAGGATGCTTCAGACAGAGATTTGAACTTCACCCATTTTGCAGTGCTGAATATGTTGATATTGCACTGAAGATAATCTTTTTGCCTCAGAATATTTCTAATGCGAGGAATTAACTCAACGCGGCGACACTTTGAGACAAGGAGAATAGAAATATCTCCACGCATGTGGAGCTAACCCTCCTTCCGGCCGGGGTAGTGACCCCGGTCGGGAAACACCTCCACGTATGTGGAGCTAACTAAGGGGCTATTCTAACGACATAGGGGAACTCAGAAACACCTCCACGTATGTGGAGCTAACAGCAATATTTAGTGTGCTAGTTGTCAGCATACTCTATATACAGACAGCTTTCCTGCGCTTTGTTTTCAAGAATCTTCTGTTATTATACTTAACTTCGGGAAGATTTCATGTATTTGTCTGGCTCAGCCAACTCCTAAATCTGTATTTTCTATAAGGATTTCAGCTTTAGGACTTTTGGCAATCTCAGGGGCGAGTTTTTTTATAAAAGTCTCAGCAAGCACATCATCTCTTTCTGTTGATGTTGTGTTGGGGCAGAAAAGATTCACGGAATAATAACTGAAATATTTTTCTGCAATCTTAACTGAATCCATTATGTCTTTCTCTGTCTGTCCTTTTATTCCTGCAAGCAGGCAAACTCCATCATAGTAATTGCTTATCAGTTCAGGTGTGGCATCTCTGCCGATTCCCTTGTTCCAGCTGAGTCTCAGCTCGGGATTGAATGATTCTATTCCGAGTCTGTAATGAACACAGCATGGAAACTGTTCTGCGAACCTTTTCAGTTGATTTCTGTAAATCCAGTGGGCTTCAAACCAGAGATCATGTATGTTTTTCTTTTCTGCGATCTCTGCAATCATGCTTAATGTCTTTTCATCGAATTCGGGAGCCGAACCTGAATTTATGATATCAAGTGTTCCGTATTTTCCAGTGACCTTTTCCAAAACTTCTCTGTTTACTGAATACGGATCAGAGGATACATCAAGGTAGTAGTCGCAGAAAGTACATTTTCTCCATCGGCATCCTGTTCCCTGAAGCAGCAGGAATTCCCTTCTAAGTCCTTTATCTATAGTGCTGTAGCGGACAAGATCCGTCATGAAAATTTCCTCCTGAGATAATTTACCAGAGCGTAGGCGAACGGGGTTCCGAAGAATGCTTCTATCAGGAGCTTGGCAATGTATTGTACTGCGATCATTGATACGAGATCGGCTGCAGGAACGGAACCTGTGAATGCGATCAGCACGAATAATACTGTATCAAAGAGGTATCCAACCATTGACGATCCTATTGTTCTTATCCAGAGATGTTTTCCGTTCTTCTGTCTTTCCTTTATCCACACCAGAACCCTGGCATTGGCAAGCTCTCCGAACAGGAAAGATATCAGAGAAGAGACAACTATTCTTGGTACGAACGAATATATCATCGTATATGCCTTCTGTGTTTCCTCCATATACGGCGGATAGGGCAGTATGATGCCTATTGATGTGAACAGGACAAGAAGCGCGTTGCATATGAATGTGAGGATGATGACTTTTCTTGCTGTTTTGTATCCCCATATCTCTGCAAGGACATCGCCAAGCATATATGCGAATGGAAATGTGATAGTTCCTGCATCAAAAAGCGAGAGGCTTCCTATTGATATGATCTTTACGGCCATGAGATTGGCGATCAGATAGAAGGTGACCAGAATGGCAGTGACCACCACAAGCGGCGTGAACTCACCATTCCGGTTTTTTGAAGGGTTTTCCGGTACCTTGTTTTCCATGATGGCAGAACTATATCAAAAAAACAGATTGAATGATACTATTTCAAAAATGCGTCGTATTGCGGTTCTGATGATCTCTTTTCTTGTTTCATTTTCCCTCTATGCGGAAGAGGTCTTTTTCTCGAATATCGTCAATGCGTCATATCTCTCTGATTTTGCGATGAACGCTTTTCCTGTGAGCTTCTGGGGAGAGTTCGGAATAGATCATATAGATTTCGTTCCTGACCTCAACACAAAGGCTATTGTGAGGGTAGAAGCGGGAATGACTCAGCGTACGCTCAGGCAGTGGCCTGCTGATGGCAGGATCATAAGGAATTCTGATGATCAGAGGCGCTATTCCGTCGTATTCTCAGATGGCAAGATAGGTTTCTCACAGGGTATTGTTGACAATCCCCGCGAAGGTGCTCCCGATTTTATTACGGTCAGTGCTTTCCTTGGAATGCGATGGGAGCAGGCTTTCGCGTCTCTGTCAGATATGCAGAATAAAAAATGGGATGGATTCTTTAATAATAAGGATTATTTCCCGTCTGATGAGTCCGTCGGTGTTCCTGAGCTTGCCGATAAGAAATACTCACTTACGACTTCATTCACCCTCGGTCTTGATCTGAATAATATGATCAGTCATTATCTGACGCCTGAGGGATACAACTTCTCTTTTGATCTCACGCTTGCTCCGTGGTGGCTTCTTAATGTTCCCACTATTTTTGATACGAGTTCGAAAATCGACTATTACCGAATTCTCTCGTCCGCCAATTACAAGCACACATTCATACAGGCATTGCAGGAGAACAGCGACATGAACCTCTTCTCTGTCTATATGGATTTCAGCCTAAAATGTCAGCTGCTGTTCGGCTCATCAGTGCCTCAGCATGCTTTGTCCGTCAGTATGCGAGGGGACTGGATTCCGCCCCGTCCGTTCATTACGAATGTTTCTGCCGGAATAACGGTAACCGGACCGGAGTTCATAACGATCGGCACATATCCCACGCTTAATGTGTTTGTCGAGAATGCGCTTGCAGCAGGGGAGCTGATAAACAGTCCTGCTGCGGAACCGGAAGTCAGGTTCTACGGTACTGTCGGTGCCAGATTCAATCTCTACATAATGGGACTCTTTAGAGCATATATAGGTGTCTACTACGATTATCTTGCGCCTGAGGGATATGCAGGCGGCTTTGATTATGATATAGGGGCTTACTTTACGGCCTCGTTCTGAGCGTCATCTGTATCTTCGTCCTGACTGCTTGTGCGCGGAACTTTGTAGCCGTTTCTTCTCCATTCCTGCAGTTCTTCATACAATGCGACGAACTGCTTAGCCACTTCCTTTCCGTCAAAACGCGATCGGCATTTTTTTGCCTCAGCAGCTTTCTTGTCCCTTTCTTCCTGATGATTCAGAACCCAGTCCATCTTATCGGCAAGATCGTCGGAATTCCCTCCCTCAAAGAACCATCCTTCGCTTTCGTTGAATATTTCATGCATGTTCTCAACGTCTGCCGCAATGATTGGAGCTCCTGCACAGAGGGATTCGATAACGGTTATTGCCTGATTCTCCGAAAGAGAAGCTGTTACGAATGCCGCGACCTTTGAAAGAATCCTTGAACCGATGATTTCCTTATTAGGAATCATTCCTGTCATGTGAACTCTCTCTTCAAGTCCAAGTTCCTGCTGCAGCTTTATGAGAGTCTCTTCCGCCGGTCCCTGTCCGATCACGATGAACTGAGCATCGGGGTTTTTCTGCAGACATTTGGCAAAGCCTTCAAATGCGACATCTATCGCTTTCTCATATCCGAGCCTGCCGATATACAGAAATGTCTTTCTGCCGATCCACTCCGGATTTATCTGCTTGGGCAGCGGAAGCTCGGGAAGGGACTCATCGAATTTGGATATGTCTATTCCGTTTGAAACATACCGGACATCAAGATCGGGATTTCTTTTCCTGAGCACTTCGCATGTGTTGCGGTTCGGGGCTGTTGCCATCCATGTGAGGCGGAAGAACGGATTGAATACCACCGTCCAGATTGCATCCTGCGCCGCATATGCCAGTTTGGTACTTTTAAGCGCGTACTTTATATATATAGGATTATCTATAAGTGTGTGATGCGTGGCGATGGAAGGTATGCCTATTTTCCTCGCAGCATGATTGAGTGCCATTCCCATGAGCCACGGAGATGTGTTGTGCACGACATCGATGTGGTATTTCATCAGGTAGGGCAGGAGGTATGATCCATAGATAGGAAGGAGCTTTATGCCTTTGTATATCCATGCCGGAACTGCCTGAACGTGCACGATTCTTATTCCGTTCTCAATGACATGTCCGGAAAAGCCTTTATCACGAGGCACGAAGAACCACACCTGATGGCCCATGTCGATCAGGTTCCTTGCAAGATTGATGGTTGTTGTTATCACTCCATTGGTCTCTGGATAGAAGATGTCAAAACCGAATGCAATCCGCATTTTCACCTGCTTTTCTTACTGGAAATCTAGGACAATACTAACAGCAGATATCTTTTCCATCAATCGCAAAAGACAATTATGATTCTGGAATAATCGGTGCATGAGGTATTTCTGCATTTGCCATACGCATGTTTGTTCAGCATAATGGTGCTGATATCAGGTTTGTGATACGTGGGATACCGATATGAAGAAAATTTCATTTGTTATGATTCTGTTTTCTGTCCTTATGATACTGCCGCTTTCTGCGGCATCACCGGGGCAGCGCCTCTACCGCGCAGTCGATGAGGAATACATCCGCACTGCTGAACTCTGCATGCTTGGGGGAGTTGTCTATCCTCAGGTTACTCCTGTGACAGGAGAAGGGCTTATATCGACACTGGAGCGTATCCCTGAATCTGCTGGTGAAGATATTGTCGCAGAGCGTGATGCGCTTATCGCTTCTCTTGAAAGTGGTGACCCGATATACAATGACGATGCCATAAATCTGGATATAGATATCTATGGCGGTTTCGATGGCATGATCCATGGAGATATTGATAACTATGAGTATTTCGTGCCGTATATGGACCGCGATCCGATGGTGGCAGCCTTGCTTGATGTCTCTTTCTCCGATTGTGTCGATCTCTACATCGAGTTCATGGAGAAGGATCGGTTTTTCCCTCTTGATGAAGAGATGGATCATTATACGAACTTCCTTGCAATAATGGCTATGGAAGGCCGTCAGCTCAAGTTTTTTGACAATGCTTATATCACACAGGCATATCAGCCGTTCAGAGTAGGTATCTCAGCTGGCAATGACTGGTTCAATTTCCAGCTTGGGCGCAACAGAAAGGCATTCGGCTCTGGAGTTACAGGGAATCTCACCATAGGTGACAATTTCAGTTATGATGATTACTTCCGTTTCTCATTTACAAGTGATGTTTTTTCTTATTATCTTGATGTCTCATATTTTGATCAGCAGACGGATTCTCTGGAATTTGACAGGTTCAGATTCTCTGGAGATCATCAGATCAGGGCCATGCACCGCTTTGAGCTGAGTCTTTTCGATAAGTTCACATTCGGCTTCAACATCGGGAGCGTGTTCCAGACTGACAGCGCATTTGATCCCAGAATGTTTATCCCGATGATGATTCCTCATTCATTCAATAACTTCTCTGAGTCGACGAAAGGACTTCCTCCATATGACGAAGCGAACAACATGCTGTCTGTCGATGGGCTATGGACGTTCCTTCCCGGATGGATGATGCATTTCCAGGTTGCCATGGATCAGATTCAGGTCGGAAGCCGTGAGAGCGGTAATTTCATGCCCAATGCTTTCGGATTCCTGCTGAATTTTCAGAATATTTCAAAAGTAGGAGATGGAATCCTTCATTCATATGCCGAAGCTGTATATACGATGCCTTATCTTTATATGAATTTAAAAAGAAATTCAGAGAAAGAAGATGATTTTAATTACAATTATGACTGGCTTCTCGGCCATAATATAACCGGCGGAAATGAAATACAGTATTCGGGTTATCACTATGGTCCTGACAGCCTGGTATTCAGTCTTGGTTCTGAATATGAATCATCGTTCGGCTTCACCGGCGGAGCCTCCATGACATTCGTAATGCATGGTAACCATGGTATAGCCCTTGATTCAGCTACTTCTGACGTTATAGAAGAAAACTGGAAGAAGATTGATTCAATATATGAATATACTCTGCAGCCGGAAGTAGGTGTTTCCTATGATTTCCAGACTATTGATCTTGAAGTCGGTCTCGATATGGCATTTCCTTACAAGTGGAACTATAAGCATGTGGAAGGTGAGGAGCGTTTTATTCCTCAGGCTTTCCTCTATTTCAGATATGAATTTCTGTAGGTGAATCATGAGAAAAGGTTTATTGACTGTTCTGCTCTGCGTTGTTCTTGCCTGTACGGTTTCCGCGGCATCTTTGGCGATGTTCGATATGGATCATCCTGTTTATGACAGGATGGATGTGCTCTACCTCATAGAAGGAAAGGCTGCTCTGCTTGGAGCAAGGCCATGGACTGAGACGGATGTCAAACATATGCTTGATGCTGTCAATCCTCGTACAGAAGCAGGAAGGGCGCTTAAAGCTGAGATCAGCGGATATCTCAGTGAGAGTGACGGATTCAAGGCAAAGTTCGGCGCTTCGTTCACTCCTGTGGTATCCCTTCATGCTAATAAGGCTTTTGACAGTTCTTCTGATTTCTATGACAGGGATCTGCTGAATAAACCTGCTGCAGATATCCTGCTTGGAATGACATACAAGAACAATGTCGCTGCCCTGATGGATTTCTCCATTGGTTTTGATTTTGCGGATGCAAATGTTTATACCGATGACGATGTTAAAGATCAGTACACCTCAAGGTACAAAGAGAATTTCGGAAGCAATATCCCGTTTGTGTCTGATGGCAAGATAAGCATGAATTTTCCTGACAGAACATACCTTGCCCTCGGTTTTGATGCTTTCCGCTTTGTCTTAGGCAGGGACAGAGTATCATGGGGAAATGGTGTTATGGGGAACATGATGCTTGGAGATACTCTTCCTTATCATGATTATTTCTCACTTACCTTTACCGGAAGCGAGAATTTCAGCTATCAGATGCTGGTGAGTTTCTTCTCACATTCCGCCAATCTGAGTAATGAAAAGGGAGATTACATTTCTCCTGATCGTGCGCCGCTGAAGGGGCTGCGCTTCTTCCTCGGACACAGATTTGAGATGCGCTTCTTTGACGGTACATTCAAACTTGCCCTCAATGAATCGATAATGTATCAGTCAGAAAGCGGTTATCTTGATTTCAGGGCGCTTAATCCTCTGATGTTCCTCCATGATCTCTATATTGCCGGCAATGCGAATTCACTGGCTACTTTTGAGATCGAGTATTCTCCAATACCGAATCTTAGTATCTACGCGCAGGCGGCTATAGATGATCTTGCCATGCCCAATGAAAAGAAGCCCGGAGAGAAAGGCGCTTCTGTTGACGGCTGGGGCGTAATGGGAGGTATAAGATTCTCAATTCCGCAGGATAACGGCAATTACTTCTTCGGTAATGCGGAGATAGTCTATACATCACCTTTCCTTTATCACAGAGCAATGGAGAAAGGCGGTAATGATCTTTATTACGTCTCCTCCAACCGTTATGTTGTGGACAATGATGTCACAGCCATAACCAGGTATCTCTCGTTCCCGTTCGGTTCAGATGCCATCGCCGGACTTTTCAGGTTTGGTTATGATGATATCGATCTTTTCCGCATTGAAGGCAATGTGTTTTTCATGACACATGGCATTATCGATGAGAAGAGTGAGACGAAATATTATGACGGAACCATTTCCGGCAATCCGTCGACGCCAAGCACGGAAAATCCATTTGATCCAGCGGATAATGACGAGAACTACAGTCCTGAATACACCTTCGTCCTCGGCGGAAGCGGAGAGCTGAGAGCTGCATCATGGTTCTCTGTCGAGGCCGGCGTGTATTCCATGCTCGTGTGGAACAAGGATAACGAGCCCGATGCATTCGAGCCCGATATCCAGCTGTCACTTGGCTGTACTTTCAGATATTGATTTTCCCTTTATGATCGCTCTGATTCTGTCTCCCAGTATCATTACCGGAGGCATGATGAAGAGCGTTGCCAGCATTGCTGCTGTGAGTGATACACACATCATTATTCCGAAGTACTGAATGGGAGTGTACGATGCGAACAGCAGCATTATCATTCCTGCATCCACACTCAGACTGGTAAGAATTATGGGACGTCCCGTCTCAACGAGATTCTCTCTGATTGCCTCTACTGTTGTTACTGATGGATCTTCCTTTTTCTTGATTCTGTAGCGGATTAGGAAATGAAGAGCATCATCTATTCCTGATCCTATCGCAACTGAAGAGAATCCCACTGTGACAATATCAAAGGGGATGCCTGCTATCCACATGAAGATATAGTTCAGCATGACGCCTATGATTACTGGAATCAGGGCGGTGAAGCCGAAGATAAGGGACGCAGCGGCAAGCGAGGCTATTATAAGTACCAGAACATTGGAGAGCATTGTTGATTTGTTCTGATCAGCCATGATCATATCACTTGCCCTGAGTCCGTTGGAGGCCGCACAGTGTATTTCGCTGGAAGTCCCGGAAGGAAGCATGTAGCGGTAATAGTCGAGCGTCGTCTCAAGTCTCCTTGCACTTGCTGTTGTCTGCAGATCCTGCTCGACTGAATCGTAGTTCCTCATCGAGAGTGTTATTTCGGAGGCATCTTCATTTATCAGCACATCAAGAACGTTTGAACCAATTTGTCCCTCGATCTGTTTGAGTACTCTGGAGAGCAGGTTGATCAGTCCATTGCTTTCGGGGATGCCGTATGTGCCGTTGTAGACATGGTTGAGGAAACTGACATACTGGCTGAACGAGAGTATCTGCACTATGTCGGGACACGCTGCCATTATCGCGCTCTCATAGGCATATATCAGTTTCAGATTGTCTTTATCCAGGAAGAATCCCGGTTCATTGTCAGGCGCGGTGATCGTTATGTAGTACGGGTCTGTACCTCCAAGTGTTTTCGCAAAATATATCGAATCCTGCACTATCGGATCATCCTGAGGGAAGTAGGACATATAGTTCGAGTCGAATCCGATGTCGTCGTGAACAAAGGCAAAGCAGACTATTATCAGGACAGCGACTATCAGGAATGCCCACCATTCCTTTGTGACGATATTTGCCATCCCGTTCACGCCTCTGGTTAGTACGCCGCTGCGCACCACTGTGAGCTGTGTTTTCCTCGGCGGCTTTGAAAGAGAGAGCATTGCCGGCAGATATGTGAATGCGAGGATCGCGCAGTAGAGGACGCCGATTGAGATCGTTATCCCAAACTCCTTGAACATCGGTGTGTGGCATACGAGAAGAGAAAGGAATCCCGCCACGGTTGTGGACATCGCGAAGAATATCGTTCTGGAGATCTTTGAGAAGTGGTAAGCCAGTTTCTCTCCTTCGCCTCTGGACATTGCCTCAAAGTACTCGCTGACCATATGGATGGAATATGATGAACCCAGTGTAAGCACGAGACATGGAGTCAGTACGGTGACTATGGTCAGTTTGTAACCTGTAAGTGCCATTGTGCCGAGAGTCCAGATGATGCCTATTATTGAAAGCGAGGCCGGCAGCAGCATCGCGCGGAATGATCTGAAAGAGAGGTAATAGACAAAGAGTATGACAACAAAGCATAGGGCGAGCAGGGTTATGAGGTCCTTATTGAGGTACTTCATTACTGCATTGCTTATAAGTCCGCCGCCGTTCAGTGCCACATGTCCGTACTCCCTGAGAGGATTGACGAGCGTATCGAGTTCAGCAATCGACTGTGCGTTGAGCCCTCTTGCCCTGTAATAGATCATTATTGTGGAGCCGTCATCTGTATAGAGATAATTCTTGGCGACGCTGTCGTTCATCAGACGTTCTCTGAATATCTCCGCGGTCTCTTCTGTCCATTTCTCTCCCTGCTTTACGGGAGCTATGGGAGTTACGGAAAGGCGTGTTCCCTTCTTCTCTACGGTTACGTAATCAAAAGGTGAGAGGCACTGTCCTATCTCATACCGCTTTGAAAGATTGCCTCTGACTTCATAGATAGTGTTGAGAACTTCGGGATCAAACATTCTCTCGGAAGTGAAGATGATCACATAGCCGTCTGAGAACTTCCCTGTCTTCTCTCCTGTAAATTCATTTATCACAGGCTCCACATAGGAAAAGTCTCCCGTACTGAAATCCTCTGCATCAATTTCATTGTGTCTTTCCGGAACTGGTACGACCTCGCCGCGCTCAGGAGAAAGAGGTACTGTCCCGACTCCTGCGAGCACAAGAGCATGGTCAGGTTTCTCTTCCGGCGTGACTATTATCTCTGGCGGTGGTGCTGCCGCGGCGTATGAGAATACGTTCGCATCCATTTTGAGTTTTGTCATGGATACAGCAAATACTGCCGTGATCATGAATATTATTACGATTGTCAGCTTTGCGTGGTTCATTATGAAGCTGATGGCTGCTTCCAGCGGATGTCTTTTGCCCTTCTGTCCCATAAGTTATAATGATATCGGTTAATAACCGCATGGACAATAATGTAATGCAGCAGGCTTTGCCGCGCACTCATGTATTTGTTTTGCGTGGAGGGTATTGTAGTGCTGCTGTATGTAACATTCTGTGCTGATTTGTGTTACTATCGTTAGGCGGTAGAGATGATATGAAGGGACTCTGTGTATATGTGGATGGCGGCAAGGGCCATTATGTACCTGCGAAAGCTGTTGCTGATGAACTGAACAGGAAGGGTGTGGAGACCGTTCTTGAGGAGTTCTTTGATTATCTTGATATTCGCTGGATGGGTAGAATAAACAAGAAATTCTGGCGGCTTATGCTCAGGATGCCTGGACTTGAGCAGAAGATATCAAAGCACAATGATGCCGATTCCAATGGTATGGAGTGGGGAATAAAGTTCGCTAATAAGCACTGCACAAGGATGCTGAAAGCAAACTTAGAGGAATTCCGCCCTGATTTCATTTTTGCTACGCATCCCTATGCAAGTACGATTCTTTCAGAGATGCTCTCTTTTCTTGAGATAGATATTCCTGTCTATTACTATGCTACGGATGTTTTCTCAGCTCCCGTTGCTTCTATATGCGATAAATTAAGAAAGTTTTTTATCTCAACAGAAGAGGGGAGAGAAAAAGTAATTGCCATGGGACAGAGGCCTGAGACTGTGGAGATTGTTCCTTTTCCACTGCAGCAGTCTGTTGCTGAAAGTCCAAGGCTTACGAAACAGGAAGCCAGAAGGAAGCTGGATCTTGATGAGAACCTCTTTACGCTGCAGCTTAATCTAGGGGGAGAGGGAATAGGGTCTCTTTCTCTTCTTCATTCACTTGTGAAGAGTGATATACCAATGCAGATAGTGATAATAGGCGGCATGGACAAGAAGATGACCGAGAAGATATCCGGCATCGTGAAGCATTCTGAAAATGCCAGAACAAAGGTTTACAACCGCGGCTTCATCAATAATGTCAATGAATATCTTGCAGCTTCGGATATAGTCGCTGGAAGAGCTGGTATAAACACCATAGTTGAGGCGATGTATGCTCACAGGCCATTCCTGATCACTGAACTTGTATATACGGTTCTTCCTTCCGCTGATTATGTGGAGAAATACAACGTGGGCTGGAACTGTTCTAAAAACAAAACTAAATCATTGGAAATTGTTAAGGAGTATGCCGCTTCTTCCGATAAGATTGCAGAACTTGACAGAGCGTTCTTTGATGTCCCAATTGAATTTGGAAGCGACAAACTCGCAGATATAATCATTTCAGATGCTGAGTCATTGCAGAAATGCGTAGTTAATGAGCAGTAATTCTTTATTTCTCGAAAGATGATTTCTCCGGGAATTTCTGCTCAAAAGCTTTCCTTACTGCTTCTGCTTTCTCTTCTGTGTATTCAGTTCCACTTGTATCATTTATACACATTATTGGATATTCTGATCCATTTATGATTGCCTCTGTAACTTTTTTTGTTTCATGGAGAGTATAATATCCGCCTCGCATCATCGTATTGATGAAATAGTCTCCTCTTACGGCTCCCCAGTATCTAAATATATATTGATTCACATCAGAAGCGGATCTGAATTTATGTGTGATCGTACTGGAAAGTACATCGTTGCAGTGGCTCCAGGTATCTTCCATCAGAGACTTTGTATAGGCAGACGCAGTATGTTCCGGAGAGAAGCCGACAAAATGCTTTGAAAGGAAATAATTTGCGAAGTTTGATAATCTATAAGAGAGGGGAAGTGCCGCAGAAAACCACTTGCTGAAGCCAATATTATCTCTGATTATCTTCCTTTTGTTGTCAATATTCTTGTTTATGGCATTTATGTCATTATGCAGTGTGATTGAGAACTCTGTACCTGTGAATTTCAGATAGTTGCGTTCACAGAAAATATCTGCGCGTTTTCCATCTTTGAAGAAGAAGTCAGGCTGGATCGAATTCATCAGATACATATCATCATTGAAGTACACAAACTGTTCTGCCAGTCCTTTGATTTTATGAAGCTGCAGTTCAATTGGCCGAGAACTGAATGCAGGTATGCTTTCTTTGTCCATGAAAGTTTCATGCGTATCCCACTGGAGCTTATCACAATCAAGATTTATCCACTCTGGCAGCTGGCCGTTTGTTACAAGATGAACTTTTCTTACCCACGGTGCGTTCTTCTCAACGCATCTGAACCAGTATTTTAGGAATCCCCATTCTCTGAATCTTGCATCGGAGACACCGCTTTTGAAGTGTTCTGATTTTCCTTCCCAGAATGCTTTCTGTTTTCTCCATTCCTCATCAGAGCTGTCTACCCATGGAACTACAAAATCTATTTCGGACAAAATTGCTACCTCTTTCTGATACTTTTCAGAGGGTATTGGGTTTATCTGTCAGTTGTCAATGGAACAACAGAAATACAGCAGGAAGCCCCTGGCATGATATAATTCAGCTGATACTGGATTTTGATCAGAATTCTGATATTCTTTGTAAGCCGATTATTGGGAGCATGAACGAAACAGATGAAGATAACCCGTTATTACCAGAGTCTAAAATCGAAAGCCAACGATACATTATACAAGAGGATGCGAAGACATTTTTATTTGATTGTCGGAGGAATCCTTTATTCTGTGATCTTTTATATTTATATTTTTTTGCGTTATTTCATCCGATGGCTCTTCAGAGTGCGGCCGTCATTCAAATATGATGTATCTATCTGCGCGGTATTCATGAATGAAGGCAAATACTTGCGTGAATGGATTGAGTATCATCGTCTGATCGGTGTTGATCATATATATCTTTACAATAATAACTCTACTGATAATTATCTCGACATCCTTACGCCGTACATTGAGGAAGGGTATATAACATTGACCGACTGGCCTGAGAAGTATGGTCAGAAGAAAATCTATGCTGACTGCTGTCATAGGTTTGGGCAGGAGACTCGCTGGATCGGATATATTGATCTTGATGAGTTTGTTAATCTGAGACAGTTTGACAACATTAAAGATATGTTCAGAAAATTCCGGGCTTTTCCTGTCCTGTACCTCTGCTGGAAGATGTTCGGTACATCTGGTTATATGGATGAACCGGAAACATACCTCGTCACAGAGCGCTATACTTCCTGCTGGGAGGATCTGTGCAATACCGGAAAATCTTTTATCAACAATGAATTCAGGAATTTCAGTTTTGTCTCGCCTCATTATTATGCAAGTCATATCCGTACAAAGAAAGGTCTTATAGATATTCCTGTTTTCGGGGTGAGTGATATGTATACATTCGCCTACGGTAATGATTTCTTTTTTGAGTTCTTTTACAGATTTCATAAGCCAAAAGCATATATCAATCATTACTGGAGCAAGTCATATGGCTGGTATGACTATAAGGATAGAAAACGTGGTTCTGTATGCAGTGCCGGCCGGTCAAATGCGAAGAAGACGGAAGGGCGCTTCGAAGCCCATGAGCTGAAAAATTCGTCAAAAGATTATTCAATACAAAGATTCCTTATACCTCTCAAGATAGCTATGGGTGAGAAAGCGACATGCTATGATCCAGAGATCAACAGCAACAGCTGATCTTCCTTTGGCTGGGATAATATGATGAAGAAAATTCTTGTTTATGGCATGACTGGAAATATTGGTGGTATTGAGAATTATATAATGTATCAATACCGTCAGTTCGATGAGTCACAGATTCATATTGATTTTATCTCTGCATACAGGGACGTTAAAATTGCTTTTTATGATGAGATTATCAGCCGCGGGAGCCGCATTTTTGATTTATCCAGCCCCCATAAATGGGAAGATTTTTTGATAAATCATTCGGGTGAATACGATATAATCATATTCAACAATACGAATCCTCTGGAGCTTTATATGTTATCCCTGGTGAAAGAGAAAGGAGGCTTCAAGAAGATAATTATTCATTCTCATAATGCCGGACTTGATCAGCTGGGTATCATGAAAAAGCATAATCAGGCATTGCTTTTAAAGCGTCAGGAGGAATTTCGTTCAATCGGGGCGGAACTCTGGGCATGTTCCAGACTTGCTGGTGAATGGATGTTTGGAAAAAACGCAGAATTCACAGTTATCAAGAATGGCATAAGTACGGAGCAGTTCAGATTCAGTGAATCCGTACGGAATGAAGTAAGGAGAGAACTCGGATTTTCTGATAAAGATTTCGTGATAGGCAACATTGCAAAATTCGGTATTCAGAAGAATCATAAATTTCTTATTGAGATTTTTGACAGAGTTTCCAGAATAGTACCAGAGGCAAAACTTGTACTTGTAGGCCAGAATGTGCCTTCTATTTGCATGCTGAAACAGCTTACCGCTTTGAGAGCTGCCAGAAGGGGAATCCTCAAACGAATAAGTTTCCTTGGACTTAGGAAAGATACAGATAGACTGTATCAGGCAATGGATGCATTTGTGCTGCCAAGTCTGTATGAAGGACTGCCTGTGGTTGGAGTTGAGGCCCAGTGTTCTGGATTGCCGTGTCTTTTTTCCGATACGATAACTTCAGAGGTCAGACTGCTTGATTCAACAGAATATTTCCCGATAAGACCGTGTGCAGCTGCCGGGTTATGGGCAAGGGCGTTGCGTGAAATAAGCATGAATAAGATTGACAGAGATGAGGCGTTTTTGAAAGTCAGAATGAAAGGATTCGACATCAAGGATGAGACGAGACGCGTACAGCAGATGCTTCTGGAGAAATGAGTTGATCAAAGAATTTTTTATAAAGTGGGGATATGAGATCATGTATTTCTTCCATGCTCTCTTCTGCCGGTTATTTTCAGTCTTCCCAATTGATAAGAAAAAGATTCATGTATCCTGCTGGAATGGACGCGGTGGTTTTTCCTGTAATGCTAAATATATCATTCAGGAACTTGAACATAGATTTTCCAGATCATATAAGATCTACTGGGCAGTAAATGATGATGAAATTTTACACGCCTCATTTCCTGACTATATAAATCTTGTACGTTTTCATTCACTGACTTCTCTTTATCATCAGATGACTTCATTTCTCTGGATTGATAACTGCCGTAAGGATATGCCGTATAAAAGAAAGGGACAGTACTATCTCCAAACGTGGCACGGTTCCGGACCACTGAAGAAGGTAGAGGCAGATGTAAGAGAAGCTCTTGTTACCGGTTATAAGTATAATGCAAAAAAGGATTCGGCGGTTATTGATGGTTTTCTCTCCGGAAGCCGTGTGGACAGTGATATTTTCCGCCATGCGTTCTGGTATGCAGGTCAGGTGCTGGATTTCGGGCTGCCGCGTACAGATATTCTTTTTAAGAAGGAAAATGCAGAACTGAAGGCTGAATTCTGCAGAAAATATAATATTGATCCTTCTGTCAGATTTGTCCTGTATGCGCCGACATTCCGCGATAAAAAGAAAGGGAAAGAGTTCGATTACGGAATGAAGATAGAGCCAGTTCTTGAATCATTGCGCCGAAAATTCGGTGGTGAGTGGAAATTTCTTCTCAGATTCCATAAAAACAACGAGATCACAGAAGATGACATGCGATCTCATCCGGATTGTATTGATGTCACTTCTTATATTGATATGCAGGAGCTGCTTTGCATAGCAGATGCGGCTATAGATGATTATTCTTCATGGGTATATGATTTCATGTATACAGAGCGCCCATGTTTCATTTATGCCCCGGATATTTCTGATTACTATGATATAAGAGGATTCTATATCGATTTTCATTCATTGCCTTTCCCGATTTCCGAGAACATAGATGAACTCTGCAATGATATTCTTTCATATGATGAGAAGTTCAGAATACAGAAGAGCCGTGATCTTCTCCGCAAAATTGGGACATTCAACGATGGGCATGCCTCCGAACGAACCGTTGACTGGATACTGAAACTGAAGTGATTATTATATAATTACTGTTAATACAATATATTATATTGTATCTTGAAACTTTATGAGATTTAAGCTGTTATATTCAGAGTCATGGATAGTCTGACAGAGAAGAGACTGAACAGAATAAATAAATCAAAACTCAATGCTATTACTACATTATGGACATCAATGTTCATGGGAGTAGCAAGTTTTGTTGAGCGTACTGTATTCAATCATTGTTTCATAACAGACTATCTTGGCCTTTACAGTTTTTACCAGAGTGTACTGGGGATGATCAGTGTTATCGAACTGGGAATAGGCGCAGCGATAACATATGCCCTGTATGCACCGATCGAGTATAAGGAATATGATCAGATTGCTGCTATAATGCGGCTTTTCAAGCATGTATACTGGCTAATCGGTACGATTATCTTCATTGTTGGCCTTTCTCTTATGCCGTTCCTGGGGAACTTTGTTCATACAGAAATTCCTATCGCCAATGTACGGCTGTATTTTCTGTTTTTCCTCATGAAAACAGTAACTGGTTATTTCCTCACATATAAAAGTATTCTTATCAATGCGAATCAGAACCAGTATAAATACTCTCTTGTAACCAATATTACATGGTGTTTCCTGTACATTGCAGAGATTATAATATCTTTGACTACTAGGAATTTCCTCTATTATTGTATCGCTATTTTTTCTGCGGATTTCATAAGGGCGTCAATAATATATTTCCTTGGCGGACGGGAATTCCCAGAGTTGAAGAAGCATAGGAAGGCAAAGCTAAAACCTGGTACGCATAAAGTTATAATCAAGAATGTAAGCGGCCTTATTTTTACAAGAATTGGTTCATCTCTGGTTTCTACGACCGATTCCGTACTTATAAGCATGATGGTAAGCACTGCCTTCCTCGGAAGATATTCCAATTATCAGATGCTTACTTCCGGTATCAAGAGAATTACAAATCTCATCCCTCATTCAATCATTGCAAGCGTAGGGAATGCAGGAGTTTCAGAGACGCGCAGGTCTCTTTCTAAAAGTTTCATGACACTGGACCTTGCGTCCTATTTTGTATATGGCCTTATTGCCATAGTCATTTTGAATATAGCAACCCCGATAGTTTCGACGTTCTTTGGTGCCGACAGGGTGATAGGAACCTCTTCTGTTGTACTTCTCTGCATCAGTTTCTATCTATCTTGCCAGAGGGAAATGCTTCTGACATTCAAGAGTTCTCTCGGCCTTTATTGGGCTGATCGCAAAAGGCCATTCATTGAAGGACTTGTGAATCTTATCACATCTGTAATCTTTGGTTATTTCTTAGGTTTTAATGGAATTATCATAGGAACAATCATATCTCAGGTATGTGTCAATCTGATGATTGAACCACGGGTTATCTTCCACAGCGGCCTTTATACATCATCATTTGGATATTATCTGAATGTAATCCTCCGTTTCCTGCTTTCATCATTCATTGCGGCAATATGTCTTATCGTGAATCATTTTATCCCTGTGCATGGAGTATTGGAGGTCATAATAAAGACAATAACCACAAGTGCGATTACTTTGGGAATATTCTTCATTGCATACAGACATAGTGAAGATGCAGCATTCATTTTCAGAACATTCAAAGTTGCCTTTTTCAAGAAGAAAAAGACTTCCTGAACAGTATTGATCTTTAGATTGCTTCCATTGATGTAGCGATGTTAAAATACGATGAGGTTTCATAAATGGAAAATGAGAAGTATTGTATAGCGGTATTTGGACTTGGATATGTCGGACTTTCCAATGCAGTTCTTCTTGCTCAGCATAACAAAGTCATTGCTGTTGATATTATTCAGGACAAAGTAAACAAGATTAATGCCGGTATTTCTCCGATAAAAGATCGAGAATTAAGTTCGTATCTTAAAGAACAGACTCTTGATCTTACCGCGACAACCGATGGTGCAATGGCTATCAGGAGCGCCGATTATATAATTATTTCGACCCCCACTGATTATGATAGCGAGACAAACTGCTTTAATACTTCCTCAATAGAATCTGTACTTAAGCAGGCCAGGGAACTAAAATCAAAGGCTGTTATTATTATCAAGTCTACGATTCCTGTTGGATATACCAAGAGGATGACAAAAGAGTTTCCTGAACTGCAGATCATGTTTACCCCGGAGTTTCTCAGGGAGGGAAGAGCTCTTTATGACAATCTTTATCCATCACGGATTATCATTGGCTTTGAGCAGATAAATGAGAAGCTGCGAAAAGCAGCAGAAGTTTTTGCAGAACTTCTGAAAGAGGGTGCCCTGAAAAAAGATATAGAAGTACTCTTTATGGGGACTACAGAGGCAGAAGCCGTAAAGCTGTTCTCCAATACTTTTCTGGCTCTACGCATAAGTTTCTTCAATGAACTTGATACATATGCTGAGATAAATGGCCTTTCATCTCAGGATATCATCAGAGGGGTATGTCTCGATCCCAGAATAGGGGATATGTATAATAATCCTTCATTCGGTTATGGCGGATATTGTCTTCCCAAAGATACAAAACAGCTTCTTGCCAATTATAAAGATGTACCGGAGAACATCATAAAAGCCACTGTTGATTCCAACAATACGCGTAAGAGACATATTGCAGAGCAGATACTCGGTATAGCAAAAAAGAATGGCGAAGATGTTCCTGTGGTCGGAGTCTATCGTCTTACAATGAAATCAAACAGCGATAATTTCCGGGAGAGTAGTATTTTCGATATCATGAGGATTCTCCGGGGAGAGGGCTGCCGGATTATAATATATGAGCCGACACTGATTGATAAGAAAACATATTCTGGATATGAGGTTCAGAATGACTTTTCTGTATTCAAGAATGAATGTGGTTTAATCATTGCAAATAGATATTCATCTGATCTCAATGATGCAGCAGATAAAGTTTATACGCGTGATATTTTTAAGCGGGACTGAATTATGCTTTCATTGTCTGAAAAGAAGATATTAGTAACCGGAGCTGCCGGATTTATCGGTTCTAATCTGGTATTAGAATTGATTAAGCGATATGACGGTATCAACATTGTCGGCATTGATAGTCTCAATGAATATTACGATGTGTCGATAAAATTGTGGAGACTTGAAAAGATTAGTAAAGAGCTTGAAACCCATCCAGCCTCATCTTTCGTGTTTCTGAAAGGCAATATTGCAGATAAAACGGTTATAGAGAAACTTTTCAATGATAATGAATTCGATATAGTAGTTAATCTTGCGGCGCAGGCTGGAGTAAGATACTCAATAATAAATCCGGATGCATATATAGAATCAAATATCATTGGTTTCTATAACATTCTTGAAGCCTGCAGACATTCTTATGACAGTGCATGGGGGGGGGTAAAGCATCTTGTTTATGCCTCCTCATCTTCTGTCTATGGCTCCAATAAGAAAGTCCCATATTCTACAGATGACAAAGTAGATAACCCCGTTTCATTATATGCTGCAACAAAGAAGAGCAATGAGTTGTTTGCCCATGCATATTCTAAACTTTATAATATCCCATCTACAGGACTTAGGTTCTTTACAGTATATGGTCCTGCAGGAAGACCGGACATGGCTTATTTTGGTTTTACAAATAAATTGCGGAATAATGAGAAGATACAGATATTCAACTATGGGAACTGCAAGAGAGATTTTACTTATATCGATGATATAGTCGAAGGTGTTATTCGGGTAATGCAGCAGCCACCTAAGAAAGCTATTGGTGAAGACGGCCTGCCTGTACCTCCATACGCGGTATATAACATTGGAAACAATACTCCTGTCAATCTTATGGATTTCGTAAAGATCCTTTCGGCAGAATTAGTCAAGGCCGGAGTATTGCCTGTTGATTATGATTTTGATTCCCATATGGAACTGGTACCAATGCAGGCCGGAGATGTTCCTGTAACTTATGCTGATACAGCACCGCTTGAACAAAGTTTTGGGTTTAAACCTGCTACTCCTTTGCGTGATGGTTTACGCAATTTTGCCGAGTGGTATAAAAGTTTTTACATGTGCTAACATTATTAGTGTATGAATACACGCTGGCTTATAAAGAACTGGTTCAGAGTAGGGCATAAGATTTCGTGGAAACTCAGCTTTGAAACACTTGCTGCTCTTTTGTATTTTGTTCCGGCTTTCCAGAATGATTTCATATACAGAATAGTCGAGAAGAAGCATAAGTTTGTTCTCTCATATTTAGAGAAGCAATATTCCGATCTTCTTGATAAATATCGTGATTTGCCTATTACGGAAAGTGTTCCTGATGAACATTATATCTGGGTAATGTGGTGGCAGGGGGAGGATAATGCTCCTGACCTTGTCAGAATGTGCATTGAAAGTATCCGACGTAATGCTAATGGAGCAAAAGTCATTGTCATTACTGAAAATAATTTCCGGAAGTATGCAGATATTCCTGAATACATAATTGAGAAGCATAAGAAAGGATATGTTTCATTTGCTCAGCTTTCAGATATCATGCGTATTTTTCTGATATCGAGGCATGGCGGTTTATGGCTTGATTCGACAATTTATGTATCTCAGCCAATTCCTGAGAATATATTCTCAAAACCACTGTATTCGCTTCATACGGAATACAAGAAGACAGGCTTTGTTCAGAATGATCGTATCCATTGTTTTGTATTAGGAGGAACACCGGGTTCAAAGCCGATAATGTTTGAGAGAGAGTTTCTTTCAGCTTATTGGAAAGATCATGATGTGATAGTTGATTACTATCTTCTTGATTATTCAATCATGCTTCAATATTTCAATTTGCCTGATATAAAATCTTTAGTTGATAATCTTGAATATACAAGCAATGGGCTTTATGAACTTGTCTCAATCCTTGATAAGCCATATGACAGAGAGAAACTGGATAAAGTTCTTACTGAGAACATATTCTCAAAACTTGTATGGAATAAGAAGCATTCAGTGAGTGCAGGAACGAATTATTCATATCTGATGAAAAGTATTAGCTAATCGTATCAGCTGTTTACAAAACGGATGTTCCATAATATACAGACAATATGAATGAAAACCCACTTATTTCGGTAATTATCCCTGTTTATAATATTGAACCTTATATTGAGCGTTGCCTTCGAAGTGTTATTGCTCAGACATATAAAAATCTTGAAATCATTGTTGTTGATGATGGCAGTACAGATAATGGCGGAAGAATTTGCGATAAAATTGCAACTGAAGATAGCCGGATTAAAGTTATTCACCAGACTAACAATGGACTTTCTGCGGCAAGAAATACAGGAATTAAAGAATCGCACGGAGAATATATAGGATTTGTTGATGGCGATGACTTTATTGACAGTGATATGTATGAATATCTTTATGCTCTTATAAGTGATAATCATGCAGACATAAGTTTTTGTAGATTTAGACATTATGGTTTTCCTAACCAATGGCAGTTTAAAGATGATGAACGAAGCGGTATTGATATTTTGGATGGAATGTCTGCAATGAAAGCATTCTTTGAAAGAAAGAAAGATATACCAGGGTATGTTTGGAATGGGTTGTATATTAAAAAAATTGTTGTGCCCTTTCCTGTTGGTTTTACCTCAGAAGATCTTGAATTTAAGGTGAATGTTTTTCTCAAAGCAAGCGTTGTCGTATCTGGTAAGGAAATAAAATATAATTATTTTTATCGGTCAGATAGTTTGGTCCGATGCGGAAATTACAAAAGGCTTGGTAGTGATCTTTTTAGTATCGCACAAAATATAAGAAAACTAATTGAACCATTAAATGATAATCTTTTAACTCGTGCCTTCTATGCAAGAATTCTAAAGATGGGTATGGGATTGCTTAGTGGCTCTGTGCATAGTAACTGTTCTGGAATACCAGAGCTCAGAAGGCTAATTAGTACTTACTCAAAATTAAAGTATACAGGTGGGGAAAAATGGAAAGCTAAGTTAATATGTTTGTCTATGAAAATAAATGCAGTATGGCCATATAAGGTTGCAATTAATATAAGTGATTTTATATTGGGAGTAGTAAAAAAAACAAAAGCGATTAAGAAACTTTCTGTATCGAAATGATTTTGGAGTGATCTATGAACATTGCAATAATTTTTGCTGGTGGTGTGGGACAAAGAATGCATTCAGGTGGAACTCCCAAGCAGTTCCTAGAACTGCACAATAAACCGATACTTGTATATACTTTAGAGCAATTCCAATGGTGTGAGAATATTGATGCAATTATATTAGTTTCTGTGGCGAATTGGATTACATATTGTAATGAATTGATAGATAAATACCGATTAACAAAAGTTATCTCTGTAATTTCAGGAGGTACTACTGGATTTGAATCGATTGATAAGGGTATTTTAAAAACCAAAGAGCTTTTCCCTGATGATTCTGTTGTATTAATACATGATGGTGTTAGGCCATTGATTGATCAACAAACAATAAACGCCAATATTGAGGCTGTTAAACTATACGGTTCAGCAATAACTGTATCTCCTGCAATTGAGACAATTATAAAACAAGACGATAGTACAAAAGAGATTGATATGATAATTGATAGGGGAACTTGTCAAATTGCACGGGCTCCGCAATCTTTTTTTTTAAAAGATATTTTTGAGCTGCATGAGAGAGCAAAGCGAGAAGGACTTGCTTCTTTTATAGATTCTGCAAGTCTTATGTTTCATTATGGTTATAAATTGCACACTGTGGTTGGGTCTTCAGATAATATAAAAATTACCACGCCAAAAGATTTTTATGTTTTCAAGGCTTTTGTTGAAGCTCGGGAAAATTATGAAATATTCGGAGTATAAATGAATTATCAAGTTCAGGATTATTTGCATGTTTCAGGAATCCTTAAGAAATTGGATTTTTCTGATTCATCTTTTCTGATAACAGGAGCAACTGGGTTAATTGGTTCTTTTATTGTAAATGCATTGCACTATGCTAATAATGTATATCATCTAAATAATAGGATTATTGCGGTTGTTCGTAATGAAAAAAAAGCGGAATTTCTTTTCCCCTGGGTTCGCAACATAGATTCTGATTTGGGGTTGATAGTTGTTAAAGATATCAAAGACGCCGTTCCTTGTATTTCTGTTGATTATATTATTCATGCGGCAGGGAATACTGATTCAGCTTATATGATAAGCAATCCTGTAGAGACATCTTTAGGAATTATAGAAGGTACAAAAAATATACTTGAGTTGAGTCGTATAGTAAGACCTCAAGGTGTTGCTATGCTTTCATCAATGGAAGTGTATGGGCAGATTCTTGAGAAGGCTGTTGTTGACGAAACATTTCCTTTTGGTTTTATTGATCCATTTAATGTGCGCAGTTGTTATCCTATGGCAAAGCGAATGGTAGAGAATTTAGTATGTTCATATTTTTCTGAGTATCATGTACATGCAATGGCTTTACGTTTATCTCAGACTTTTGGATATCCAGTTGCCAGTACTGAGAAACGTCTTTTTGGAATGATGATAAATGCTGCAAAACAAAAACAAGATATAGTCCTATCTACGAAAGGTGATAAAATTAACAATTTTTGTTATTTGTCAGATGCAGTAACTGCGATTCTTTATGTTTTAAAGAAAGGGGAAGCTGGAAATTGCTATAATGTCAGTAATATATCTTCGGCAATGTCAATTGTTGAAAGTGCAAGAATGATTGCTAATGACATTATGGAGAAACAAATTAAAGTATGTTTCGATATATCTTCTCAATCTAATAAGAAATTTGCTCCAGATTCAAAATATATTATGGATTCATCAAAACTTGAATCATTGGGATGGTATCCAATAATTAGTCTTTATGAGGCATATAAAAGAAACATTATAGATTATGTTTCTTCGGATCAATAATTAATGTATTTTGTTGAAAAAAAGCAATTAATTTATGAGAATAATTTTATGAAAAAATCTCCTTTGATTTCGATTATTATTCCAGTTTTTAATTTAGAAAAGTATATTGGCGAATGTTTGAGAAGTGTAATATCGCAAACGTACAAAAACTTAGAAATTATTGTTGTTGATGATGGAAGCACAGATGCAAGCGGGGTAATCTGCGATCAATTTGCCAAAAATGATGTACGGATAAAAGTAATACATAAAAAGAATGAAGGTAGTTCTGTTGCAAGAAATGTTGGAATGGAGATCGCTTTAGGTGATTATATAGGTTTTGTCGATGGTGATGATTACATTGATTTAGATATGTATGAATATCTATTATCGTTAATTCAGGAAAATGCTGCCGATATTAGTGTATGCCGGTTTCGTAAAATTGATTTACCGTATAAGCCATATAATGTAGAAAGTGAAAGCAATGAAATTGAAGTATTAGATTCAATTTCTGCTGTTAGAGCTTTTATAGAATATAAAAAACATATTACCGGATATATATGGAATGGATTATATTCACGACAAGTTCTTGTTCCATTTACAGTAGGTGTTTTATTTCAAGACCAAGAGTTTAAAGTTAAGTCTTTGCTGAAAGCTTCTAGGATTGTGACAAGTAATACAATAAAATATAATTATCGGTATCGTGCTGCTAGTGTTACTAATTATGGGCATTATGAAAAGAAAGTGCATGATTTTTCAATCATTGCAACAAATATACAAAATTGTCTATCTATCTTAGAAGATAAAAGTTTACTCAATTTGTATTATAGACGTGCATTGAAGTTTGGTGTCTCTTTCTTAAGTGGATCGCTTCATAGTGATATGTCTGGTATATCAGATATTCGTTTCTTTATAAAGAAATATGTACCTTTGGTTTATGGGCAAAAATCAGTTAGGTCTTTTATTATTTGCAATTTACTTCGTATAAACTTGATCTGGCCGTATAAGTTGGTGATAGGGCTTAGCGATTTTATTCTTGATAAGAAAAAACGATTGGCAAATGCATTTTTGAATGTAAGGTAGTTTATGTTAAAGTATATATATAAGTTAATTCCTACAGTAAATAGGTCTACTAGAAATAAAAGGATTATCCCTATTATTAGTGGTGTAACTTTTTTCTTATATCAGTTCTATTGTAAGATTTTTTTTAGGAAAAGATTTAATTATGAGAACAATAATATAATAGTTACATTAGCTAGTTATCCCCCACGAATAAACACAATTTATTTCTGTATCCAAAGTCTAATTAGACAAGATTATCCTGTGTCAAGAATAATCTTGAATCTCTCAAATGATGAATTTCCGAGCAAAGAACTGCCAATTTTAAAGAAACTCAGAAAACTAGGAATTGAGATTAACTTTGTTAATCAAAATTTAAAATCATATAATAAGTTTTATTACATTGCTAATAGCAACCCAAAGTCGATCATAATTACTGCTGATGATGATGTCTTATATCCGGAAGATTGGGTCAGAGGTTTAATCAATACTTATAATCAATATCCTAATTCAGTTGTGTGTTATCGTGCTCATTTGATGCGGTTTGGTGAAAATGGGGAATTATTAAATTATTCAGACTGGTTACATCATTCTTCTGGAATAAAAGGTCCTTCAAGATTTCTTGTGGCAGTTGGTGTTGGAGGTGTTCTGTATCCACCCAATTTTTTTTCAAATATCTCAACTGAAAAAAAAATCTTCCTAAAACTCGCACCTACAGCTGATGATTTATGGTTAAAGGCTTTTGGTCTAAAAAATGGTTATGACGTTGTAAAAGTTAATGAATTCTCAAAAATATGGTTTGATACAAAAAATTCACAAAAAACTGCTTTAAAAAATATAAATACGAAAGAATCTAAGATGAATGATATTGCTCTAAATAATCTTTTTAAAGATTACAATTTGTCAGTTTATTTTAAAAACTGTTGCTCGAAGAGGTAAAAGCGAAATAAGTAGTGAATATAAGTTTACAAAGGTATGAGCAATGGAAAGATAACAAAGTTATATGAAGAAAATACACAAGATCCGTAACTCAGAACTCTCTGAGTTTGCAGGACTTGTATATTATTTTGTGTAAAAATCATATTGTATTACATGTTGTTCAGGGCCTGTAAGATAGTTTGTGTAAATGGGGATGCACACCTCGGCTACAAGAAGCATTCGAGCGAAGGAGATGGCAGCGGGAACAGCCGGAACGGGTATTCAGAGAAGACAGTCATCACCGGAGATGGAGAAGCGCAGATACAGGTGTCTCGGGACCGCAACAGCACATTCGAGCCAGAGATCGTGAAGAAGCATGAGAGGCGGCTGCCGCTGTTCAACGACCAGATCATCTCGCTTTACTCCAGGGGGATGACTACGAGGGACATACAATCGCACCTGAAAGAGATCTACGAAGTGGACGTCTCCCCCGAGCTTATAAGCAATGTGACCGATGCCGTGCAAGAGGATGTGAGAGCCTGGAGGACAAGGCCGCTGGAGAGCATGTATCCGATCGTCTATCTTGATGCCGTGAGGGTGAACAGCCGGGAGAGCGGGAAGAACGTGAACAAGGCGCTATACATCGCTCTGGCCATTACGATGTAGGGACATAAGGAAGTCCTTGGGTTCTACATTTCCGAGAACGAAGGGGCGAAGTTCTGGATGGGCGTGCTTACGGACCTGAAGAACCGTGGGGTGCAGGACATACTCATCGCTTGCATGGATGGGCTTACAGGCTTCCCGGATGCAGTCAGGGCAGTATTCCCCGAGACGAGGATACAGCTTTGCATAGTGTATATGGCTAGAAACAGCACGAAGTATGTGAGCTACAAGGACCTGAAGAGGATCTACAGCGCCCCCTCGGAGGAAGAGGCGCTGCTGGCGCTTGATGATTTCGGGAAGGCCTGGGATTCCAAGTACCCGATGATACGGCGCTCATGGGAGAGCCACTGGAACGACCTCAACGAGTTCTTCCGGTACCCGGATGAGATCCGAAGGGTCATCTACACCACGAATGCCATCGAGAGCCTGAACTATTCGCTCAGGAAGGTGACCAGGAACCGCTCAGCATTCCCGGATGACGACTCGGTCTACAAGATCATGTATCTTGCCATTGGAAAGGCAAGCCAGAAATGGACTCAGCCGATCCGCAACTGGGGACT
>CALXLV010000027.1 GCA_944389295.1 uncultured Spirochaetaceae bacterium | reverse complement strand
CATGGTGGAAGTAGTTCAGCGGTAGAGCGGCAGATTGTGGATCTGCTTGTCGAGGGTTCGATCCCCTTCTTCCACCCAACTACCTCCAATGGAGGAAGCGCGCTCTTAGCTCAACGGATAGAGCGTCGGACTTCGAATCCGCAGGTTGTAGGTTCGAGTCCTACAGGGCGCAATTGGGCCGCTAGCTCAGCTGGTAGAGCAACAGACTCTTAATCTGTGGGTCAAAGGTTCGATCCCTTTGCGGCTCAGACCACCGCGAGAGTGGTGGAATTGGTAGACACGCTAGTCTTAGGAACTAGTACCTCGGTGTGCGGGTTCGAGTCCCGCCTCTCGCACGGAACCTAAGCAACGTGGATTTGCGGGAATAGCTCAGTGGTAGAGCTCCACCTTGCCAAGGTGGATGTCGCGGGTTCGAGTCCCGTTTCCCGCTGCTTGAACTCCTTGGAAACAGGGAGTTTTATTTTTCTCCTCCTGCGATCATCAGTGGCAAGAATGCATTATCATATCATTGGAGTTCTTTAAATCCGAAGCGAAGGATGATTGCACTTTATACAGTATCTTTGATGATGTATTTACGCTAAATGTTGCTGTATGCTCCACGGATGTGGAGATGTTTCCGCCTTTCCAGCTTCAGTCGCAAGGGCTTGGCCGTATGCTCCACGCATGTGGAGATGTTTCCCAATCCTCGATCTGCACATCTGTGATAGAGTTGTATGCTCCACAAACGTGGAGATGAATTTAAAGAGGTATATTCTGGTTATAAAAAATACACTGAGCCCGTAAGTCAGGAGATTAAATTACAGGGATGCAGTATCGATGGTAATCTTGACTCGACGGAGTCAGGAGCCGGTGGCTATGCGAGACGGTTTGTGAAGGACACATCATCAGATAGAGTCACTTCTGTTAAAAAATTACACAAGTCGCTGGTCATCGAAGTATCTTGTGAGGCTGTCCGTGCATGGTCATCCATGCCGGGCTGACCTCTATAATAAAAATGAGGACACATACTGCCAGATCTCTCAAATGACGCCTCCTGGACATCGTCAGACCGCTTACGGAGGTGTATATGGCATACACGGATCAGACTTGGCCAGCAATAATAGGGCTGGACATAGGAAAGCAGACCTATTCGGGCTGCAGGCTTTACGGGGAATGCTATGTAAAGCGGCATAACTTCACCGGGAAGATGACGAGAGGAGAAGATGGCTATGCCTGTCTTCTTGAAAGAATCAGTGACGGGGATCTTGTAATCATGGAAGCGGGGAGCTCATCGTTCAACCTCGCACGTTTCCTCATCAACAGCACTGAGGCTGATGTTGTTGTGCTCAATCCAGCACAGCTCAGGCTCATCTGGGACAGCCAGAGGAAGAGTGACAAGGCTGAGGCGATGAAGCTCACCTGTATAGGGCGCGACATGAGAAGGGAAGCATGGCCGGCTGTCTCTGTTCCGAGCGAAGAGGAACAGGCTGAAAGATCCATCGTCACATTCCATGTTTTCTTGAAGGAGGATGAGACGGCCAAGTTCAACAGGCTGTTCGCACTATTCAGCAGCGTCGGCTATCCAGACATAGACAAGGGAAGATGCAAGGAAGACTTTGAATACAGGCATACGCTTGTTGACATCCTGCTCACTGGTCAGACAGCAGAAATTGCAAGGATACTGAACGATGGAATAGACCTTGTTCAGTCCCAGATCGAGGCCGTTCAGGACGAACTGGTATCAATCTGCCTGAAACATCCCCTTGAGGCCATAGCCTGGCTGTCGATGCCTGGAGTCGGACTTGTGAATGCAGCAACTCTTATTGCTTATGTCGGCGATGGTTCAAGATTCTCAAAACCTGAGCAGCTGATGAACTATGCCGGCCTCGTACCCAGGCTCAACCAAAGCGGTATAACTAACATCCATGGGAAAGTGACCAAGATGGGCTGCAGGTGCGTGAGGAGAAACATTGTGCAGGGAGCAAGCTCAATACTTACACACAAGTACAATCCTTCCTGTCCTCTCTCGCGATTCGCTTATAGGAAAAAGAAGGAGCTGGTCTATCATGGCAAGGCGGCTGTGGCAGTGGCCAACCATATGCTCAGGACAGGCTTGGCTCTTCTTCATCACCATGACATCTACTGCACCGCAAAGGAGGACAATTGCGGGAAGCTTAAGGCCAAGCTTGCTGGATATAAATTAAGCGCTCTTTCCGCTTACCTGCCACAGTAACAAAGAGCGCTTACATAATAAGTTTTTCCTAAAACCTTGTACTCCAAGGTTCATCCCTTCTTGCTCTTTTGTCAATCGTTTTGACCCAGATTTACTTCTTTCTCTTTTCTTCTTGACTTACGGGCACAAATAAATACTCGTCCTCAACAAAAGACGGGCCTGCAAGCGAAAGCTGGAGGACGAACCTGACCATCTATGAATCTGCCTTACAGAGTTCAGAGCCAGCCGGCGGCGTGAAAGGATGACCCATGTGCTTCCGGCTGTGGTATATTGTATTTTCAGACGGGAAAGCTACCGCATTGAATGATTTCAGGAGGAAAAATGAAGAAGGCTTCCATTTCTGTCGATACGAGGAATGTCATCTCCGATATAGACAGCAGGATATACGGTTCGTTCATCGAGCATCTCGGGCGCGCAGTGTACGGCGGAATCTATCAGCCCGGCAGTCCGCTTTCGGACAGCGACGGTTTCAGGCGTGATGTCATAGAGCTTGTGAAGAAGCTCGGCGTTCCGATAGTGCGTTATCCCGGCGGCAATTTCGTCTCCGGCTATAACTGGGAGGATGGAGTGGGGCCGAAGGATAAGCGTCCCGTGCGCCTTGATCTTGCCTGGTTCACGACGGAGACAAACGAGTTCGGCATGCAGGAGTTTGCATCTTGGCTTGAGAAGGCCGGTTCAGAGATGATGATGGCCGTCAATCTCGGAACTAGGGGACCCGATGAGGCGAGGAATCTTCTTGAATACGCGAATTTCCCCGGAGGCACATACTGGAGCGACCTCAGGCGCTCTCACGGGAAGGAGAAACCTTACGGAATCCGCACATGGTGCCTCGGCAATGAGATGGACGGGCCGTGGCAGATGGGCCATAAGACCGCATATGAGTATGCGCGCACCGTCACGGAGACGGCGAAGCTGATGAAGTGGATCGATCCCTCCATTGAGCTTGTCGCCTGCGGAAGCTCCAATTTCCATATGCCCACATTCGGAGAGTGGGAGCATACAGTCCTCAGCGAGGCCTATGAGCACATAGACTACATCTCTATGCATGAGTACTATGCCAATCCCGCGGACGACACACCGTCGTTCCTGGCGGAGAATATCGGCATGGACCGGTTCATAAAGGCCGTGGTTTCTATATGCGATATGGTGAAGGCGGAGAAGAAGAGCAGCAGGAACATCAACATCTCGTTCGATGAATGGAATGTCTGGTTCCACTCGAAGGAGAACGATGAGAAGATCGAGCACTGGGGCAGGGCTCCGCACAGGCTTGAGGACGTTTACACATTCGAGGATGCTCTCCTTGTCGGCGGACTTCTCATAACCCTGCTGAAGAACTCCGACAGAGTGAAGATCGCCTGCCTTGCACAGCTTGTGAATGTCATAGCTCCAATAATGACGAATGACGAGAAGGCGTGGGCGCAGACTATCTACTATCCCTTCATGCAGGCATCGATGTACGGAAGAGGAACGGCGATAAGAACCATCACAGAGTGCGGAACCTATGACAGCAGAAAGTACTCGGATGTACCATTCATCGACAGCGTAGCGGTGCGCAATGATGAGAAGAATGAGCTTACGCTCTTCGTCCTCAACCGCGGCCTCGATGATGATATCACCGTGAACCTCGATTTCCACGATAGCGTGAAGGGAATAGAGCATATCTCGATGTCCGGATACGGACTGAAGGAGACCAATACAGCATCTTCATCGCCTGTCGTTCCCCATGCAAAAGCGCTCGGCAGCGGCCCCGTGGTGCTCGACAAGGCATCATGGAACGTGCTCAGATACAGCCTGATCTGATTCCAGCTTTGATGATCATGCCCTCCGGCCCGGCTTCAATGCCAGGTCTGGAGGTTTTTTGTCTTTCAGGGAAAGTTATTTCCACCGCTTGCCGATGTATTCGGTGGCTATGTTCTCCTTTATCTTCACTATGTGCTGCGTGATGAGGTCTCCTGTGTTTGTTCCGTCTATGAGCCACTCCTGCATCTTGCGCACAGCCTCATAGCCCTTGTCTGAACGGTTCCTGGCAGATTGTCCACTTTATGCGTCCGCTTCTGATGAACTCCTTCGTGGAGGGTATGTCGTCAGAGACGAATATCATCAGATCACGGCCTTCGGCGCCTTTCATAGCACCTGCAACGCCGGCGGTCGTAATGAAGAGCGTGTCCGCTTCCGGATGAGTCTCGAGCGCTTCCCTGACGATCTTTTCAGCGATGATGTCGTCGTCGGATGTGGAGTATATTCCCTCTATCGTGAAATCCGCATTCTTGCTTTCCAGCGTTTCCAGGAAGCCCCTGACGATGTTCTCATGACCCTTCATCGCCTCAGAACCCTTGAGTATTATTATTCTTCGCTTCTCTCTTGATGTCATCGCCAGAAGTCCCGCATGAAGCGCACCCTTCTCGTAAGGATCAGGGCCGACATAGCAGAGTTTTCCGGGGTAGGAGATATCTGAGTTTACGGCTATGACGGGCAGCCCTGATGCGGAGAGACACTCCTCAACGTCCTTGTCGTCTATCGTCGCAAGCACAAGGGCGTCGCACTTTACCTCCATTACAAGATGGCGTATCGCCGCAAGATGCGTCTCCTTTCCGAAACCTTTGACTTTCTCGATATGTATGGAGAATCCGAAGTCGCTGCTGTCGGCGGAAGCCTTCTCCATCCCCGCGATCAGCGGATCGAAGAAGGGGTTTCCCACAGATGTCACCAGCGCGCCTATCTTCCTCGGCTGCTTTCTCATTGCAAGCATTATGCCCGCGCGGTTGGGCTGGAAGTTGAGCTCCTTCGCCTTCGAGAGCACAAGCTCTCTTATCTCCGGTGAGACTTCGCCCCTGTTGTGCAGAGCCCTGTCCACCGTCCCCCTGGAGACCCCGAGTATTTCAGCAAGTTCCCTTATCGTAGCCATTAGGCAAAGCATAGCAGAAACGCGGTAACATTCAACAGGAATATAATTTCATCCTCTGCCGCCTGCTGAAATGCAGAGCCGCAGGACACCTGCCGGCTTTCTCTTGTTATGTATCTGCAATCATTGCGGCTGTATGCAAAGTCCGTTTTTGTTATTTCTATCTATAGGAACAAGCTGGGAATATCCCATCTTTATCATGAAAAGTTTCGCTCAACGGCTAGACACCGATGCGCTCTTTGAAGCATCCTGAATAGGTATTTCCGGAGGTGTATCAATGGCTGAGTTTCCATATGATCCATGGCAGAAGTGCAAGACCATAAGCGGCCTTGCAGCGGATTTGGTGATCTCTGCACTGCAGAAAGAGATCAGGCGCGGGCATGAGGAGAATGCCGCCACGCTCGCATATGAGATGATGATAACAAGCGAGGACATGGAGGACTATCTCTGGTTCCGCCTGAGGACCATCAGCGTGGAGGATGTGGGTTTCGCCAATCCGATGGCTCCGGTGCTTATCGGTGAGCTCGATCAGATGAGAAGGGTGACGAAGCAGGCCGGCGACAGAGGCCTTCTTGCCATCCATGCGGTACGCTATCTCTGCAAGAGCCAGAAGGACAGGTCCAGCGACGAGATGTACAACTGGATAATGAAGGAGTACAAGGCCGGCAACCTCAGACCGCAGATCCCAGATTACGCTATCGACAAGCATACTCTTCAGGGACAGCAGGAAGGCCGCAACGAGGACGACTTCTATGCCGAAGGCTCCAAGGTCTATCCCGAGTGGGAAGGCCGCGACAAGACATACAGGGAAAGAATCCTCAAGATTCTTGAGGCTGAGAAGAAATAAGGAGGGGATCATGAGAAGATTGTTTCTGACAGCCGCTCTTGCAGCGCTGGCAGCGGCTTCGCTTTTCGCAATGGGAGGCGGTGAGACATCGGCCGCATCCGAGTATGACAAGATCGTCACTACCACTGTGACGGCCACATATCTCAACGAGACATGGTTCAACACCATGAACGCCGATTTCGAGAAGGAGACGGGCATACACGTCGTCGTGCAGCCAGTACCCGGCGATGAGGATGAGTACAAGGCCAAGATAAATATTGACCTGATGGGCGGCAGCGATGTGGATGTAGTCGAGACTCTCGGCCCCAAGGATTATTCAAGGCAGGTCTCGGCAGGCTTCTTTATGCCTCTCAACGATGCGGTCGAGGCTGTGGGCATCGATCCCTATGCTCTCTACGGCGCGAACCTTCCTGTTGAGGATGACGGAAATTACTACGCTCTTCCTTTCAAGCAGGAGATGTACTGCGTATTCTACAACAAGAAGATATTTGATGAGGCCGGCGTGCCATATCCGCAGGGACCGTGGACTTGGGATGAGTATGTGGAGACTGCCCAGAAGCTTACCGACAAGAGCAAGGGCATCTACGGTTCGTTCATGAATGCCGATCTTCCCTGGATGTATATGCCTGCCCAGCAGCTTGCCGTGCCGTTCTACAAGGAGGACGGAAGCTGCAATTTCGACGATCCTGTCTTTGCAGAGTATGCTGAATGGTTTAAGCACATCTCCAACGATCTCGGCATCCAGCCTTCCGTCTCCGAGCTTGAGGCGGAGAACGCCAACTGGAATTACTATGCGCTTGAGGGATACCGCCTCGCGATGTTCCCCCAGGGCAACTGGTTCACGCGTCTCCTCAACAGCCAGGAGGACTATCCTAAGGACTGGGATTACGGAGTGGCGCCGCTTCCGTCAGCTGGAGAGGGCGGCAACAACAACCTCGTATCCCTCGGCTATGTTGCGATCAACAAGAATGCCGCACATCCTGAGGAGGCCCTGACATATGCTCTCTGGATCGCTGAGAACCAGTGGAAGTATGAGGGCGGAATCCCTGCGTTCTCGACGATGAGCGAGGAGGATCAGCAGCTCGCGTTCGGTTCGATCGCGGAGGCTTCCCACGGACAGGTAACAGTTGACGATCTCTACCAGAACCTCATCAACACGGGTCTTGGAAGCGTTTCCTCCGATATAGTCGGAACCGCCGCGGCGGAGTACTACAACATCGTCAAGGAAGAGCTCTCATCCTACAACATGGATCTGCAGGATCTCGATACAGCGATCTCGAAGATAGTTTCGAGAGTGAATGAGGCGATCGCGAACGCCGAATGACAGAAGGGGCCAGCAATGGCCCCTTGCTGATTTCTGGAGGTTGCAGTGAAGAAGCAGTCGATACACGGAGGGGAGGCGCGGATCGGATACATCCTCATTGCCCCGTTCCTGATAATGTTTGCGGTTTTCAAGCTCTATCCCATGCTTTACGGCATTGCCGTGGGATTCTGGGACCGCAACTCGGAGATGAAGCTGATGGACACGACGTTCGTCGGCTTTGACAACTATCTGGCCGTTCTGAGAAACGCCTCGTTCTGGGAGGCTTTCGGTCATTCGGTGGTATATTCCGTCATCTACATAGCGTTCCTGATGGCCGCGGGATTCATTGTGGCAGTTCTGCTGAACAGGAAATTCACCGGACGCACGGCTGTGCGCACATGCTTCTACATCCCGTATGTCACCAATATGATAGCGGTGGGCATTGTATTCAAATACCTGCTCAATCCTTCCCGCGGACCGGTCAATGCCATCTTCCGTCTTTTCGGAGCAGACGGTCCGGGCTGGCTCTCGAGCCCTGTGATGGCACTGCCGACTGCCGCTGTCATAGCCGGATGGGCCGCGCTGGCTTTTAATGTCATAACATGCCTTGCCGCCCTGCAGGACATCCCGACAGACATGTATGAGGTCGCGGATATCGAAGGCGCAGGCTTCTGGCAGAAGATACGCTACATAGTGCTGCCGTATCTCACTCCCACGCTCTTCATGCTTTTGACGATAACGCTGATAAACTCATTCAGAAACTACACAGCGATAGCTGGACTTACAGGAGGAGGCCCGGGCACTTCAAGCAAGGTCGTATCGCTTCTCATCTATGACGATGCCTTCAACTTCATGAAGTTCAGCATCGCCAGCGCGGAAGGCGTTATTTTCACACTCTTCATAATCATAGTGAACAGGCTCTTCACGAAAGCGAGGTCGGTATGGGAAAGCAGATGAATGTGAAAAAGACGGTATTCACCGCCGTGATGTGGATACTTGCGCTGATGATGCTCTATCCCTTCATAATGATGATAGCCATTTCGTTCCGTCCGTCAGGACAGGCTTACCAGCCGCTCTTCTCTCCCGGGATAATCCACACGCTGAGGAACTACAATCAGGTTCTGGGACATCCCAATTTCCTTGACTGGTACAGGAACACTGTCGTCACCGTCGTCGTGACCATAATGATAAGGCTCGTGATAACCCTTCTCGCCGCATATGCGTTCAGCCGTCTGCGCTTCAAGGGCAAGGGGGTAATACTCGCGTTCCTCGTCGCGACGATGATGGTGCCCGGAGAGACTACGATGGTGCCGAGATATCTCTATTTCCGCGAGATAGGCATACTGAACACACTCTGGTCGATAGTTCTTCCGGAGGCTAGCGAGGTATTCTATCTCATTCTTCTCATAGAGTTCTTCCGCTCCATACCGGGAGACTTCACCGAGGCTGCGACGATAGACGGCGCGGGACATCCCACGATACTTCTGCGCATCTTCATCCCGCTCTCAGGTCCAGCTATTGCGACAACGGTGCTCTTCTCATTCATCAATATCTGGAACAACTATCTCGATCCGTACCTCTTCATAAACAACATCGAGACCCAGCTGATAACCCCGGCTCTGCAGTTCTTCCAGGAGCAGGGAGGCGCCAACATGCCTGTGCAGATGGCAGGCTCGTCGCTTGCGCTCATTCCTGTCATAATCCTCTTTGTGTTCACGCAGAAGTACTTCGTACAGGGTGTGGCATCATCGGGCATAAAGGGCTGAAATACGGCGTTCCCGCTTCGGGAATGCCTGTCATGCAGGCAGGGAGGCACCGGGAATATCCGGCAGTCTCCTGCCGCTTCTGCATGAGGGCTTGCCTTTGCCGCATATTCCGTTATCTTTATCATAGCTGTGATGGTTTTCTGCCATCCGTCCGGGCTCTCTGTCCGGTCAAGGAGGAGCTTTTGGCAGCAATATACAGATGGAGGCAGGGATGAGCGAGCGGCTTTTCCAGATCATAACCGATTCATTTCTGAAAATACTCATCCCCGGTCTCACCGTTACGATTCCTCTGACGCTCATCTCCTTCTTCTTCGCCATGATCATTGCGCTTGCTGTGGCCCTGATCCAGTTCGCGAAGGTGAGGGTGCTGAAGGATATAGCGAGATTCTACATCTGGGTGATAAGAGGCACGCCTCTCCTGGTGCAGCTTTTCGTCGTGTTCTACGGACTGCCGAACATAGGAGTGCTCATAGATCCCTTTCCCGCGGCGGTTCTCGTATTCTCGATAAACGAGGGTGCTTACTGCGCCGAGACGATCAGGGCAGGGCTTGAGGCCGTCCCGTACGGACAGATGGAGGCGGGAGAGTGCGTGGGAATGTCCTATATGCAGATAATGCGCCGCATACTCATACCGCAGGCGCTGAGGATATCATTTCCAGCCCTCGCCAATTCAATCATCTCAATGACCAAGGATACCTCACTTGCTGCGAACATAACGGTTACGGAGATGTTCATGGCGACGCAGCGCATCGTTGCCAGAACGTATGAGCCGCTTGCGCTCTATATCGAGGTCGGCATCATCTATCTCGTATTCTGCACCGTTCTGACGCGTCTCCAGAGATACGGTGAGAAGAAGCTGGGGAGGTACAGGATATGATTCTCCGTGCAGAAGGGATAAGAAAGTCGTTCGGAGATGCAGAGGTGCTCCGCGGCATTGATATCGAAGTCTCGAAGGGTGATGTCGTCGCCGTTCTCGGCCCCAGCGGGTCCGGCAAGACCACGCTCCTGAGATGTCTGAACTATCTTGAGGCTGCGGATGCCGGAGTGATGTACTTCTCAGGTGAGCACTACGACATGACTGCCATCTCGAAGAAGGAGATAGCGGGAATACGGAAGAGAACCGGATTTGTCTTTCAGAACTTCAATCTTTTCCGCAACAAAACTGCGCTGGAGAATGTCACTGAAGGTCTTGTGACCGCCAGGAAGATGCCTAAGAAGGAAGCGGCGGAGAAGGCCGAGGCGACGCTTGCGAAGGTAGGCATGGCAGGCTGGGCTTCACATTATCCCTCGGAGCTCTCAGGAGGCCAGCAGCAGAGGGTCGCTATAGCGCGTGCGATCGCATGTGACCCCGAGATAGTATATTTCGACGAACCTACCTCGGCGCTCGATCCTGAGCTTGCCGCGGAGGTTCTATCTGTTATGAGGATGCTTGCGGAGGAGGGGATGACCATGGTCGTCGTCACTCATGCAATGGATTTTGCAAGGAATGTCTCAAGCCGTGTCATATTCATGGAGCATGGCGCTGTCGTGGAGGCCGGGGATACAAAAGAGTTCTTCTCCAGTCCGAAGGAAGAGCGCACGCGGATATTCCTCAGAAAATCGGCGGATGCCGGGGAGAAAATGATATGAAAGGATTATTCAGGATCGCCGCAGCGGCGGTTCTGCTCATCGCAATGCTGATGCCGGCTGCTGCGGGAGGATCTAAGGAGGAGACGCTTTCCGGCGATCTCCTTGAACGCATACAGCAGAGGGGCAGCATCATTGTCGCTACGGAAGGCACATGGGCGCCGTGGACTTTCCACGATGAGAATGACCAGCTCGTCGGCTATGATATCGGCGTGGCGCGCGGAATCGCTGATTATCTCGGCGTGAATGCAGAGTTCATAGAAGGGGAGTGGGACGGACTTTTCGCAGGGCTTAACTCCGGACGCTACGATATAGTCGCAAACGGTGTCGAGGTCACAGAGGAGAGGGCTGGGACTTATGATTTCTCCGAGCCTTATGCTTTCATCCGCACCGCGATCATAGTACGTGATGATGACAGCTCAATAACCTCATTTGAAGATCTTGACGGAAAAACAACTGCGAACACTCTCGCAAGCACATACGCTTCCCTTGCCGAGAGTTATGGCGCCACTGCCGTCGGGGTTGATGATCTTGCCCAGACGATAGAGCTCCTGCTTGCGGGCCGCGTGGATGCCACGCTCAATGCCGAAGTCACGTTCTACGACTATATGGCGCAGCATCCGGATGCCCCGATAAAAATAGCGGCTCTGACAGATACGGCTTCGGAAGTCGCGATTCCCGTAAGGAAGGGAGAGGACAGCGCCGCGCTTCTTGCCGCTGTCAATGAGGCGATCGGCGGGATGAGAGAGTCGGGAGAACTTTCGGAGCTCTCGCTCAGATATTTCGGAAGCGATATATCTGGAACTGCTGACGCTGAGTGACGATGCATGAAGCAAAGAGGAGCTGCGGAAGCGGCTCCTCTTTAATGCTCTCTGCAAGTCTTTTTCATGGGCATTGCCCGTCAGATTAGCTCAAAGACAATCTTAATATCTGCTGAGGCTTTCAGTTTTCCGCCTGCAGCAGATGTTCCGCATTCCACTTCCTTAATGCTCTTTATGCCCTTTATCTTCACTCCGGCAGCTTCTGCGATGATTCCGGCTTTTCTTACAGCCTCTTTCACCGCTTTCCGTCTCGCCTCATCGAGAAACGGTTCTGCGGCCTTTCTGATAAGAACTGGTGTGCCGATCTCTATGCCGCTCAGCCTTGAGAGCCCTGTATATACAGGTCCTGTTCTTTCCGTGTCATGAAGCATGATCCTGATTGACTGCCTGGCGGAGAATGTCTTTCCCTTCCACCGGTCATCCTCTTCTCCTGATGAGAAGAGCACCGCAGGCGCAGTTTCGATGTCATCTTCATGTATGGAATACTCGCGGAAGAGCATCGTCTTTATGTCTGAGATTATTCTGTTGACTTTGGAGAGCGCATCTCCCGACCAGTCCTCGGAGGCTTCCGCACTGACTGTTATCGCAGCGCTGTCCGGAGGAAAGATGACCTCTCCTCGGGCCTCTGTGGAGATGACAGCGTCCTCAGATGCTCTCACGGCTTCTCTCCACTTTTTATTCTTTCGATGTTCCTGCCGAACGGCGGATAGATAATTCCTCTCTCAGTGATTATCCCTGTAATGTTCTGATGAGGCGTCACATCGAAAGCCGGATTGTACACTGGCATCTCTGCGGGAGCGATGGATATTCCCTCTATGCAGCGTACCTCGTCCGCATCTCTTTCCTCGATCGGGATGCTCTGCCCGTCAGGTGTGGCTGAGTCTATCGTGGACAGCGGAGCGGCGACATAGAACGGTATTCCGTATTCCTTCGCAATCACAGAGAGCATGAATGAGCCGAGTTTGTTGGCTGTATCGCCGTTTGCGGCTATCCTGTCCGCTCCTATGATCACAAGATCTATCTTCCCGCCGCGCATCAGCACTGCTGCGGCACTATCAGGAATGAGTGCTGCAGGTATTCCGGCTCTCATCAGTTCCCATGCCGTGAGCCTGGCACCCTGCAGTCTTGGCCTTGTCTCATCGGCATAGACACTTATTTCCATTCCGGAGCGGTGTGCTTCCTTTATCACTCCAAGCGCTGTTCCCCAGCCGCAGGCTGCCAGCGCACCGGCGTTGCAGTGGGTGAGTATCGTGTCCCCCTTGCTGATAACGGCAAGGCCTGCTTTTGACAGCGCGTGGTTGGCTTCAATGTCCTCCCGCACGATCGCATCGGCTTCCGCTTTCAGCAGCTCAGGACTGTATCCGCACCCTTCTGCCTTCCTCATCATTCTGTCCACGGCCCACATGAGGTTGACTGCCGTAGGGCGCGCGTTTCTTATCAATCCGCACTTTCTCAGGAAGAGTTCCCTGTCGTCTCCTGCTTCCAGAAGCGCCATGTACACACCGTAGCCTGCGGCCGCTCCGATAGCGGGAGCACCGCGGACTATCATTTCCCTTATCGCAGAGGCGACATCCTCGCTGGATGCTGCGGTACAGTACTCAAGCACCCCGGGAAGAAGCCGCTGGTCTATCATTCTCAGACCGTCCGGAGTGAACTCGAGCGTGCGGAAATCCTCATCCATCAGATGAAGTCCTCTCTCTCCGGAGTGAAGATATCCACAAGTTCGCCTTTCTCAAGGCAGACGAGTGAATGGAGAACATTGCCGGGAATGTAGACTGAATCGCCGGCACTCATCACCGCAGTCTCTCCATCGAGAGTGAACTCAAAGCGCCCGGAGAGTATCAGAGCTATCTGGGTATGGGGATGCTTGTGCGGCGTCCCGATTCCGCCCTCCTCAAAATAGAGATGACATGCCATCAAATCCTTGTCATGTGCGAGAACCTTTCTTCTGGACTTCTCGTCCAGAACCTTTGCGCTGATGTCCTTATCAAAAAAGAAACCCATTTCATTTACCTCCTGAGGATGCTTTCCCATCTCTCTTTCGTTTTCCTTATGATCTCGTCCTTGTCCATCGTCAGAAGGCAGCCATGCTCAAGCACCTTTCTGCCTCTGGCAAAGACTGTGTCCACATTCTTCCTGTCCGCTGAGAACACCACCGCAGAGAACGGGTCATTGACCGGCGTCATGTTGACGCTCTGAGTGTTTATCAGAGTTATATCGGCTTCCTTGCCCGGTTCTAGCGTGCCTATACGTTTGTCCATCCCGAGTGCCTTTGCGCCGTTTATAGTGGCCATTGCCAGAATGTCATAGGGCCTTGCGGCTGATGGGCTCATTTCTGAGACTGAGGCGAGCAGAGCCGCTGTGTTCATCTCCTTTATCATGGAGAGGTTGTTGTTGGACGATGCCCCGTCCGTACCCAGAGCGACGTTCAGCCCTTTTTCTCTGTACTTCTTTACAGGAGCTGTTCCAGAGGCCAGTTTCATGTTGGATGCGGGGTTGTGCACCACTGAGACGCCGTGGGCACGGAGTATGTCGGCCTCGCTGTCACTGAGATGCACACAGTGTGCGGCATATGCGGGAACGTCGAATGCGCCGATGCTCTCAAGAAGCTCAGCAGGGCGCCTGCCGTAATCTCTGATGCAGTCCTCAACCTCCTTCCTCGTCTCTGAAAGGTGAGTGTTGAGCATCGCGCCTCTTTCCTTCACCCATTCTGCGGCTCTCATATAGCAGTCAGGAGTTGCCGTATATACTGCATGCACAGCTGCGTCGAGACGGAACATGTCGCTTGTACCGATGGCCTCAAGTATCCTCGGCGCGATTTCCCTGATCCTGAATTCGGCATCCGCGGCGTCGTTCATGAATGTCTGTCCGATGATGCCTCTTATCCCGGCTTCCTTCGCCGCTCTGACAGTGTTCCATGCGTGGAAATACATATCGGCGAATACTGTGCATCCCGATTCGATCAGCTCGGCGCATCCGAGCCTTGAGGCCTGATAGATATCCTCATCATCCAGCTTGTCCTCTATCGGGAATATCTCCGAAAGCCAGTCCTGGAGGTTCTCGCATGTGTCCTTGTAGTTCCTCATCAGGACCATTGCAAGGTGTGTGTGCGCGTTCACGAATGCGGGGAGGGCTATCATTCCGTCTGCATCGATTGTTTCGTCTGCATCGGTTTCCGTCCTTCCGACTTCCTTTATGATTCCGTCCTCGATCACTATGTTTCCCCTGAAAAAGAGATCTCTCTTCGTCATGGGGATTATCTCGGCATTCTTGATAAGCGTTGTCATGGCGCTATTGTAGCACCTTGGGAATATGGAGAAAAGAAAGGCCGGAGGTTCTCTCCGGCCGTGCAGCTTTGCTTATTTCACAAGATTTCTCTTGATCTTCTTTGTGGTCGTCATCTCCATAGGCTTGTCTACGACGGTGACCTTCTCGATCTTCTTGTAGCCTGCGAGGTTTCTGTTGACCTCCGTGACGATGGTCTCCATTTCCTTCTGCATATCCTCTTTGGAGAGCTCCTTGCCCTTGTAGTAATCCTCGGAGGGATATATCACTGCCTCGATGCACTCGCAGGGCACATCCTTCTTCATCTGGAAGCCTCTTATCAGTATCTGGTCGATCTGCTGGTAGAGCTGGAACATGTCCTCGATCTCCTCGGGGAATACATTCTTTCCGCCTTCCGTGACGATGATGTTCTTTGCCCTTCCCTTGAGGTAGAGGTAGTTCTCGCTGTCAAGATAGCCGAGGTCGCCTGTCCTGAGGTAGCCGTTCTCATCGAAGAGGGCTGCTGTGTTCTCCGCATCTTTGTAGTAGCCTTTGCAGATGTTCGGTCCCTTCACCCTGATCTCTCCGACGCCGTCGCTGTCCTTGTCGGCTATTATCATGTCGATGAACGGCAGCACCTTTCCGACAGAATCGACCTTGAAGTGGGATGGAGGGTTGAGAGTGAGGATTGGGGAGGTCTCTGTAAGACCGTAGCCCTGCAGGAAGTTGAGTCCGAGCTGCTGGTACTGCTTGAACACCTTCGGAGAGAGCGGGCCTGCACCGCAGATGAGTATGTCGGAGTGGTCCAGTCCGACCTGTGATGTGATCGTCCTGTCGAAGAACTTCTTGAAAGGTGTCTTTCCAAACGCCTTCTTGCACCATCCGTTTATCGTCATGAGCGTGATGACAAGTCCGTATGTCAGTGCTCCCTTCTCTCTTACTTTCTTGAAGATTCCCGCGATGACCTTGTTATAGAGAAGCGGGATTCCCATGAATACGGAGACTTTTCCCTGCTTCATGTCCGCGATCATTCTCGATACGACGATGCCGTGACCGAAAATACAATCCGCACCGTGCCTTACAGTCTCAAGAAGCACGGCTGTGCAGCAGTAGCTGTGATGGAGGGGAAGAAGGGCATAGAGCACTGCTTTCTCTGTAACTCCCATGCCGTCAGCCGCCTGGTAGACATTCGATGTGATGTTGCGGTGCGTGAGGACGGCGCCCTTCTCGTTTCCAGTGGTGCCGGAGGTGAAGAGGATCGCGGCATCATCGTTTTCGCTGCGTTCCACTTTCTCTTTCAGCGGCTCGATGTCCAGCTCTGTGAACTTGAGATAATTGTCGCTTCTGCCTTTAAGCATGGCCATGCCGAGAAGGGAATCGTACCATGCTCCGCCGATGCCCTTCATCTTCTCAAGCACGTCGAAATCGCAGAGGGCGAATTTCACGTCGGCATACTCGGAAAGCCTCATGCATCTGTCGGTGTGCATCTGGTTGTCGATGGGAACGGCGACTGCGCCTGCGGCCATTATGGCGAAATAGGCTATCGCCCAGTCGGGGCTGTTCTTTCCGTTCAGCAGAACCTTGTCCCCGGCCTTTATTCCCTTTGACACGAGCAGTGCCGCGCCCTTCATTATCTTCTCATAGGCTTCCCTGTATGAGAGATCCTTCCTCTCCGGCTCGAACACCGTGAAGCACGGACGGTCCGCAAAGCGCGAGAGGGTAATCTCGAAAAGCTCCGGTATCGTAGGCCATTCGCCCTTTACTATATTCTTTTCTCTAAGTTCCTTCAGTTCATCCCATGAATGCATGGTTTTCTCTCCTGCTTGAATGAGTAGCTTATATTGACTATGCCGCAGACAAGCTTCAGAAATGCCTCAGATCCCTTAGCCAGCAGGCATAGCGATAATTAACTATACCTCACTATATACGAAGGAAAAGGTTTTGCAAAGTGAATCAGGAAAAGAGGATAGGATCATGAAGAATATCGGTGAGCGTGGGATAGACGGCATCTGCGGCCTCGCTGAGACTTTCTTCGTCTCCTGAGCCTGTGAGGACGGCTATTGTGTAGCCTGCCCTGCCGAGCCGGCCGAATTCCATATCCACCAGAGTGTCTCCTATGACCGCGACTTCCTGGCTCTCAAGTCCGTTCTCGCGGCAGAACTCCCTCAGCGCCTCCGGATTCGGCTTCTTGTGCGTGGGGGAATCCTTTGTGCGCAGGAAGGTTATGTATTTCTTTATGCCGATCTTCTCCAGAAAGAGCTCTGTGGAGACCGTCGTGTCAGTGGTCACTATTCCTATTATGTATCCCCGCTCGTACATCGCCTCGATGACATCCTTGACGCCGGGGAACTCCATGTGTGCAAGCCTCTCCTTGAGCCCGAAGTCCTCGTAGTTGATGATGCCTTTCACCGATTTCCATACTCTCCACGGGTTCATGTGGTAGCGGAATGTCAGCCTGAGAATGCGGCAGGTGGCCTCAAACAGCTTGTCGTGGCGGAAGATTATGCCGTCGGGATAGGTCTTTCCGGCTCTGTCCACGCCGACAACCTTCTCGAAGTCATGTATGCATTCGTTCTTGCGGCCTTCCGGCATCCGGGCTTTTGCAAGTCCTCTGGCGATCGCTTCGGAAAGAACGGGCCCCCACACTTCTCCGTAATCGAAGAGTGTCCCGTCTTTATCAAGGATTATGCCTCTGATGCCGCCCATGCCTATAGAATATACAGAACAGCTTCTTTTGACTACACTGGCCGTATGGATAAAGCCTCTGCCATAATACATCTCTCATCATCGCTCAGCCGCGAGCTCTCGCATCTCCGCTTCTCCTTCGAGGGAGTTGTCTGCAATCCTCTGGAATACGCATGGGACAACTACAGGCGTTTTCTTGAACTTTCCGTGAGGGATGGACAGAAGATATTCTTTGCGGGAATGAATCCCGGACCGTACGGGATGATGCAGACAGGCGTGCCGTTCGGCGAGATCGATGCGGTGAAGGAGTATCTCGGGATAACAGGCAGCGTCGGGAAGCCGGAGCGTGAATCCCCTTTCAAGCCGGTGGAAGGTATGAACACAAGGCATCATGAGGTCTCCGGGAAGAAGTTCTGGGCGATGGCCGCCGCAATCGGGGACAGGGACACATTCTTCTCATACGCCGCAGTGCTGAGCTACTGCCCGCTCTGCTTCATTGAAGGACGGCGAAATGTCACTCCGGAGGAACTGCCAAGAGAGGACAGAGAGGCTTTGTATTCCGTCTGCGACAGATATTTCAGGGAGATTCTTGATATCCTCAGCATTCCGACATCCGTCGCACTGGGGCATTTTGCCGAGAAATGCCTTGTCAGGGCAGGAGCAGGGAAGATCATCTACTTCCCGCATCCGTCGCCGCGAAATCCCGCATCCATGAAGTTCTGGGATACGGGCGAGGCGAAGAGGCGGACTGAGGAGCTTATATTCGGAGAGGTGAAGCCGTGAGGATTGCAGCTCCCGCGAAGATAAACATAGGCCTTCTTGTCGGAGGAGCGAGAAGCGACGGCTACCATGATATCGAGACAATAATGGCATGTATCTCGCTGTGCGATTATATAGACATCACAGTGCGTCCCGCAGATCATACTGCTGTACGCATATCCGGAAACGAAAGCTATCTTCCACATTCAGCTGCAGATGATGGCTGCAAAGGCGGCACAAAGCGTGCAGATCTCATGGAAAGAGCAGCCTTTGCTTTCTCTGAGCGCACCGGTCTCCGTTTCTCCGCTGATATATCGATAGAAAAGCACATCCCTGTGAAAGCGGGACTTGGCGGAGGCTCCTCTGATGCGGGAACAGTGTTCACGTTTCTCAATGCCTTCTTCGGTTTTCCTCTCAGCCGCGATGGGCTCGTGAACCTTGCATCTGAGGTTGGGTCGGATATTCCTTTCTTTGTCACGGGGCTTTCCGGAGCTATTGTCACAGGACGCGGGGATGTCGTGAGGAAAGCCGATGTGCCCCACGAATGCAGCCTTCTGCTTTTCATCCCCGGGGAAGGTGTATCCACGGCTCTTGCATACGCCTCTCTTGACAGCAGAAGGGACAGCGGACGCAGGCTTCCTTCGCTTTCAGGTGTGTTTCCATCGAGAGAAACCCATCCCAATGATTTTGAAAGGGAGAAAGAGGGAAATCTGCCTTCATTCATCCCGCGTTCCTTAATTCAATGCGGCGCCTATATTTCCATGACCGGCTCGGGTTCCGCATGGTTCGCGCTCATCCCCGGAAAGCAAGAATTTGTGTTTGACATTCCGGAAAATTGTGGTATTGTTTCGGCACATATCATATAAACCGAGGCGAATCGCTTATCGGTCCCGGGGATGAGGGATCTATGGAAATTACAGATGTCCGCATAAGGAAAGTTGAGGGTAATGACAAGCTCAAGGCATATGCTACAGTGCTTTTCGACGATGAACTTGCCGTACATAACATCAAGATAATCGAGTCACAGAACGGCCTTTTCATCGCGATGCCGTCGCGCGCTTTTCCCGATGGAAGCCATAAGGATATTGCACATCCGATAAACTCTGAATTCAGGTCGAGACTCTCCGATGCCGTCCTGGAGGCATACAGCTCGGACTTGCAGTAAACAGTGCTTTCTGCTAGCTTTCCTGAGAGCGTTGGGAAGTAGCCAAGAGGTTAAGGCACGGGTTTTTGATACCTGCATCCGAAGGTTCGATTCCTTCCTTCCCAGCTTTTCCTTTGCCTAGGCCTCCGGATTGTATCCTGATAATGGACAAAAGAGTGCAATACCTATATTGTTTTCATGAACATCTATCAGAATTTTACCATTAAGGACGATATGGATTTATGAAATTCACCGAACTTCCTCTATCAGAAGAGGTGCTTGCCGGCATAGACAAGGCAGGCTATACGGATTGCACTCCCGTTCAGGAGAAAGTGCTTCCGCTTACGCTGCAGGGCAAGGATGCGATGGTCCAGTCCAAGACAGGAAGCGGCAAGACCGCGGTTTATCTGCTGACCATCCTTGAGAAATACAGCAGGAACAGGGGCAGCGCCGCTCTTATCGTCTCTCCGACAAGGGAGCTTGCAGTACAGATCGAGGAGGATGCCAGACTCCTCAGCTCAGGTTTTGCGGATTACCGCATCGGATGCTTTTATGGAGGTGTCGGATACAAGGAGCAGACCGCGGAGCTCTCGTCAGGGCTTAACCTCTATGTCGGCACTCCCGGACGCCTTCTCGATTTCGCAAAGTCAAACAAGCTGGATTTCCGCTGCTTCGACACAGTTGTCATCGACGAGGCGGACCGCATGTTCGATATGGGTTTCTATCCCGATGTGCAGTCGATGTTCGCCCAGATGGTCGGTCCCAAGGAGAGGCAGACGATGCTCTTCTCCGCAACGCTCTCCACAAAGGTAAGGAACCTTGCCTGGAAGTATATGAACGAGCCAGAGGAGATCGCCGTGCAGCCTGAGGAGATAACTGTGAAGAACATCACGCAGGAGCTCTTCCATGTCACGAAAAGCGAGAAGTTCGGACTTCTTCTCTCCATCCTCAAGAAGCTGAATCCGGCATCATGCCTTATCTTCACAAACACTAAGGATATGGCCGTAGAGGTGTCGAAGCGCCTTGTTATGAACGGATACAAGGCCGAGTACCTGATGGGAGATATGCCGCAGGCGAAGAGGCTCAAGACACTTGACCGCATGAAGAACGGAGAGCTTCCGTATCTCGTTGCCACCGACGTGGCGGCCAGAGGCCTGCAGATAGATGATCTTGAGCTTGTCGTAAACTATGACATCCCTGAGGACTTCGAGAACTACGTCCACCGCATCGGAAGGACCGCGAGAGCCGGCAAGTCCGGAAAGGCCATAACCCTTGCGTGCGAGGAGTATATCTACGGCCTTGAGCCCATAGAGAACTATATACAGATGAAGATTCCTGTGCTCTGGCCCGATGAGGCGGGACTTGAGAGTGTGGAGGACAAGAGCGCCGGTTTCCGCTATTCCCACTCAAGGCGTCCATCCACACACCGCTCTGCAGGACGGAGGGACGACAGGAAGATGCGCGACAGAGGACCGAAGGAAAGACGTCCGAAGCCGCAGCAGAGGAAGGATTCCGGCAGGAAGGATATCCAGAAAGAGAAGGAAAAGGACTACGGGAAGCTCAGCGGCATGTCTCTTGAAGAGAGAATGGCCTATTACAGGAGCGAGTACGGCGGAGAGGCTGCAGGAAAAGCTGCCGGAGGCGCAGGAAGCCAGGGCGGAAAGCGTCAGGACGGCAGAAAGAGCCAGAGCGGCAGACCTCAGGGAGAGGGCAGGCAGAAGCCGCAGCAGAAGAAGCCACAGACAGCAAAGAAGCCTCAGCCTGTAAAGACGCAGAAGGAAGCTGCGAAGAAGATCGCTGCGCCGCCGGCGGCTGAGAGGGAAGCGGAGGTCAAGAGCGTGAAGAAAGGTCTTTTCGCACGCATCCGCGCGAAATTCTTCGGAGAGTGATATGCTCAGGAGATTCTGCTCCTATTACAGATACTACAAGGGGCTTTTTGCCCTCGATATGGCAGCAGCGTTTTTCTCATCGCTGCTGTCTCTCGTCTCTCCCGCCATCGTGCGCTACATACTCTCGACGGCGCTTCCCGCGGGAATGTTCGTGAATATCATCTGGATGCTCATCGCCGTGATCGTGATCTACATGATACAGGCCGGTGCGACATTCATCAGGATAAAGTGGGGGCATTACCTCGGAGTATGGATGGAGAACAGGATGCGCCATGAGCTTTTCTCGCATCTCCAGACCCTCTCGTTCTCATATTTCGACAGGACGAAAACAGGAACGATCATGAGCCGCATCACCAACGATCTCTTCAACATCGCTGAGGTTGCGCACCACTGCCCAGAGGACTTCCTGATATCGATAGCCACGATCGCGGGCGCATATGCGATCATGTTCTCGTTCTCATGGAAGCTGGCTGCGATATCAGCTATTCCGCTCCCGATAATGCTCATCTATGGTATTGTATTCAATCATCGTCTCAAGGAGCGCAACAGGACGATAAGGCGCACTATCGCGGAGGTCAATGTCGAGGCTGAGAACTCGATCCAGGGCATACGCGAGGTGAAGAGCTACTCGCGCGAGAAAATGCAGGAGAGGAGGTTCGAGGCGACAAACAGCCGCCTGAAAACTTCCCGCGAGAAGATGTATCAGACAATGGCCGAGTACCAGACAGGCATAGGCTTCATGCGCGATTTCTACTACTTCATGACAATCGCCGGAGGCATTGCGCTGATCGCGGCAGAGGAGGTCGCCGTCTATGATCTCGTGACGTTCCTCCTGTATGTATCCGTAGTCCTTCCTCCCATTGACCGGCTGATAAACTTCACCGAGCAGTTCACGCAGGGAATGGCCTCGTTCGAACGATTTACGGAGATACTCGACATAAAGCCGCAGATAGAGGACAAGTCAGATGCCGTTCCTCTCCATGTTGCCGAAGGACGCATAGATTTCTCCGACGTGACTTTCTCGTACGAACCGGAAGAGGGAAAGCGCATCGTGATAGATCATCTTGATCTGCACATCCCCGGCGGGGTGAAAGCGGCTCTAGTCGGAGAGTCCGGTGCCGGCAAGTCCACGATAGCGGCACTCCTCGGAAGGTTCTATGAGCGCGACGGCGGCTCGATATGCATCGACGGCACCGATATAGCGGATGTAACGCAGAAGTCACTCCACGAAGCGATAGGTTTCGTCCAGCAGAGCGTATTCCTTTTCGATGCCTCGATCAGAGAGAATCTCAGGTACGGCAAGGCGGATGCTACAGATGAGGAGATGTGGGAAGCGCTGAGGAATGCAAGCATGGCTGACTTCGTGGCCTCTCTTCCCGATGGCCTTGATACCGAGGTAGGAGAGCGCGGCACGAGGCTTTCCGGCGGGCAGAAGCAGAGACTGTCCATCGCCCGCATATTCCTCAAAGATCCTAAAATTCTGGTGTTCGATGAGGCTACGAGCTCACTGGATACGGAGAGCGAGAAACTTATACAGGAGGCCTTTGACCGTCTTGCCGAGGGACGTACTTCAATAGTCATCGCGCACAGGCTGTCCACGATAAAGGATTCGGATATAATTTTCGTGATTGATAAAGGCAGAGTGAAGGAGAAAGGCACGCATCAGGAGCTCATAGCCATGAACGGTGCCTACTGCCGCCTTTACTCGCTGAAGGACTGACAGATGAAGAAACTGAGAATCACAATAGGAATCATATTCATCGCCCCTGTTTTCATTGTTCTGGGGCTGCTTGCAATCATTCTGGGGAATATCCTGAGAGTGCTGCATCTGGAGAGAGCCTCCGAGGTGACGGTTCATTTCATACTCGATATCCTTATCTTCTGGATTCTTCTCTGGCTTGGCATCAGGCTTCATGTCGAGGGAAAGGAGAACATTCCCGCATGGGGAACGAAGGTCTGCTATATCGCGAATCATCAGAGCCTCATGGATATCCCGATCATCTTCGGTGCGGGGATGTGGTGCGGCATAGTCGCGAAGAAAGAGCTTTACAGGATTCCTGTGATCCACGGACTGCTGAATGTCCTGAAATGCGTCGCCATCGACCGTTCGTCGCTCCGCGAGAGCATGAAGGCGATCATCAAGGGTTCCGATCAGATAAAGAGCGGATACCCTATGGCCATCTTCCCCGAAGGAACCAGAAGCAGAACAGGAGAGCTTATGGAGATGAAGGCGGGCGCTTTTAAGATGGCTACAAGGGCCGGAGCGCTCGTGATTCCGGTGGCGATGAAGAACACCCGTAAATCATTTGAGAGTGCTGACAGCCTGCGCCCTGTCCATGTCTATGTCAGGATAATGAAGCCTGTTGACTCCTCTGCACTCTCAGAGGAGGAGCTGAGGAATCTCCATACTCTCGTAGAGGATGAGGTGAGGAAGGCTCTCTCCGAGCTTCCCGGCCCTTATGGCAGAGGCTGAAATCACCTTCTCTTACGGAGAAGGGGAGGATATCTTCCATTCATTCAGCTTCTCTGCAGCGGAAGGAGAACATGTCCTTCTGCTCGCTCCTCCCGGGAGCGGGAAAACTACGCTTGCGCGGATAATAACAGGATCAGTACCGGCATATTCAGGCGGCAGCCTTTCAGGCTTTGTGAGCGTATGCGGACGCGATATTCTCTCCCTTCCTGTTCCTGAGCGCATGGAGTATGCGGGACGCGTCAGCCAGAACAGCGATGAGATGATGCTTTTCTCATGCGTGGAGGAGGAGATTCTCTTCCCTCTTGCAAATCTGGGGCTTGCGGAGGATGAGATTGAAAGGCGGCTTTCTTCTGTTCTTGCTCTCTTAGGTCTTGAAAAGTACAGGAAGGTCCCTTCGTCAGAGCTCTCCGGAGGAGAGAAACGGCGTCTGATGCTCGCGATTCTCTTTGCAGTTGATCCTGCTCTCTATATTCTCGATGAGTCATTTGATGAGCTTTCTCCCTCATGGCGGAGAAAACTTGCCGGAATGATACATACAAGTCCGCGCAGTATCCTCGTGCTTGGTTCTCATGAGCTTGGTGAATACAGCGGTGTATTCGACAGAGTGATTTCGATTGAGGATGGAAAAGCTGGAGAGTACCGCAGAACGGAACTGAAACGGCTTGAATACAGGAAATCTTTAGAGTCTGAGCATGTTCTTGATGTCTCATCACTCTCAATAGAGCGGAGGCACAGGAGTACAGGGGGGAGCGGCTTCACTCTCTCTGTTCCCTCTTTCTCCCTGAGGTCCGGTGAGTGCGCCGTCTTAATGGGGGAGAACGGCAGCGGCAAGAGTTCTTTCTCAAGGGTTCTGTCGGGGCTTCTTGAAGAGAAATCGGGTTCTGTGATGCTGGACGGGCGTGTGTTGTCTCCGCGCGAGAGACGGAGGAGTGCGGCTGTCCTGATGCAGAATCCTTATGAGGAGCTTTTCCTCCCGACTGTCGGCGATGAACTTGAGAGCACCGGCGCGGCTGCATCTTTAATAGAAGCTGCACTCTCAATGTTCTCTCTTGAAAGAGAGTGGTACACCGCGGAGATCTCATATGGCAGGGCAAAACTTTTGCAGGCGGCTCTTTTCTACCTTCTCCGCCGTCCGTTTGCCGTATTTGACGAGTTTGACAGTTCTCTTCCGTACGAGGAGAGCCAGGCTGCCGTCAGAGCGTTTCTTGAGAGTGGTTCAGGCGTTATTGTAATAACCCATGATGAGGCTTTTGCGGCTTCCCTGCCCGGAAAGCGGTGGGAGATAACGGAGGGCGTGCTCCATGAATGCTGACAGCTATATCTACGGGACTTCGTTCTATCACCGTTTTGATGTCCGTCCGAAGCTCCTTTTCACGCTGCTGTATATAATCGCAGTATTCTTTGCGGAGTCATGGTACGGAATCGCTGGCATCGTCCTGCTGCCTCTTCTCATATCGCTCTCATCCGTCGGTGCTGCGGAGACTTTGCGTGCAATACGCCGCATCCTTCCGATTTTGATTCTTCTCTTTGTTTTCCTGCCGCTGCAGAGGCGGGATGGTACGCCGGCTCTGGTCTTTTCCGGAACTGTGATTGCAACGGAAGAGGGTATCTATGCGGTCATCCGCACTGCTGCACGTTTCACAGCCCTTTCCATGATACTTATGCTTCTTCTTATGACTTCACGCAATGAGAGCATCATTGCAGGGCTCCGGTTCTATCATCTGTCATATAATGCGTCAATCATACTTTCCGTGATGCTGCGCTTCATTCCCTATCTCGGTTCTGTCTTTTCCTGCATAAGGGATTCGATGTCGCTCCGCCTGACCGAGGGGAAACGGGGATTCCCGATTTTCCCTTCTGTTACAGCTTTCATTGTCTCCGCAGTCAGGATGATTCCCGATACGGCTTCCGCTCTGGAGGAGCGGGGTTTCGGAAGGAAGGGGAGAACTGAGTACCGAAGGCTGGAAAATGGCCGCTGGCTATTAACAGAATTCGCATTAAGTGCTATCTTGCCGCTGATCATGCTGATCATTTTCAGATGACAGGGCTGCCGGTGTGTGCGGTTAGTCTCTGGAAGATGACATGGATCCGTGTGCCGGAAAGAGGGGGGAGTGATATGACTTCAGATTCAAAGAACAATGCTGGTGTGAACGGCGGGAAGAGAACCGCGCTTCATATAAGCCTGATTGCTATTTCTGCGGCGATCGTGGCGGTTTTCACCATTGCGGTACGTATTCCGGTACCTGCGACCTCAGGGTACATATCACTCTGTGATGCTGCAGTTGTGTTCGTGGCTTCTGCATTCGGCCCGTTCACTGGTCTTATCGCAGGAGGGCTGGGAACGGCTGCTGCCGACCTTGCTGGAGGGTATCCTCAGTTCGCTGTTATTTCATTCATAGTCCATGGTCTTGAGGCGCTGCTCATAGGGCTTGTCACGAAACGCGGAAGCGATGCGCTTGCATTCAAGGTGATTTCCGCTGTCATCGCCATTGCGGTTGTTGCAGGCGGTTATCTCCTTCTTGAGGTGCTGTTCCTCACGACTTTCCCCGCGGCCCTTGTGGAGGTTCCTATGAACGCCATACAGAGCGGAGCCGGCGCTGTAATCGGGCTTGTCATCTATACGGCGGTAAGGAAGGCCTACAGGAATCTGGACTCAATCAGGTGGTGATCATCCTCTGATTTTATCTGATTTTCCGGGCTATATGATTATCTGATCTATTCTGATCTCCGCGTGATTACTCATATGGCCTCATGAATCTTCTTTTTCTCCCATATCTTTTCTTTCCTAAAATTGGGTGCTGCGCATAGCCGGATGCAGAGTCTGGGGCAGAGGCGGTATCTGTTCTCTCTGCTCTCCGCATCGTCTGCGGTGGTGGAAAAGCTCCGGCTTTCTCTGATATATTCAGACCATGGTTACATCAGAGCATGATTTGGTTGTCGTTCTCGATTTCGGTGCCCAGTACAGCCAGCTTATCGCGAGGCGTGTCAGGGAATGCGGTGTTTACAGCCAGATAGTTCCATACACAGTCAGTGCTGAGGATATCAGGGCGATGAATCCCCGCGGGATAATCTTTTCAGGCGGTCCTTCCAGCGTTAAGACGCCTGGCTCACCGCGCCCTGATGCAGCAATTTTCTCGCTTGGAATTCCTATCCTTGGTATCTGCTATGGTCTGCAGGTGATGTCCGAAATGCTCGGCGGCAATGTTACATGTCCGGAGAAGAAGGAATATGGTCTGCAGAATATAGATATAGTGGACAGAAATTCTGCTCTCTTCTCCTCTGTCTCTGATAAAAGCCGTGTCTGGATGAGCCATGGGGATTCTGTTGATAAGATTCCTGAAGGCTTCCATGTAACTGCTGTTACTCCTACATGCCCATATACTGCGATTGAGGACCCTGTCCGCAGGTTCTACGGGGTGCAGTTCCATCCTGAGGTTGTGCATTCGGAGGAAGGGGAGAAGATGATCCGTTCCTTCGTCCTTGATATCTGTGGTGCGCGGGCTGACTGGAACATGGGGTCATTCATCGATGATGCTGTCAGGGAAATAAGGGAGAAGGTTGGCTCGCGCCGCGTTCTCTGCGGTCTTTCCGGCGGTGTTGACTCTTCCGTTGCGGCAGTTCTCATTCATAAAGCCATAGGTGACCAGCTTGTATGCGTGTTTGTTAATAATGGCATGCTGCGCAAGAATGAGGCTGAGTCCGTCCTTGAGCTTTTCGGCAGGCATTTCCAGATGAATCTGCAGTATGCGGATGCCTCTGAGGATTTCCTTTCTGCTTTGAAGGGAGTTACGGAGCCTGAGGCCAAGAGGAAGATAATAGGGCGTGTTTTTGTCGATATATTCTACAGAGAGGCAAGGAAATGCGGTGATATTTCGTTCCTTGCCCAGGGAACGCTCTATCCGGATGTGATCGAGTCTCGCTCACCATCCGGCGGGCCTTCATCGACTATAAAGTCCCATCATAATGTCGGCGGACTTCCGGAGGATCTTAAATGGGAGCTTCTTGAGCCTTTGAAGGAGCTTTTCAAGGATGAGGTAAGGGAACTCGGAAAGGAGCTCGGGCTTCCGGATGAGCTCGTTAACCGCCATCCGTTCCCGGGCCCCGGTCTCGGCGTGAGGTGCATCGGTGAGGTTACAAGGGAGAGGCTTGATACACTCCGCGATGTCGATGCTATTTTCATCGATGAGATAAGGAAGGCGGGTCTTTATGGAAAGATATGGCAGGCTCTTGCTGATCTTCTTCCTGTTAAGAGCGTAGGCGTGCAGGGGGATGAAAGGACATACAGAGAGGTCTGCACTCTCAGGGCAGTCACAAGCGAGGATGCGATGACGGCCGACTGGTTCAGGATGCCTTATGATGTTCTGCAGAAGGCTGCTGTGCGTATATGCAATGAAGTTCCTGGTGTGAATCGAGTGCTCTATGACATCACATCAAAACCGCCTGCGACGATTGAATGGGAATAATTACTAATGAAGCCTAACTTGTTATATTAAAACAGGTTAGGCTTAAACTTTAATGTTTTGTGTACCAGAATTGTACCAATGTTTGAGAATTATGCCTTTTTTAGGCAAAAATCTCTAATTTATCGGTTCTTCACGGAAAGATTGAGGGAAGAAAGATAAAGATTGAAAAGAAGAGCATGTGAGTTCTAAAGTTTTGTTAACCACAACAAAAAGGAACAACCACATGCTCTTTGAACAAATTATAGCAAACAACTCATCCCTTCAATTCT
>CALXLV010000026.1 GCA_944389295.1 uncultured Spirochaetaceae bacterium | reverse complement strand
TGCGCCTGCTTCACCGATGAGTTCATTAACACTGTTCATCTCGATCCGAGATCAACAGGAGTTTTCGCGGTTATCGCGAGCGAAGCGAACTCCTGCGCTGATTTCCCGAGAGCGTTGGCGAACGTCTGCAGGAACGAGCCGCAGCCAGAGGAACATGCTTCGTTGAGGAAGATGTCGTCGATCACGCCGTCGCGTATGCGGAAGCACTTTATATCCTGTCCGCCGATATCGATGATGAAGTCGACATCGCTCATGAAGTGTTTCGCACCTATGAAGTGGGCCTCTGTCTCGACAAGTGAATAGTCGAGGGAGAACGCCGACTTCATCAGATCCTCCCCATAGCCTGTGGAGGCTGAGGAAGCTATCGTTATGTCCGGATACTCCTCGTAGAGAGAGGAGAGGAATGAGTGTATCGCCTGTACTGGATTGCCGTTGTTGGGGCTGTAGCGGGAAAGGAGGAGGTCTCCGTTCTCTGCGAGAAGGCAGGTCTTTATCGTCGTTGAGCCCGCATCGATTCCAAGGTAAGCCCTGCCGCTGTATGTCCTAGGATCGCTTACCGGAACGGAGGCCTTTGCATGGCGTTCCCTGAACGCCCTGTATTCTTCCTCGTTCCTGAAAAGCGGATCAAGTTTTATGAAGCTGGACTTTCCTCTGTAGCTTTCCAGAGCCCCGATCACCTCAGATATCCTCATCTTCCTGCCGCCGGGCGAGAGCGCGGAGCCCATCGCGACGTAGTAGAGCGAGTTCTCAGGGCAGACGCCTTTTGTCCCTATCGCCTCATCGAAGAAATAGCGCAGGCGCGGAATGAAGGTAAGAGGGCCTCCGAGATAGACGACCTTGCCCTCTATCTTGCGCCCCTGCGCCAGCCCCGCGATGGTCTGGTTGACAACAGCCACGAGGATTGAGGAAGCTATGTCCTCAGTTTTCGCACCCTGGTTTATCAGCGGCTGGATGTCTGATTTTGCGAACACACCGCACCTTGATGCGATCGTGTATATCTCCGTGGACTTCTCAGAGAGCTCGTTCATGTCCTCCATCCCGATTCCGAGGAGGGTAGCCATCTGGTCTATGAACGCGCCCGTGCCCCCTGCGCAGGTCCCGTTCATCCTGACTTCCAGTCCGTGCTTCAGGAAGAGGATCTTCGCATCCTCTCCTCCGAGTTCTATTATTGTGTCGGTGTCAGGGATGAATGTCTTTGCGGCTGTGCGTGTGGCATAGACTTCCTGCACGAAGGGGATTCCCGCGGCTTCCGCAAGTCCCATTCCTGCCGAGCCGGAGAGGGAGATCGTTACCTCCTCATCCCCGATTTCCTTCAGAGCGGCGGAGAGCATCTCCCTGCCTTTATCTATTATCTGGGAGCGATGGCGCTGGTAGTCACTGTAGATCAGGGTGTTGTCTTCCCTGAGAGCCACGGTCTTCATCGTCGTAGAACCAACATCGATTCCGATTTTCAGCATATCAGTATGAAATTATAGGAAATACGGAAATTGGGCAAGGCGATGAAGGCTATGAAATTACGTCAGAATGCGGAGCGCTGCGAGGGAGATGAACATAAACGGAGAGGCAGCCGCGTAGATGAGCGCCGTCCTCTTTCCGTATTCCTTTCCGAGTATCCTCAGGGCTGCTATCACAGGAAGCTGCATTACCGTCCCAAATGTCCCGATGTTCACTGCATCAAGGAGGACGGACGGGTCTGCCGCCCCGTTTGCGGCTGCGGCTGCGGGAAGGCTTCCGATGATCATTGAAGAGAGCGTGAGCTTCCACATGCTCCCCTCTGAGATGAGCGGTGCAGTCACGCTCCTGAGCGATGCTCCTGCTATGGAGAGGAAGATGACTGAGAGTAGGAGCGAATAGTCCGCCTTCATGAACACCTTCCTGTCGAACACAAGAGCGACGACTATAAGCAGGACAAGCACATCAAACCATGAGAAGAGCCCGAATGATGTCAGAACCGCGACGGCTATGTAGCAGACATAGAGCATCTTAGTTCCCTTGTTTCCCTCTCTGCAGCCATCATCGGGAGTGCCGAGGTATATCCTCTCTCTGATCTTCCCCCTCAGCAGCACAACTCCTGTTATGGCTGTTACAGGTATGGAGAGGAGGAAGAATGGAAGCATCTCTTTTAAAAAAGATGCCTCTCCGAGCGTTCTGGAAAGCAGCATGTTCTGCGGACTTCCCGAGGGAAGAAGCATGCCGCCGGCTGTGGAGGCGATGAGGATGAGGGCTGCAAATGCCGGAATCATCGCGCTTCTCTCCTTCCTTTCCAGCGTGCTGACAGCTGCGGGGATTATCAGAAGTGAAGAGGCAAGGGATGAGATGAACGGCGAAAGGATGAATGCCGCGAGCGTGAAGAAGAGCGCGAGCGAACCTGTATAGCTGAATGCATCTGCTATTTTTCCCAGAGGTTCAAGGACTTTCTCCTTCTTCAGACCTGCAGCTGCAAGCGTCATCGCCGCCGTCAGCGCGATTCCGTTCCACTCAAGCGAGACTATCATCTCTCCTGTCGGAGGAGTGACGGCGAAGCTGATCAGCATCAGAATGAACGATGCGGGAAGGAGCAGATGACCTTTCAGATATGAAATGATCTTATTCATTTATTTCCCGTCCCATGGGGTCGAAGGAACAGACTTCGGTCTTGCGGACTGCCTCATCTATTATGGATCCCATATCGAGCTCCTCGAAGTGCTTTCTGACAACCTCCTTCACGGGATGGGTGAGCGGATGTTTCGGGGAGAATACCACGCAGCAGTCCTCGTAGGGGAGTATGGAGGTCTCGTATGAACCTATCTTCCTTGCTTTATCCGTGATCTCCTCCTTGTCCATGCCGACAAGGGGGCGCAGGACGAGAAGCTCCGTCATGCTGTCGGTGAAGCTCATCGCATCGAGCGTCTGCGAGGCCACCTGCGAGAGAGCCTCTCCGGTGACGATCGCCTTCGCCTCGCATGACTTCGCTATCCTCTCCGCTGTCTGCATCATCGCCGCGCGGAACATCAGCGTGGCTTCCTCCTCGTATCCGTGGTCGCGTATATGCACCTGCCCGTCAGTGAAGGGAACCACGAAGAGTCTCAGCCCTCCGAGGTAGGGAGCGATTATCGAAGCGAGCTTCTTCACCTTCTCGAGCGCCAGCTCGGAGGTGTACGGGTAGGCGTGAAAGTAGACCGCATCGAGCTTCATGCCGCGTTTTGCCATCATCCAGCCCGCAACGGGGCTGTCGATTCCGCCGGAGAGCAGCAGCAGACCCCTTCCCGCGGTGGCATACGGCAGGCCGCTTTCTCCCTTCTCCTCGTCTGTGTAGAGATAGACGCCTGTCCTTATCTCGCATGTAAGCGTATGGTCAGGATTCTTGAGATCTACGATCATATCCGGATAGAGCTGGAATACTGTGTCCGCAAGCTCGCAGGCGACTTCGTGCGAGTTCATCGGGAAGCTCTTGTCCTCCCTTTTTACGGTTATGCGGAATGTTCCTCCTGAAGGGAATCCGGAGAAGGGGAGTATCTCCTTTGCTTTCTCCTTGATCGCTTCAATGTCCTTGCCGGCGGAGTACGCTCTTGCGAAACCTGTTATCCCCGACGTGGTAGAGAGAGCTTTCCTGACAAGCTCATCCGGAGCCTCCTCCGATATCCTCGCGTAGAGACGTCCCTTCTGCTTCGTTATGTCAGAGTGGTACGGTCTCAGCTTGTTCTTTATATTGTGCCTGAGCTGTTTCTCAAAGAGATTCCTGTTCCCTCCCTTGAGGGATATCTCTCCTTCCTTTATCAGATAGAGCTTATCTGCCATCTGCGGCCTCCCTTATTATCCCGACAAGCCTGCCGGCTTCTTCCTCTGTAGTATCATTGCAGAAAGAGATGCGTATGGCTCCTGCGGCGTCGCGCGGCTTTATTCCCATCGCTGTGAGTATCTTCTCTCCTTCGCCTTTGGCGTTGTTTGAACATGCTGAACCCGAGGAGACGCAGACGCCTTTGTCGCTGAGCATCCTCGTGAACACCTCAGACGGCAGCGGGGAGGAGAATGAGATTATATAGGGGGAGCACTTCTCCGGAGAGAGTATTTTCATCCCCATATCACAGAGAGCGGAGACAACCTTTTCCCTTATCGTGGCTATCCTTTTCCTGTTTTCCTCTGCATCCGGCAGCCATTCCTCCACGGCCGCTCTGAGCGCTGATACAGCAGGAAGATTCTCCGTTCCTCCGCGTTTTCCTCTTTCCTGTCCTCCTGCGGGAGCAAGAGGGCGGAATGACGACGGGTTCCTGAGATAGAGCATCCCGATTCCCCTCGGGCCGTTTATCTTGTGTCCTGAGAACGATGCGCCGTCTATTCCGAGTGCCTCGATATTGTACTCAGTCTTGCCCAGAGCCTGCACTGAGTCGGAGAAGAAGAAAATATGCCTTTTGCCGGTCTTTTCGTACTCCCTCACGGTTTTCACCAGCTCTTCTATGGGCTGTATCGCGCCTGTGACATTGTTCACCGCCATCACGGCCACGAGCTTAGTGTCGGGCGTTAGCTCCGCTTTCAGCGCCTCGGGCGTGACGAAGCCGCCCCTCGCTCCGAGCTCCGCAGTTTTCCATCCGTGCTGCCTAAGCACAGGAAGCCATGAGGCAGCGGCCTCATGCTCTATCTTCGAGATGATGACTTTCCCCGGAGTCGTGAGAAGAAGGGATGAGAAAACGGCGGCTATCGACTCCGTGGCTCCTGATGTGTAGAAGAGCGATGAGGGATCTATTCCCATCAGGGAGGCTGTTCTCTCCCTCTCTTCATCCAGCTTCCGCCTCGCTTTTATTCCTTCCCTGTGGACGGAGGAGGGGTTGCCTGGGCAGTTTTCTGCCGTATCAATATATGCCGCGAGAGCCTTCTCTGAAAGCCTTGTCGTGGCGGCGTTGTCGAAGTAGAGATCCATAGGCATAGATTACACAGATATTCACGTTGTTTTGCAAGCTCCTCCGGCCTTTTGCAGATTCCCGATAGAGGCTATCATTGGGGCATGGAAAAGCTATTCTCCGTTCCCCTAAAGGGCGGTATTTCAACAGATGTCTATTCTCTTTCCCTTTCAGAGCTTCCCGCGAAGTTCTCGGATTACGGCAGGAGCGTCCTCTTCGTTGCTGACAGCAACTCCGCGTGCTATCTTCCGCCGTCCTGCGAAAGCCTCGTGCTGCCTCCGGGCGAGAGCGAGAAGAGGTGGGAGTCGGTGGACAGGATACTTTCCCGTGCCGCCGGAGCTGGCATGGCGAGGGATTCCGTGTTCATAGCAGTCGGAGGCGGAGTGATCCTCGATATGACCGCATTTGCCGCATCTGTATATATGCGCGGAGCGCGGGTTGTGCTTGTCCCGACGACGCTGCTTTCCTCTGTTGATGCGACGCTCGGGGGAAAGACGGGCATCGATTACGCGGGAGCGAAGAACTTCGTGGGAACGTTCTATCCCGCGGAGGATGTGCTCATCGCATCAGAGACTCTCTCGACACTCTCTGAACGCGAGTTCAGATGCGGGCTGGGCGAGGTCGTGAAGCACGCATTCCTCTCCCAGGACAGGACTCTCCATGACTTCCTGCTCTCCGAAAGAGAGGCGGTGCTCCGCCGTGACAAGGCCGCCCTTGATGAGATGATAAGGCTTTCTCTCGAGGTGAAGATCTGGTACATCACCCGCGATCCTGAGGAGAAGAAGGGCATAAGGTCGGCACTTAATTTCGGCCATACTTTCGGACATGCGCTTGAGTCGTGCAGCAGTTACTCCGTCTCCCATGGTGAGGGAGTTGCCTGGGGTATGGTCAGGGCGTTCAGGGCCGGTGTCAATCTCGGCATCACCCCTTCTGAATATGCCGATGAGTGCATTGGACTTATCAGGAGCTTCGGATTCGATACGGAGAGCAGCATCAAAGACGAGGAGTTCCCTGTATTCTGCGAGGCGATCGCGAAGGACAAGAAGAAAAAGAGCGGCTCCGTGAGGTTTGTCCTGCTTGAGGGGCAGGGTAGGCCCGTACTGATGCCGCTTGCTGAGGATGAGATAAAAAAGGCGCTCCGCTGAGGGCGCTTTTCTCAATCGTCCATGTCGAGGGCTGTCGTTATCCTCTGCTGCAGATGGAGGATCTTCTCCCTCAGCTTCTGCTGTTTCTTGGGTATTCTGTCGATCATCGAGGAGAGGGCGAAGAGCGTCTCCTTCGCCGCTGAACCTATGCTCGGCATCGGTGCGAGTGAGTATTTTCCGCCTCTGTCCACGATCGCGAGGAAGGAGAACTCCTTTTTGCCTGATGTGATCGGGACGAATGCCGAATCCAGCAGCGCGCTTATCTCTCCGAACTGCCTGTCTGAGGGATCGAACTTGCCCTTCATCCTGTTTTTCACTGGATTCCCGACGCGTGGTATGAGCGTGAGTTCCTTGTCTATGCGCGATGCCTTTACCTGCGTCTTTGAGAGCGATTCTCCGCAGCGTATGTAGAACTTTATCGCTCCTGAGCGCGTATTGAGCTTCTTTATATCGCCGAGAGGAACCGCGTATGTCTCCTTCTTGTTTCTGGAGATGGCGTAGCGGCGCATCTCCTCCCTGTCATCCCTTACCGCCGCCTTGTCTGCTTTCCTTCCTGTCGAGAAGCGCAGCTCCTCAAGCAGTGCGGGATCGACATGCTGTATCCAGTCCTTCCGCAGCGGCGATACCGTGCGCGCATACATCTTTGTCGTCTGCACGATCTCTCCGGCAAGTATATACTGCGGCGGAACTGAGAACCATGCCGAACCGGGGTGTATGAGGATTTTGTCGGCTGTGAGTGAACGGTAGGAGAAGCGGTCTATCTTCATGCATACATACTGCCTCAGTCCGGAGGCAAGACAGCAGAAGTACTCCGGAATGGAGTGTTTCTCGGAGATAGGAATGCCCATTTCCGAGACGATCGACTCCAGCTGGTCCTTTATGTGGACGATCTCCTCCATCGATTCGTAGTCGAGATAGTGCTTTCTGGTGAAATCCTGCCTCTCTTTCTTTCCTGCCAGTTTGCGATAGCGTCCCATAAGCGTGAGTATCGCTCCGAAATCGCCGTAGACAGGGTCTGAGAGGGCATGATGGGCATCGCGTGCCGCAAGCTCTTCTCCCGGCGGAAGGATGTAAGGAGTTTTTGCAGAGAGGAAAGCCACTGCAGTGAGCACGTCCGATATCACCGCGGGATAATTCATTATCGCCTCGACAATTACCCTGGAGAGTCTCGGAAGGAGAGGGAAGAGTATCATCATCTCCCCGATTCCCGTCAGATGGTGGTTCTTCTCTATCGCGCCTATTATCAGAAGAGTCTCCTCTGCCGACTGCAGCGCGCTCTTCTTCGGCGGGGTTATGAACGGGAACGAATCAGTGTTGTAGATTCCGAGCTCGCTCATCCTCATTACCACTTCCGCGAGATCGGAGTGGAGTATCTCCTCCTCGGAGTACTGAGGACGCCTGAGGTAGTTCTCCTCGCTGTACATTCTGTAGCAGATTCCGGGAGCCGTGCGTCCGGCCCTTCCTTTCCTCTGGTCTGCTGAGGCGCGCGAGATCGGCATCGGAAGGAGGGCGGAGGTGAAGTTCTTCTGGTTGTAGAAGTTGACCTTCGCCATTCCCGAGTCTATCACGGTGCGTATCCCGTCTATCGTCAGCGATGTCTCCGCGATGTTCGTGGATACGACAACCTTCATCTTTCCTTCGCCCGTCGGAGTGAATACACGCTCCTGCTCTTCCTTGGAAAGCCTTCCGTAGAGAGGATATATTTCATAATCCTCCTTCGGGTCGGAGTAGATCAGCTCCTCCACGCATCGTTTTATCTCGGCCTCTCCCGGAAGGAATATGAGCACATCGCCTTCCTTCTCCTCGAAGCTCTTTCTGACAAGCGAGGCCACCTTCGCGTAGTAGTAGTCCTCGGTGTCGCGTGAAAGAACGGCAGGCGAGTAGCGCACCTCGACATCGTAAGGCCTACTGTCTATTGAGATTACCGGTGCTCCTCCGAAGAAGCCTGAGAACGATGAGGCGTTTATCGTCGCGGAGCTTATTATTATCCTGAGATCCTTCCTTTCCTCGGCTATCTCCTTCAGAAGTCCGAGGATGAAGTCGATGTTGAGGCTTCGTTCATGGGCCTCATCGACCATGATGACGGAATAGCGGGAAAGGAGCCTGTCCTGCTTGACTTCCTGCAGCAGTATTCCGTCAGTCATTATCTTGATTTTCGTTGTCCTGTCGGAGGTGTCTATGAACCTCATCTTGTAGGCGCAGTATGCGCCGCTCTCCCCGATCTGGCGTCTGATGAACTCGCAGACAGACATGGCCGCGATGCGCCGCGGCTGCGTTATCCCTATGATTCCGCTTCTGTCGTATCCCGCCTCTTCCAGTATCAGCGGTATCTGCGTTGTCTTTCCCGAACCCGTCGGGCTTTCGACGATTATCGTCTGGTTGCTCTCGAGGGCATCGAGTATTTCCTGCCTGTGCCTGTAGACGGGAAGATCCTGAAAGTTCAACGGCTCTTTGCCTCCTTTATTCGCTTTACGGCCTCTTCCTCCGTCATCATCTCTCTTGTCCTGAGATCCTTCACAGCCGTTCCTTCTTCTGAGAATGTCAGCATGTAGGGGATGGCGTTGGTTTCGGCATATGAGTATATGCGCTTCATCTTCGCATCGCTCTGGAGATATACGGCCGCCTTGACTCCTTCAGTCCTGATTCTCTCTGCCGTGACTGCCGCATCGGTCTCCTTTCCGGCAGACGGAACGATGAGGATATCAGCGGAGGCTGAATCGGCAAGGAGCGGACTTCCAAGCTCCTCGAGCGCCGCAAGGAGGCGGTCAAGTCCTATCGACGATCCGACTCCGGGAAGCTGCTCCTTCATGTAGAGCGAGGCGAGGTTGTTGTATCTTCCGCCTGAGCATACAGAACCTATCGACGGGAGGTCGTCGAGGAATGTCTCGTAGACTATGCCTGTGTAGTAGTCGAGCCCTCTTGTGATTGAGGGGTCGAACGTAAATGACTTCTCTATTCCGAGCGCAGTGAGGAGTGAGTATATCTCCCTCATTCTCTTCGATGCCTCTGATTCCCCGCCGGAGAGGTTCTCGAGAGACTCAAGCGTGGAGCGGAAGTCCTTTCCCTCTCCTGCGGTGATGAAGGCGATTATCTTCTCCGCCTTCTCAGCGCTTCCCGTTATCTCCTCGAGTATCTTTCTCACTTCCTCTCCGCCTATCTTCCTCAGCTTGTCGACTGTGCGGAGGATGTCAACGGCCTTATCCTCAAGCGAGAGAGTGGCGAGGAATGTGCTGAAAAGCCCGCGGTGGGAGAGGTGGAAAGTGTATCTCTCTATTCCGAGCGCTGAGAACGAGCGGTGCATCATCGTAAGTATCTCCGCATCGGAGAGCGCGTTGTCCGCGCCAACAAGATCAAAGTCGCACTGCGTGAACTCCCTGTAGCGTCCCTTCTGCGGATTCTCTCCGCGCCATACTTTAGAGATATGGTATCTCCTGAACGGTATGCCGACTTCATCATGATGCGCGGCCATGAAGCGGGCGAAGGGGACTGTGAGGTCGAAGCGCATCGCCACGTCGCGGCCGCCGTTGTCGCTGAAGCGGAATATCTGCTTGTCCGTCTCGCCGCCGCCCTTGCCGAGAAGCACTTCCGTGTATTCCAGCACCGGCGTGTCTATCGGAACGAAGCCGAAGGATGAGAACACATCCTCAAGCGTTCTTATTATTCTTTTCTTCGGTATTTCATCTTTCGGGAGGCTGTCCCTGAATCCCTTTAGTATGACTGGATCGATCATGCCCCGATGATACCATCAAAGACGGCGCGGGACAATCGCGGGAAAAGCAGCGCTGTCACCGGTACTCCTCCAGCTTCCAGCTGCCGCGGCTCATCCCGCTTATGAATTCCTCCGCACTCTCCTTGCCGTATCCCTTTCCGTCTCCCAGATTGCCCTCAAATCCCATGAGGCCGCTGCCTTTGTCGTAATATGCGATGCTGAAGCAGAAGTCCTCCTCGAACCATATGCCGTCCGAATCTCCTCCGTTCATTATCTCTTCTGCGCGAGCTTTCAGAGCTTCCGCGCTCTCCGGAGCGGCACTGAACTCATTTTCCGCATCTTCATTCTCGCTGCGTCTTGCAGAGAGAAGCACTGAACCGGTGAGATGGCTGTCAGAGAAGAAGTCGGCATTGCCGAACTTTACATCCTTCCCGCCGCCCGACGTTTCATCGCAGTAGGCCCAGAATATCTCTCCGTGGATTGTGCCTGCGTTATCAGCAATGTCATCTCCCCATGTGAGCGTGAGGCGCGAGCGTCCGTCAGGGAGCTCGTATATGATGTACTGAATAAATGAGAATGTATGCGTATCTCTGTCATAGTCGAAACGGAGCATTACATCCTTTTTCTCAGATATTCCTTCCGTGATAGAACGGCTTCCCTGCACGCTTGCGGAGATGGGAACTGCGGTGCCAAGGATTGAGAAATCCTCTGCAGGGTATTCACCTTCAGTGAAACTGTGGAGCAGCGGGCAGAACCACAAGAAGTCCGCAAGGATAATGTTCTCATCATTCATCTCCATGCTGACTGCCCGTGGAGGGGTCTGGTATTTCTGTCCTGATATTAAATTTGCAATTATAATTCCGTTATCGGTATTATTATTCTGGCTGCATGATGAGAGCGAAATGAACAGTATGATCATTGCCGCGATGATGACGCTCTTTGCTTTTGCCGGCACTTCCTTCCTCCTGATCCGATCTTAGCCTGCATGGCTGGAGGAGGTAATCTTGAAGTCCTCATGCCTTTTGTCTAAAGTAACGATGTGTTCATTAGGTATAAGAATGATGGCAGGGGGAGGAGCGTTCCCGTTGCGAAGATCTATACACAGAAGGAGCATCCTGTAACGAACAGTCTGATAGATCAGGATGCGCTCTGGGCGATAAGGAAGATACAGCAGGCGGGAGGCGAGGCCTACATAGTGGGCGGAGCAATACGCGACATAATGCTTGGACGTACTCCGAAGGATTTTGATGTGGCCACGTCACTTTCTCCCAGACAGGTGCAGAGGCTCTTCTGGAATGCGAGGATAATAGGGAAGAGATTCCGCATCGTCCATCTATTCTTCGGCGGAAAGATCGTGGAGGTCACGACGTTCCGTTCTGACGAGGAGAACTTCGAGGACGGAAAGAACAACGTCTACGGCACGATAGAGCAGGATGCCCGCCGCAGGGACTTCTCGATAAACAGCCTCTACTACAACCCCTCCAACGGACAGCTTCTTGATTTCAATGACGCGCTTCCCGATTTCCGCCGCCGCGTGATACGCTCGCTCATACCGCTCTCATACACATTCTCCGAGGACCCTGTGAGGATGATAAGGGCGATAAAATATCAGGTGACCACGGGCTTTGAGCTCAAGCGCGATGTGCGCAGGGCGATAAAGCGGAACGCCGCGAATATACAGAGCTGTTCCATATCGCGCCTGACGGAAGAGCTGTCTAAGATACTCGCCTCTGGCTCTTCATATGAAATACTGATGTCGCTCCGCAAGTACGGACTTCTCAGCTACATCCTTCCGTGCTGGTCGGGATGCGCCGATATCGATGCGGTGCGCTCCTCGATGAAGGAGCTCGACCGCAGGGTCCTGGAAGGGAAGGAGAGCGGAAACGCTGTAGGGAAGGAAGTCCAGCTCTATGCGATGATAAAGCCGCTGATGGTCTTTGATGACTCCTCAGAGATGTCTCCCGATGAGCTTTTCCATGATGGGTTCAGGCAGGCCAAGGTGCTCATCTCGCCGATGACGCCTCCCAACTATGAGCTTGAGAAAGCTGTTGATCTCGTCCTCTCTGATCTTGGCATTAAGCGTTCGCGCGGCCGCCGCTCTGCAGAGGCGAGAATGGCGAGGAAGAAGCCCAACGGTATGGGCAGGAAGAGCGCTGCGAACGAGGAGCTTGCCGTCGTTCCTCAGAAGAAGAGGAAGAAAAGGAAGAAGAAGGCCGTGAGAGGGGAGCGCATCGCTGTGCCTGAGGAGCCCAGGACGCTCGCCGAGGAGCACGATCTCTAGCCCCACTCCTCGATCTCGACGTTGACCTTCTTCACAAGCACTCCTCCGTATTTCTCGATGCAGTCGGAGATGTATTCCTGCAGATCGGATATCGTCGTGTTCACGTAGTGTCTCGCCGGGAGCTGGAGGGTTATTCCTATTGAATAGGATGAGTCTGTGTTCTTCACGCCCCTGACCTTCTTAACCTTCATCACCGGGTCATACTCACCGATGGCGTGCCTGACCATCTGCGTGAGCACCGCCTCGGACATCTCATCTTTTCCGGGGCGGGAGAACTCAGGGCGAACGATAGTCTTTTCATACGTCTGGTTCTTCTTCATGTGGCCTTTCCTGCCCATGAATACCTTCATCGAGTCGTAGACGATCTGCGGCGCGGAGCGCGTGACCTCGATCGATGGAACGGGTATGACGTGCTTTCCCTCCGTGTATCTTATCCTCATCGCTGTCTCGATCTCCTCCTCGGAGGCTATGTCCTCGATGTGGATGATCTTCTCCGGCTGCGGAAGCTCAAGGCGTTTCGCGATCTTTCCCACCATCTTCTCGGAGGTTCCTATTATAAGGATGCGCTTGTATCTTTCCTTGAGGAGCGCGTTCATGATCTGGTTGCGGTGCTCGTCGTCGTCGAACACCGCAGTGCGTACGGCCGCGATGAAGTTAGGGTCACGCTTCGCGGAGTGTCCTGCTATTATCCTGTCGCCTTTTATAAGAAGGCCGTCGTCTATTATCAGGTCGATATGATATTTCGCAGCCACGAGCTTGGAGTGATAGCTCTTGCCCGTTCCCGATCTGCCGACGAGGGCGTAGACCTTCACTCCTTTCAGCTTTGAGAATGCGAACTGGAAAATCCGGTTCATGAAGCGATTATACCATCATAATGCCTCTCAGGCATCATTTCTCAGACAAGTCCGAGAAGATGCTGGATGAGGATTGAGACCAGGGTGATCATAACCCAGCAGGAGAGTCCGAGGACGAGGGGCTTTCCACCTGTCTTGACGAGCTTCACTATATCTGTGTTGAGGCCTATCGCCGCCATCGCGAGGATTATCATGAATTTTGAGAGGTCCTTGAACGGCGTGAAGAATGAGGCGCTGACTCCGGCGGCCATAAGGGCTGTCGTTATGACGGATGCGGCGATGAAGTAAATTATGAAGAAGGGGAATATCTTCCTCATTGAGACCTTTCCGCTTCCCTCTTCTCCGGCTTTCTTTGCCCTCATCACGGCAAGCACGAGGGTAATCGGGATGATCGCGAGCGTTCTGGTGAGCTTGACGGTCACGGCCTTGTCCAGCGTCGCGTTTCCAAGTCCCCACATGCTGTCCCATGTGGATGCGCATGCCGTCACAGATGATGTGTCGTTCACGGCGGTTCCCGCGAAGATTCCGAAGGGAGTGCCGTCCGTGGTGCTGAATCCGATTGCGCTTCCAAGAACCGGGAATATTATCGCCGCAAGAACGTTGAAGAAGAAAATTACGGAGATCGACTGGGCCACAGACTCATCATCCGCCCCGATCACAGGCGCAGCGGCTGCGATCGCAGAGCCTCCGCAGATGGAGGAGCCTACTCCGATGAGCGTAGCCGTGCTCCCATTTATCCTGAGAAGCCTTGAGACGATGAAGGCCGTTATCAGCGAGATTGAGATCGTCGAAATTATTATCGGGAGCGACTGCAGCCCTGTCTCAGCGACGACGGAGAGGTTCATGCCGAAGCCGAGAAGCACGACCGCCCACTGCAGAACCTTCTTTGATGTGAATTTTATTCCCTCGCCGAAGCTGCCTTTATCCTTGAAGAATATGGCTGTGACCATTCCTATTACTATCGCTATTATCGGTCCGCCGATGATGGGGAACATGAGCCCGAGCGCGTATGAGGGCAGTGCTATTAGAAGCGAGAGGAGCACGCCCTTCCATATTGCAGATATTTTTGTCATGGCCATGAGTATTGCGGAAAGAGGCTTCAATGGGAAGAGGGCGGAAAAATGCCGGGAAAGTCAGCGTTCTGTGTCATCCAGTATGACGCTCCATGCTTTTACAAGCCTTTCGAGTGACCATGAAGCGTTCGCGGGAGATGTGGAGGGAAGTTTTGATGCGGCAATTCCAGTCTCAGGATAAATATATTTCATATAAAGATCATGAGCGGCCGTCCCGTTGGTGAATACAGCCTTTACGGCGCTTGCGGCGATGAGATGCGCTATGTCGTTTGGCTCAGCATCTTCTATCGTGCTGTCCGCGGAGCCCTCGATCCTGCATCGGTTCACTGAATCCCAGAGAGCTATATGCTCGTCATGGAGGAATGTGATCCGTGACTGTATGTCCGGAAGGGTTCTGTCAAAGAGCTTCTCCATAAGAGGCCAGAACCTGTTTCTCGGATGCATGTAGTAAAATCCCTCCTTTCTTGAGCGCACCGACGGAAATGAACCAAGTATCAGTATCCGTGATGAGCTGTCATATACAGGAGGGAAGGGGTGTTCTATGCTTTCAGTCATATACCAGAGCCCGGACAGCGCCGGGCTCTTCTGTCTTTCTGATCACATCTCCTGGAGCATTGTCATGACGATGCTCGCGGAGTTGTCTGCAGCTGTGTCCCCGAAGTTCGCATAGCTGTCGTGCGCGAGGCCGTCGGCCTTGTCTGACATGCATCTGATCACGACGAAGGGCACTCCGTAGTTATATGCTACGAGAGCGACAGCAGCTCCTTCCATCTCGCATGCGAGGGAGTTGAAGCTGTCCTGGAGATACTTGACGTAGGACTCGCTGGCGACGAACTGATCGCCTGTTGCGATGTTGCCCTTGAAGGCACTGTCCTCTCCGACAACTTCCACCGCAGCGTTATAGGCAAGATCGGAGAGGGCGGGGTCTGCCGGTATTCTGCCGTTGTCGGTTCCCGCTATCGCATCCCACACGAAGCCGTCGTTGGTCATGTCGCCGTAGTCGTGCACGACGAGATCTGTGGAGACAACAATATCCATCACCTCTGTCTCGTCTCCGACTCCTCCTGCGATTCCCGTGAAGATGATCGAGCTGACATCGAACTCGTTGATGAGCGTGGCAGCGCCCGCCGCGGCCATGATCTTTCCGATTCCGGCCTTTACCAGAACTACATCCTGGCCTTCGAGCGTTCCGATGTTGTAGTCGACGCCTCCGATCGTCTCAGTATCCGTGATCTCAGCATTTTCAAGAAGCAGACTGAGCTCGTTGGACATAGCTGTGATAATTCCGATGGGTCCGTTTTCCGCAGCCATAAGAGGAGCGGAGAATGCGGCAAGGGCAAGAGCCGCGATGATCAGTTTCTTCATTGTTTGCCTCCAGCTCTACCTTTTACAGAAGAAGGGCAGCGGAATGCAATACCCGTGGACCGTCTCGATGACTTTCCCTTCTTCCGGAGAGATTTCAGCATGGCAGCGGAAAGGAGGAAAGTAAAAGCCGACGCTTTTCATTAAAGATAATTCTTTATCGATTAATAGCTTGGCTTTTGTCGTCTTTCGTTCCGTTTTCTGTTGTTTTGGTTTCTGGATAGCGTTAGAATCCACATTATCAAGGAGCGTTTGCGATGAAACTTGCCACTTTCAGGCGTGGCGGGGTGCATCCTGCTGATAAGAAAGAGCTCTCTAAAGAGAAGAAGCTGGAGAGGCTTCCTCTTCCTCAGGAGCTTATTGTGTCTATGTCTCAGCATTTGGGAGCGCCCGCTCAGCTTGTCAAGAAGAAAGGCGATGAAGTCAGGAAAGGCGAGGTGATAGGAACCGCGGCGGGATATATCTCCGCGGACGTCCACAGCCCCGTCGACGGCGTCATCACAGAGATAAGAAAGGTCAGGGTACAGTCAGGAGCAGTAGCCGATGCCGCAGTGATCAAATGCAGCAGCGGGCAGAGTGATCCATGGAGTGAGAAACATGAGTGGAAAAACCTTTCCTCCGACGAGCTTCTCTCGCTCATCAAGAGCATGGGCATCGTCGGCATGGGAGGCGCGACATTCCCGACATCCGTCAAGCTCACCGTGCCGATGGGAAAGGAAGTCGATGCGCTGGTGATAAACGGCGTCGAGTGCGAGCCCTATCTCACCTCCGACTACCGCCTGATGATAGAGCGCCCGGACGAGGTGCTTGAAGGCGTGATGATCGCAGCCGCGGTGCTGAAGCCCAAGAGGATAATAATCGGCATAGAGGCGAACAAGCCCGATGCCGTTGAGCTTCTTTCTGCGAAGGCGGCGGAGAAAGGATATCCCATCGAGGTCATGACGCTGAAGATGAAGTATCCCCAGGGCGATGAGAAGCAGCTTCTGAAAGCCGCGATCGGACGCGAGATACCGTCCGGAAAGCTGCCTCTGGATGTCGGAGCCGTGGTCTGCAATATAGGTACATGCCATGCGATCTTCGAGGCTGCGGTGTATCACAAACCCCTTGTGGAAAGGGTCATCACAGTTTCCGGAGAGTCGATTGCGGAGCCGAAGAACCTCATCGCGCCGATAGGCACGAAGTTCTCCGATCTTATCGCGTACTGCGGAGGAGAGAAGGATGATGTCTCCTCGCTTGTCGCCGGCGGCCCGATGATGGGATTCGCCGTCTATGACGAGGATACGCCGATGGTCAAAGGCTCAGGCGGACTTCTCGCGCTTCCTCCGATGATCGACGACTTCACCGCTCCCTGCGTGCTCTGCGGCAAGTGCGTCCAGCACTGTCCGATGGGGCTGATGCCCAACAGAATGTTCAGGAACATCAAGTACGGCAACTATCAGGCGGCGATGGATCTCGGGCTGATGGACTGCAAGGAGTGCGGATGCTGCGCATACACATGTCCTTCGCATCTGCCTCTGGTTCAGGGCTTCAAGCTGGGAAAGAAGCTGGGGAGGAAGAAGAAATGAAGAGAGTTCGTACAAGTCCTCATATACACGGTCCGCTGAGGACGGACAGGGCGATGCTCTTTGTGATCATCGCTCTTCTCCCTTCCGCGCTGTGGGGAGTATGGGCATTCGGGCCGAGGGCGCTCCTTGTGCTTCTGGTTTCCGTGGCCGCATCGCTTCTTACGGAGTATCTTCTCGGTCTTGTCTCAAAAGAGTTCACGCTCCGCGACTGTTCCGCGGCTGTGACAGGGCTTCTGGTGGGAATGAACATGCCTCCTGCTGTTCCCCTTTATATTCCCGTAATCGCATCGGCGTTCGCCATAGCGGTCGTCAAGTGGACATTCGGAGGCCTTGGATGCAACTGGATGAATCCCGCTCTTGCTGGAAGGGTTTTCGTATTCTTCTCATTCACATCGCAGATGAGCGCGTTCACGCTCCCGCGCTGGATGCAGCCTGATGCGGTATCATCAGCGACGCCCCTTTCTGCTATGAAAACAGCCGTAACAGGCGGTGCTTCGGGAGACAGCATGTCGCTTCTCTCCGGTACGCTTCCCGTTACCGATATCGCTGAGAAGGTCAGTTCTGCTCTGGGAATATCGCCGTATGCAGTCGATGCCTTCCTCGGCAATGTCGGAGGATGCATCGGAGAGGTCTCGGCGCTGCTTCTTCTTGCGGGAGGAATATTCCTCATCTGCACGAAGATAATCACATGGAGAATCCCCGTATTCTATCTCGGCTCATTCGCCGTCCTCGCCTGGATTTTCGGAGGCATTCCCTACGGACGCGGCGCGTTCAATGGAGAAATCCTTCTTCCGCTCTTCTCGGGCGGCCTGATGCTGGGTGCGTTCTTCATGGCTACCGACTGGGTAACCACGCCGACAACTCCCAAGGGAGAGATAATCTTCGCGCTCGGATGCGGTTTTTTCACGTTCCTGATCCGCTACTTCGGATCGCTTCCCGAGGGCGTCTCGCTTGCCATCATCCTCATGAACATAGTCTCTCCGACGATTGACCGTTTCGTGCGCGTCAGACCTTTCGGATATGTGAAGGTGAAGAAGGCGGAGAAGGAGGCGAAGGCATGACAAGATACATAAAGACAGCAGTCATCCTCTTCCTTATCTGCGCCGTCTGCACAGCGCTCTGCGCGGTTGTGAACGAGGTAACGGCTCCAGTAATCGCCCAGAGCGTCGAGGCCGACAGGGTCTCCGCGCTCTCCGATGTCTCCGCAGGATACGGAATAGGGGAGCAGGTGGATGTAGGCGACGGAAGCGTGAACTACTATGTGCCGCTTCTCGACGGTGATGCGGCTGCCGGATACATAGTCGAGCTTCAGACCTCCGGATACGGCGGCGCAATGACCGTAATCGCATCCTATAAGACGGACGGAACGCTCATGGAGGCCAAGCTGATGGCCAACAGCGAGACTCCGGGACTGGGAAAGAAGGCTGAGGACAGCTCCTATATGGACAAGTTCAGGGGACTGGGCGGCAGTGAGCCGCTGCCTGCCTCGAAGTCTGATCTCAGCGCGGAGGACAACGCCGCTGTCTCCGGAGCATCTGTGACGTTCAACGGCATCGCCTCGGCGCTCATAAACGGATCGAACTTCGTCAAGGAGCTTGGAGGAATAAAGGTCACGGAGACTCCGGCAGCAGAGCCTGAGGCTCCGTCTGTTCCCGATGATGTGATCGCAGCGCTTTCGGGAGGACTCTCCGCGGGAGAGAAGGAAGAGGTGGGAGAAGGTATTGTCACCGCGCTCTGGCCGCTCTCCGGCCCGGATGGCGCTGAGGGATACCTCCTGCAGCTCGATACGGAGGGTTTTGCAGGCCCGATGACTGTGGCCGCCGCATACTCCGCTGACGGTGCAGTGACGGCTGCGAAGCTGCTTGCCAACAGTGAGACCCCGGGCTACGGCAAGGCCGCGGAGGAGGATTCCTACATGGCTATGTTCGCCGGCCTCGGCTCCGATGAGGCTATTCCCTCATCTCTGGAGGAGCTCGGCGAGGAGGAGAGGGCGGCTGTCTCAGGAGCTTCTGTCACATTCGGCAGCATCTCCGCCGCGCTTATCGAAGGCTCTGAATACGTCAAGGGACTCGGAGGTGCCGTATGAGTCATATCAATGAGCTGACAAAGGGTATCTTCAAGGAGAACCCTACATTCATCATCATGCTGGGCATGTGCCCGACGCTGGGTGTCTCCACCCAGGTTTCCAATGCCCTCGGAATGGGACTGAGCGTTATCTTCGTGCTGACATGCTCGAATATATTCATCTCGCTCCTGAGGAAGATAATCCCTGATTCTGTGCGCATTCCCTGCTATATCGTCATCATCGCATCGTTCGTGACGATCGTTGAGATGGTTCTTCACGCCTATGTGCCTTCTGTCTACGAAGCGCTCGGCGTGTATCTTCCCCTCATCGTCGTGAACTGCATCATCCTCGGCCGCGCAGAGGCGTTCGCAGGCAAGAACGGCGTTCTCGACAGCGCGCTCGACGGAATAGGAATGGGAATCGGATTCACTCTCTCGCTTTCCCTCATCGCCCTTATAAGGGAGGTTCTGGGAGCGGGAACGATAACGCTCTTCCCCTTCGGCTCATTCAGCGGTGTGATAACGCTTCCGGGAATCTCATCGTCTCCGGTGCGCGTCATGACGCTCGCCGCGGGAGCCCTCCTCTTGATGGGCTATCTCAAGGCGTTCTTCCAGTGGAAAACTGAGAGGAACAAGGGAGGAAAGGCATGAGCTACATCGGAATAATCATCACCTATGTATTCATCCAAAACTTCATACTCGTTCAGTTCATGGGACTCTGCCCGTTCATCGGAGTGTCGAAGAACAGCGAGAGCGCCATCGGAATGGGAGTTGCGGTAACATTCGTCACTGCGATCACCTCCGTGGTCTGCTGGGGAGTGAGCAGGTTCTTCCTGATTCCGTTCTCTCTCGAGTATCTCCAGACAATCGCATACATCCTTGTGATAGCCGCGCTCGTCCAGCTTGTCGAGATGGTGATAAGGAAGATGAGCCCCGGGCTCTATCAGGCGCTGGGAATCTACCTTCCGCTCATAACCACCAACTGCGCCGTTCTCGGCATCGCGGTCATAAACGCTGACAACGGGTACAACCTTCTGGAGAGTTTCCTTGCCGGTCTTGCTGCGGGACTTGGCTTTACGATGGCCATAATCCTGATGAGCAATATCCGCGAGAAGCTCGAGATGACGCCTGTGAGAAAGGTTTTCAGGGGTGTCCCGATCGCATTCATCTCGGCGGGCCTTATGGCGCTTGCGTTCATGATGTTCGACAAGAGCCTTCTGACGAATCTGCATCTGGTGTAAGGAGGATAGGATGTCTGTTGTAATCGCTTTTCTTATAGTCGGTGTACTCGGGCTCATCCTCGGCTTCGGTCTTGCCGTTGCGGACAAAAAGCTCGCAGTCGAGAAGAATCCTAAACTCGAGGAGCTTGAGGCCGCGATGCCCGGCGCGAACTGCGGCGGCTGCGGCTTCGCAGGATGCCAGGCGTATGCCGAGGCTGTGTTCAATGGCAGCGCTCCCGCGGGCCTCTGTTCGCCCGGAGGCGCTGAGCTGGCGGAGAAGATGGGAAACATACTCGGCATCAAGGTCGAGGTGAAGGAGAAGATGGTAGCATTTGTTTTCTGCAGCGGAAGCTCTGAGACAACCGTCACCGACTATGAATACTCCGGCATGAATGACTGCAACGCCGCGGCTCTTCTGCAGGGAGGCCCGTCAGGATGCAAGGAGGGATGTCTCCATCTCGGCTCATGCATCTCCGTCTGTCCGTCTGCAGCGATAGGATATGACGAGAAGGGCAGGGTCGTCGTGGACAAGGAGAAGTGCATAGGCTGCGGCAAGTGCGTCTCCGTCTGCCCGAAGAATGTGATAAAGCTTGTTCCATATACAGCCGAATGGCTCTGCGCCTGCAATAACCACGAGCCGGGAGGCAGAGTAAGGAAGGCTTGCAAGGTTGGTTGCATAGGCTGTAAAATGTGTGAGACGAAGGTCGAAGGGAGCCCGTTCAAGGTTGAGTCCTTCCTCTCCGTCAACGACTACCATGCAGATCAGAGCGCTTCAGCGGCGGCAGCTGAGATATGTCCGCAGAAGTGCATAGTGAGAAGGAGCTGAATTGAGGATATCGCTCGGCCTCTACACGGAGATATCATCATCGTCGCCGGTGCCCGCATTCAGCCGGGCACTCTCTCTCGTGTATAAGCCTGTGTTCTCTCATATGTACAATAATCCCGGCCTCAGGCTCTCCCTCTACCAGAGCGTAGCGATGATGAAGTATCTCGCTTCATCGTGCAGGGAGGTCAACATGCTCATCTCATCCCTCGCGAAGCGCGATGACATAGAGCTTGTCACGGGCACATACAGCCAGGCCATCCTCTCGCTAAATCCTCCCAAGGACAGGTCGCTGCAGGTGGAGAGGATGACCACCCTGATAAGGCGTTACTACGGCGTAAAGGCCTCATCGGCGTTTTTTTATGGCCAAATATGGGCGCCGTCATTCATACACAGCCTCCGCAACTCGGGAATAGGCAGCGTCGTCATCTCCGCATATAAAGCCACGGGGCGTGAGAAGGTTGCCGCATCCTCGTTTGTCATGAACGAGCTAGGGAAGAAGGTCGCGGTGAGGGTCATCTCCGATGAGGCTGCCCAGCTGGTGTCGCGCTATGCCCAGGGGGAGATAGGATTCGGAGACTTCCGCAGCGCTCTCTTCTCCCTTGTCTCATCAGCCCCTGACGGGAGCATCTTCTTTCTGAACATTGATCAGCTTCTCGAAGGAGCGGCGAGGAACAGCCACGATGATGCCCTACTTCCTGGTCTCATCATCGATCTTCTCTCCTCGTTTCAGGAGAGCCTCTCGCTTCTGTCGGACATCCCCGCGGAGACGCCCGGCTATCTCGACAGCGGATGGTACGGACGCGATGCATATGCCTACGGTCTGCACTCGTTCAACGACCTTTTTGTCAGGAGCTGCAGCTTCCGCTATCTCCTGAACCGATATCTCATGGTCGCCGAGACGGCGGCTCAGTTCAAGAAGGACAAAGCTGTGCGCAAGGCGGTGGAGTCTGAGCTCTTCCACCTCTCGATCGGTCCGCTCTTCATCCATGATGCCCAGTGCACGCCGATGCGCCTTACGGAGAGGAGAGCTTTCTGGAAAGCGATAATAGAGGGGGAGAAGCGTATCTATGATGCCGATCCTCTCGCCCTGCGCGCCGAATATGATCTCGAGGAGTCGGGCATGAACGACTGCATCGCCCGCAACAAGGCGTTCACGGCGGTATTCTCTCCTCTTGGCGGCGCGGTGACTGAACTCTGCTACAACCCGCTTTCAGTGAACGTCCTCGATACGCGCACGCAGTTTGACAAGGCATTCCCGAATACTGTGATGCTCAGGTCGTTCTCCGATGAATTCCTGATAAACGGCGTCAGACACGATCTCTCGCAGTCGGCATTCACATCCGAGACACTGTCGCGGACAAGAGGCGAGTACCTCTTTACGCGCAGCGGCGGAAACATGACTCTCAGCAAGCACTTCAAGCTCAGGTCGCAGACGCTTGTGATGGAGACGACTGTAAGGGCTGCGGAGACGCTTTACGGCGACTACACAGTCAACGTGTACGTCTCCCTTTTCGACATGATACTTGCATCATCCGACCAGCGGCGGCAGATGATACTGGGCCGCCTTGATGATGCAAAGACGGTCAGATATACTGAAACGCAGACAGGTCTGAACCTTTCATTCTCATCCACAGAGCCGTTCAGCGTCTCCGAGGAGAGGGTGAGGCAGAATCAGAATACATCAATCGGCATTGAGTCGTTTGAGCTCTATACAAGGCTTTCGTTCTCTTTTCCGCTCTCGCTTCCTGCGGGCGACGAGAGGACGTACAGGTTCATTCTCAGAGTAAGCGACAGCCGGAAGGACAGGGAGTGATATGTTCATAGAAAACAGAGCGAAGTTCGAGGATATCAAGGAAGAAGCCTACACTGTATGGAGGCGTCTTTGAAGAGGCCGGGACTGAAGAGAAGATAAAGAAGATAGAGGAGCAGACGACCGCTCTCGATTTCTGGAATGATTCGGAGAAGGCCGAGAAGGTTTTCGCCGAGCTCAACTCGCTCAAGGACGGGTATTATCCGTGGAAGGAGCTGATCGGCGAGATAAACGATACCGGTGAGCTGATTGAACTCTATTCGGGCGAGGAGGACGAAAGCCTCAGAGCGGAGCTTGAGGCGCAGATAGATCACCTCGACGAGAAGTTCAGGCCTCTGAGACTTAAGACTCTCCTTGACGGCAAGAACGACAAGAACAACGTATTCCTCTCAGTCCACGCAGGCGCCGGCGGCAACGAGGCATCCGACTGGACGAGGATGCTGATGCGCATGTACACGCGCTGGGCCGAGCGCCACGGATTCAAATGCGAAGTGCTTGACATGCAGGAGGACGAGGGCGGAATGAAGAGCGTCTCGATGAAGATATCGGGGCCGTATGCCTTCGGCTATCTCAAGGGTGAGGCAGGCGTCCACAGGCTCGTGAGGATATCGCCCTTTGATGCGGCGAAGAGGAGGCACACCTCCTTCGCATCCGTCTACGCATCCCCCGAGGTTGACGATGACATCGAGATAGAGCTCAAGCCTGAGGATTACCGCCTCGACACATACCGTGCGGGAGGTGCGGGCGGCCAGCACGTCAACAAGACCGACAGCGCGGTGCGCATCACCCATTATGCTACAGGCATAGTCGTACAGTGCCAGAACGAGAGAAGCCAGTACATGAACAAGGACGTGGCGTTCAAGATGCTCCGCTCAAGGCTCTATGAGTACTATCAGAAGAAGCGCGAGGAAGAGCAGGCGAAGGATGCTATTGCCAAGAAGGATATCTCGTGGGGCAACCAGATAAGGAGCTATGTATTCCAGCCCTACACGCTCGTCAAGGATCATCGCACAGGATGCCAGACGGGAAACATCAGCGCGGTCATGGATGGCGGTATTGATGATTTTATCGAAAGCTATCTCCATTTCCAGAAGGAAGCGTGAGCTTTCGGTCATACTGCTGCTGATGCTGCTGCCCCTCTCGCTGGGGGCGGCTTCTTTCCGTGTGGCCGCCGTCTCCGATGACCCGGGCTATAATGCCATGATGCTCGATGCCCTCTCAGTGCTCTCAGGGGAGGTCACGTCTCCTGAGGCGGTAATTGCCAGAAAGGAGCGCGATGCCAGGGCGGAAGAGATCAGGGAGGCTAAGGAGATATCCCGCCTCAGACGGGCAGAGTCGGATGAAGAGCGGACTGATGATGGGAATGCGGAGGACGAGAGCCTTGTGCTCGAGATAGCTGAGGACCCTTTCTCAGAGACTGAGAAAAACTTCCTCCTCAGCGGCGACAGAGAGGCTTTCCGCTATCTCATGTACAGAGAGAACCTCGATATGATCATCGCCGCGGATGCGGAAGAAGAGGGGCTGATGACCTCCCTTGAGCTCTATATAGACGGTGATGAAGTCTACCGCAGTCTCTATACCTCCGACGGAGAGGAGTCGGAATTCATGAACCTCCTCTCAATCCTCCTGCCGCGTCTCAAGAATGAGGAGACGGTAATCGTCCGCTCATCTCTCCCGATAACAGCCGCGATAGAAGCCGACGGCGAGCGAATAACTCCGGTAAACGGCCTCTTCACGCTCACGCGCGGCGGGCACAGGATGAAACTTTCAATGCCTTTCTCGCAGGACGTAGAGATGACGTTTGATGCCGAGGAGGGAGCCGTGCTCTCTGCTGAGTTCGTTCCGGTATTCTCCGGCGCTATCTTCGTCTCATCCGTGCCGTATGATGCTGATCTGTACTATCAGGGGGAGCTTCTCGGCACACATACGATAGAGGAGGGAAGGGTTCCCTTCCAGATAACCGCAGCCCGCTACGGATTCTCGCCATATACGCTGCAGTCGAGGATTGCGATGGACAGGGTATCCATCCAGCTCCGTCCCGCATGGATGGCGGAGGAGGATATCGTGGAGAGGGCTAAGACCAGGTTCTACAACAACCTGCTTACTGTGCTTGTGTCATTCGGCGGCTATGTCGCCTCGGGATCAATGGAGGACATCTTCCCCGATGCCAGTCTTGCTCCCGTCACGGCCCTTGCCGCCGGATTCGGTATTGTCCAGCTCGTCGAGCTGGTTGATTCAATGTTCGATTACTTCCAGGCCGCGCGCCTTGGTATATAGGAGGAGCCGTGTTCTTCAGCAGATTCGGTGCAAAGATAAAGAGCCTCTTCGGAGGAAGGAAGGTAGATGATGCGTTCTTCGACGAACTGGAGGATACGCTCATAGAGGGCGATCTCGGAGCGAGACTCACCGATGAGATAGTCACGGAGCTCAGGGAGAAGGCCAGAAAGGAGAAGATCACGGATGCATCGGCGCTTCAGGCGAGGATGAAGGAGATTCTCTCCCAGTATGTCAGGTCATACGACGTGCCGCCTGTGAAGGGCGAGCTCACTGTCTATATGATTCTCGGCGTGAACGGAGTGGGAAAGACCACCACGATAGCCAAGATGGCAAAATACTACACCGGAAAGGGATACAAGGTGCTTCTTGCCGCCGGAGATACGTTCCGCGCCGCCGCTGTCGATCAGCTGGACATACATGCCGAGAGGCTGGGAATGAGAATCGTTAAGCAACAGATGGGCTCTGACCCCGGCGCCGTAATCTTCGATGCCATAACCTCCGCATCCGCCCACGGGGACGAGCTCATTCTCGCCGACACCGCAGGACGCATGCATAACAAGGAGAACCTGATGAAGGAGCTTCAGAAGATGGACAAGGTCATCAAGGCCAAGGGCGTGAAGGAGGAGAATTACCGCAAGTTCCTCGTCATCGATGCCACCACCGGCCAGAACGGCGTGTCGCAGGCTCTCCTTTTCAATCAGGCTGTGAAGCTCGACGGCGTCATCCTCACGAAATATGATTCCGCTGCCAAGGGCGGTGCGCTGGTGCAGATAGGCAGAACCCTCTCCCTTCCTGTGGCATTTGTCTGCACGGGAGAGAAGTATGACGACATCAAGCCGTTTGACAAGGAAGAATTCCTCAGCTCGCTGATGGGACTTGAATGAGAAAGACCGTCCTCCTTCCTGCACTGATGATGCTATCCGCATCCCTCTATGCTTCCTACTTCGCCTCAAATGCTCTGGGGCAGGATCTGGGTGAGATTGATGCCCTCTCCGGCTCCGGATATGAGGGGGAGAGGAACGGCGGGAGCACAGTCATATACCTCGACGGAGTTCCTGTCAGGGAGAGATATGAGGAGGAGAACGGATACAGAACTGTCGACGGAGAGAGCGAGGAGAGAGTTGTCCTCGATGAATCCGGACGCAGGCTCAGATGGACGCTCACCACTCCGGAGAGGGAGGAGGTTCATACCTACTTCTATGAGGGAGACAGGCTCTCCTCTGCATCTGTTTCCGTGAACGGGGAGCTTGTGAGCCGCATTGTCTATCTGGATACTCCTTCAGGAACTCCCGCCGGATTCAGCGGCAGCAGCAGCGCTCTCTTCTCTCCCTCTTTCTACCTCTATGAGGCCGATGACGGCTTCGTGCGCTTCTCCTACCATGCGGACGGGCGCGTGACGCGTTCCGATAAGTCATCTCCGGAGATATCATATGAGATCGGAGAGGACGGTTCCTGGACGGAGATATCGGAGGATGCCGACGGCTCTCAGGTGATAAAGCGCTATGACGGCAGCGGACTTCTCGCGGAGGAGGAGAGAAACGGCATCGTAACAAAGTACACATATGACGATGACGGTGAGCTGGCCTCATCCTCAGAAACAGCGGCCGGAAGCGAGGTAATCAGCTATTATTCTGACGGCAAACTTGAGCGGAGCTCATATCTCACAAATGGCATTATTGATAAGGAACGCCGCTACCTTCCCAACGGTGGCATCGAGGAGACAAGGTACCGTGACGGAGTGCCTGAGTACAGGATACTCTTCGACGGAGACGGCGTCCGCGTGAGGGAAGTGGAGAGATTATGAGAGGCGGAAAGACGGGGATCAATCATGAGAACAGAAGATCATTTCCTCTGATTCTCTTCCTTGCCCTGCGCTACAGCTTCTCATCATACGACGGACAGCGCTCAAGGGCTGTGCGCATAGTTCTTGCCTCGGCGCTTTCCATCGCTGTCCTGATGATGGTCGTCTCCGTGATGCTCTATCTCCAGAACGGACGCTTTGAGAAAATAAGGGATTTCTCATCGTTTGATCTCGTTCTCGAGGGCGATGTGAAGAGCGAGATGGAGAAGCGCTATCCTGATGCCTCGGTATTCGTATATGGAGAGACCGAGGTGCTCGGGGACGGTGAGGCCTACACGCTCAGATATATAGGCGATGACTACGACTGCGGTATTGATATTGATACTTCATCAGGGCTCTCCGTACCTTACAGTGTTTATTACCGCTGCGGCGGTTCGATGCCACTGACGATGCTCCGGAGGGGCAGCAGCGGACTTCTTCTTCCCCGCACAGAGGATGTACCCATCGGCAGCGCGTATATAGTTCCTCCCTCAGCTGTGTCCGGCATGCCATTCATCTTCCTCCCGATTGATGAGCTTGAC
>CALXLV010000025.1 GCA_944389295.1 uncultured Spirochaetaceae bacterium | reverse complement strand
GATCCGTCTCTTCTCCGCACAGCCGTGAAGGGTGCCGGCAGCGGTGATATTGCTGCACTCAGAGCGGAAGGATTCAGTGGACAGTCATGGAAGGAGCAGGAGGCGGGACTTTATTCGGCGTTTCTTGCAGAACGCGTGATGATGTACGCGCTTCTTTCCCTTCTCTTCATCATCATCCTCGTTTCTGAGAGGCAGTCAGTGAATATTTTCATCTCATCACGCAGAAAAGAGAGGGCTGAGCTTATCGTGATGGGGATGCCGGGGAGTGCTGTTTCTATTATCTTCATCCTCTCATTCCTCATCGTGCTTGCGGCTGCGATCGTATCGGGACTTCTTCTCTCCCTTTTGATGCTTCCTGCTGCGGAGGCTGCGGTACGGCCGCTTTTCGGAGAGGCGGAGCTCAATCTCCCGGTGCCGCAGTTCGCATCTGTATCGGCAGTGATGATCGTGCTGACAGTGCTCTTCTCCGTCATGACGGACAGGAAAGAGCGCAGGCTTGAGATATCGGAGGTGCTTGCCGGTGAGTGAGCTTTTAAGGCTTGAGAAGATAACTAAATCATTCCCGTCCCCGTCCGGCGGACGCATAGATGTGCTCAGGGGAATCTGCCTTTCGCTTGAGGAAGGTGAGATTGTCTCGATAACTGGCAGGAGCGGCAGCGGCAAGAGCACGCTTCTCTCCATAGCCGCACTGCTCTCATCTCCAGACAGCGGAAGGATAATCTACGGCGGCACCGATGTCTCATCACTCGATGAGCGCGGGATAACTGCCCTCAGAGCGGAGAAAACCGGCATTGTATTCCAGTCGTCGCTGCTCCTTGCGGACTTCTCGGCGCTTGAGAATGCCGCCATGCCTATGATGATCAGGGGAATGAGGCGGAAGGAGGCGATGGAGAAGGCTGAGAAGTACCTTGCCATCACAGGCCTTCTTGAGAGGAAGGATCACAGGCCGGCAGAGCTTTCCGGCGGGGAGCGCCAGAGGACTGCGATTGCCCGCGCCCTCTCAGGCGGAGCGTCTGTCATATTCGCCGATGAGCCTACAGGCTCTCTTGATGAGAGAAGCGCCGATGTCGTTGAGAATCTTCTCTTCGAGGCAGTGAGGGGCGAAGGAAGGGGAATGATCCTCGTCACCCACAACACCTCTCTCGCAGGACGCGCGGACAGGCGTCTTGTCCTCTCGGAAGGAGTGCTTTCAGATGGATGATGCCTCGAGGCTTTACGCCGCGCGCAAGTCAGGGCAGGGAATGACGCGGGGATACATACTCTCATCATTTTCGCCTTTGATCATCCTCATCATCGTCACAGCGGCGCTTTCATTCGCGCTCTCCTTCATCTTCTCCATGTCTTCTGAGATTGAGAGGATGCTCGCTGTTCTCGGTTCAGGGAGCGTAAGATGTTCTGTCTGTGCTGAGAGTTCACTTCTGCCGGACGGCTCCGAGATTTCGGAGGTAAGGACTGGAAACGGCCTTATTTATGCGGAGAATGGCGAGTGCGCAGTGGCTGTGAAGGGGACTGATAGCGATTATTTCAGCGGAATGCGCGGCGATGAGCTGGAGCTGACATTCTCAAACGCGCAGTCAGCAGAAGGAGGCCGTGCGCCGCTCCCTGCAGTGCTCTCATCATCGCTTGCGGATGAACTCTCCCTAGAGACAGGCGATCGCTTCACGCTGCTTCTCTGGGAAGAGGAGCTGGGGCGGGCGAGGCCTGTGCTCTGCTCGGTTTCAGCCATTTTTGCCTCAGTCTATCCCCAGCTTGACAGCCATCTTCTGTATATTCCCCTCGCAGAACTCTCTTCGGCCTCGTATTACGAAGTGCTTCTGCCCTCCGGTGCTGATGCGGATGCAGCGGCAGAAACGCTCTGGCGCGCCGGCATCCCCGCATCAAGCTATAAGGATGTCTATTCCTCTCTTTACATGAATGTGAGGGCCTCGATCTCGATTCTCTATCCGATACTTGCTGCGATCGCGGTGCTTGCGGCCTTCTTCTCCTCAGATGCGGCGCAGATATACCTTTCCCGCGACAGGGAGGATATAAAGGTTCTGATGATGCTCGGAATGAGCAGAAGGGCGGTGAGGGGAATATATCTCAGGATAACGGTAATGGCTGTGGCTGCCGCTGCCTTCATCGGAATTATCATCGGGTCGGCACTCTCTCTTCTCTCTCCGCTTCTTCTTGAGGCTGCGGCGAGGAGGGAGCCTGAGATGCTCAGCTTCTATGTGACATCGTTCACGCCTGTCATTCCTCTTCCTGCGCTTCTCTTTATGGCCGTGCTCCTCATTCTTGTCTCGGTCATTTCCGTATCATTCTCGCTCAGAAGAAGGCTGAGGCGGTGAATCCTGTCTTTTCTCTGTGTGTGATAACGGGTATAGTCTTGCTGTGAATCTGGAATCTTTTGCGATCGGGACAGGCGGCATGATGCCTCTTCCGGGCCGCTTTCTGACATCCGTACTCGTCAGGCGCGACGGCGATCTCTTCCTCTTCGACTCGGGAGAGGGGACTCAGGTATCAATCAAGATGCTGAACCTGAAATGGAAGAAGATCTCAGCGATCTTCATCTCGCACATGCACGCCGACCATGTGACGGGGCTTCCCGGAATCCTGATGCTCTCGTCGCAGGTGGACAGGACGGAGCCTCTTTATATTGTAGGACCGCCTAAGCTGCAGGAGTATGTGGAGTCGCAGCGGCGCATCCTCGATATGTACATAAACTACGAGATACGCTTCATCCCCGTTGAGACGGGAATCGTCTACAGCGGCGACGGCTTCTCGATACAGGCATTTCCTCTTATCCACACGAAACCGTGCTTCGGATACTCCCTTGTCGAGGAGAAGCGCAAAGGCGAGTTCTATCCTGAGAAGGCTGCGGAGCTCGGCGTTCCCAGGGGAAAGCTGTGGGGTGTGCTGCAGAGCGGAAGCCCTGTTGCTCTCGATGACGGGCGCGTGATCACGAGCGATATGGTCATGGGGGCGGCAAGGGACGGCAGGAAGATAAGCTACGTTACAGACACGCTCTACTTTGAGAACATCGCCGACTATGTCCACGATTCCGACATACTCTTCTGCGAAGGCATGTTCGAGAAAGCCCTGAGGGAGACGGCGAGGGAGAAGAAGCACATGACCTCATACGAGGCAGGGCTCATAGCGAGGGACAGCGGCAGCCGCATGCTCTGCCTGCAGCACTACTCGCCGCGCTATTCCGACAGGGAGCTGAGAATCCTCGAGCGCGATGCGAAGGAGGTATTCCCCTCTACGGTGCTTACCCGCGACCGCATGTCCTTCGACATTCCTCTTAAGGACTGACGAAAGAGACGGGAGAGAAGGGTATTGTGAAGATTCCGTGTACTCCGGTGTTCATTCCCTCGCATTATCCGTGTATAATCATGACGAGGGCGGAAGATGAGGAGTGTAAGATACCGTATCGGTAACAGGAATGCGGAGTTCTACGGCTACATACATGACGATATGACTCCTTTCGGCGGCAGCTATAGAAAGAGGCCGGCTGTGATCGTATTTCCCGGAGGAGGATATACCCACCTCTCAATAAGGGAGGAGGACCCCGCTGTCTTTCCGCTTTTTTCTCACGGCTATAATGTTTTCGTGCTGAAGTACAGCCTTGGTGAGGCTATCAGGGGCTCCGCTCCCGAGGTGGAGGCGGCGCTTGCTCTGAAGACGCTCAGGAGCGAGAGCGGCATGTTTGATGTTGATCCCGATCGTATCGCCGTTATGGGATTCTCCGCCGGCGGACACGCGGCTGCATCCATTTCATGCCACTGGAAGCGCTACGGCGAGGAGGCACGTCCCGATGCGGCGATTCTCTGCTACCCTGTGATAGACATTGGACGCTACTGCCACGAAGGCAGCCGCGATGCTCTGACGGGAGGGGATGCTTCTCTGATAGAGTACTATTCCCTGCAGAATGCTGTTGATGACACTACTCCTCCGTCTTTCATATGGCATACATTCACGGATGAGACTGTCGATCCTCATAATTCGCTTCTCTATGCGGAGGCTTTGCATGACCATGGAGTAGAGTGCGAGCTGCATATCTATTCGCGCGGCATTCACGGCCTCTCCACAGGCTATCGTGAGACAGGAAAGGAGGAGAAGGGCGTCCAGAGCTGGCTTCCTCTCGCACTTTCATGGCTTGACAGGCTGTGGGGCTTTGAAAGGTGAGTATGAAGAGAATAGCCCTGACTTTCCTCATCATCTTTCTTGCCATGCCTCTTATGGCGATATTCAACAGCGAGTCCTACTCGCTCGATGCAGATATCTCGGGAGTGTCCACCGGAGTGAAGGGCTTCGGATGGGAGCTCTTTCCCCTTGGTACTAAGTTCGGTTTTGAGAAGGACTTCGAGATGCTCAAGGGCGAGCATGAGGCGGAGTTCAAGATCGAGTTCGAGTTCACATTCAACAACAGGGAGCTCTCCGAGGATTACGACTACCTCACCGGACGGCCCAGATGGGCGCTCCGCCCCGGTGAGACGGGGAATTTCTTCGGCCCGGATAAATGGAGAAACGATACAGACTGGAATAATGCGGATGGAGAGAGGTCTCTTGCATACTTCAATCCCAGAGCATCGATCAATCTCTATCTTGAGCAGGGATTCTGGGAGAATCCTCTCGATGAGGGAGGAACGCTCTTTGATATAAAGCTGGGCTTGAACTCGCGGTTCGCGATGAGCCTTGAGGAGGTCTCTTATTCTCTACGCGGCCCCGGCGGCCTCGATTCGCCTGTATTCGTCAATGCTGACGGAGACCGCAGAAAGCCGTTTGACAGTGAGCTTCCGGCATATCCATGGCTCAACGGCTCGAGGAACGTGCTGACTAACTACATCTATCTCGATCTTTCGCTGAACATGGACAGGGACACTCCGACGGATGCCGAGGCGGAGGAAGGTCTCGGCGTTGATTTCCTCTTCGAGGCAGGTCCGCACTGGCTCCTGAACAACATGACGCCGGAGGGGATACAGAGCGATTACTACCGCATGGAGCTCTATGCGGAGCAGAAGATGGAGCTTTTCGCTGTTTATCAGGATAACGGGTGGAACTGGCTGAATATGTATATCGGGCACTCCAATACACTCCGCTATACATTCGGTTCTGTCGTTCCCGAGAACAAGCTGCCCACAGACAGGCTCCGCGGTGTATTCCAGGACAGAATCTGGATTCACTTCAACGGGCCGCAGTTCATGGCAGGCGACTGCTTCACCTTCATAGAGCTCAATCTCTACAACACGCTTCTCTTCGGCTCTGTCGTCAACGAGGGAAGCGGAAGGACAAATGCTGTTGAGCTGCAGTCAAGTTTCAGCACGAAGTTCCAGCTGAGGCTTTTCGGTTTCATACGCCTTGAGTACCAGCTCGGCTATGATTTCATCCGCGGCATCTGGCCTGACAAGCCTGAGTGGTGGCAGAATGCGGCTCTGTCATTTTATGTATCGCTGTAGGAGGGAGAGGATGAGAAAAGCTGTTCTCTTTATCGCTGTGCTTCTTTCGGTGAGTCTCCTTCCTGCCATAGGATTCGGCTATCATATCTTTGAGATCAGGACTGAGCCTGAGTTCGGCGAGGGGGTGTTCCCCACATCGGTGATGTATCAGTTCAACTTCCCGATGCCCGATTTCATCGACGGATGCAAGACCGAGTTCGCTTTCCGGCTTGACAACGGACTTGTGTACAGGGATCTCAGACAGGACCCTGATACCGGCGCAGTAATGGCGAAAAATCCCGGGCTCTATGATTTCCCGAAGGAATATACAGTACACTTCGACGAGTTCAATCTCTTCTACGGGCAGGGGTTTGTTGATACCGAGTTCTCAGACAATGACCTCCTGACTGTGTTCGGCTCGATAGACGGACGCTTTGAGATGGCTTTTGAACGGTTGTCGTGGATGACATCATCATCTGAGACGGAAGGCGTTTTCTGGGATAATGACCATAATTACCGTTTTGAGAACTCTTCGTGGATCGGAGCTCCCGAGCTCTCGGGCGACAGATCGATCTTCCAGACATCGCTCAGCTGCGGCCTGATGATCGACTACATGCGCGACAGGAGCGTGACGAGGGACGGCATCAGGGCAGGGCTTTACTGGCGGTTCAGCCCGACGTGGATGCTGCTGAATGACGGTTCCGCATCCTATGTGCTCTCATGGAATGAGCTGCAGTTCTCCAAGACGCTCTATTCTCTGGAGCAGCCAGGTGAGCGGGGGCATTACTGGTTCAGCGTCGTCCTCGACGACTATCTCACATACAGATGGATCGGAGGCTCGAAGGTTCCCGCCTATATACAGGGCGGAGAGATGTGGGGCCCAGATGTTCCCAACGCTGCGCATGTGGTGACAAACAGGCTGGCGCTCACGTTCTATGGTCCGCAGATGTTCAGCCGCGACATCTTCCCGTCGGTTATGTTCTTCTGGGATCTCGGCTTTGGTTTCGGCGAGGTGCTCAACAGCTCGCTTGACGAGACGATCGCGGAGAGCGTCGGAAGCTACGGCATACGCTGCGAGTTCGTGATCGCATCGATAATGGAGTTCTTCTGCGAGATAGGATGCTCGTATGATCCGGTGTTCGACGAAGAGATGTATGTAGACGGGAAGATAGGCTTCTCGATTGGAGTTTGATATGAAAAGAGCGTTCATTGCCGTTCTCATGCTTCTCGTTCCCGCGCTGCTCTTCTCCGGAGCCTGGATGGATGCCCGCGCTTCGTTCGGCTACTGGTACACGACGAATGCGTTCTCCTCTCCTCTTCCTAACGGCTACGGTGCCGACGAGAGCTATCCTGCCACAGGTGAGTTCATAAAGCGCCATGACATAGGCGGGTCTCTTTCTCTTGATATCTACTTCAGCGACGGCGCGAGAACCGGTGTCTCCGCGGCGGCAGCTGCATCATATCCACTCTCATCAACGGCGTTCAGACCCGATAAAATCGGGGAGGTATGGACGTATGACGAGATCGAGCCTACTGCAGAGAAGGATGCGGAGCTACGTTTCGGCTTCGGGCCTGTATTCCGCTTTGACATGGGGGATGCGGAGATCATTCTTCCGATACGTCTGAGCGTCGGTACCTTCGACTGCTTCTCTTCCGGCCTGATTTTCGGTGTGTGGGTGGAGCCTGCGGTGAATGTATTCTTTACTGAGGATCTCTACTTCTCTGCAGGCATCACATACAATGCAAACCTGATGAAATTCCTCTTCGGTTCGGAGAAGGTCTATGATGAGGGGTATATCAAGCTCTCGATAGGCGGTTTCGTGGGCCTTGGAGTGAGGATTGGAGGCTGATATGAGAAGGCTTTTGCTGCTTGTGATCATCTTTCTCATGCTGCTTCCAGTCAGCGCGAAGCCTGAGTTCTGGCTCGGAGCATCGTTCTATGCAGATTACAATGAGATTCCCAAAAACTTAAAGGATAAATTTCCTGCCATGTCCGAGGCTGCCGACAAGGAAGGCATGCCCGGAATAAACGAGGTGCGGTCCATAGGGCTCAGTGTCGATTTCGCCTTCTTCCCGTGGGAGGAGGTCAGAATCGGAATTGTCGGGGCTTCCCATACGATGATACCAATAGGATTTACTCCAGCAGGCGGAGAGAGTCAGGGATATATCTCATATGACTTCGATCTCAGAGAGGACCTTTCGATAGGGCTGGGGTATTATCAGTTCTTCACTCCCACAATAGGCATGTTCCTCTCCGGCAGCTTCCAGTATTCCTGGTACAGATCAGCTCTGCATCATGTAGCCAACCAGTCGGCCCCGATGGACTACATCTATTTCCATGATTACGGCGTACTTGGGGAGGCGGGCATAATAACGCGCTCGCGGGGAATGTTCTTCCGCTTCGGCTTCTCATTCTTTTACGATCTGATGAACTCTCCCGCCGGTTTCAGAATAGGACTCATGGCTGGAGGAGGATTTATCTTCGGCGGAAGCAGGTGATCGCCTATTATTTATGGCATTTCATCGTTATTTTGAGCAAAATCACTAGACATTGATGCTCGAAATGAGTATAAATAAATGCGTGTTCGGAGGAAGCTGGAAACAGAGTGTTCCAGTCGAGTCCGGATAAGATATTCTCCTGTAGCTCAGTCGGTAGAGCAGGTGGCTGTTAACCACCCTGTCGGGGGTTCAAATCCCTCCGGGGGAGCTAGCGCAACTTCTTGCATAAAGGAGTTGCGCTTTGTTTTTAATTCTATCTTTGTCGGCAGACCATACTTTTGTACAGAACATGAAAATTCAGGATTTCACTTGACTGGTACACTATTATAGTGGGTCTTTACAAAAATGTGTGGGATTTAAAAGTATAGATTTCTCTCATAGAGGCGAACTTTATCTTGAGAAAGAAGTATTCCGTATCCCTATAACCATAAGCCTTTCTCCTAATCGTCTTAATCATGTTATTAACACCCTCGACCTTACCAGACGAGATCGGAAACTTTGCATGGTAGACTATTCCCATCAGATGCCGCTCTATCGTATCGCAAAAAGAGAGGAGCTCAGGCAAATTACTCTGCCTCGCAAGCCTCATCAGCACCGAGGCTGTATTCTCCACACTTCCCCTTCCCTTGTAAACCCCTTTTCATAACTTTTTTCCAATTTTTTAGTCTCCTGCTCCACCATTCCTACTCTATCTCTTTCCTGTGCACAAATTTAGTTCAGTGAAATTTTTTGGGCCTTTACAAAAATGTGTGGGATTTAAAAGTATAGATTTCTCTCATAGAGGCGAACTTTATCTTGAGAAAGAAGTATTCCGTATCCCTATAACCATAAGCCTTTCTCCTAATCGTCTTAATCAT
>CALXLV010000024.1 GCA_944389295.1 uncultured Spirochaetaceae bacterium | reverse complement strand
ATACCCGTTCCCATCCCGAACACGGAAGTAAAACGCCCTTACGCCGATGGTACTGCGGCTTGTCCGCGGGAGAGTAGGTCGCTGCCAGGTTTTTTTTTGTCCTCAGTTGTCAAGTATTGGCTTGCTTAAGCCTCTACCTGATAGCTGAGGAACTTTTTGTCTCTGCGCTCCCTGCGTTCTATTCTTTGCAGTGTTGCTGCGGGCATGCGGATTTGTTTTAAATGCATGTATATCTTTTCAAGGAAAGATGATATAGTTCTCTCCCGGTATGACAACTAAGAACGAAGGTATCAGAAACATAGCTATCATCGCACATGTAGATCACGGCAAGACAACGCTCGTGGATGCGCTTTTCAAGCAGTCTGGACTTGTCGGAAAAGGCATGGACGGCGTCAGGATAATGGACAGTGGCGCCATAGAGAGGGAGCGCGGAATAACGATAAGCGCCAAGAACTGTGCGATACACTGGAAAGGAGTGAAGATAAACATTATCGATACTCCGGGCCATGCTGATTTCGGCGGAGAGGTCGAGAGAGGGCTTTCCATGGTTGACGGAGCTGTGCTTCTTGTTGATGCCGCGGAAGGTCCGCTCCCGCAGACGCGCTTCGTGCTTGAGAAGGCGCTCAAAAAGGACCTTCCCATTATAGTTGTCATAAACAAGATAGACCGCAAGGATGCCCGTCCTGAGGAGGTTCTCAATGAGGTCTATGACCTCCTGCTTGAGCTTTCTCCGGATGAGAGGATGCTTGAGGTTCCTGTATTCTACGCCAATGGACGCGAGGGCAGATGCGGCAAATCCCTTGATGATATCAGGGAGAACATGCATCAGCTGCTCGATGCGATAGTCGAGAGCATTCCCGCTCCTTCCTATGATGATTCGGAGCCTTTCCAGATGCTTGTCTCCGATCTTTCGTACTCTGATTTCCTCGGACGCCTTGCGATCGGAAAGGTGGTGAACGGCTCCGCGGAGACGAATGACACGCTTGTCTGCGTGAAGAAGGACTCTGTCGAACAGCTGAGAGTCACGCGCATACAGGCGTATGACGGTCCGCAGTTCGTTGACTGCGACAAGGCCGAGGCCGGTGATATCATAGTGCTTTCCGGTGTCAGCGATGTCTCGATCGGTGATACGATCTGCACAAAAGAAGAGATAAAGGCGTTGCCGCGCATCGAAGTCGATGAGCCTACGGTATCGATGCTTTTCTCAAAGAATATCTCACCGCTTGCCGGCAAAGAGGGCAAGGCTGTGACGAGCGCGAAGATATGGGAACGCCTGCAGCGTGAAGCCCTGAAGAATGTCTCCATAAGGATAGAGAAGAATCCCGATGACTCCTTTACCGTGAAGGGACGCGGAGAGTTCCAGATGGCGATAATCGCGGAGGAGATGAGGAGGGAAGGCTTCGAGTTCTGTGTCGGCAGGCCGCATGTGATCTATCACACCGATGAGAGCGGCAGGAAAACAGAGCCTGTCGAGGTGCTTCTTGTAGACTGTCCTGAGGAGTATTCCGGTACCGTAATGGAGAAACTTGGACGGCGCAAGGCGATAATGAGCGATATAACCTACACCGAGGGCGGCAGGGTGAAGATACGCTTTGACGTTCCTTCCAGAGGGCTCATAGGGTTCAGGGACGAGTTCCTGACCGATACGAAGGGATTCGGCATCATGAACAGCTATCTCAAGGGATATGAGCCTTACAAGGGCGATTTTCCGGAGCGTCTCACCGGTTCTCTTGTCTGTGACAGGGATGGTGTTGCCGTAGCTTACGGAATCTGGGAGCTGGAGGACAGGGGAAGGTTCTTTATCGTCCCCGGCGATCCTGTCTATGAGGGAGAGGTCGTCGGAGAGAGAAACAAGGACCTCGATCTCATGCTCAATCCCACAAGAACGAAGAAGCTGACGAACCTCCGCGCCTCAGGACATGATGAGGCCGTGACGCTCACTCCTGTGTCGAAGCCCACGCTTGAGCAGGCCATACAGTTCATAAAGGATGATGAGCTTGTTGAAGTCACTCCTCTCTCCATAAGGATGTGCAAGAAGATTCTCAACACACAGCAGCGGAAGATATTTGAGTCAAGGGGTGCCATACCGACCTATCTTCTCAAATGATTACAGCCGCAGTCCTCAGAGACTGCGGGCTGCAATTCTGCAGGAGTTTTCTGCACTTACCGCAGCTGCCGGATATTATCTCTCATGACCGCATGAATTCTCATTCATCTTTGAGATCGAGAAATACCGGTGCATGATCTGAGCCGGTTACATCCGTGAGTATTCCAGCATCCTCCATTCTCTCCTTCATGTCCTCTGAGACAAGAAAATAGTCGATGCGCCATCCAGCGTTCTTTTCTCTTGCGCGGAACATGTATGACCACCATGAATACGCTCCGGTTCTCTCCGGGTAGAAGTAGCGGAACGAGTCAATCATGCCTGTACCGATGAGCTTCCGGAAACTTTCTCTCTCTTCCTCAGAGTATCCTGCATGACCTTCATTCGGTTTCGGATTCTTCAGGTCAATCGGTTCTTTGGCCACGTTGAAATCCCCTGTGGCTATAACTCCTTTTTCCGCTCTCAGACGCGTTATATGGCCTCTCAGCGCTTCATCAAAGGCAAGACGGAAATCTATGCGCCGGAGTTCGGTCTGGCTGTTGGGGACGTAGACGCAGATGAAATAGAACTCCGGATACTCCAGGGTTATGACACGGCCTTCATGGTCAAGCTCTTCCATCCCAAGGCCGAATGAGACTGAGAGCGGTTCCTTTCTGGTGAATACGGCCGTGCCGCTGTATCCTTTCCTCTCTGCATATGAGAAGAACTGTCTGTACTCGGGCAGCTCGATGGTTATATCTCCCTCTGATGCCTTCACTTCCTGCAGCGCGATGATATCAGCGCCGGAGGAGAGGGCAAAATCCAGAAATCCCTTTCCTATGCATGACCGCAGTCCGTTTACGTTCCAGCTGATAAATCTCATGATATCATTGTAATAATTAAATCCCGTTCTGGGAATCTTTTTGTCTCATTTTAAATGGAATTTTATAATTATGATATTTTTATCATACAAATTTATATTTATTTTCTATAAAAATAAATTATTACGATATTCCTATAATTGAATTTTATGAATTTTCAGGTATTTCCTCTATAAAAGATTGTGGTTTTCAATGTTATGGCATATAATCCTGAATTGTTCGGAGGGTCTCGGATGTCGAAGACTGTGGCATTTCATCTGCAGAAGGGAGGAGTCGGTAAGACGACAATCTCAGGCACGCTTGCGTGTCAGTCTGCGCTGAATGGATACAGGACACTTGCCATCGATTGTGATCCTCAGGGCAATCTCTCTTCCTGGTTTCTCAAGGAACCCCCGAAGTATGAGCTGGCGGATGTGCTGCAGGGAAGATGTTTCGCACGCAATGCAATAGTACCCATAGATGGAGTGGACAATCTCAGCGTCCTTCCCACATTCGGCATTGGCGGAACGCTCAAGAATTACAGCGAGACTAAGCTGTCGGAAGAACCGTTTATCCTGCAGGATCTTGTCAGGGAAATCTCCGAGGAATATGAGCACATCATTCTTGACCTTTCACCGGGACTTGGCAGACTGGAGCGTTCTGCTCTGATCGCCAGCGACGAGATAATTACACCAATGACGCCCGAGGTTTTCAGCCTCGACGGGCTGGAGATATTCATAGATGAACTGCAGCGCCTCAAGAAGAACATGAGGTCTGGAGTAAAGCATAATAAGATCATCATAAATTCTTATGATGAAAGAATAAGACAGCATCGGGACATCTACGGTGCTGCAGAGTCATCTGGCAGGTTCAGAGTCTACAGGATTCCTGTCGACCCCCTTTTCAGGAAAGCGCAGGAGGCATCAAAGGCTCCTCAGCTTTTCAAGGTCAGGGGACGCGGACTCAAACCTGCTACAGCTGAGGCCATCGCCGAGCTGGACAGGGATATCTGGGTGTAAGGGGTGAAGAAAAATGGCATTGAGAAGAACTGACGGAAAAGAAGAGATCCAGAATGAGAGCCTGAGCGGTATGCGGGCCAAGCGTGTATTCTCCAACAGCGTTGAGAAGGAGAAGAAGATTCTTACGACATTCTCCATAGAGCCTTCGTTCAAGGCTGAGCTTGAGGAGATGTTCACAGACATGGGGCTCGGATGGGCAGCGGGAGTACGCTTCGCCCTGAGGGAGTTCTATAAGCGTTACAACAGCGAACAGGAATAAGTTTTTCCTGCCTTTTAAATCTCTGCTATTGCTCCCGTGAGGACAAAATCCAAGCGGGAGCAGTATTCTATTCCTATCAATATAATATTATATCATGAAGCAGTCCCGCATTGCTTTTGATGCTGCGATTGCAAACTCATGGATATGATCTCAGAACATTCCTTAACTGTCAGATGTGGCTGCATAAATTTCCTGCTGTTTTTAATTGCTTTTTCTTTTATTGTTATGAAATTTAATTTCAAATAATCATTCCGAAATAAGAATTAAATATCTGATAAATTATTGCATCGAAGAATGCAGAGATTTTATATCTATCTGCAGTACAGCAAAATACTCACTCGGCCTCTTTCTGCGTGTTTCTTGCAAGCAGTGCCTTAAGTCTTGAAATCTGATCCTTCTTTATCTCCTCCGGGGATTTCTCTTCGTTGTGGAAGAGGTCCTTCGGAATCTCCTCTAAGAAGCGTGAGGGAAGCACCAGCTTTTCAGTGCCGTCCTTTGAGATACGCGTGTCGGCATAGTTGATGAAGAGCTTCTCCCTTGCCCGCGTTATTGCAACGTAGAAGAGACGGCGTTCCTCATCGATATTGTGACAGTTCTCTTCAAGTGCACGGGAGGAGGGGATTATGTCATCCTCGATTCCGGCAAGATAGACGATTCTGAACTCAAGCCCCTTTGAGGCGTGCATTGTCATGAGGCTGACTTTGCACTCATCGTCCTCCTTCTCGTCTCCCGCCAGCGTAACTGCATTGAGATAATCCTTGAGCGACGCATTTGCGTTGACCTCAAGATATCTTTTCAGCCTGCTTTCCAGAATCTCAATCCCATGCATTCTGTAATCGACGCTTTTGGGGCTGTCAGGGAACTCCTCACACAGCATCGCCTCGTATCCTATATCGCTGACGATGCGGCGTATGAGATTCTCGGGGGAAGCGGAGGAGGCAGACCACGATCTGAGCATCTCCATGAACTTGCGCAGGTTCTCCTTCGTTTTCTGCTTCAGCGGAGAACTCTCTCCTGACAGCTCTTCGATCGCCTGTGAGAGCGGTATGACCTTCTCATCGGCATAGGCCCTGAGCTTCTCAATGGTGGTGCGTCCGATGCCGCGCCTCGGGGTGTTTATTATCCTCAGCAGAGAGACATCATCATGACGGTTCAGAAGGACTTTCAGGTAGCAGAGCATGTCGCGTATCTCGCGTCTGTCAAAGAAGCTCTGTCCTCCCGATATCCTCACGGGCACGCTCATCTCAGCAAAGACGTTCTCAAGCTCCGAGATGAGGGAGTTTGTGCGCACAAGCACGCCTATATCCCCGTATTTCACTCCCGGTCTTTTCATCTCGTCCTTTATCTCACGGCAGATCCAGTAGGCTTCGGCCTCGCTTGTCCTGTGGTGCATTATTGAGATGGCGGAATCTGACTGCTCCTCCGTCCAGAGTTTCTTCTCCTTACGTTCTGTGTTGTGGACAATGAGGGCATTAGCGGCCGTCAGTATGTTGCCTGTCGATCTGTAATTGCGCTCCAGCTTGAATTCGGCACGCTCAGGAAAGTCTTTCTCGAACTCTATTATGTTGCGGTAATTCGCGCCTCTCCAGGAGTATATGGACTGGTCATCATCTCCGACAACCGCGATGTTGCGGTACTTCGAGGCAATCATGGAGACCATCCTGTACTGCAGAAGAGATGTATCCTGGAACTCATCGACCATGATGTACCTGTATCGTTCCTGCACTTCTTCGAGTATCCAAGGCTTGTTCTCGAATATTTTCACAGGAAGGAGAATGAGATCATCGAAGTCAACGACGTTGTATGCCTTCTGCGTCAGAAGCCACTCCCTGTAGATTTCAGCTATCGCACCTGTGGGGTCCTGCATCGTCTCCCTTCCGGTCTTGAGATTGCTGAAAAGCGTCAGCAGCGACCTGACGTTGTAATCCGGAATCTGATAGCCGCATGTGACTATGCAGTTCTTGATGAGCGCCTCGTTGTCGTTCGTATCGTAGAGCGTGAAGTCATTGTGATACCCGAGATGGTGTATGTAGCGCTTCAGGAGCCCGAGTCCGAAGGAGTGAAAGGTCGTGGCCGTCAGGTCTTTCAGCGGTTTTCCGAGGAGGCTGCGTATTCTCTCTCCCATCTCGTTCGCGGCCTTGTTGGTGAAGGTGAGGGCCAGTATGTTCTTCTCATCTATTCCCTCTTCAAGCATGTGGGCGATCCTGTAGGTTATCATGCGGGTTTTGCCTGAACCTGCACCCGCTATAATCAGAAGAGGTCCTTCTGTCTTTGATGCCGCTGCCGCCTGTTCGGGATTCAGGACTGCTGAAAGGTCTGTTTTCATACAGAAGATGAACTTCGCATATTGCGGCGCTCTGGTCAATCTGTACGTTCCGATACAGTTGTTCATAAACTGCAGCTCTGTTTACAGCGGTAAACAGCTGAATTTAAATGGAATAATAGTTAAGAATACATCAATTAAAATATGGTAATCATATAAAATTACTATGTAAAAATATAATAATTAATATGAATTCCCAGCATTATTTAATGAAAAAAGCGGGCACAAGGCCCGCTGCTGTCATCATTCAAGTTCAAGCGCTCCTGTATAGAGCTGGTAATACACTCCATGCTTGGCTATCAGCTCATCATGGTCGCCGCGCTCTATTATCCTGCCGTGGTCAAGCACGATGATGGCATCTGAGTTTCTTATCGTGGACAGCCTGTGGGCGATCACAAAGACGGTCCTGCCTTTCATAAGGGCATCCATTCCGCGCTGGACTATCGCCTCGGTTCTTGTGTCGATTGAGGATGTCGCCTCGTCGAGAATGAGCACCGGAGGGTTAGCTACTGCCGCCCTGGCGATGGAGAGAAGCTGGCACTGTCCCTGGGAAAGCTCGCTGCCGTCCGCGGTGAGCATCGTGTTGTATCCGTCAGGAATGCGTTCGATGAACTCATCAGCGCTTACGAGCTTTGCTGCATTCTTTACGTCCTCGTCCGTGGCATCAAGGCGTCCGAAACGGATGTTCTCCATGATCGTTCCCGTGAAGAGGTGAGTGTCCTGCAGAACTACTCCAAGCGAATGCCTGAGATCGGCTTTCTTTATCTTGTTTATGTTGATGCCGTCGTAGCGTATCTTTCCGTCCTGCACATCGTAGAACCTGTTTATGAGGTTAGTGATGGTTGTCTTGCCGGCACCGGTTGCTCCTACGAAAGCCAGCTTCTGCCCGGGCTTTGCATAAAGCGAGATATCGTGGAGTATCATCTTGCTGTCATCGTAGCCGAAGCTCATGTCAAAGAAGCGCACGTCGCCTCTGAGCTCCGTGTATGTTGTTGTTCCGTCATGGTGAGGATGCTTCCAGGCCCACCTGCCAGTGCGCTCTTCCGCTTCCGTTATCGTGCCGTCATCGGATATGAAAGCATTTACGAGCTTCACATAGCCGTCATCTGTCTCGCTCTTTTCATCTATGAGCCTGAAAATCCTCTCAGCACCCGCAAGCGCCATGATTATCGAGTTGGACTGCTGCGCTATCTGGGCAAACGGCTGGTTGAAGCTCTTCGTCATCTGCAGGAATGTCGCCAGCGTTCCCGGTGTCAGCGGTGCGATTCCCGTGATCGCGGCGAGGCTCCCGAGCAGGGCCGTAAGCACATAGTGTATGTTTCCTATGTTGGCCATCACCGGCATCATTATGTTTGAGTAGCCGTTCGCCATCGTCGCACTCCTGCAGAGCTGCTCGTTGAGTCTGTCGAAGCCTTCCTCAGTCTCTCTTTCATGGCAGAATACCTTTATGACTTTCTGTCCTCCGAACATCTCCTCAATATAGGCGTTGACCATGCCGATGTCCTTCTGCTGTGCGATGAAGTTCCGTGCGCTCCTTCCTCCGATGATTCTTGCGGCGATGAGCATCACGGCAATCATTATGAGCGTCAGTCCGGTAAGGGGGAGGGAGAGTTTCAGCATGACGATGAATATTGTTATTACGGATACGGCGGAGGCGAGAGTCTGCGGTATGCTCTGCGATATCATCTGCCTCAAGGTGTCTGTGTCGTTTGTATAGAGCGACATGAGATCGCCGTGCTTGTGCGTGTCGAAGAATCTTATCGGCAGGCTCTGCATATGCGAGAACATATCGTCCCTTATCCTTTTCAGCACCCCCTGCCCGATGTTCACCATCAGTCTGTTGTAGATATATGTGCAGATGACGCCGGCGCAGTAGATCGCGGCGAAAAGCATCACCGTATGCACAAGACCTGTGAAATCGGGAGACTGCTGCCCGATCAGGGGAGTGATGAAGTCATCGATGAGGTACAGCAGAAAAAGCGGTCCTGCCATACCTGCCATAGCGCTTATGACTATCGATATTATCACGAAGAGAAACTGCAGCTTGTATGTGCTGGCGACGTATCCCATAAGCCGGAGCGTGGTTCTGATGTAATGAGTTCCGCTGCTGTTCATTTTCATTCCTTTCCTCCGTTTATCTGGGAATCATGCACTTCCCTGTATATCCTGTTGGTTTTCAGCAGGTTCTCCGGTGTGTCAAACGCATCTATCCTGCCGCCGTCCATGACGATGACTTTGTCGGCATCTTCTACGGAGCTGATGCGCTGGGCTATGATTATCTTTGTCGTGTCCGGGATATCCTCTCTGAACGCCTTTCTTATCAGGGCATCCGTTCTTGTATCGACGGCGCTTGTGGAGTCGTCGAGGATAAGGATTTTAGGCTTGCGGAGGATTGCCCGCGCTATGCAGAGCCTCTGCTTCTGTCCGCCGGAGACATTCGTTCCTCCCTGTTCGATGTATGTGTCGTAGCCGTCGGGGAACGCCGATACGAACTCATCAGCCTGGCTGAGCCTGCATGCCTCCTTTATCTCCTCATCCGTAGCATCGGGATTTCCCCATCTGAGGTTCTCCTTCACCGTTCCTGAGAAGAGCGTGTTCTTCTGCAGCACCATCGCCACCTGATGCCTGAGAGCGTCAAGTCCGTATTCCCTGACATCATGGCCTCCTACGAGAACCGTTCCCTCTGTAGTGTCATAGAGTCTGGGAATGAGCTGGACGAGCGTAGATTTGGCGCTTCCAGTGCTTCCTATTATTCCTATCGTCTCTCCGCTTTCTATCCTGAGACTTATATTGTGAAGAGAGCATTTGTCCTTATTCCCGGAGTAGCTGAAACTTGCATTTCTGAACTCGATGGAGCCGTCAGGAACCTCACTGACGGGATTCTCCGGATCGTGAAGGCTGCTTTCCTCGGAGAGAACCTCGACGATTCTCCTTGCGGAAGAGTCTGCGATTATTATCATCACGAATACCATTGAGAGCATCATCAGCGATGAGAGTATCTGAGTAGCGTAGACTATCATGCTCATCAATGCGCCCGTCGTCATCTCGCTCTGCACGATAAGCTCGCCGGCGAGCCATGAGATGAGGAGTATGGCTATATACATCGTGAACTGCATCAGCGGGGCGTTCTAGGCGACTATCTTCTCTGCTCTGACGAACCTCTCATAGACTTTCTGTGATATTTTCCTGAAAAGCGTGTTCTCGTAATCCTCGCGGACATAGGATTTGACCGTCCTTATAGCGGCTACATCCTCCCTTACGACTCCGTTGAGATGGTCGTATGTCTGGAACACTTTCTCGAAGTGCTTGTGCGCTTTCAGAGCTATGAAGAGCAGTCCGGCTCCGAGAACAGGTATTGCGCAGAAGAATATTACGGACAGCCTCATGTTTATGCCCATTGCCATCACGAGAGCGAATACGAGCATCAGAGGGCCTCTTATCAGTATTCTTATCACCATCTGGAAGGCCATCTGCACGTTAGTAACATCTGTGGTGAGCCTTGTAACAAGACTTTCCGGGGAGAACTTGTCTATGTTTGCGAATGAGAATCCCTGTATCCGGTAGAACATGTCCTTCCTGAGATTCTTTGCGAATCCTGCGGATGCCCTTGCCGCGAAATGTCCGGAAAGCGCTCCTGTGACGAGCGAAAGAAACGCCGCCGCCGTCAGTATGATTCCCATTCTCACCGTGTACGGCATGTCGCCGTTTGCAAGCCCCATATCTATGATTCCTGCCATGAAGAATGGAATAAGCACTTCAAGTATCACTTCCGCTCCGACGAAGAGGGGAGTGCGAATGGAATCGCGTTTGTACTCCCTGACCGATTCCATGAGTTTTCTTATCATCTGGTTTCTTCCATGTCTCTGTCATTGTCCCGGGAGAGGTTTGCGATCATCTTCTCCGCGACGCGGCAGAAGATCTCCAGATCCTTTCTGTCTATTCCCGAGACTATGTCTTTCTCGAATTCTGTGATTCCCCCGATAATTCCCGTTTTCTCCTCAAGGGCTTTGCTGGAAGGAATTATCCTTTTGAGCCTTGCATCCTCTTCACACTGCTTCCTCTCTATGAGGCCGTGTTTTTCCAGTTTCTTTATCAGTTCTGTCACAGTGGATGCCCTCAGCAGGAACTTTTCCTCTATATCACGCTGGAATACAGGACCTTCGCATCCGAGAAGGAATGAGAGCACTCTCATCTCTGTTCCGCTGTACGAAAGCCCTTCTGTGCCCTTCCAGAGTCTCCTTCTCTGCAGGTTGTAGAGTTTTCCGATATACCGCCCTATGTGGCTGTTTCTTGTTCCCATATCGTTATAATCCTTAGTTTCCTAAGTGTATTTAAGGATTATTCTGGATTCCGTCAAGCGGGCAGCTCTCAGGTTTTATTTCGGTTATTGTATTTTGCTGAAAGAAATATGAAGAGAATGTGAAGCAAATTTTCTGTATTATGATAACGAGTGATTCAATAAATAAAGTTTTCCTGGAAATAAGGAAATGTGATGATAATATACCAGAATAAGGTGAGTATTTATGAAATTTCTCTCATTAGGATCACTCAACATCGACAGAGTTTATCATGTTGACCATATCGTAAAGGCAGGAGAGACGATTTCCAGCACAGGATCGTCGAGGAGCGCAGGCGGCAAGGGAGCCAACCAGAGTGCGGCCCTTGCAAAATCAGGAGTCTGCACATATTTTGCAGGCAAGATAGGAAGGGACGGCACATGGATTCTTGATCTTTTGTCCTCCTATGGGGTCGATGTCTCCAGAACCATTGTCTCTGATTCCACCGGAACAGGCGAGGCGATCATACAGGTGGATGCCTCAGGACAGAATTCAATAATCATAATTGCAGGCGGAAACAGGGAATTCACATCGGATGATATTGACGGGATACTTTCCGGATTTGCTGAAGGAGATGTAATAGTCCTGCAGAATGAGATAAACAGGATAGGCGAGATAATGGAGAAAGCGTCTAAAATCGGGATGAGGATAGCCTTCAATCCATCTCCGTTTGAGGAATCTCTTCTCACTCTTCCTCTCGGCCTCGTTGATTTCTTCTTCCTCAATGAAATCGAGGCCAGCGCGATCATGGGCGGTTCTGTTCTCAAGACTGACAGGGATTTCAGAGCTGCGGCAGAAAGGCTTTACGCCATGTTCCCAGGGAAAGGAATCGTTATAACCGCAGGGCGCGGCGGCGCGTATTACAGGGATTCCTCCGGACTTTATTTCTCCCCGATAATAGACCTTCCTGCTGCCGATACAACCGGGGCAGGAGATACATTCCTCGGCTATTTCCTCTCATCTATCTGCTGCGGAAAGAACGGACAGGAAGCTCTTGATACTGCAAGCAGGGCATCCGCCATCGCGGTATCACGGCAGGGAGCGATGGAGGCGATACCGTTTATCTGTGAAGTTGAGAGTTTTGACTGGCATATGCAGTGATGTTCAGAACATCTCGTTATGTATCCATCCGATGACTTTCCCGAGAATCCTCACCCCGTCAAGCTCGGTGTCAACGGTACGGGTAGGGTAGTTCCTGTTCTCACTGATGATCGTAAGGCGGTGTGACGGGGCATCGAAAGAGAGCCGCTTCACCATTATGTCTCCTGCGTAGGCGATCACGTAGATGCCCTCTCCCTTTATCATGCCCTTCGAGAAGAACACATAGTCTCCCGGGTATATGTTGGCATCTATCATACTGTCACCCTTCACCTCTGCGCTTACGAGCGTGGATTTGTCCGAGACGCCTCTCGCCATTGATTCGGGTATCTGTATTCTCTTCAGCGTAATGCTGTCGTCTGAGAGGAAATCCTCTCCGTATCCTGCTGATATTTTCTGTGATATGAACGGCACGGAGATGAAGCCGGAGCATTCCTCCTCGCTGTTTGAGATAGGGTGCTTCCATCCGAGTATGTCCCATGGTTCGGCACCAAGGGCCTCAGCTATGTCGGAAAGACGGGAGTAGGGTATATTCGTGACCTTTCCGGACTCATATTTGAATATTGTCTGCTTCGTGGTTCCTATCGTTTTTCCCAGCTCTTCCTGCGTAAGTCCCTTTCTTTCTCTCAGTTCTCTTATTCTGTCACCCTGTGAACCCATTGCGTCACCTCTTTGGGTTATTATATCAATCATTAGTAACTTTTCAAGCGACTTTATTATCTTTGCAGGTTCTTTGTCCATACGTTTACTTGCAGAAGTAAATGCAAGTTTGAAGAAGAGAGGAACTGCATTTATATCTGCAAACAGAGAACCGCCGGGATGGATTGCATTAGCATCAGCAGATTGCCAACATCGTGTAGAGTTATGAGAAAGGCGGTCCGTCACCTGCAAAAGGAGGAGCAGGATGGGAAGCAAGACCCATATGACGGAGAACGAGCGTATTTCAATATCTAGAGGCATTTTCGAGGGAAAGAGCTTCAGGGAGATTGCTGAAGAGATAGGAAAGAGCCAGACGACCGTGTCTAGGGAGATACGCAAGCACCTGATCCGAGAGAAGAAAGGAGGCCTTGGCCGTGCTTTCAATGACTGCCGCAAGAGGTTCAAGTGCCCGGCAGAGGGGTGCGGCGACAAAGGATGCAGGAGGGCCAGCTGCGCATCATGCAGCAGATGGTGCGGCTGCGGCTGTCCTGAATATGAGAAGGAGGAATGCAGCAGGCTCAGCAGGCCTCCATATGTATGCACCGGATGCAGCAATATGGCCAGATGTACGATGGAGAAGAGAAGCTACAGTCCTGTTATCGCGCAGAAGGAATACAGGGCTCTGCTCTCATCATCGAGGGAAATAATCCGGTGCACTGATGAAGAGATAAAGGAGATGGACAGGACGATAAGCGAGGGGCTGGCAAAGGGGCATTCAATCAACCACATCTATTCCTATGCCGGCGATGCGATGCCCGTATCGCAGAGGACAGCCTATGAATACATCAATTCCGGGGTTTTCTCAGAGTCAATCAGGCTGTCACAGCCCAGGGCTGTGAGGATGAAACCCAGGAAGAAGCCTGTATCTGATGACACGGCTGGAAGGGAGAGATTCATCGGCAGGACCTATGTGGACTTTCTGATGCACAGGCAAGCCTCTCCAGATGTCCCGATTGCGGAATTCGACTGCGTTGAGGGAAAGAAGGGAGGAAATGGCAGGGTCCTGCTCACAATACTCTTCAGGCCTGCCTCGCTTCAGATCGCATTCGTTCTCAACAGACATGATTCGGCTCATGTCTCAGAGTGCATCAGAGGCTTAAGGCAGAGGCTTGGCAGGGAGATGTATATGAGGCTGTTTCCTGTAATCCTCACTGACAGGGGCACGGAGTTCTCCGATATTGCCACTCTTATGGCTTTCGATGACGGGGAGATGGCTTCAGAGGTATTCTTCTGCGACCCGGACCAGCCTGGGCAGAAAGGCCGGTGCGAACGCAACCATTCGGAGATCAGAAGGATAATACCTAAGGGTACCGACATAACGGCCACGCAGGAGAAGATCGATCTTATGATGAACAACATCAATTCGATGCCCAAGCCGCAGTTCATGAACAGGTCGTCATACCAGATGTTCGTGTTCCTGTTCGGTCAGGACGCTGCAGATGCACTGGGGCTGGTTGAGATTCCCGCAAAGATGATCACCCTTACCCCAGCTCTGCTGAAATAATATATCCGGGTGCCGGACCGCCTAGCGCCTATGTCCTTATGACGGGATTGCATTTACAATTGCCGGAAACAATGTGCAAATCAGTCCTGCGCTTCTTCACGCCCTTGGCATCCTCTTTTCTGAGCTTATTATGCTTTTCTGTCTTTTGAAAGACATTTCTGCTTCCCGAAAAGTCTATTCTGTCCTTATCTGCCTGCATTTACTTCTGCAGACTTGCATTCTCTTCTTCAAACTTGCTTTTAATTCTGCAAGTGACATCTTTGTCCATACAAATGAAATAATAGTAAATTAATCAATAACCAGCCGGCCTTTTTGTTTTTCATCTATATGCTACCTCTTTATGATTATAAAGTAAAAATTATTTTACTATATTTTCAAGAAGAAAATACTCTTAATTACTTTTGTTATCTATATTTTGCTAATTACTACTGCCTTGTTTGCCACGTTCTATTTTTGGATATTCAAACAGAAGCATATTCTCATTTTCTATATTCTGAATGTTCCCTTTGTTGGCTTCGAAATAGACTCTATTTGCGATTATATCGGCAGCTCTTACAAGAATGCTTTTCTTGGAATCTACAAGAGCAAGGGTGACCTTTTCTGCTTTTGAAAATATAGGTTTGTGAAAAAGTGTGAAATCAGGACTAAATCCACCCTCTTGAAAAAGCTGTAAAAGCATCTCACGGAGTTCATATTTGCTATCGGTCGCAGTGTGATGTTCATCAGAGACGAAATGCAATGTTACTTCATCTTGATAATCAATGATGCCTCTGCAAATTAGCATGAGGAATGCTGAAGCCAATCCATCGGAGTAAGCATAGTCTTGATACCTCTGACATGTTTTCTTATTCTGAAAAACATGCGGATTAATATAATCGAGATTAACAATAATACCGAATTTCTGGGCCTTTACAAAAATGTGTGGGATTTAAAAGTATAGATTTCTCTCATAGAGGCGAACTTTATCTTGAGAAAGAAGTATTCCGTATCCCTATAACCATAAGCCTTTCTCCTAATCGTCTTAATCAT
>CALXLV010000023.1 GCA_944389295.1 uncultured Spirochaetaceae bacterium | reverse complement strand
ATGATTTCCTGGTGGCCATAGCAGGGCGGCGATACCCGTTCCCATCCCGAACACGGAAGTAAAACGCCCTTACGCCGATGGTACTGCGGCTTGTCCGCGGGAGAGTAGGTCGCTGCCAGGTTTTTTTTGTCCTCAGTTGTCAAGTATTGGCTTATATAAGCCTCTACTGATGCCTGAGGACTTCGTTTTTCTCCCCCTACTCACTGCATTTCATTGTTTTTGATTGAAAATAATGATCAGTCAGAGGTTGTAATGCAGGGGATTTGCTTTTACTCTTTAAAAGGTGAATCCGAAACTTAAAGAGAAGATAACTGAATCACTTCAGGCTGTATTGCCTATAACACTCATAGTCCTCGCGATCGGGATACTGGTTGTTCCCATTGATATAGGAGCGATGGCTGTATTTCTGCTGGGTGCGGTTCTGCTTGTATTCGGAATGGGGTTCTTCCAGCTGGGTGCTGAAATGTCCATGACACCGCTGGGGGAAGGTATCGGAGCAACTATGTCCCATCTTCGGAGTATTGTGCTGATAGCGGCAATAGGCTTTCTGATGGGAACGATAATCACGATATCTGAACCTGATCTGCAGGTGCTGGCGGAGCAGGTGCCGGCTATTCCGAATCTGACTCTGATACTGACAGTCGCTGTCGGTGTGGGAGTATTCCTCGTGATAGCTATCATAAGAATACTGCTTCAGGTAAGCCTTTCAAAAATGCTCACGGGGTTTTATTTCATAGTTATAGCATCCTCATTCTTTGTCCCGAAAAGTTTCATAGCAGTCGCGTTCGACTCCGGCGGAGTTACCACAGGCCCCATGACGGTTCCTTTTATCATGGCCATGGGTGTTGGTCTAGCTTCTGTCAGAAGCGATAAGAATGCTGCCAGCGACAGTTTCGGCCTTGTCGCGCTTTCGAGCATCGGACCGATTCTGGCTGTACTGCTTCTTGGAATCTTCTACACCCCGACGGATGCTGCATATTCAATTGCCACAATGAATCATGTCGGGGACACAAGACAGGCTGTAGATGAATTCCTGTATAATTTTCCCCGTTATTTCGGTGAAGTATCGGTCTCGCTTCTTCCTATATTTGCCGTTTTTATCCTGTTTGAACTCATTACAAAGCGGTACAAAAGAGTTCAGTGTGTAAGGCTTATAGTGGGATTCTTATATACATATATAGGTCTTGTGCTGTTTCTCTGTGGTGCGAATGTTGGATTCTCTCCGGTTGGAGCTGCGATTGGCAGTGCTATAGCCTTTGGTCCTTCAAAGTGGCTTCTTGTCCCGATCGGGATGGTTATCGGATACTACATAGTCAAAGCTGAACCTGCCATTCAGGTTCTCAACCATCAGGTTGACAATGTCACAAATGGCTCTGTTCCGGCCCGGATGATGAACGCATGCCTGTCAATTGGCGTCTCGATCTCAGTTGGACTTGCGATGCTGCGTGTAATCACACGCATTCCGATCTACTATATAATTATTCCCGGATACATCATTGCGCTCGTGCTCTCATTCTTTGTCCCGAAAATCTTTGTCGGTATTGCATTCGATTCCGGCGGAGTCGCCAGCGGTCCGATGACAACGACATTCCTGCTTCCGCTCAGTATCGGCGCATGTACGGCTTTAGGCGGAAATGTAATGTCAGATGCGTTTGGCGTTGTCGCCCTTGTCGCGCTCACTCCTCTGATTGCTGTACAGATCATGGGGGTGATGTATAAGGTGAAGATTAAGGGCGCTGAGAAGAAAGACGCTGTCAGACAGAAGGATGGAATTGTTGAATTCGAGGAGGAATGGTATGCCTGAGTCAAAGTTCTACAGGCTCCTGGTGCTTATCGCCAATCCAGATATCGCAGCGAAAGCAGAGAGACTTCTGGCAGATGAGGGCGTGCCTGTGCAGTACAGTATGAAAGTGCATGGTACGGCTTCCAGCGATATTATAAACATGCTTGGTCTCGGTACTCCTGAAAAGTCGATGATAGCCATAATATCTCCAAGAAAGGAGGCTTCAGGTTTCCTGAGATTATTCCGGAAGAAACTGTATCTTGGTATGCCGAACACCGGTATTGCTTTCACTATCCCCGTCTCAGGAGGATCAAAAAGACTTTTTGAGCTGGCAGACATTATTGAAGAGGATGAAGGAGGAGTGAGCATGGCTGATGAGGGAAGAGATTCATGCATGATAATAGCAATTGTCGATCAGGGATCGAGCGATGATGTGATGAAAGCGGCCAAACCTGCAGGGGCTACAGGAGGAACCGTATTCCATTCGAGGCGGATAGGGGGAGAGCCGGCGGTAAAGCTCTGGGGAATCTCTGTCCAGGAAGAAAGGGAGGTCGTAATGATCCTCGCGCGGAACAGCCGGAAGAAAGAGATCATGGATGCTATAAATTCGGCGTGCGGGATGGATTCGGACTCTCATGGCGTCATCTTTTCCCTGCCCATCGCTGATATCGAGGGAATTGGATAAGGTTCTGCTGCTGCTTCCTGTATGGAGTTGTGATTTGTCTATGCGGATGGAATGATTATCTTCATAGCCTGAAGCAGCTTCACGCAAACTACATAATTCTTTTGCAGTGTGTGATTTCCTAAGAAATAGTTTCGGAACTGAAGGTAAACTGTATAATTGCCATACTGAAAATTACTGCAAAAACTTCAACACGCTTTCAATGTAATCTGCTACAATGAAACCGGAAGCAGTAGATATATTTCCTATCCTCCCTGAAATGTTCATCTGGTTTCCGTTAGGCTTACGACCAGTCCTAGTGGCTGGTCTTTCTTTTGCCCTTGAGCCCTTATTCTGCTAAGATAGCCGTATGGCGCTGATAAGATTCTACAAACCTGCTCTCTACAGAAAGGATATGGATGCGGTCCTTCAGACTATGGTCGATGAGAAGATAGGACCGGGGGAGCGCAAGAAGGAGTTCCTGCGCGCCTTTGCCGCATATATCGGCAGGAAGGACGGCATCGCGCTCCGTTCCTATCCCGATGTCATTGTCTCCGCTCTTCATGCGCTGCAGGTGGAGGAGGGCGACAGCGTGCTCATCTCCGTCCTCTCTCCGCGCATATATCTTGAGGCTTTCAGGAGAGCCGGCGTAAAGCCTGTTTTGATCGACACAGACGAGATGGGACTGCCAAGCATGGAGGATGCCGCCGCCAAGCTCGGCGAGAACCCCAAGGCTATTATCTACTACGAACCCGTGTGTCAGATACCGGAGAGTTTCGAGAGCGTGAAGGAGCTGGGACTTCCCGTCATAGAGGACATATCCCAGTCCCTCGGCTCCGTCTACGGGGATGAGACCAGGGCCGGCATGTGCGGAGACGTTGTGATATCGGAGTTTGAGGAGAACGGCGTTGTCTCCACAGGAGGCGGCGCAGCTGCCGTATCCTCCGACGAGGGAATCATCGAGAGACTTAAAAAGGATGCCGCGGCAGGTTCTCCCTTCATCGATCTTCCCGATATGAACGCGGCGCTGGGAATCGTCCAGCTTGCCAAGGTTGATACGCTCATAGCGAGGCGCAACGAGCTTTACAGACTCTTCACGCAGGCACAGATGAAGAGCAACTCAAGGCTCTTCGGCTCATCCTCTCCGACATTCATGGCAAACGGTTTCGGATTCAGCGTTGTCGTCAATACAAAGCCCGATGATGCGATGGCTTTTGCCGAGAAGCACGGCGTCTCGTCGCGCCGCACCTTCACCTCCTCGATAGGAGTGAAGTATCAGGATAAATATGAGAGGTTTCCCAACGCCATCGCTCCGATAACAAGGGGAATCTCATTCCCTCTCTATCCCTTCCTCTCTAAGAGCGAGATAGAGTCGATACAGCGCGTAGTGAGCCATCTGGGGTGATTATGGTAAAGCATGTTCTCATCATCGCCAACGGAATGAAGAAAGAGAGTCTACCCATTGCCGGGGATATGGTCTCCTATCTTTCTGAGAGGGGGATATCCTCCGCACTCATAAGCACCGAGAGCGACAAGGATGTGTTCTCCGTACCTGCTGACACCGATCTCGTGATAACTCTCGGAGGCGACGGCACAGTGCTCTATGCAGCGCGCGCGGTTCATGAGATGGGCATCCCGATACTCCCTGTCAACCTCGGCACATTCGGCTACATCACAGAGGTGGGAAAGGATGAGTGGAAGGAGGCGTTCGAGTACTATCTTGAGAACGGCACCAACATCTCCCGCCGCCTGATGCTGCGCATAACAGTCCACAGGGAGGGGAAGAAGGTCTGGCACGTCTCGGCACTCAACGAAGCTGTCATAACCAGTGCAGGCATCGCCAAGGTGATCTCCCTCGATCTCGCGCTCGACAAGACGCACGCAGGCTCGTTCCGCGCCGACGGCATCATCATCGCAACTCCCACGGGCTCCACTGCATACTCGCTCGCGGCCGGAGGCCCTATCCTCGATGCCGACATGTCCGCCGTTATAATAACCCCTGTCTGTCCGTTCACTCTCTCCAACAGGCCGCTGGTGACGTCTGGACAGGTCGTGACGCTCACTGTCTGCAGCGGACAGCGCACAAAACTTCTGCTGACAGCGGACGGACAGCTTTTCTTCCCGCTTGAGGAGGGAGACATAGTGACGGCTGAGAAGAGCAGGAGTAAGGCCCTGCTGATAAAATCACTCAGGAGAAACTTCACGGAAGTCATACGCGAGAAACTTCACTGGTCGGGAGATCTTCATGCTTGAGAGCCTCAGCGTCAGAAACTATGTGCTGATAGACCATCTCGACATATCGTTTCCGGAGGGATTCTCGGTCCTTACAGGCGAGACGGGCTCAGGAAAGACGATAATGCTCGGGGCGCTCTCGCTTCTTCTCGGAGCGAAGGCGGACAAGAACGATGTCAGGAACGGCGAGGAGAGCGCAGAGATATGCGGTCTTTTCTCATCGCTCTCATCAGAGGCCCTCTCATGGGCTGAGGAGCACGGCATAGAGACAGACGGGCAGACGATGCTCATCAGGCGGCTGATAAAACGCAGCGGCAGATCGGTGTACACCGTGAACGGTACGCCCGTCACAGTAAAAGAAGGCGAGGAGCTGGGACACCTCCTTGTTGATGTCTCGTCGCAGCATTCCCACCAGACATTGATGCGTCCTGAGGTTCTCCGGTCAATGCTGGATGAGTTCTCCGGAGTGCTTCCCGCCCTCTCCGACTACCGCAGAAGCTACCGTGAGTGGCAGGAGATCGAGAAGGAGAAAAAACAGCTCGAGAGCGATCTGAGAAAGGCTGCGGAAGAGTCTGACTATATGCGCTTCGCCCTCTCGGAGCTTGAGGCGGCATCTCTAAAGGAAGGTGAAGAAGAGGAGCTCCGCGCGGAACTCGATGTGATGAACGCATCGGGCTTCCTGAAGGAGAGCCTCTCCTCTGCGCTCGGTGAGATGAAGAGCGCAGCATCATCGCTTGCGGAGGCGCTTGAGGAGCTGAGGAAAGCAGCAGGCAAGGACAAGAGACTCGTTGAGTATGCGGACAGGACAGAGAGCATCGGAATCGATGCCGATGACATCGTGCTCTCGCTTCGAGACCATCTCTCTGCGATAGATTTTCCCGAGTCAGAGCTCGAGCAGAAGAACGCAAGGCTCTCGGAGATACAGAGAATCAGAAGGCGCTACGGCGGGAGCGTCACAGAAGCGATCAGAAGGCGCGACGACTACCGCGGAAAACTCGAGGCAGCCGAGAACGGTGCTGTGCTTCTCGAAGCGCTGGAAAAGCGCGCAGCAAAGGCCCTTGCCGATACAGCAGCTAAAGCCGACATTCTCATTTCAGGCAGGAAGAAGGGAGCCCTTGCACTCCAGAAGAGCATAGAGGATTCGCTGCACAAGCTCGGCATGGCGTCAGCACTATTCTCAATATCTGTCGAGCGTACACCTGCTCTCGGACCTGACGGGATGGATAAGATAGCTTTCTTCATTGCGCCCAATAAAGGCGAGAGACTTTCTCTGATACAGGATACAGCCTCAGGAGGAGAGCTCTCGAGGATAATGCTGGCGATGAAGAGCGCGCTCTCATCTTCAAGGAGCACAGGCACGATGCTCTTCGATGAGATAGATGCTGGAATCGGAGGGGCTGTCGCAAACGCTGTCGGCGATGAAATGCTCGCTCTCTCAGACCGTGAGCAGGTCATTGCGATCACGCACCTGCCGCAGATAGCATCCCGCGCATCCGGACACTATCTTGTTGAGAAGAGAGAGGAGAACGGCCGCACTGTCACGCGCATCAGGGCAATAGAGGGAGAGGAGAGGGTTAAGGAAATCGCCCGTCTCCTTTCAGGCGAGACGAGCGATCTCTCTCTTGAGCACGCGAGGATGCTACTGGAAGTTCAGGGCAGATGAGACGCTCCTGAGCTCCTCTTCGGTGCACTCCGGCATGCATTTCCCCGTATAGTACGGGTAGACAGTATCCTGCAGCAGCCTTGTATCCGGCTCAAGTCCGTGAGCCCTTGCAAGGGTGAGGAAATCTATCACCGAGGCGGCGGCGACCGTATCCAGCCCGTTCTCATTTATGACGGAGGCGAGATACTCCGAATGGCGGGAGAGGATCGCGGTGACTGAGGCCACATCCGAGTCGCGGCCGCACTTGCGGACGAAGTCTATCATGTTTCCGAGAATTTCCCTTCTCTCCACAGGCGTCACATCAACGTAGACGGTGAAGAGGGATTTGATGATCTTCATCGTAAGCCCGAGATTCTCCAGAACCATCGTCTCAAGCGGCACATATTTGCTGTTCTTCACCAGCATTGAGAAGTGCCGCATGTCCGAGGCGAGCGCCGAGAGCTCGGAGAAAGTCATCCTGTTCATTGAGCTGTCTATCCACTGGTAGACATCTCCGAGAAGCCTGTCGGGGATATCGCTGTTGGTGACTCTCATCCTGTTTATCGGAGTGTTGGCCTCGTCGTTCTCGCAGAGATAGAGGTTTATTCCGTTGTCGATGGATGATGAGGAGAGCACGGTGAACCTGTAGAGCTCCAGCGTGACATTGTCGATGATGTCGGCGGAGAAGTTGCCTGCGTCATCTATGTCCATATGGCCGAGGACGAAGCGCCCGTAGACGTTCGTGTAGTCCTCCTTCCTCGCGAGATCCCTGTTGAGGAAGAATGAGAGCGCCGCCTCCGCCTCTCCCGGAAGTCCCTTCATCTCCTCCTGCGCGATATTCATGCCGTCGCCCTGCGCCTTGATGTTGCTCCTTGCCTTCCTCAGATCGGAGAGGAAGGGGAAGAGGAGATCACCCTTGCAGTACGGCTGGAACATCCTTATCGCATAGAGGGCGTACTTTATGTCCTGGCGCGGCTCGATGCCTGAGATGTCCGAGAAGAAGAAGCCGCAGCTGGTGAATGAGAAGTGCTTGTTCTTCATTCCTGAAAGAAGGTGGGCAAGCTCGACGTCGTAGGCCGATGCGAAGCTGTACTTCTTGTGCAGATGCTCTATGAGCTGCCTCATAGTCATCTCTCCGATGTACTGCTTTCCTGCCTCCCTCAGTATCTCGTCGGGAGTGACCTTCCCTCCGAATATCTTCTTCATCTCATCCTGGAAGATTTCGTCGAGACGGTCCGCGAGATTCCTCAGTCCGTTCCTAAGCGGCGTTCTCCAGGCCTGGTTCCATCCTGCTTCGCCGCCTGTGTGGCAGCCGCAGTCCTTGTACCAGCGCGAGACGCCGTGGGAACATGACCACGATGTGCCTTTGCCGTCCTCTCCGGCATGGAGCTCGGCGTGCTTCACCGCGGGATTGCGCTCAAGATAAGATGCGTAGTTGTCGAGGATGAAGTCATCCCTCTCCTCAACCTTGCGGATGAGGGCGGCGAGGGCCATGTCTCCGTATGGCTCATGGTGGCCGAAGATCTCTCCGTCCGTCGCCTCGTGTATAAGCGGCCGCTTCTCCGTGTCCTTCAGGTTCTTCAGGACTGAATAGAGGTTGTCGGCGCTCCTCAGAAGATGGCCGAACGAGATTGATGAGGCGAGATCGGGGTGGTAGAAGAAGGCCGCGATGGTGCCGCCTCCGCTTCCCGTGAGGATGTAGGGTTCCCAGTACGGGGCAGGGGAGCCTGCGAGGTCCTTCATCTTCCCGTTCTCCTCCACCGCCCTGCACTGCCAGGGGGAGAGCACGATGAACTTTATGCCTTCCTCAGCAAGCAACTGGATGACATCGCCGTTGACTCCGCACTCAGGAAGCCACATTCCCTCGGCCTTTCTGCCGAAGAAGTGCTCGAAATCCATTGCGCCCCACTCAATCTGCAGGCGCGCATCCCGGACTTTGTCCAGCGGTAGGATTGTGTGGTTGAATCCCTGCGCCATCGCGTTGCCGTGCCCAAGGCGCTCTGCGGAGGCTCTGTCTGCCTCGACAAGGAGATCGACAGCCTCGGGGTGGGCTTCCTTCATCCATGAGAGGAGGGTAGGCCCGAAGTTGTATGAGATATATGAGAAGTTGTTGGTTATGGAGATTATCCTGCCGTCGGCGTTGAGGTACCTTGAGTGGAGATTCGCGCCGTAGCAGTCATGGTATATCCTCTCGTTCCAGTCGTTGTACGGGGATGCCGAGCTCTGCTTGGGGATTATTCCTGTGAAAGGGTTCTCCCTCGGCGGCTGGTAGAAGTGCCCGTGGAGGATAAGGGATGTGCGTTTGCTTTCCGTCATGGCTGAAGTCTAGCACAAACGCGGCATCGAGGCCATTTCAAATGATGATAATGATAAAAACCGCATTTCCGTGCTTGCAATGCGGTTTGTTGACTAAAAGCAATGTTTTTCCTACGATGCGGAAAGAATGAAAAAGGGGATGCCATGATACTCGTTAACGTCGATTCTCTATCGGCTTCCGAGCTGCGGAGCATTGCTGTGCAGGAAGGCTTCGGAAATGCGGATGAACTATCGAGGGAAGAAATAATCTCCCTGCTTGAAGAGAAATACGAGGAAGAGGATGATAAGGCCGTCCGCGAAGGCGCGCCTAATTCCCGGTATATGTCAGGACTTACCGATTACAGGGACATAGGCAGATATGTCGGAGACCTTCCCGGCGTGGAGGAGCTTCCCCTGAGCTATCCCGATACGGAGATACATCTTATAAAGAAAGATTCTTCATGGCTTTACGCCTTCTGGAGCCTCTCGCAGAATGACAGCGACGAGCTGCAGGATGCCGGAGGCAGCCTCTCTCTTTCGGTGACGATAGAGAACAACGGCAGCCGTGAGGAGTATGACATTCCCGTCTCCTTTTCCGACAGCGAGTGGAATGTGGGCATTCCCTGCGGCCGGGGATTCTGCCGCGTCGCGCTCACAGGCGTCTATCCCAACGGAAGGAAGAACGTGCTTGCGCTCTCCGAGCCGGAGGACCTGATTGAGTCGTACTGGCTGGAGCACAGGAACGAGATGAAGTATTCAGACTCCCTCTACCGCGTATATCTCACGCTGGTTTCGACCAAGGAGGGGGAACTCCCGGACAACCCGATACTGAGGGAGATCATAGAGATGTTCAGAAAGGAGGACGGAGCCGATGAATAAGCTGAATCTTATCCTCCATGCGCATCTTCCGTATGTCAGGCATCTCGAGTATCCGAGATTCCTCGAGGAAGACTGGCTCTTCGAGTCGCTCAACGAATCATACATACCTCTTCTGAGGATGCTCAGCACTCTCGACAGGGAGAGGACGGGCTTCCGTCTTTCCATCTGTTTCTCGCCGACGCTGATAACGATGCTCTCGGATGAACCGCTGCAGCAGAGATTCGTGGATTACATGAACCTCCGCATAGAGCTCGGCAGGAAAGAGGTGGAGAGAACCGCGAAGGAGGAGAGCGAGTGTCATGAGATGGCCGTGCACTACCTTGCGGAAGCGGAGGAGAACCTCCGTATCTTCGAGGAGATGGGGCGCAATATCCTCAACGGCTTCAAGGAGCTTCATGACAAGAACCGCATCGAGCTGATGACCACTGCGGCCACTCATGCCTATCTTCCCATCTACAAGGATTATCCTACGGCGATAAATGCGCAGGTGGAGATGGGGCTGAGAACCCATGAGAGGATCTTCGGCGAGAGCGCTAAGGGCTTCTGGCTTCCCGAGTGCGGCTTCTATCCCGGACTGGACAGCGTTCTCTCCGCGCATGGCGTGTCGTGGTGCCAGCTCGCATCCCACACTGTGATAACCGCAAAGGACAGATCGGTCTACGGAGGCTACCGCCCAGTGGAGCTTCCTTCTGGACTTTTCGGCTTCGTCCGCGACTGGGGCGTAACATCGCTTGTCTGGTCGGATGTCTCGGGCTATCCCTGCGACAGCGACTACCGCGATTTCTACAGGGACATCGGGTACTACCTCCCGATGGACTACATCAGGCCGTATATCCATGAGCCTGAGATAAGGGTGTTCACCGGATACAAGTACCATGCGATAACCGGCAAGACAGAGGACAAGGCATACTACTCGCTTGCCAAGGGCAGGGAGAAGGTTGCTCTCCATGTGGAGAACTTCCTCTACAACATCAGGCGCAGGGGAATGATGATAGAGACTTCCGGAATAAAGGACCCCGTATTCAACCTCTGCTTCGACGCCGAACTCTTCGGACACAGGTGGTATGAGGGAATCGCGTTCCTCGAAGGAGTGCTGAGAAGGGCGGATGCCAGCGATGATTTCTCATTCACTACTCCGACTTCGGTGATCCTCGAGAATGGTGAGGTCGACAGACTGCGCATAAACGAGTCCTCGTGGGGTTCGGGCGGATATTCGGATATCTGGCTCGACGGAAGCAACGCCTGGATTTACCGCCATATATTCAAGGCGATCGAGAGGATGCAGGAGCTTACGCACCGCTTCCCCGATCAGGGATCTCTGAAGGGGAGGTTCCTCAACCAGGCTTCGAGGGAGCTGCTCCTTGCGATGTCCTCAGACTGGCCGTGCATCATCCACGACAACACCTCCGTCTCCTATGCGGAGAAGAGGCTCAGGAACCATCTCGGCTCGTTCAATGTCGTCTACTCCTCGATGAGCAGGAACACGGTGAACACCGAGTGGCTGATAAACGCCGAGAGGTCAAGCGAGATCTTTCCGGATATCGACTACAAGCTCTTCGATCCAGAGAGAATCTGATCTCTGCATATATTCTCATGGAAGGCCGGGTTTCCCGGCCTTTTCTGCTGTTTTAACCCTTCTTTAGTCTTTTTCCGCATATACTGCCCGCACTTTTCCCAAGTTGTGCAATGTTAACCTTTTTATTCTGATTCTTCTTGCAGTATTTACCGTGCTGTTGTAGAGTAGTGGCAGAAAGTGGGAGATTTTCCCGCTTTATGGGTGGTGATGGATGCAGCTTCTTACAGGAATGTATAATGCAAGGATCGACGACAAAGGCCGTCTGTCTCTGCCTGCAAGACTAAGAACTGCGATCGCCGCTGAGCAGGTAGTTGTTCTTCCAGGACTCGACGAGAACCACCTGATGATCATGAGACCTGAGTATTTCGAGAAGGATTTTTCCGAGCCTATTCTCTCATCCCCAATGGCTATGCTCGATAAGAAAAAGCGCATCCTGATACGGAAACTCATATCTCCTGCCATCTACGTGGATATCGACGGTTCTGGAAGGATCAACATTCCTCTCCAGATGAGAGAAAAGTATTCTCTCCTGAACAAGTCCGAGGCTCTCCTCGTAGGCACCGGGTATGCTGTCGAACTCTGGAACCCTGAAGTGTTCGCGGCATCGGAGGACGGCGAGTCCATCTCCGATCTTGCCCAGGAGCTCTTTGAGGAGAAGGAGTGATGGAAGCCGTACACTACCCTGTGATGCACAGAGAGGTCCTTGAGAATCTTCCCATCCCTTCGGGAGATTCTCTTCTCATAGACTGCACGACAGGGGAGGGCGGGCATACATCGCTCTTCCTCAGGACATATCCTGACCTTACCGTGATAGGGCTTGACAGGGACAGGTCGATCCAGAAGAAGGCGATAGAGCGGATGAGCGCTTTCGGAGAGCGCTTTCGTCCTGTCAATACCTGGTTCGACGAATATCTCGCAGAGGCCCCGTCGGGTTCGGCGGATGCGATACTTTTTGATCTCGGCATCTCCATGTTTCACTATGTGGAGAGCGAGAGGGGTTTTTCTTTCCGCAGGGAAGAGCCCCTGGACATGCGGCTCTGCACCGACGGCGGTTTGACCGCCGCAGATGTGGTGAACGGCTATGATGAGGGAAATCTTGCCGACGTCATATACAAGTATGGCGAGGAAAGATATTCGCGCAGAATAGCGCATGCGATCGCCGAGGCCAGAAAGGAGGGAGAGATAAAAAGCTCCGTGCAGCTTGCGGACCTGATAAGCCGCGCCGTGCCGAAGGAGTACAGATACGGACGCATTCATCCTGCGACCCGTACCTTCCAGGCGCTGCGTATCGAGGTGAACAGGGAGCTGGACAGAATCTGTCCCGCCCTCGACAGCGCCATAAGGGTGCTGAAGAAGGGCGGAAGGATAGCTGTCATAACCTTCCACTCCCTTGAGGACAGGAAGGTGAAGTGGTTCTTCAAGGATGAGGCCGCCTCTGAGAATCCCAGAATAAAGATTCTCACGAAGAAGCCCATCGTTCCTTCGGAGGAGGAAGAACGGGAGAATCCGCCATCGAGAAGCGCGAAGCTGAGGGTGGTGGAGCGGATATAAAGGAGAAGCCGGAAGGCTGCGTGCTATGAACGATTTTGAATTGTCGAGGAACCTTACCAGACCCATACGGGGTGCTATTATCGTGATGCTCGTGCTTACCTTCATCGCTGCATTTATCCCGCTGTGGCAGATCGGAGCCTCGAGTTCCGCTTCCGCCGTGGGAGCAGTGTCGGAGAGGCGTGTCGCTGATGCCGATGCGGAAGGACGTGCTCTTCGTGCCGCCATTGCGGCGGGGATACCTGCAATAGAGGAGGAGATGACTGTCAGGGCCGGAACCGGCTACCAAAGTTGATGTTCTGCAGTTATAATCAGGTATGCTCAGGAGTGAACAGACCAGCTATGATGATCTTTCCTATGCTGTCGAGAGTAAGGAGAGAGAGACCTCAGGTTCTCTTTCTCCATTTACTTATCTCTGTGCTGTCCTGATAATCTCGCTTCTCGGACTCATAGTTCTCTATTCATCTTCATACAGCGCCGCCCTCGAAAAAGGGCTTCCTCACTACTGGTACTTCATCCGTCAGGCAGCCGGCGGAGCTCTCGGACTGGCCGCTGGATTCATGCTGCATTTCGCAAAGCCCGGGACCATAAGGAAGATATGGTACATACTTCTTCCCCTCTCCATCATCGCGCTCGCAGCATCGTGCGTTCCCGGATTCGGGGATTCAGGCTTTGCTGTCATCTCTGGTCACAGAATAGTATCCGCGCCATCGCTGGGACTCTTTGCGATGGTGATGCTCATCTCTGATGTTTTTCCTGAAGGAGGAAGGGGAGAGCGCACGCGCCTTTTATTCTCCTCGGCCGCCTCTGCCGTGATCCTCATACTTTCGCTTGCTTCAGGAGGATTCGGTTGGTTCTTCCTCTCATCCCTCTCCCTCATCGTGATTCTCCGCGTGAAGAAGGTGGGCCGGCTTCCTCTTCTTATTGCGCTTCTTTTCATCATAGTGACGGCGGTGCTCGCTGCCGTTCTCTTTCCCTCTCTCATCTCGCCTGTGCTTTCTTCATTCCTTCCCGTTGATGATCCTGCGCTCTATGACCAGAATCTCTTCGCATCCCGTGATGCGATAGCCGCGGGCGGAATCGCGGGAGCCGGTCTGGGAAAAGGACTTTACAAGCTCGGCTCGCTCTCATCTCCCGAGTCGATGTTCATCTTTGCATCGATGTCGGAGGAGCTTGGGCTCACCGGCTCTCTCGCACTCCTTCTCCTTCTCTTCTTCGTTGCAGTTATAGGAGTGCGCACCACAGCGAGGGCGAACCGCAGGAATGACAGTGCATCCGCCGCAGTCGCGACAGGGCTCACGCTCTTTCTCGTGCTGCGCTCGCTTTTCAACATTCTCTATGTGTCGGCGTTTCTTCCCCTTCCGGGAATACTCCTGCCGTTTTTCAGCTATGATCCCTCCGGAGAGTTCCTGTCGGTGCTTGCCGCAGCCCTCCTTTACCGCTTCATATATATGATGGGGAGGGAAAATGAGAAGAAATGAGGTCATCGCGATAGCTGCAGTATCCGTTGCCGCGGCCGCGGTCCTTTCCGTGCTCGCGCTGCGCTGCCTGCCTGTGATGCCTGTCTCCTCAATTTCCTCCGGAGTGACTCTCACGCCCTCCGCCAAGCGCGTGCTCTATCCCTCTCTCGGACGGTTCTATCCATCTCTTGAGAGGAGTGCAATGATCTCTGAGCTCTCAGCTCTCCCTTATCTTGATGATATCTCGATCTCATATGACTCCGGTTCGCTCGTCATCGGAGGAAAGGTCTCGGACGGAGTGCTTGTCTCTGCTGATGATGGCTTCTTCTTCTCAGATGGCGATACCCTCATCCCGCTTGAAAGCGGTGATGCCGCAGTGCTCTCGGAAGAGCTTGCCGTCATAAGCGGCGATATACCAGTATCGGAGGGGAGAATCAGCGATCCGCTTGTCACTGAGGTGATAAAGGCTGTCGCCGGACTCGGCGATGAGTCTCGCTTGATATCATGGATGGAATATGTCAATAATAGTCCAGAGGAATCCTCTGAACTTGCTATCTCATTAAAGGATCTCAACGCCATCATAACGCTCAGAGACTCTTCTGCCGCCCGGAGGATCGGGGAGAGCATTGCCCTGATAATCAGCGTCAACCGCTCGGAACCGGGAAGGACCATATTCTCTCCGGCGGCGCGGTACGAGCTCTACAGTGATAGGCTAGAGAGGCTCAAGGGGTAATATGGCAGCAGACAAGACACTGGTCGGACTTGATATAGGTACAAGCTGGATAAGGTGCGTCATAGGTTCCGTGACCCGTGACGGACAGCTCATGGTCGAATCGATCTCGGAGCGTCCAAGCGAAGGTGTGCGTTCAGGTTCCGTCGTGAATATAGAGCAGACTCTCAAGACGATAAACTCCGTCATCTCCGATGCGGAGCTGCAGGCGGGAACCGAGGTCAGCTCGGTGATACTCGGCGTCGGCGGAGAGCATATAAAAGGAATACAGTCCAGCGGTGTTGTGGGCATCCAGAGCCGCGATCAGGAGATAAAGCGAGAGGACATCAGGCGCTCGATAGATGTCGCGCGTGCGCGCGATCTGCCGCAGGACACTGAGATTCTTCACACTTTGGTGCAGGATTTCCAGGTTGATTCACGCTCCGGCATAAAGGACCCGATCGACATGCTCGGGCACAGGCTGGACACGAGGGTGCTGCTCGTCACAGGCTCGTCGTCGATCTGCCAGAACCTCCGCAAGTGCGTGCAGAAGGCGGGCATACAGGTGCAGAGGATGGTTCTCCAGTCCCTTGCCGACAGCGAGGTCGTGCTCGGACCTGACGAGAAGGAGATGGGCGCGCTTGTGATAAACATCGGCTCGGGAATGACCAATGCGATCGCATACATCAACGGTGCTCCCGTCTATGTGGGAGGAATCTCTCTCGGAAGCGACAACGTCACAGGCGACATTGCCTACATGCTGCAGCTTCCGCGTTCGGCGGCCGAGTCGATAAAGATTTCAGACGGATGCTGCCATACTCCCTCCGTCCGCGAGGATGAGATGATCGTGACTCCCGCAGTGGGAGGAAAGCCATCCATCAGACTTCCCCGCAAGGAGCTTGCGAAGCTGATCGAACCCCGCATGGCGGAGATATTCAGCATGCTATCCGGCGAGCTTGAGAGAAACGAGGTCTCCGGATCGTTCGGAGCGGGCGTCGTGCTGGTCGGAGGCGGATCGCTTCTCTCCGGCGTTACGGAGCTTGCTGCAGAGATATTCAGGATGCCGGCGCGCATCGGCTTCCCTGAGGCGATAAACGGCCTTGACAGGCTTTACATAGATCCCCGGTATTCGACTCTTCTTGGGCTTCTGAGGATTGAGGCGAAGAAGTACAGAGATCCTTCGCTGATTTCAGGCGGAGGCAAGGAGAAGAACGGTTTCGGAGGAAAGGTGAAAAGTCTTTTCGGCAAACTTTTCTAAGGAGTGCGTATGGATTTTGATATTTTCGATATAGAGGATACGACATCGGGAGGAGAGGCCGCTCCTACTATCATCAAGGTCGTGGGCGTCGGAGGCGGCGGAGGCAACGCCGTCAACAGGATGATCGCATCGGGTTTGAAGAAGGTCTCCTTCATCGCCCTGAACACCGATGTCCAGGCTCTCCAGCGCTCCAACGCGCAGACGAGGATCGCCATAGGAAAGGAACTTACCGGAGGACTAGGGGCCGGCGGAGTGCCTGAAGTCGGAGAGAAGGCTGCCCTTGAATCCAAGGAGGAGATAAAGGGCGAGCTTGAGAACTCCGATATGGTTTTCATCACCGCAGGAATGGGAGGCGGCACAGGCACCGGCGCGGCCGCGGTAGTTGCCGAGATAGCAAAATCGCTGGGAGCGCTCACAGTCGCAGTCGTCACCACTCCGTTCGCGTTCGAGGGCAAGAAAAAGCTCATGCTTGCCGAGCAGGGAATCGAGAGGCTCCGCAAGCAGGTGGATACCCTCATCCTCATCCCTAACCAGCATCTTCTGAAGGTCGTCGAGTCAAACACCCCGATCAAGCAGGCGTTCCTCATCGCCGACAGCGCCCTTCTGCAGGCTGTGCAGGGTATCTCCGATCTCATCACCGAGCCGGGCGAGATAAACATAGACTTTGCCGATGTCAAGACGATAATGAAGGGCAAAGGAGATGCCCTCATCGGACTTGGATTCGGAGAAGGAGCGAACAGGGCAGTTGATGCGGCTAAGCTCGCGATCTCCAATCCTCTCCTTGAGAATGCATCGATCGACGGCGCAAAGTCAGTGCTCGTCAACCTCGCAGGAGGGGACAACCTCACGCTGCAGGAGTACCAGGATGTCGTCGAGGTCATAACGGAAAGCTGCGCAGAGGATGCTCTCATCATAGCGGGCCAGAGCTACAACCAGAATCTCGGAGACAGGATAAAGGTCACCGTTATCGCGACCGGCTTCGAGCACAGGGAGGTGTCGACATCGTTTGATCCCGATACTGAGGTATTCCGCAGGAAGCTCGAGGAGAGGTCTGAGAGAAGGGAGGAGAGACAGCCCGAGCCCGCTCCTGTGAGGGAAAGGGAACCTGAGCCAGAGATTCCCCAGAGGCCGCAGAGGAATGAATCTTCAGATCCTTCGACGATCACGGTGAACAGATGGCAGGATCTGCAGCAGCAGCTCGGCAAGAGAAATGCGAATCAGAATGACTACTCCATCCCTGCCGTGCTGAGATACTCCCGCCATGACGATGACGGAAAATGAGACAGAGCTCTCTCCCTCTGAGGAGGAGCTTCTCCGCTCATACTCTCGTTATGTGATATATCAGAGACGCCTCTCGGAAAAGACCCGGGAGGTTTATTCTCATGAGGCAAGGCTCTATCTTCTCTTCCTCCGTGCCGGAGAGAGACAGCTTGAAGCTACGACTCCCGATGATATAGAGCGGTATCTCATAGAAAGGCGGAATGAGGATGGAACAGGGGAGAGGACTGAGGGGAAGATACTCTCCGCGCTCCGCTCATTCTACACCTTCCTGATCTTCTCTGGCGGCACAGAGAACAACCCCGCATCACTTGTGGAGAAGCCCAAGGAAGGAGAGCACTTTCCCCGGGTGATAACAGAGGAGGAGGTTGATGCGCTCCTCGCCGCTTTCCCCTCCGATGATATTCTCTCCGTGCGCGACTACACGATGTTCGAGCTTATCTACTCCTCCGGCATGAGGATATCAGAGGCGGTGGCTCTCAACGTCTCATCATACAGAAGCGAAGAGGGGACTATCTCCGTGATCGGAAAGAGGGACAAGGAGAGGCTGGTGTTCATCGGGGAGATTGCCCGTGATGCCCTCGACCGCTACCTTGCGGAAATACGTCCGAAACTCATAAAGAAGCCCAAGGAAACAGCGCTTTTCCTCAACCGCAGGGGAGAGAGAATAACGCGGCAGGCGGCGCATAAGCGCTTCAAGGAGACTGCGGACAGGATAGGGCTTGATGCCACGATCCACACGCTCCGCCACTCATTCGCCTCCCATATGATAGAGAACGGCGCGGACATCCGCTCCGTGCAGGAGATGCTCGGCCACAGCGATGTGCGCACGACACAGATATACACCCATCTCGATACATCATCGCTCCTTGCTTTCTTTGACAAATATTCTCCTCTGAGCGGAAATAATGCTGAAGATGATGATACAGGCGATGAATGATTATATGATTCATATTTAATAGAAACTGCATTTACATATTATAAAAATATAATTTCTGTATTTATTTCATTTGATTCTGCATAAGAGTGAGAACAGCCGCACCCCGCGTACATGTTGGCAGAAACTGTATCCTGCGGCGGAGATATAGATGGAGGTGCTATGTTCTCAGATTATTCCCTCTCAGTCAGAGAGATGCCTGATGTGAAAAGAACTGCCATCGGCGGCCTTGAGATTTCATTCTCAGGCAGTCTCTCTTCACACCCTTCCGTACTTATCGCATCGGATGCAGCTGCAAGCGGAGAGGCCGCGGCCTGGCTTTACAGAGCTGCGCTCGAGGCCTCGCTTTCAGGCTATACCGTTATTGCCGAGGCGGACACATCCGGCCCTGATTCGATCATCTGCGGCACGGAGGACGGAAGAGGACGTCTCTTCCTCTCTGTGTCATCCTCTGCCGAGGAGTATATGGAGAGATATCAGAGGAAGGCGATGAGGATAGTCTCGGCAGGCGGGGGAATCATAGGAAGGAGCAGAAGGTGGAGCTGCAGCAGGAAAGAGGCGTGGGAAACTGCGGCGCGCCTTGCTGACATGGCGCTTCTCGCCATGCTCGGAGATACTCCTTTTCCAGCTGCCGCGGCTCTTCTGATGCTCGATGAGGGGAAGGAGGTGGCAGTGACGAAATCGTCTCTGCAGAGTGAGTGCGGCAGAGCATTCGCGCTTGACGGCTGTCCCGTTGCTGATTCGTTCTCATCCATCATTGCATCCCCTTCTGCAATATCATATCCGTCGCGCTCAGGGCTGTATGCTTTCGGTTCCTCGCGCTATGATGTCCTGCGTTTTGAGTGAGCTGATTGACAGAGAGTTTCAGGGCGGAGAATATTCCTGTTATGGAGAATCATATCGGTGATTTCCTTTCATACATTGCCGGAGTGAGATCGCTCTCGGAGAATACGGTGAAGAGCTATTCCGCCGATCTGAGAGCGTGGGAGCGCTATATGTCTGTCCGTTCCCTCGATCCTCTGACCTTCACCAAAGAGGATGCGGCGCTCTATGCAGAGTACCTCCAGGACGGCTTTTCCGAACGCTCCGTACTGCGCAAGCTGACGGCTCTGCGCACTTTCTACTCTTATCTTGAGAGAAGAGGCCTTGTCTCATCCGATCCGTTCCAGGGGATTTCGATGAGGAGAAAGGCCAGAAGGCTTCCGTCGGTTCTCACGGAGGAGGAGGTCTCTGAGCTTCTTTCCCTTCCGCGCGGCAGTTTCAGGGAGGAGCGCGACCACATGCTCTTCCTCTTTATCTACAATACGGGATGCAGGATATCGGAGGCGCTTTCGGTAGATACTGGCGACATCGATTTCCGCCGGCGCCGTATCCTCATAAGGGGAAAAGGCGACAAGGAGCGCTTTGTGTTCTTCTCTCCTTCAACGTCGGCTGAGATGGAAGGGTATCTTGCGAAGCGTGACGCGTTCCTCCGCACTCTCGGCAAGGCCGGCGAGAGCGCATTTCTCGTCGGCGACAAGGGCGGAAGGTTGCCCTTCAGCTCTGCTCATATTATCTTTGAGGAATACAGGTCCAGGCTCGGGTGGCAGAAGGAGTTCACGCCTCATACTCTGAGGCATTCCTTCGCCACGCACATGATGGACCGCGGTGCGGATATAAGGCTTGTTCAGGAGCTGCTGGGGCATGAGAGCATCTCCACAACCCAGATCTATACCCATGTCTCCAGAGGCAGGCTGAGGAAGGTCTACGAGAACACGCACCCTCATGCCAAGGAGTGACTATGGAGATTCATGGAACTACAATCTGCGCTGTCCGCAAGGGCGGGCAGGTCGCTATAGCCGGAGACGGTCAGGCCACTTCCGGCGAGGGCGGCGTCGTTATAAAAGGCAACTGCCGCAAGGTGCGCCGTCTCTACAACGGACGCATCATAGTCGGATTCGCGGGATCAACGGCCGATGCCTTCACGCTCTTCGAGCTCTTCGAGGGAAAGCTCAAGCAGCACAACGGCGATCTCACGAGGGCGGCGGTTGAGCTTGCAAAGCAGTGGCGCACGGACAAGACGCTGCGCAATCTCAATGCGATGATGCTCACCTCCGACGGCGATAAACTTTTCATGATAACGGGTTCGGGAGATGTGCTTGATCCCGAGGGCGATGCGATGGGCATAGGCTCCGGCGGCAATTACGCTCTCGCGGCGGCAAGGGCATTCATCGAGGCCGGCGTTGACTGGAGCGCCGAGGAGATAGCCCGCAGAAGCGTCGGGATTGCGGCGGATATCTGCATTTACACCAATCACAACATCATTACAGAGGTACAGGATGCCTGAGAACAGAAGAAAGAAGCTGGATGAGATGGTTCCTTCCGAGATTGTGAGGAACCTCAATGAATATATCATCGGACAGGATGAGGCGAAGCGCACGATCGCTATCGCAATACGCAACCGTGTGAGACGGCGGAGACTGCCCGAGGAGATGAGGGACGAGGTCACGCCCAAGAACATCCTGATGATAGGCCCCACAGGCGTGGGAAAGACAGAGATCGCAAGGCGCATAGCCAAGCTCGCAAACGCTCCCTTCGTGAAGGTCGAGGCGACCAAGTACACGGAGGTGGGATATGTCGGACGCGATGTCGAATC
>CALXLV010000022.1 GCA_944389295.1 uncultured Spirochaetaceae bacterium | reverse complement strand
GACGCTCTATCCGTTGAGCTAAGAGCGCGCTTCCTCCATTGGAGGTAGTTGGGTGGAAGAAGGGGATCGAACCCTCGACAAGCAGATCCACAATCTGCCGCTCTACCGCTGAACTACTTCCACCATGCATGGAAATCGAGGCGTTTACCTAGCAATTTCAACGACAACGAATATCTCAGAATCAGGAAGAATTGTCAACACTCTGAAGCACAATTTTTAACCATTTTGCATTAATCCTTCCATCATCTGAAATTACCTGTCGGCAAAGAGCTTCTTTACCTCCTCTCTCTTCACTTTTTTGGTGCTTGTCATCGGAAGAGGCTCATAAGAGACAGTCATCTTCGTTATCCTCTTATGCGGAGCGGCAGTGCGGTTGACAGCATCGACGATCTCCTCAAGCCTCTTCTCTATCGCGGCATCATCACCTGACATTGAATCTATAAATCCCTGCGAGGGAACCATTATTATCCTGATGCCTTCCTTTCTCATAGCCTTGTCGACTATGTAGCCTATGACGCATACCTGCTCAAGCTCGCCGTAAAGCTGGAAAGGCTCCTCAACCTCCTCCGGAAAGACATTCTTTCCGCCCTCTGTGACGATAACGTTCTTCGCGCGCCCTGTGAGATAGAGATAGCCGTCATCATCCTGATAGCCTACATCCCCTGTATTGAGCCATCCATCCTCGGAAAGCACGGCCTTAGTAGCCTCAGGATTGTTGTAGTAGCCCTTCATTACCATAGGCCCTTTGATGAAGATAAGGCCATTTCCGTCGCTGTCAGGATCAACGATCTTAACCTCCTCCATCGGGAACTTCCTTCCGACAGAGTCAACCTTGAACGCCTCTATAGGATTGAGATGAGTGATCGGGGAAGCCTCTGTCAGTCCGTAGCCCTGAACAAAATCTATGCCGAGCTCGTTGAACATCCTGAACGTCGAGACGGGAAGAGGCCCGCCTCCGGAGATGCAGACGCGCATATTCTCGAATGAGAGCTTCCTGAGGAGAAAACCGAACATCTTCTTGCCGATATTCTTTCCCGTCAGCTTCTTTACTGCGCCGGAGAACATCATCATGAGACGCACAAGCCCGTAGACCACCGGTCCTTTCTTCCTCACACCGTCCATAACCGAGGTTATCATCTTGTTGTAGAGCATCGGCACCGACATGAATATCGTAACCCCGCCTTCTTTCACCTCGCGGAAGATGCGGCTCATCGCAAGTTTCCTGCCGAAAACGACAGCGCCTCCTATGCTTGTGGCAAGGAACACGACCGCTTCCATCGTATATGCGTGATGCAGAGGGAGTATCGCGTAAATCGTATCCGTTGAGCGGAAATCGAGATTGGCCTCGGTCAGATAGATGTCCGACACAAGGTTATCATGCGTCAGCATGACGCCCTTGGGCGTTCCCGTCGTTCCGGATGTGAAAAGTATGGCCGCAAGATCACTCCCCTGCGAGCGCGGAAATTCAATCTCAGGCCCGTCCATCGACAGCACGTCCTCCAGGCGGAGCTTCACCAGTCCCAGCGCTCCGTCCCTGTCTATGTTCCCTATCCTCTCATGAGGCAGGAATATACCCTTCACCCCGCCGAACGTGATAAAGTGCTCCATCTCATGATCCTTGAACGTCGGATCGAGAGGGACTATGATTCCCCCTATCCAGATGACCGCGAAGTAAGCGACAACCCACTCTATAGAGTTATGCCCCGAAACCGCGATCTTGTCCCCCTGCCGGAACCCCATCGCATACAGGGCCCTCGCCGCAGCCTCTATCTTCGCCTCCGCCTCGCGGTAAGTCAGCTTTATCTCAGGCTCGAAGGCATGGAAGCAGAGATTATCCGGAAATCTCATCACCGATATATGGAACATCCCGGGAACTGACGGCCACATCCCCTCGAATATCTTTCCCCTGTATTCGTCAAGGAAGCCAAAAGAATCCCTGTATTCCGCTTTCCTCATATTTCCCTCCGGATATGAATGCAATCTGATTGTCTGTGATTACGGCGATTCTAACACTCATCACACCTTCTGAAAAAGAGCGGAAAATCCTTTTTTCTCTCTCCGCACGGCGGATAATACCCGTTTTCTGCGGCCGCACGCACCATCCGATGCCAATAACAGAATGAGCTGCAAGGAGTTGCAGTAAGACGGAAGGAACGGCATAATCCGGAATGATGGAACTTGAAGGATTCAGAGAACTGGGACTCGGCAGCGAGTCCATTGATGCGTTGAGGGAAAAAGGCTTCGAGGAGCCTACTGAAATACAGAGAAGGGCAATTCCCCTCCTCCTGCAGGAAGGAACGGAGATAGTCGGACAGGCTCAGACAGGAACAGGCAAGACTGCGGCTTTCGCACTGCCAATTCTTGAGACTGTGAAGCATGATAGGAACACAGTGCAGGCGCTTATCCTCGTCCCGACGAGGGAACTCGCAAGCCAGGTCAGCGAGGAGATAAGCTCGCTGCGTGGAAAGAGAAGTATAGACATAGCCCCGATCTACGGCGGCGCGAGCATGGCCCAGCAGCTCAAGAGGCTCAAGCGCGGCGTGGACATCGTTGTCGGAACCCCCGGAAGAGTGCTTGACCACATACGCAGAGGTTCTCTGGGACTCTCAGATCTGGAGTTCCTCGTTCTCGATGAGGCCGACGAGATGCTCGACATGGGCTTTATCGATGACATAGAGGCCGTGCTGAGAGCCGTTCCGGAGAAGAAGAGAATGCTCCTTTTCTCAGCGACAATGCCGCCCGAGATAATGAAGCTTGCAGAGAGCTTTATGAGGAATCCCGAGATAATAAGAACACAGAAGAAGGATGCCTCCGCACTCTCGACAGACCAGATCTACTACGAAGTCAGGGAAAGCGACAAGCTCGAGGCCCTGACAAGGATCATAGACAGGGAACCCGACTTCTACGGCGTAGTTTTCTGCCGCACCAAGCTGCAGTGCGATGAGATCGGACAGAAGCTCCATGACAGGGGATACGATGCCGCCGCGCTCCACGGAGACCTCTCGCAGAGGGAAAGGGAGCAGATACTCAGGAAGATGAAGGAGCATCAGATATCAATACTCGTGGCAACTGATGTAGCGGCAAGAGGTCTGGACATACAGGACCTGACGCATGTAATAAACTACACCATCCCGCAGGACCCTGAAATCTACATACACAGGGTCGGCAGGACCGGAAGAGCCGGCAAGAACGGCACAGCGATCACATTCATAACTCCATCCGAGGCAAGGAAGTTCTCATATATAAGGAAAGCCTCTCGCTCAGATATCCGCCGCGAGGAAGTCCCGGGAGCTGAGGAGATAATAGAGAAGAAGAAGGAAAGGATAAAGAACGAAGTCCTCGCCTCGATCTCAGACGATCCCAAGCCGGAATATATGGAGATAGCGGAAGCTGTGCTCACAGGCAGGGATGCAGCAGAGGCCTTCGCCGCCCTGCTCACATCAATCTACAAGAACGAGCTCGATGCATCCCGCTACCGCGAAATCTCTGCAGTCGCTCCGCGTGCGAAGAAAGAGAAGTCGAGAAGGGAGAGACGCGAGGAAGCTCGGAACCGGGAACGCTACGACCGCATCAGCGCCCCGTCGATGGACGAGGAAGGCACTACCCGGCTCTTCATAGCCAGAGGAAGGAAGGACGGCCTTACCAAGGGAATGCTCGCAAACATCATCATCGACCAGACTGGCGTCAGGGACGAGGATCTGAGGGATATAGAGATAAACGAGACATCATCGTTCATCACAACCCCGTTCTCCGTCGCCGAAACGATACTGAAAGCCTACTCCGACCGTTCGATGAAAGGAAAGCCGATCGTGATGAGGGCAAAGCCGGAAGGCGGCGCAAGGGACGGCAGGAAGAACAGGAGCGCAGGCCGCAGAGAAGTCCAGAAAGCCAGAGGCAGGAGAAGAAAGCAGTGGGAGGACGACTACCAGCCTTACGGGCGCGACACCTCCGACGGCGATGACGGAAGATACAGATTCCCCGACAGGAAGAAAGGAAGAAGGAGGAAGTGATGGCCTACGATCTTGTCATCTGCGGTTCCGGGCTCTTCGGCTCAACGGTCGCGCATGAAGCTCTCAGGAAAGGAAAGAAAGTCCTTGTAGTGGAGAAAAGGAACCACATAGGCGGCAACATCTATACGGAGAAGAGGGACGGAATAGACATACACCGCTACGGAGCTCATATATTCCACACCTCGGATGAGAACGTATGGAGATACATCACAGCGTTCTCCGCATTCAACAACTTCATCAACTGTCCGGTCGCGAACTTCCGCGGCAGACTCTATCCGATGCCGTTCAGCATGTACACATTCAACGCCATGTGGGGTGTGACAACACCCGATGAGGCCATGGCCAAAATCGAGGAGCAGCGGCAGGAGATCAAAGGAGAGCCCAGAAACCTCGAGGAGCAGGCGATAAGCCTTGTCGGACGCGACATCTTCGAGACTCTCGTGAAAGGATATACGGAGAAGCAGTGGGGACGCGACTGCAAAGAGCTTCCGAAGGAGATAATAAAGCGCCTTCCCGTCAGGCTTACATTCAACAGCAACTACTTCACCGACCGTTATCAGGGAATACCCGAGGATGGATACACGGCGATAATAGAGAAAATGCTCAGCGGAGCCGACATCGTACTCAATACCGATTTCCTCGAAGAGAAGGAGAAGTGGAAGAATATGGCTCCCGTCGTGCTCTACACTGGCTGCCTCGATGCCTACTACGGCTTCTCGGAAGGAAAGCTGCAGTACAGATCGGAGATATTCGAGGAAGAGAGGATTGAGAAGGAGAACTGGCAGGGCACGGCAGTAATGAACTACACCGACAGAGAGACCCCGTGGACGAGGATAATCGAGCACAAGCACTTCACATCAGCCGCATCTCCCGTCACCTGGATAAGCCGCGAGTATCCCGTTGACTATGAAAAAACAGGAGAGCCCTTCTACCCCGTCAACGACAGCAGAAACAACGCGCTCTACGCGAAATACAGAGAAATGGCGGAGAAGGAAAGCGGACTCGTCATCGGCGGCCGTCTTGCGGAATACCGCTACTACGATATGGACAAGACAATAGCCGCAGCGCTGAGGACAGCGGAGAAGATACTCTGACCCTTCGGATTATATATGCAGATGATCGTCGTAACGCGACGAGAGAAGGCGGCGCATGAAGCCGTCTTCTTTTTTGAGCATCTTCGAGCCTCTCGTTATCTTGCAGAGAGAGAGATTTCTCGCCTCTGCTATATCTCGCTGCGGCCTGCCCTTGTAGAGATCAGTCATCAGCAGCCAGCGAGTGCAGAAATCCTTCATCTCCGATTCAGTGAAAAGATCGGAGAAGAGCGCTTTCATATCCTCTTCGTCTGTCGTAGAGCAGAATACATTTATGATGTCATCGAAAGCCTCTTTTGCTTCCTTTTCCTTTGCAGCATCCGGAAGTGGTGCATTTTTCTGCGTTCTCATACTATCAAGAGTAACATCGGAGCAATCCGCGGTCAAGAAAACTCAGAATGCAGGAGAGAAGAGGCGGAGGAAGTAGCGCAGTATCCTCTGCGCGGGGCCCTTTGCCCTCACCATATCGGCGCTCACCTCCTCCGAAAGATCGAAGGTGTGAATGAAGTCCTCGCGCACCGCGCCTACCACGGACGAGAGGCAGAACATGACCGCAAGCTCGAAGTGAAGATAGAAGGACCTGTAGTCTATGTTCGTCGTGCCGACTATCGCTATCTCATCGTCAGCTATAAACGTCTTGGCATGCATGAATCCCGGCAGGAACTCATATATCCTCACGCCTGACTCAAGCAGAGGGATGTAATTCGAGCGCGATACCTCGAAAACAGTCTTTTTGTCAGGAGTTCGCGGCATTATTATGCGCACATCAACCCCCGATTCAGCAGCAATTCTCAGCGCAGTCATCATTCTGTCGTCGGGGACAAGGTAGGGAGTGGTTATCCAGACATACCTCTTCGCGCTGGATATCAGCTGTATGTAGATATCCTCAGCTATGCTGCCGTCATCAAGAGGATTGTCGCCGAACGGCTGTATGAAGCCGTCATTCTCCGCCGCCGCAGTCGGAACATAGAGCCTGAGATCATCGCTTCCGCCGGCCACGCCGTTCCACATTTCAAGGAAGAGATATGTGAAGTTCCAGACGGCTGCACCGCGGAACTTGACTGCGTTGTCTTTCCAGTATCCGAACCTGATCTCGTCATTGGCGTACTCATCAGCGAGGTTCAGTCCGCCGGTGTAGCAGATATTCCCGTCTATGTCGAATATCTTCCTGTGATCACGGAAATTGAGCCTGGGATTTATATGCAGCTTCACGCGGTTGAACGCCACTGCCTTTATTCCTCTGCTTCTGAGCGTTCTGTCGTATCTGTGCGGAACTGCGTTTATCGACCCAAGGTCATCGTAGATAAGGCGCACATCCACGCCTTCCTTTACCTTCTTCTCAAGCTCTGAGAGGATGCGCGACCACCACTTCCCCTCTCCTATTATGAAGTATTCTATGAAGATGAACCGCTCCGCATGGCGTATCTCCTCGATCACATCAAGGAAGAACGCCTCGCTGTACGGGAAATATGTGCAGGCGGTGCTGCCCCAGGCGGAAAGCCCTGTCTCATGCTTTATGTACGATGAAAGCCTTCTGTACTCCGGGGCCGCAGAATAGAGAAGCTCATCAGCACTCTCACCGAAGAACGACTGATCGGGCATCGTGCGCAGAAAGCGCCTCATCTTCCTGCGTGAGAAGTATCCCAGCTTCTTGTTCGCCATGATCAAATAAAGAACCCCGCCGAAGATCGGGAAAATTCCGATCAGGAACATCCAGACCATCTTGTACGCAGGCTTCTCGCTGCGTGTGAATACGACGAACTGCATTATTATCGAGAGAGATGCGAAAGCGAAGAAGAATATCTTGTTGTAGCTTGCCCGGAATACCAGATAGGCAAGCAGGATGAACTCCGCGACAAATATCAGGGCTGTCCAGAAAAGCCTTCCGGTCACGAGTTTGAGGAGCTTTCTCAAACACCCCTCCTTGAGAACTCGCAGCCGCACCAGCTCTGCCTGTAGAGCCCGAGCTCTCTGGAAAGGACTATCGAGCGATTGAAGCCGTCCTTCTTCTTGAAGTCAATCTCGGCAAATCCCGAATAATCCTTTCCCTCCTGGAATATCGCAGAGCTCTTCTTGAATCTGGAGACAGTGAGTGTGGTCGTGAACTCGTCAATTCCCAGCTCGCGCGCCTTGGCTGCGGCCTTCCCTAGATTGAAATGAAAACAGATGGAACAGCGTTCGCCATGCTCCCTGTCGCCCTCATGGCCTCTGACCGCCTCAAGCCATTCATCGTGCTTCCACTCATCAAGTATGACGGGAAGATTGTAATGCTCAGCCACTTTCAGGAGATTCTCATAGCGTTTGACAAACTCTTCATAGGGAAAGATATTGCTGTCGGAAAAGAAGAGCACAGGCTCATACCCTTCCGAAAGAAGTCTCTCTATGGAAGACGTGGAGCACGGCCCGCAGCAGACATGAAGCAATATCCTCTTTCCCATAAACAATGAGGATGCTAGCATAACAATCAATATGCCGCAATGATGCGGGAGAGAGGGACTTATATGGGAAAATACAGATATCTTCCGGGTGCGGGGCTCTTCGCCCTCGCTCTTATTGCAATGATAACGGAGGAGGTTCCCGCGTGGCTTTCCCTCGTGATTCTCGCCGCAGCCGCCATCGCCCTGATAATAGCAAGCAGGGGCACCATATACTTCACAAGAGGAGTGAAGAAGGTGAAGGACGGGAAGAGGGAGGAAGCGCTCGCCCTCTTTGAAAAGGCGCTCGATCTGGGGCTCTCGAACTCTTATCAGTCCATAGCCGCGACGATGCTGCTTCAGGAAGGAGATGCGGAGAAGGGAAGAAAATATCTTGAGCCGCTGGTGAAAGTCAGCGACACGAAGCTCAGGGGCAACGCCGAGGTCTCACTTTCGATGTACTACTGGCTCAGCGGAGATATAGACAAGGCTATATCGCTCTGCGAGGATGCCAGATCCATAGGCTGCAGGGACCGCAACCTCTATATAAACCTCTGCACATACTATCTTGCCGACAAGCGCGTCAACGAGTTCAGGGAAATGCTGAAGGAATACGGGACAAAAGGTGCTGCCTCTCCTTCTTTCGTCGATTTCCACGCGGTGAGCGGAATGCTCCGCGGCGACTGGAAGAATGCCGGTTCTTACCTCGAGGCCCTCTTCGAATCGATGAATCCGGACTTCGCCGATCCTTATGTCCACTTCGCGGAAGTATATCTTCACTACGGAGAGCTTGCGAAGGCAAGAAAGATGCTGGAACTGGCGAAGAAAACGGAGTTCGGACGCTTCTCCGTCTATAGCGTTGAGATGATCGACGAAATGCTCCGTGCGGTATCAGATCCGGCAGAGTGCGTGGCATTCGCGGAAGCCGCGGAGAAGAACGTGCTGAGGATAGTCAACGGAAAACTCCCCCTTGCATGGAAAACTCCGGAAGCGAAGATATGCCGCGAGGATGTGATTCCGGGCTTCCCCGCGATGCCGTCATTCAGCGGAAAACCGCATGATGCAGACGAGGATGCTGACGACGGTTTCGTGAACACAGAGATAACCGATGACGACGAGGAGTGGCTCAGGCGGCATCAGGAGAAATAACTCAGTATTTAAGCGTAAGCAGGAACGAGGAGACGAATCCATTGGCCCATGAATCATAGCCGAGGCGGACGCGGAGAGGAAGCTCAAGAAGTCCGATGATCGAGAATGCCGTCTGCAGCTCCAGTCCTGTAGAGACATAGGGATGGCCGACATCCTTGAAGAGAAGGTCGCAGAATACCGCTATCTCGCTGTCCTCGAGAATGAGGAACTCTCCGAATGTGGGAGTTGCAGGGAAGTCATAGCCGATGCTCAGCTTTATCATCGAGTTGTGCCAGTCGCTTGAACGGTCATAGAAGGCATCCTTTCCAAGCATCGTACTGGCATAGCCGTCGGAGAGGAAGAGGGGCACTTCTCCCCTTCCGTCAACGGTGAAGCGTGTGAAGAGTCCGGCATCTATGAACCATGTCTCAGCGGGAGGAAGATAGAAGCGCGTGTCGAAGGCTACCTGCATGAAATTGCGGATATCCTCGAATGTGATTGTATCGGCAGTCATCATATATCCCAGAGAGCCGTAGAGATGGAACCAGCCTACCCTCACATCTCCGTCAAAGATGCCGGAAAGCACGAGAGCGCTTGTGCCCTGAAAGTCCGTGACATGCTCGAGCGCTTCCTTGAAAGCAAGCGAATAGAGGTTCTTCTCTCTGAGAATGACCCAGTCGAACCCCTGTCTTGAATAGAGATGAGGTATATACCACGGCGAATGGCAGAGCGTCAGCGACTCATCCAGAGTGAAGCGCATGCTGTCCATCGGGTAATAGGCCAGCGAAGCCTTCGCCACGGGATAGGCTCCAGCGACTTCATGCGTCGTGAAATCAAAAGCGCCGCCAAGCCCGAACTTCAGCTCAAGAGACGGAATTCTGTACTCTGCCGTGATCACCAGATCAGCGCTGTCGTTGAGGAATTTCCTGTAATCTGAATTCTGGTTTGAATCGAACGATACGCCGAGTATGAATGAAGGAGAGGAGACTTCCACCCTGCTGAAGAAATCAAGCGCGCGCTGGGCGTCATCGAGGCGTGCGGAATAAGTTTCGCGCAGAGAGCGGAAGTTCTCGGGAATAGGGCCGCTTGATATGCCGGAAAGCTCATCCGCAGCTTCCGCAGCGCTCTGATAGCCTATGACGGCCATCTCCATACCGCTTCCGAAATCCATGAAGGAGAACTGCTCCACAGCGCATCTTATCCAAATGAAATCGTCATGATTCTGGATGGACTCCGCCGCCCTCTGGTTCTTGCCTATGTCAAAGGCGCGGTTAAGTATCGTCACAGGATTGCGCAGATCAAGGGAAGGTATGTCATAGAATGTGGTCGAGACTATTACAGTATCGGTGTATTCATATGCCGCATCGATCGGAAGAAGAGAGACAACACCTCCGTCGATGAGAAGGTGTCCTCTGTATTCAGAGGGAGAGAAATATACAGGGAGCGCGAACGATGCGAGAAGGATATCGGTGAAATCACCCTCGGTTATCCTCACCTCCCGTTTCGTCACGAGATCATCGCAGACAACCATCACAGGTATATCCAGATCCTCCAGCTTCGTATCAGGCCCGACAACTTTCTCAAGAAGGGTCTCGAAGCCCTGGGGAATGAGGAGACCCCCCTTCAAAGGTATCGTGAACGTGAATAGCTCGGAAAGCTCCGTGGACTCAAGAAGCTCTATTATCTGATAGGGGGACATTCCCGCCGCGTACATCAGCGCTATGATCGATCCCATGCTGTTTGAGACGATGAAGTCGGGAACGATGCCGTGCTCTTCGAGATACACGAGGACGCCCAGATGCGAGAGAGCTCTCGCAGACCCACCTGTAAGGACGAGGCCGATAGGATCACGCTCCCCCTTCGTCCTCTCGAGAATGCGTTCACGGAACTGCTCATCGCCGTAGACAATGGGCACGTTGGAAGAAAGAAGCTCCGTTGCCGAAGCGTCAATACCGGCATATATGGAAACAGCCGCCATTAAAGCGATCAAGACAGCGGCAATCAATCTTCTGAGCATATCGTCAGGATACAGCCAAAACACAGATATACTCAAGATTTCCCTTGCCCGCAGTGCCCTCTTCTGCTATTATCCCGGAGTATGCCGGCATGGTGGAATTGGTAGACACAGCAGACTCAAAATCTGCCGGGTTCGCCCTTGCCAGTTCGAGTCTGGCTGCCGGCATATAGCTTTTATTGAATATCAAAAGCATTCCCAAAAGCTGTTGAACTGCTATTTCTCAGCGTAAGATTGAGATGTAATCCGAACAGATTCTTTTCTCCCTACAGCGATGATGCTGTATTGCCTGCCTCCCGTAACCAGTGCCGGCGGAAGGCACTTTATTTCCCCTCAGATGAAGTTGCTGACAGAAACTTTAAAAATCTTCGCAAGTTCTTTCGCGGTCTTTTTGCTTATCGGACGGATGCCATTCTCCATATTCGATATCGCCTGCTTTGTCATACCGAGCTTCTCTGCAAGCTGTGGCTGCGTCAGTTTTGCAAACCGGCGGAACATCCGCAAATTCTTTCCCGGAGTTTCTGCCGCTTCTGCTTCCTTAAACCATATCTGGTCATGAGGATCAAGAAGTTCATCTCCATCGTTATCCATGATAGAGATGTATTCTTTGCTGTATCTCTGCTCCACAAAATCGAGGACATCCTTGGGGATGCTGCCCTCTATCCGGAACCCCTTAGTACGGGGCTGATTCACGACTACCAACATAGTACACCTCCACTATATATTTACCTTCTTCACATCGCCAGCACGCTACCCAGCGATAACTTAAATGACAATGATATTCAGTCTTACTTAACTTTGAGTAGTTCATAAATCCGGGCTGAACTGGCCCCGATATCTCAATGTTCTTTATAAGCCTCATCAGAGTATAGCGGTCCTTCTCCGAAAGCCTTGCTATAACTTTATTACATTTGCTTTTTATCTGAACCGTATATCTCTTCACATCTAAATAGTAACAGAAAATTGATTACACGCAAAGTATAAATTCCATTTTTCGTAACAGATGAAGGCAACCTTTACACTCGAAAACCGCGTTTTTTAATCAGGAAATTTTTCTGCAGGAATGCAAAGGAAGAATTGTCAAAACACGGTTAAAATATTCCCACTTTATTTGTCAAAAAGGGCAAATTTTATTCTCCAGATCCACTCCTCATCAGGAAAATATAGAATCCATCGCGTTGTACTTCTTGACTGTCAGAGCAACTTGAAAGGAACCTCTCCGATATACTCTTTGAGGGAAAACAAAACTTCACCATCAGCAACTTTTTGATAATCGTCAGCAGTAATCGCGAATGTGCCACCGTCCAGAGTATTCCACAAAGGGGCACTTCCGAAAAAAGAGGACAACTGTGAAAAAGGGTACAATGGTTAATAATCTCCTATAATTGTTGATTCAAAAGCGGAAGGCGTCAAACCCCCTAATGCAGTATGAGGGCGTAAATTGTTGTA
>CALXLV010000021.1 GCA_944389295.1 uncultured Spirochaetaceae bacterium | reverse complement strand
CGATTATCGACAGGGCCGCCACCGCAAGCGCGGAGAAGAGCGTCTGATAAATCAGATCGATTCTCTCGTTGCCGAAGCGTATGAACATCATGCAGCACTCGATCGCAAGGAAAAGATAGAAGAATGTGAACTGCTGGCTGTCGGGATAAATCACGGCAAAGCCCGAAAGCAGAAGCGCTACCGCGAATCCTACCCTGCGCCTTCCAGTTATGGATGCGGCGAACGCCGGCACGATCAGGAACGGAAGGAACGGGTCTATGTACATCACCCCCTCCTGCGGAAGGTAGAGACTGATGAAGAACGCAGCCGTCAGCGAAAGGTCAATGCCGACAAACAAGAGCGTGGTGTACTGGAAGAGCCTGTATCTGTATTTGATGAAGCAGAACAGAAGATACGAGAGCATTATCGTGAGGAAAGCGACGTAGACAAGATAGCCCGCGGCCTTCCAGAAAGGCACCGAGACCACTGAGTAGTCGTAGATGCGCTCTATCGTCCTCAGCTGCTGCTCTGTGACGACCGTATCGCGGCGGAGAATATAGTCCCCCTCGTTGATCTCAACAAGCACGGGAGGAACGGAAGCCGCGGCATCCTCCCTCATCGCCGTCGTCAGCACAGGATCATAGAAAACGGTGGGTGAAAGCAGCATTGATACAGCATCCGCGGCTATGTCCGCAGTATCGGACGGAAGCGAGGGATAGTTCTCCGCTATCGCTCCCAGCACGCTCTTGTAGATATCGTCATCCGTGATCATCTCCGAGAACGGAACCGTCTTTCCGGCGTTGGCAAACGGTATCGGACTGCTCTCGATCGCTCCCCTGCTGTAGCCGCCTGAGGCTGCGACCTCAAGATCCGATGATGAGAATATCCCCTCAGAGACCAGGCGCTGCGTACACTCCTCAATAATGGCAGCGGCGATGCGCCTCTCCTCTTCATCCATTCCGTCAAGCTCCGCGGCTATCCCGTTCTCGTCTGTGAGGAACGCCGCCCTGACATAGCTTGCGGCCTTTCCGTCTGCTGCCGCGGATGCAAAAGCATCCGAGGTTTTCCTCAGATCAACTGATGTGGATACGGAATATGAGAACTGCGGAAGCACGCTTCTCGCGGCCGCCTCCACCTCGTCCGATGTCGCGGCGGCATCTATGTATGAGAGATCATACGGCGCGATAACATCCTCATCCGAAAGCTCGCCCGGTCTGTATGTGCGCGACATATGCAGCACGTTGCGGGGATCGGTGGAGAGAAGAAGGGGGAATATGAGTCCCAGAAAGACAGTCAGGAGCATGAGCGCAAAGAAAACCATTCTCTGTCTCCTCGTGAATGAGCGCAGGCACTCCCTGACAAGATTATCCGGCTTCATTCTTCCCTTCCCTCCGAATACGCCCTGACGATTTCCCTCACAAGGCGCGAGCGTATCGTATCGCTATGGCTGAATTTTACCACTGAAATGCCTTTGATGCCATTGAGCGTGCGAATGGCATCCTCCAGTCCCGAGCCGGAGCGGTCGGGAAGATCCGTCTGGGAAGGATCGCCGGAGACGATGGCCTGGCTGTTCTCTCCCAGCCTCGTGAGGAACATACGCATCTGCGAGCGCGTGGTGTTCTGCGCCTCGTCGAGTATCATCACGGCGTTGTTCACCGAGCGCCCGCGCATATAGGCAAGAGGCGCTATCTCTATCGTTCCGTTCTCCTCAAGACGCCTTATCTGATGCGGAGAGAGCACATACTCCATCGCATCATAGAGAGGTCTGAGATATGGATTGAGCTTCTGCTGGAGATCGCCGGGAAGGAAGCCGAGCGACTCTCCCGCCTCCACGACAGGACGCGTCAGAAGCAGTTTGCCCTTGTGTCCGGAGAGCACCTCCGAGAGTGCCCAGATCACAGGGACGAATGTCTTTCCGGTACCGGCAGGGCCCGAGCAGAATACGACATCTGAACTGCGCAGCGCCGAGAAGAGCCTCCTCTCTGCAGCGCTTTTTGGGAAAATTGTCTTTCCTGCGGCCGTTATCGAGGGATTCTCCTCATCTATCTGCACCGACGGCTCCGAGAGAAGCTGGAACTCCATGAATATCTCCGCCTCTTTAAGCTCTCCCCTCTCCTTCGCAGCCTTCTCCAGCCTCTGCATGAAGGGAATGAAGAGCGGCACGTCCTCAGCCGCTGTTATCGCGGTTCCCCTCACCGAGAGATCGGATGCCAGAAGCATCTCAAGATATGACAGATTTGAATCATTGGCCCCGAGAACAAGTTCAGCCCCGTCGGGCGTGAAGACATAGCTTTCGCTCATCACCTCTCCCATCTTTCGTTCTGCACGTCATACTCCCAGTTCTGGTCGATCTTCAGGTCGGGAAGCGTTTTCCAGCTCAGATATACGCTGAACTTGGGTACAAACTCATAGACGTCATCGTATAGTACGACCTCCGCCGAGTATGCGCAATGGAGGTCCCAGTCCTGCATGTAATGTATGACTTCCAGCGTGGCGCTGTCCATTACGAAGTTGGTATGGCTTCTGCCGTCGCCGAAGAAATCGAAGGACTTCCAGAGATCGCTCAGCATATTTCCGAAGAAGTCGTCCGACTGTATGTAGTCGTAGAAATTGCCGTTCGAGGATGAGAACGAGAAGCGGAAGTCAAGGAACTCCGCGATGCTGAATGTGATCGAGGGGCTGAACGTGAACTCGGATGCGTACGGATTCTGCATATCCATCTCGAATGATGACTCAAGCCCGAACGAGAAGTAGAGCCTTCCCTTCCACAGCTGGAATGATGCAGATTCCAGATCGAGGTGCATCGCGATGCTCCTGAACTCCAGCTCGTCTGCCGGGCCGTCCCATTCGAGAGAGATATCGAAATAGGGAATCTGGAAAGTCGTCATAAGCGAGTTGAAGTAGTTGTAATCAGTGCCGTTGAAGTATTCGTAGTCAGCATACTGCGTGATGGACCATCTCCTGTCCTCTGTGCGCAGGGAAAGAGATGCCTCTCCGTAGAGAGGAAGGAAGAAATCACCGTCATCGTAATCCGCGCTCTGGTACTTCAGTGAAAGGCTTGAGGTCACATATGCCGTATTGAGGCCTATCGAGAGCTCCACCAGATCGCTTCTGAACTTTCCTGATGACGTATCCTCAAGGAACTGCCACCCGAATGATGCGGCAAATGGGCCGTAGCTGTAGGAAAGACGCGGCGTCAGGCGTGCCGAAAGCGGCGGGAGGACATACTCCACTGCAGGCGTGAACGTTCCCGCCTCGGTGACGAAAGCCCTTGTAAGGGCGATCGAATGGCTCGTTATCGTCTCATCGTTCCATCCGGGACGGAATGTGTCCGTGGCAATCGTGCCGTCCGCATTCCTCTCGCTCGTTATGTTCATCAGGCGGGATGCGATGCGGTACTCGATGCCGATAAGAGGCACGGCGAAGGTGATATCTGAGTTTACGGCGCCTCTGTGCGTATAGGAGACGGCTGCGCTTCCCGTTGTGTTCTTCCTCTCATCCCAGACATATGAATATGACGGTGTGAATACAGCCCTGAGATATGCGTACTCATCGGCCTCGGCCTCAAGCGTAAGGCGCATCGACGATGTTGTCGAGAAGGAACCGTCGGTATTCTTCCCGTCACGGTCGAAGCCGTACTCATTGTCGAGGTTCTCGGAGATCGTATATCCGAGCGAGAGGGCGTAATGCTCGTCGCCGTTCTCCTCCGCCCTTCTCTCCTCCGCCTTGTAGATATCGTAGAGAAGAGGATCGCGCAGGAGATGCACCTCCGTCACATGCTCCTCCTCGATTCTGGCCTCAACTACCTGCGAGCCTGTGGATGCGAAGTCGAAGAGCTTTCCTGAAATCGATGCGGAGAACGACGGGACAGTCGTGGAATCCACATAGTACTTCTGATCATAGCTGTTCCAGCGGTAATCCGCGCCGACGGAGAGATCGGAGACTGAAAGCGATGAAACATATGTGTTCCTCAGTGCGGAGGGCATGCGGTAGCTCAGCTCAAGCTCCTGCGTATATGAGGATATTGTAGAGGTGTAGTCATCCGGGAAATCCGGACTCTGCAGCATTGAGAAGAGAGAAAAGCCCGAGAGCCTGTTGCCGAAATCCATCATCACGCGGCTGTCGGAGTAGAAAGGAACCGAGAGCGTGATGTCCAGACCGTGACTGGCATACTCCACGGAATTCACGCCATAGTAGCGCGGATTGTCCTTGAAGTATCCGAGAGAGCGCGGAGAGACTGCGATTCCGTCATAGAGCGTGACCGAAAGCGAGTTGTCGAAGAAATGGAGGCTGCTGTCCACTCCGAGATGAAGGCCAGTATGCGCGTATGCATCGGCCATCAGAGCGATATACGATCCGGATGACCTCGCCCACTGCTCCGCAGCAGAGAGAGGCTGGGAGGCGGTGTAGTACGAACCGACGGGCTGCATGTCCTCGGGATCATCTCCCGACTGGAGCAGCGATGTGAACGAGCTCTCATCGTTCTCACCTCCTGTCAGCGACTCAGCTCTTCCCAGCAGCTCGAATGTCGTGTTGATGAACGCGCCGTTCTCCGAACTGAAGCCTATCGAGGGATTGCCTGCTATGTCGGTGCCGGGAAAGAAGAAGAAAGGCAGCCAGAAAAGCGGAACGCGGCCTATCGAAAGATAGGCGTTCGTCACGAACATATCGGAGCCGGGAAGCATCGCTATCTCGGAGGCCGTTATCGAGGAATACGCCTCGTCAGGATCTGATGTGATGAAGCCGTCCTCATAGAGCATCCCGCCCCCGGGAGAATATGTCAGGGTCTCTCCGGAGGTGTAGAAGGTTATGGCATCGCTGTCCTCCCCTCCGCGCTCTGTTGATGTCGTCGCGTTGGTGACTACAAGCGTCCCCTCCTCCCATGCAAGGGTGACTATATCAGCGCTGATGTCCTGTATCGAGGCATCCTCGCTGCTGTTCCTGTAGATGACATTCTCCAGGGCCGTAAGTCTCCTGTTGACGCTGTCTATCACTATCGTGTCGGCGCTGAGATAGGCTGTCGAGCCGTCATCATCGAAGGAGATGGATGCTCCGCCGGAAAGCACGGTCCTGTCGCCTATGCTCTGGAGGTTCTCCGCTCCCTCTATCGTCAGTACATAGTCCCCGCCGCTTTCATCCGCGCTCTCCGTCTCCTCGTACGCTTCGACCCCCTCATATTGGTAGAGAGCCTCCTGCATTTCTGCCCTCGGCCCTTCCGGAAGTCCCCTGAGTCTGCACATGTTCCGCAGCTCGTCGTCCGTGGCGAAATAGATCGAGGATGCGCTTGCTGAAAAGAGAAGCGCGGGGACGAGGAGAAGGAGGAGCATCAGGACGGGGATTCTCTTCAACTACAGATATCTCCTCAGGAACTGTCCTGTATAGCTTGCCTCGACGGCGGCGACCTCTTCGGGAGTGCCTTCAGCCACAATGCTTCCTCCCTCATCGCCTCCCTCGGGTCCGAGATCGATGATGTAGTCGGCTGTCTTTATCACATCGAGGTTGTGCTCGATGAGTATGACGCTGTTGCCCTGCTCGACGAGAGCTTCCAGGACCTCAAGCAGCTTCTTCACATCCGCGAAGTGCAGCCCTGTAGTGGGCTCGTCGAGGATATAGAGCGTCTTTCCCGTCTGCACCTTCGAGAGCTCGAGAGCCAGCTTCACGCGCTGCGCCTCGCCTCCCGAGAGAGTCAGGGCGCTCTGCCCGAGCCTTATGTAGTCAAGGCCGACAGCCATCAGGGTGTCGAGCTTGCGCATGATGCGCGGATGGGAGGAGAAGAACTGATGGGCCTCGCTCACTGTCATGTCAAGCACGTCCGAGATGTTCTTCCCCTTGTATGTCACGGAGAGGGTTTCCTTGTTGTACCTCTTCCCGCCGCAGACATCGCATTTGACATAGACATCGGGGAGGAAGTGCATCTCTATCTTGAGCTGTCCGTCTCCGGAGCAGTTCTCGCAGCGGCCTCCCGGCACGTTGAAAGAGAACCTTCCGGCGCTGTATCCTCTCGCCTTTGCCTCCGGCATCTGGGCGAAGAGCTCCCTTATCGGGGTGAAAAGATCGACGTAGGTCGCGGGGTTGGAGCGCGGAGTGCGTCCTATCGGAGACTGGTCGATCGAGATTATCTTGTCGATGAACTCGGTGCCCTCAAGCGTCTCATAACCGTCATGGTTATCGCCTTTCCTGCTGAGCCTCCTTGTCACGGCGGGAAGAAGTATCTCGTTGAGGAGCGTTGACTTTCCTGAGCCGGAGACGCCCGTTATCACTACAAACTCGCCGAGCGGGATATCCACGTTTATGCCGCGGAGGTTGTTCTTGCGGCAGCCCGTTAGACGGAGGCAGTGTCCGTTGCCTTTTCTTCTTTTCGGAACGGGAATTGTGAGCCTGCCTGAGAGGAACTGGCCCGTGATGCTTACAGGATTGGCCTCTATTTCCGCAGGAGTGCCTTTGGCGATAACCTCGCCTCCCCTCTCTCCCGCGCCGGGACCGATATCAACGACATAGTCCGCAGCCCTTATCGTATCCTCATCATGCTCGACGACAAGAACGGTGTTGCCGAGGTCGCGGAGCTTTTTAAGCGTGTCTATCAGCTTCTGGTTGTCCCTCTGATGCAGACCGATAGAG
>CALXLV010000020.1 GCA_944389295.1 uncultured Spirochaetaceae bacterium | reverse complement strand
TCAATAGTCAGATATCTTCCGGTCTTTCTCAAAGAACATAGCCCCTCTTTGTATGGTCTGATGTCTACAGTTCTATCCACATAGTCCGAAGGAATAGTAACTGTTATTTTATCGATTCCTTCACATAGACCATTGATATAAGAATCAAAGGACATGGGGAAAGATTTCTCAAAATCCATAAGCACCATGCCTCCTTTGATTTCAGTTTCTGGATTCAATACATATGAATCCAGAATAGAGTGCTTGACCATACGGTCTGAGGAGCCATGTACTATGAAGCTCTTCTCATCATGCGAAAACAACCACATTGACCCCGCAGACAATGCTTTATTGCTCATTTTATAGCCTCCTTCTTAATTACGAATGAATCCAGATCCTCTTGAGTAAACCTGACAAAACGTCCAATTTTACGGTAAGTAATCTTGTTGTCTCTTACCCAGCTCCTCATGGTAGATATGGATACCCCAAGAAAAACTGAAGCATCTTTTATATCGATATATTTTTCCATTTTTTCCTCTCCTTATTGAAAAAATAAACTTTGTCAAATACAGTTGGTACCATTTGCTTGACATCTAAAGTTTGGATGGAAAACAGAAAAATTCCTATGAACAATTTCTTCCACTTTTCTTCCTATTTCTTTCCGACAAATATGTATAGAGAGAAAAAAAGAGGATACAACCATAAGGCGTACCCTCTCGATAAAAAGAAAATCTAATCTCAACTTGCCAAGTCATCTTGATAACAGGGAGCTGTCTTAGATATGTACTTTCTCAAAGAACCTTCAGAAACATTATTTTTTGTCTTTGGATTCCATATTTTTGCTGACATTTCCTTTGCTGTAGGCAATGACAGTATAGAGTCTAGATGAATGCTTCTATATTCATCGATCTTCTTATTCCAGACATTTACAAATTTCTCTAAATTGCTCATCTCCTTCGTGAAGACTGGCTCATATAATTTATCAGGTCTTATCTTCAGGAGCCCCTCGTTTACTGCGAACATAAAAGCATCCGTTACGATTTCATTAGTACAGACCTGTCTCGACAATGCAAGGATAATCCTTTTTCTTTCCTGCTCTCTGCTATAAGACAGGTCCAAAAGATTAGAAAGGATAATTGATAAATCATCAAGAGGATACCTCTTGAGGTAGTTATCAAGAGCTTTCATAACACTTGGAATTATCACGGATGGCTTACCAACAAGTGTCAGCGGTAATTCCCCAGTATAAGGTGGTATAGGTTTAATTTTCTTTAAAAATGCCATTGCATTTCCTCCTTAAATTTCTGTTCTACTTTTATTGTACCGATTTTCTAATTTTTTTTACTTCAACTCATAAAAAATCGTATGGTAGTCTCTTCTCGATACGAAGCTGTATCTCCTGAAGGTGCTCATGGGTTTCCTTCGTATAATGCTCCATCATCGAATCGGATTTATGTCCAATAAGAGCTTTTCTTTCATCCGCAGAACAGCCAGCATCCCTAGCCAAAGTGGCAAACCCATGTCTCAATGAATGGAAGGTAATATTGCGGGCTTTCTGTTCTTCAAGGCTGATACCTATTGCTACTAGGGCTTCCCTGAACCATCGTTCGATCATCTGTGCTGAGACAGGGACACCTTTCCTTATCCTTGCATAGAAGATAAAAGGGTTATCATTATAGGATGTTCTGGAATACTCAAGCAGTTCTTCTGCAAGAAGAATAGGGCATGCTATCTGACGAGTATCCTTACCTTTAGTGCTCTTCAGCTTATCTTTGTCATTGTAGGCATGGACAATGTTTATAATAGCTGTGTCCTCATCCAGTATTGATATATCTTTTGGCTGTAAAGCTCTTATTTCTCCTTCCCTCATTCCTGTGTTGGCGGCTAAAGCAATAGTAAGAAATTGATTCCTTTCGAAATCTCCTTTCCTTGTTGTATTGTTCAGGTACTTTTCCAGACTAAGCGTCTCAGCAATAGTAAGAATTCCCTTCTTCTTGTGAGTAACAGGTATATTAAGGATCTTATCTGTAATATCAGCAGGAAGTATTCCAATTCTGTAGGCTTCTTTCAAAGGCGTCCGTATAGCCTGCATGACTTTGTTGATGCTTGAAGAGGCTTTTTTCTCATCCAGCATCCTATCTTTTATCCTCTCAGCCATGGCAACCGTAAATCCTGCAAGTTTAAGATCCTTAGGCAGGTAAGGGAAAACCTCTCTCATCAGCCATTTCAGCTGTCCATCGGCATAAATCCGGGTTATGCTTCCAGCTTTCTCCTGATTTCTCCTACGGATATAGTCTGAATTATCAAAATCCCATATTCTCCGTGCATAAGACTCAAACGAAATGATTTCCGAATCACGAAAATTGGATATAAGCCCCTTGTCCAATGCCTCTTGGGCTATAGCAAAAGCCTTATTCTTTGATTTGATATTTTTCTTGCTTCTGTCACCAAGCTGGAAATTCAGCTCATTTATGCTCTTGGTACAGAGAATTTTCTCGTTCTCATAGTCCCAGTACCTAGCATATAGCACCGTTCTTGATTCACCCTCTTTCGAGGTAATCTTCCGTGAAAAGACACAAAATGGGTTCCTAGCCATCCTTCCTCCAGCAGGAAGCAAAGATTAAAAAATATACCAAGATTAGTAACAATCTTGGTAACAGTTAACTTTGCTACCCTAGATTGATTGTCAAGCTTCAGGTACCAACTGTTTCTCCGACAACCAATTAGGAGGATAAAATGTATTGCCGCCTCCAGGAATCGAACCAGGGACACAAGGATTTTCAGTCCTTTGCTCTACCAACTGAGCTAAAGCGGCTTGCAACAGCAGAGAATCTACCAGTATTTCCCAAACGATGCAAGAGGTTTCGCCGCAAATCCTCCTGTTTTTATGTAACCGTCTCCGATAAAGCTATACCAACTCTTTCCCGAATAATGTATTATCAACGTTAAATTCCCCTTTGATTTACGGAGGATATATGGACGGAAGTCAGATACAGACGCTAATTGCGATGATCTGCTATATAGCGGTCGTCATCGGAATCGGCGTATATTTCGCAAAGCGCGCGAACGAGAGCTCCGAGAACTACTATCTCGGCGGCAGATCGCTTGGACCCTGGGTAGCCGCATTTAGCGCGGAAGCCTCGGACATGAGCGGATGGCTCCTGATGGGACTTCCGGGACTCGCCTACTGGACAGGACTTGCGGATGCGTTCTGGACGGCAGCCGGCCTTGCCATCGGAACGTATATCAACTGGCTGATAGTAGCGCGCAGACTGAGGCACTATTCGGAGATAGCGGGCAATGCGATCACACTTCCGGACTTCTTCAGCAACCGCTTCCATGAGAAGAAAAAGGTCATAATGACGATCGCCTCTCTTTTCATCCTCATCTTCTTCTGCGTCTACGCATCAAGCTGCTTCGTGACCTGCGGGAAGCTCTTCTCCTCACTCTTCGGAATCGACTATCACATCACGATGATATTCGGAGCGATATTCGTCGTGGTTTACACCTTCCTCGGCGGATTCCTTGCTGAGAGTGCAAGCGACTTCATGCAGGCCATCGTCATGGTGCTCGCGCTCGTGCTCGTCCTCGCGTTCGGCACAATCGCGGCAGGAGGCCCCGGCGCCGTGCTGGACAACCTGCAGGCAATCCCCGGATTCCTCGAGTTCTTCAGCCTCGCCACACCCGAGATCGGGGAGACGGGAACACAGATAATCTCAAACGGCGTGCCTCTCTTCGGCGAGGCGTCACCCTACGGCTTTATATCCGCGCTCTCCATGCTCGCATGGGGACTCGGCTACTTCGGAATGCCCCAGGTTCTGCTCCGCTTTATGGCAATCAGGGACAAGAGCGAGCTCACGAAGAGCCGCCGCATAGCTACCGTATGGGTCGTGATCTCCCTCTTCGCGGCGATCACGATCGGACTCATGGGAAGAGCACTCTACCCCGCGGCGTTCACCACGAACTCCGATGCGGAGACAATCTTCTCATATATAGCCTCAACGCTCATGCATCCGCTCTTCGCAGGTCTTGTCAGCGCAGGCATACTCGCAGCGACGATATCCAGCTCCGACTCTTACCTCCTCATTGCGGCATCCGCATTCTCTAAGAACCTCTGGCAGAGACTCTTCAACAAAGAGGCATCCGACAAGGAGATCATGCACGTCGGACGCGCCGCACTGCTCGTCATAGCGATCCTCGGAGCCGCCATCGCAATGGATGAGAACAGCGTCATATTCACAATCGTCAGCTTCGCCTGGGCAGGATTCGGCGCGACATTCGGACCGCTTATGCTCTTCTCGCTCTTCTGGAAGAGAACAACCAGAAGCGGAGCGATAGCCGGAATGGTCTCAGGCGCGGCAATGGTATTCATCTGGAACTTCCTCGTGAAGCCGCTCGGAGGAATCTTCGGAATCTACGAGCTTCTCCCCGCATTCATCGTCTCCTCCCTCTTCATAGTCATAGTTTCACTCGCCTCAGCAGAGCCAAGTGATGAGATGAAAAGAGAGTTCGAGGAAGCAAGAAAATAACACGAACGCCGCATCGGAAATCCGGTGCGGTTTTTTCTCCCCGGACTTTCCGAAAATAAAAAAGATTCTGGCGGTACTTCTTCCGGAAGTATAGAATCAGTGTCATGTCAGAAAGGGAAACACTCGCATCAAGGCTGGGATTTATCCTCCTCTCAGCCGGATGCGCCATAGGACTCGGAAATGTATGGAGGTTTCCGTACATAACAGGACAGTACGGAGGAGCATTCTTCGTCCTCATCTATCTGGTATGCCTCGTGATGATAGGGCTGCCGGTGATGGTCATGGAATTCGCAATAGGACGGGCCTCGAGAAAGAACATAGCAGGAGCGCTGAGCATACTTGAGCCGGAAGGCACAAAATGGCACGCATACGGCCCTGTGGCGATAGCCGGGAACTACCTGCTGATGATGTTCTACACAGTCATAACAGGATGGCTCCTCTACTACTTCATCTCATCGCTCACGGGAGGACTGGACAGCCTCGATGCCGCAGGTGCAGAAGCATTCTTCGCATCACTGCAGGCAAGACCTCTGCTGCAGACAGTTTTCATGGCGATAAGCGTGGCGGCGGGATTCGCAATCTGCATGGGAGGACTGCAGAACGGCGTCGAGAAGGCATCTAAGATAATGATGATCGGACTTCTTGCGATAATGCTTGTCCTCGTCATCAACTCAGTTCTCCTTCCCGGAGGCGGCGAAGGACTGTCGTTCTACCTAGTGCCTGACATGGAGAGAGCAAAGGAAGCGGGAATATCAGAGGTGCTATTCGCCGCGATGAGCCAGGCGTTCTTCACACTCTCAGTGGGAATGGGCGGCATGGAGATATTCGGCTCGTATATAGACAGGAAACAGTCACTCACAGGCGAAGCTGTCAGGATAATAGTGCTCGACACATCGGTCGCGCTCATGGCCGGCCTGATAATCTTCCCCGCATGCTTCGCTTTCGGCGTGAATCCGGGATCGGGACCGGGACTTCTCTTCGTAACTCTCCCGAACATCTTCTCCCAGATGGACGGAGGAAGGCTGTGGGGCGCGCTCTTCTTCCTATTCATGGCCTTTGCCGCAATGACAACGCTGATAGCTGTTTTCGAGAACATCATCGCCTATTGGATGGACTGCCACGGATGGTCAAGGAAAAAGGCTGCGCTGGTGAACATGGCAGCAATAATAGTGCTGGCCCTGCCGTGCATCCTCGGCTATAACCTTCTCTCCGGCTTCCACCCGCTCGGACCGTCGTCTCGGATACTCGATCTCGAGGACTTCCTCATCTCATCCACGATAATGCCCCTCGGTTCTCTCCTCTTCGTTATCTTCTGCTCGCGCCGTTCGGGATGGGGCTGGGAGAACTTCATCAAGGAAGCGGATGCGGGAAAGGGAATGAAGTTCCCCTCGTGGCTTCGCATCTACGTGCGGTGGATACTCCCGATTGCAATCGCAGTCATATTCATAAAGGGCTACTGGGATATCTTCTCCGCACTCTGACGGAAAAGCTGGCCGTGAAGGCCGGCTTCTATCAGAGATCGTCGACAAGCGCCGTAGACTTGGCGTATGCCGTACTCCTCGCCTCGAAGAAATCAGTCTTGACCATATTGGCATTGGAGTACTGGGACACCCACGCCATATCGGCAGGCTCATCCTCATATCCGGGGAAGAGATCCCCGAAGCCCAGGCTCCTCCATCTGAGATTTCCCAGATAGCGGATGTAATCAGAGACCATCTTCCGCGTCAGCCCCGGGATGTCATCCCCGATAACATACTCGCCCCATGCGGCCTCCTGCCTCACTCCCTCCTCCATCATCTCCCTGTAGACGGCAATTCTCTCGTCGGTGAAAAGTTCCGGCTCCTCCTTCCTCAGCTCAAGGATGATGCTCCTGAAAAGCCAGAGATGGGTGTTCTCGTCACGGTTTATATATCTTATCTCCTGCGCCGATCCCGGCATCTTGCCGTTGCGGGAGAGATTGTAGAAGAACATGAATCCCGAATAGAAGTAGATGCCTTCGAGTATGTAGTTGGCGACAAGAACCTTCATCAGGTGGAAAAGGTCGCGGTTGGCGATGAAATCGTTGTAGCAGTCGCCTATGAAGGTGTTTCTTCTCAGCAGATGCTCGTCAGTCCTCCACTGGAAGAGTATGTCATTGCGCTCCTCCGGCGAGCAGATCGTATCAAGCATGTATGAGTACGCCTGACTGTGCAGACACTCCTGGAATGTCTGTATGTGAAGGCAGAGACCGACCTCGTTCGCCGTTATGTACTCCGTGACATTGGGAAGGTTCGCCGTCTGCAGGCTGTCGAGGAATACAAGGAACGAGAGAATCTTGTCATAGGCTGTGCGCTCGGACGGCAGCAGATGACGGTAATCCTTGAGATCCTGCGAGAGGTTTATCTCCTCGGGAACCCAGAAATTGTTCATAGCCTGCCTGTACCAGTCGGAAACCCACTGGTACTTCATGTTGTTGAAATCGTTGAGGTTGGTCGTATTTCCTCCGACCATCCTCCTCTTCTCCACCTCCGTATCCCCATTGGGGTTGAACAGAGGCTTCCTCATAAGCTCTTCCATATCACTTCTCCTAGCTTGAGCAGCTCTCGCACTCCTCCACCTCAAGGCTTCTGGAACGCACGTAGTATATAGTCTTCACATGGCTCTTCCATGCGAGGAGGTAAAGATCAAGAACCTCGCGCATCGTATAGTCGTTCGTTATGTAGAGATTGACGCTCTGGGCCTGGTCGATATGTCTCTGCCTCACGCCTGCGGCCCTTACTGACCAGCTCTGGTCGATGTCATGGGCAGCCTTGTAGTACCACCATGTTGCGGCTGAGAGATCAGGGGCCGTGCGCGGCAGCATGCTTCCCTTCTTCTCCTCGTAGAAGAATCTCTTCATCACAGGATCGACGCCTGCTGTGGTGCCTGAGAGTATGCTCGTTGAAGATGTCGGAGCGACTGCAAGAAGATAGGCGTTCCTCATTCCTCTCTCCTTCACCTTCTTCCTCAGCTCCTGCCACTCGGGAGAGACATAGCCCCTCCTGTCGAAGAACTCTCCGCTCTCCCACTCACTGCCGCTGAAACGCGCATAGCATCCCTTCTCTGCGGCAAGCTCCGAGGATGCCTCTATCGCCGCATAGCTTATCGTCTCGAAAACCCTGTCGACAAACTCGAGGTGCTCCTCGCTCTCCCACTTGATGCCGTTCTTCGCCAGCATGTGATGATAGCCCGACACTCCCAGTCCTATGGAACGGTAGAGATCATTGGTTATGCGCGCATACGGAACAGGGTAGAAATTGAGCGTTATAACATTGTCGAGCGCTCTCACGACGGTTTTCACGAGAGAGGAAAGCGATGCCCTGTCATTCACATCCACGTTGCCGAGGCAGATGGATGCGAGATTGCAGACGACGAAATCACCGGGCTTTGTCTTTGTGACTACGACACTGTCCCCGTCCTCCGTATTGATCTCCACAGGCTCAGACTCTATCTCCGACATGTTCTGCGCAATCTCCGTGCAGAGATTCGAGGAGTATATCATCCCTGCGTGCTTGTTGGGGTTCATTCTGTTGACCTCATCGCGGTTGAATGCGAACGGCGTGCCGGTCTCCACTGCGCTCCTGAGTATCAGGCGGACAAGGTCGCGGAGGACGATCGAGCGCTTCCTTATGCGGCTGTCATGGACGCAGTCAAGATATTTCTCCGTCCACTCGTCGCCGTAGAAATCCTCAAGATGATAGCCCTTCACGCTCCATATCTCATGCGGACACATCATGTACCACATCTGCCCGAGGTCCTCTGAGCAGAGCTTCCAGAAGTAATCCGGATAGCATATGGCGGGGAATACATCATGCGCCTTCATCCTGTCGTCGCCGTTGTTCGTGCGGAGATTGAGGAATTCAGGAAGATCGCGATGCCAGACATCGAGATAGACAGCGACCGCCCCTGCCCTGACGCCGAGCTGGTCAACGGCTACGGCCGTATCGTTTACAAGCCTTATCCATCTGATGATGCCTCCAGCCGCGCCCTCGAATCCTCTTATCGCCGAACCGCTGGCCCTTACCTTGCCGAAATACAGCCCCATTCCGCCGCCGAACTTGGAGACTTTTGCGAAATTGTCGAGCGAGCGGTAGATGCCGTCCAGCGAGTCGGGAACGGTGTCTATGAAGCAGGAAGAGAGCTGATGGATGGGCTTGCGCGCATTGGCAAGCGTCGGAGTCGCCATCGTGACTTCCATCTTCGAGAGCATATCGTAAAAGGCCTTTACCCACTTCATCCTGTTTTTCTTCTCAGGAAGAGCGAGATGGAGAGCTATTCCCAGAAACATCTCCTGCGGTGTCTCAAGCGGCTCATGGCGGCGTGTGTGGATCACATAGCGCCTGATGAGAAGATCTAAGCCCGAGTATGTAAAGAGGCAGTCGCGGCTCTCATCCATGAACGACGCGGCCTCATCAAGCTCCGCGCGTGTATATCCGGAGGTAATGTAATCACCGTAAAGCCCCTCTGCGGCAAGATACTCCACCTTCTCGGAGAAAGAAGTTATTGAAAGTTCCCTCAGCCTCTTTCCAAGGCTTTTCCTGAAAGAGAAGAGAAGAAAACGCGCAGCTATGAACTCCCATAGTGGCGACTGCGGACCTGTGAGCTCCACAGCAGCCCTTATGAGGGCATCCTCCTCCTCGCTGTCCCCCATTCCAGTCTTGGAGAACGAGATGAATTTGTCGGCAAGCACAGAGAGCGAATATCTGTCATCGGGGAAATCCCTCTGAATCTCCTCTAGCACACCCTCAAGTCCATCTCCGCTGAAGTGATCGAGGATGCGCTGTCTCTCCTTCCTCAGTTCCGTCCTTCTGCTTCTGAAGAGGATGTAGTTCTTCGCGGCCTCGAACTCTCCTGCGGCCATGAGCGTTTTCTCTGCGGCATCCTGCAGTTCCTCAACATTCCATCCGCCGTCCGGGGACATGGATGAGACGACGGTCTCCGCAAGAGACGATGGAAGCCCCGGAGGAAAATCCCTTCCCGTGCTCTCAAGCGCTTTTCTTATCGCATTCTCAATCTTCGATATATCAAAAGCCTCCTTGCGGCCATCTCTCTTGGTTATCTGCATTTTGTCTCCTGAACGCTATCCGTGCCGCATGAGGCAGAGGACAGCACAATATATGTTGTGAACAGCTTAATGATAATGATTACTATTAACTTAGTACATACCCCTGTCACAGAATAACGGAACTGCCGGAGAAGAGCATTTTCTCTCCTCTGGATGCCGCTTTTATGCCCAGATAGAATGAATACCATGGAAAAGGAAGAGCTGCGGAAGGAGATGATAAGAAAGCTGAGGGCCTTTCCACGCAGGAAGGAGGAATCAGAGGCACTCTGCAGGATGATTGCGGAAAGCACGCTCTGGAAGGAGGCTGAAACGGTGCTGGCCTTCTTCCCTCTTTCCACGGAGCCTGATATATCGCCGCTCCTTGACGACAGAAGAGTCCTTCTTCCATATACAGAAAACGGAGAAATGCACTTCTCCGCATCGAGAAAACTCAGACGCTCCGCCCTCGGCATATATGAGCCGGAGCATATCCCCGCAGTCTACTCAAGCGCGCTGATGCTCGTTCCCCTGCTGGGCTTCGACGGGCTCTCCAGACTAGGACGCGGGGGAGGATTCTACGACAGATACATCGCAGCCAACAGAGCACGGCTTACAGCCGCGGGAGTGGCTTTCAGCATTTCAGAGTGCAGCTTCATAAGCGAACCACATGACGAGATGATGGATCTCATCTTCCGTACCGGGGCGTGAACTCCTGATTCTCAAGCATCTCCATGAAGCGCCTGACATCAGCATCCTCCCAGTTCTGCGAGAGCAGACGGACGCGGAACTCGGGATCATGAACCCATGTGAGTATCGAGGCGACGGCCTTGAGATAATCGGTCTGGCGCGTCGGAGATGAGGCGATGACGAAGATCAGCTTCACAGGCTCGGGATAGCGCTCGTCGAACACGATGCCCTTCTCAGAGAAGCCGAAAGCGATGCATGGCGAATCGAGATCGGGAACCTTGCCGTGGGCTATCGCCACACCGTGCCCTATTCCCGTCGACTGCACGCGCTCGCGGCGATGCACGGCGCGTATGAAGCGCTCCTTATCGGGAAGCGTGTCGAAAACAGGGCACGATGCGATGATCTCGTCTATCGCATCATGCTTCTCATCCGATGATACCTGACAGAATACGCTTTCAAGGGAATACTTCACTTCTTCTCCTCTAGGTATCTGTTGATGGCCGCCGCAGCTTTCCTTCCCTGCCCCATCGCAAGAATGACGGTGGCGGCTCCGAGAACTATGTCTCCGCCCGCATAGACGCCCTTCATCGAAGTCTCGCAGGTCTCCTCATTGACGATGAAGTTTCCGCGCCTGTTGGTCTCGATCTCAGGCGTTGTTTTCTTTATCAGAGGATTAGAGGCGTTGCCGATTGAGACTATCACAGTATCATAAGGAACGGTGTAATCAGAGCCGGGAATCTCCACGGGAGAGCGGCGTCCGGAGGCATCGGGCTCGCCGAGCTCGCACTTCCTTATCACAACTCCGGTAACTATGCCGTTCTCATCTCCAACGATCTCAACAGGCTGTGAAAGGAGCAGGAGATTGCATCCCTCTTCGACAGCGTGCTCTATCTCCTCCTTCCTCGCCGGCATCTCCTCGCGGGAGCGGCGGTAGATGATGTCGACATGCTCCGCTCCGAGCCTGAGCGCCGTGCGCGCCGCATCCATCGCGACATTTCCGCCGCCGAATACCGCAACGCGGTGCGAGTGGAAGAAGGGAGTAAGGGAGGCATCCGTATCGTATGCCTTCATAAGATTGGAGCGCGTGAGGTACTCGTTCGCGGAGAACACGGAGACAAGGTCCTCGCCGGGGATATGCATGAACTTGGGAAGTCCGGCTCCGGTTCCGACGAACACAGCATCATAGCCGTCCTCTTCCATAAGCTCCTTTATCGTCCTGGTTCTTCCGACAAGCACGTTCTTCTCGAACTTTATGCCCATCTTCTCCAGCTTCGAGATCTCCTTCTCGACAAGCCTCTTGGGAAGCCTGAACTCGGGGATGCCGTAGCTGAGGACTCCGCCCAGCTTGTGAAGGGCCTCGAATACGGTAACATCATGGCCAGCCCTCCTAACATCTGCGGCACACGCGATCGATGCGGGACCGGAACCGATGACGGCGACCTTCATTCCTGTTGAGGGAGCCGTCTCAGGCACCTCTACATTGTCAGCCTCATGGTCAGCAACGAAACGCTCAAGGCGTCCGATGCCGACAGCCTTGTCCACATCGCCGAGTATCTTGCCGACTGTGCAGAACTTCTGGCACTGGCTCTCCTGCGGACAGACACGGCCGCAGATCGAGGGAAGAAGGCTTGTCTCCTGTATCACTGAAAGCGCACCTCTGTAGTCTCTCTCCGTGATCTTATGTATGAATGCAGGAATATCTATGCCTACGGGGCAGCCGTTTATGCAGGGTTTGTTCCTGCACTGGAGGCATCTGGATGCCTCGACTAAGGCTTCGTCCTCCGTATAGCCGAGAGCGACTTCGCTCATATTGCGGATTCTCACCTCAGGGGACTGGGACGGCATGTCCATGTGAGGTATCGCAGCCCTTTCTTTGGGAGTAAGCGTCTCAGGAAGCGATGAGAGTATATCCTTCGCCTCCTTCTCTATCATCTCAGGTGTTTTCATAGTCCAAGCCTCCCGCATATGCCGCCGCGGCACTTCTCGTTATCTTTTGTCTCCTGGCTTCTGTATGTTCTCTGTCTCATCATGAGGTTGTCCCAGTTGACGAGGCTTCCGTCGAACTCAGGGCCGTCAACGCAGACGAACTTCATCTCGCCTCCGATATCAACACGGCATCCGCCGCACATGCCGGTTCCGTCTATCATGATCGAGTTGAGAGAGACAGTGCTGGGAACGCCGGCCTCCACAGCGGTCTTTACGCAGAACTTCATCATCACAGCAGGGCCTATCGCGACGACATGATCCACATCTCCCTTGTCGAGCATCGCCTTGAGAGGGACTGTGACAACGCCTTTCTCGCCGTATGAGCCGTCATCCGTCACGATCGTGAGGTCTGGATCGATCTCTCTCATTCTGTCCTCTTCGATTATGAGCTCCTTTGTGCGGGCTCCGATTATCACTTTCACATCATTGCCGGCTGCCTTCATCGTCTGTGCTATCGGATAGAGCGGAGCGACGCCTATGCCGCCGCCGACGCAGACGACCTTGCCGTATTTCTCTATATGCGTAGGTGTGCCGAGAGGACCGAGCACATTCTCGATCACATCGCCCTCATTCATCTCTCCGAGGAGGAATGTCGATGCGCCGACACGCTGGAATACTATCGTTATTGTGCCTTTAGCCGGATCGGCATCGGCTATCGTGAGCGGAATGCGCTCATTGAAGTCACCGCCTTTCTGCACGATGACGAACTGCCCCGCTTTCCTCTCGCGGGCTATCATAGGAGCCTCGATCTCCATTGAGAATACCTCAGCGGAGAGCTGTTCCTTCCTGACAATTCTGTACATATCCACCTCTGAGGCTGAGTATATAGGAAAGATGGCAGAAGTTGGAACAAGCGGAAGAGGCATTTTGCTCCGATAGCATGAACTTGCTGAAAAAAAGAAGAGAGGGCAGGAACTTATCCTGTCCTCTCCGCAAAGGCTTATTTGCCTATCTTGACCTCGATCTGCCTCGGCTTCTCTTCCGGCTTCTTCGGAAGCGTCACCGTCAGTATTCCGTTCTCGAATCCTGCGCTTATAGCGCTCTCATCAAGGCCTTCAGGCAGACTGAACG
>CALXLV010000019.1 GCA_944389295.1 uncultured Spirochaetaceae bacterium | reverse complement strand
TACAACAATTTACGCCCTCATACTGCATTAGGGGGTTTGACGCCTTCCGCTTTTGAATCAACAATTATAGGAGATTATTAACCATTGTACCCTTTTTCACAGTTGTCCTCTTTTTTCGGAAGTGCCCGATTTTAGAGTATCAGCACATCAGAAAATTAATATTATATATGAAAACAGACACCTAGTTTCCCAGATGCCTGCCTTGCTATTTCACAATGTTTATGAATCTTAGTATGTGATCGCTGCTCCGACGAACGGTGTGAGCTCGAATACAAAGCCGGAGAGGTTTGCGGAAATATTAGCTTTCTGCTTTACTGTTGCGCCTTGACCGTTCGGAACATATACCTCTGCCGTACCATTTGCAGAGATGATATCAAGAACGGTGAATCCGAAATTCACACCAGCTCTAAGTGCGAACATGTCAGTGATGTTATACATAGCACTTACAGAACCAACAATAGATAGGATGTGCTCGGATGTGTCCTCAACAGAAATAGCGGATACAACATCAGAGGCATCTGTCTTGAGTCGATTAACAAGCAGATTTCCTGTAATACCACCATTCTGATATGAATAAGCAAGACCAAGACCAGCCTCAAGAGCGATGGAATCATTGAACTTGTGCATGTAATTCGCAGTGATTCTCGGGCTGATTACAACCTTGCTTCCGTTGATATGCTCTGATGTGCCATTGACCGAATAATATGCGGGGAACTCAAGGTCAAGACCGTATCCTATACCGAAACCGCCCTTCTCTGAGAAGTATGTGGCACCTTCGATGCTGAGAACAAGGTTCGTTCCGAACATATCATCATTGAGCTTCATCGGATTGGAAACCTTTGACTGATTCTGTGTAGCCTCTTGAATCTTATCAATCATCTGATCGATAGAATCAGAACCAACCTTTCCATCCAGCTTTGCTTTGTCAGCATATGTCCATGTCATCTCAGGGCCGAAGGAAATGCCTGCCCAGCCTGAGACAGCGGAGAAAGCAGGAACTGCAGCTATCAGTGCGATGATCGCTATAATAAGAATCTTCTTCATTTCAAAATTACCTCAGTAATGTAATCTGGGGCTATTATTGACACTTTTACACAATCTGTCAATGTGTAAAATTAAAAGACTTTATATGGATTCTCCATGAACTCTTGGAGCCAAGTTGTCGAACGTACTAGACAATATGACATGTTTTCTGTCGACTGTATTCGACAAAACTGCAGTATTATTGTCGATCATATCCGACAGCGTTAAGGATTATATCGGCTCTGCTTTCAGGATGGAACGTCTTTATGTAAGCCTCCTCGAGAGGAATCCAGCGGGTGCGGAAAGCCTCTGCTTTTTCCTTACCGTTCCTCATTGTTATCCTCCTGATCTGCTCCTCCGGGGAAATATCCATGAACACCGGAAGGTCATAGTATTTACCGAAAGCGGGATGCATGCTGTATGCGCCTTCGACAATCACAGGATATGATCTGACCTCCCTCCAGCCGGAGTAGTCCATCACAGAGCAGTCGAAGAGCCTGTACCGAAAAGTATCCCTTCTCTGGAGAGCTGGAAGGACTTCTCCGATGAACCTCTCCCTGTGCACGTTCCCTCCCGGTTCAGAGAGACGCTCTTGTGTTCTGAGAGAGGGAGGAAGGAAGAAATCGTCCATGTGGACGACCTCTCCCCCAACCATCTCTGCCAGCACCGCAGAGAGGGATGTCTTTCCGGATGCAGAACGGCCGTCTATGGCGATGACGCGCACATCCGGGGTCACCGCTTTCAGCACCATCTCAGCAGCGGTCATCGTTCCTCCGTGAAGCCCGCTCTGTCCAGTGCGAAGAATATCACAGGTATGAGCACAAGCTGCATGATGATCGCGGGGAAGCATGAGATGAAGTAGCTCGATATCCACATCGGAAGAGAATACGATCCGCGGGTGAAGATAAGCATGCGCGCAAGTCCTGCGACAACGCGTCCGAAGAGCATTGCGGTTATCAGGCTGATGTAAACGTCGGCTGCGGCATGGCGCGTGTGCACCACTCTCATCATCAGCCCCGCCATGAAGCCGTAGCATCCGAGCTCGACCATCATCTGAGGAAGCATCGGCGCTCCAGGCATCCCTGTGAAGAGGAATGAGAGAAGCGGCCCCGCTATTCCCACAAGGAGGCCGAATGGCCACGAAGTTATGATTCCCGCAAGAAGCACCGGAAGATGCATCGGCGAAAAGAGGATTCCTCCGTTCGGAACGGCATGGAATACAAGCGGAAGCACAACGCAGAGCGCGATGCAGACCGCGGCTGATAGTGATTTCCTCAAAGTTGTCATAGACCTGCTCCTTTTATGATCAGTGAAATTGAGAGAACGGTAAGGGAGAAAAGAAGAGCCTTAACCTCATCCTTTCCAACCCTTATCCTGATCCTTCTCGTCCTTCCCCCTGTTCCCTGATAGCCCCGGGCTGTCATGGCATCGCCCGCGGCCTCCGCGCGGCGGAAAGCCGAAAGGAAAAGAGGAACGGCGAGAGGGATAAGAGAATACGCTCTTTCCCTGAGACTGCTGCCTCCGGGAGATGCGCCCCTTGCGCGTGCCGCAGTCATTATCTCCTCCCCTTCCGCGGCAAGAAGCGGGATGAAGCTGATGGCAAGCGATATTATGGAAGATGCCTCGTCGACCGGGATACCGAGGAACGAGAGCGGGTGGAGAACCGTCCTCAGCCCGTCAGTTATCGCGATGGGCGTCGAAACAGCCGTAAGCACCGAAGAGAGGGCAAGAGCGAGAAGCACATGGAATACCATTGAAAGGCCCATCATCACACCGCGGCGGGAGAATACAACTATCCACCATGAGAACACGGGATCATCGGACGGCTGGAAAAACGCGTTCATCAGGAAAACCGTTAGGAAGAAAGCGCTGAAGCGCCTGATTCCCCTCAGCAATGGACGGAACGGAACCCTGCCTGCCCTGTATAGGATGATGATAAGAGCAATGGAGAGAGCATAGGAGAGAAGCGATGCCGAGAGGAGGACAGAGACGAAGATAATGATGAATGAGATCAGCTTCACCGAGCTGTCGAGACGGTGAAGAAGCGTGGTGCCGGGGATGTACGCGCCGAGAAGTGTCATACAGTTCTCCCCCTGAGAAGCCTCTCTATCCTCTCCGCCAGCACATCCTCCCTGACAGCCTTTCCGAATCCTTTGCAGCGTGAGTCAATGAAAGATGAAAGCAAATATGCCTGTGTCTGCAGCGGTATCTCATCGGGAGCACCGGTTTTCACCACCATGCCTTTATCCATCATCACGACGCGGTCGGCGTATGCTGCCCTCTCCGCATCATGGGTAGCCATCACTATAGTTCTTCCCCCTTCTCTCAGCCTTTCAATGATGGAGAGTATCCTTTCCGACGAGGCGGCATCGAGGCCTGTGAGCGGCTCGTCAAGAAGAAGGTACTGAGGATTGGAGACAAGCACTCCCGCTATTGCCGCAAGACGCCTTTCTCCACCCGAAAGAAGAAAAGGAGACAGCTCCATCGCACGCTCGGAGAAACCGAGGGACAGGAGAAGCGAACGCGCCTTATTCTCCGCCTCAACAAGCTTTTCTCCTCTCTTTCTCAGGGCAAACGAGACATCTGAGAGAAGAGTCTCTGCAAAAAGCTGTCGCTCAGGATACTGGAATACGATGCCCGTATCAGGAGTGATTCCCTCCGTCTCCCTGCCGTCAATGGTGACGTGCCCGCTGTCAGGTTTTCTCAGCCCCGCAGCAATGGAGAGAAGCGTCGTCTTGCCGCTTCCGCTCCTGCCCATGAGCACTGTAAGGCCGGGAGAGAAAGAGAGTTCAGGAACGGAGAGGGAGAACCCTCCGGCTGTGAGCGATATCCCGGAAAGACTCAGCATCCTGCCTCCAGAAGGGAGAGAATCCTCTCGCCGAGCTTTTCGGGAGAGAGATTCATCCCTGCATCTATGCCACGTTCACGGAGAGCCGATGAGAGACGCACCGGAAACGGAGGCCTTATTCCAGCAGATTCAAGGAGAGGAACATCTGCAAGCACATCCTCGGGCTTTCCGTCTGCCGCGATATGTCCTTCGCTGAGAAGCAGAACTCTGTCGGCCTCAGCGGCATCCTCTGCAGAGTGGGTTATCATCACGATGAGGCTGTCCTTCCCTGCATCACGGAGAAGGCTGAACATCTCTCTGTGAGAGACAGGATCAAGCATTGAAAGCGATTCATCGGAGATGAGGATATCGGGGTCAAGCGCGAGAACGCCGGAGAGCGCGGCTTTCTCCTTCTCCCCGCCAGAGAGTGTATGCGGCGAGCGCTTACTGAAAGAGAGCATGCCTGTCCGCTCGAGGCTGGAACGCACTCGCCTTTCGACCTCGCTTTCCGGAAGCCCGTAGTTCTCCGGACCGAAAGCCACATCCTCATCAAGCACCGGCGATACGAACTGGTTGTCGGGGTCCTGGAATAAAAAGCCTATATACCTTCTTATCTCCGGAAGGGAGGCCTCATCGCGGAGCGGAAGGCCGTCAACTGCTATGTTCCCCTCCTGCAGAGGCAGAAGGCCGTCGATGAGCCTCATCAGCGTGGACTTTCCCGAGCCGTTTCGCCCAAGCAGTGCGACAAAGGACGGCCCTTCAAGATGGAAGGATATATCATCGAGGACTCTCTTTCCCCTGTATGAGAAGGAAACAGACTCCGCTTTTATCTCCGGCATAGACAGCTCATGACCCTGCAGGGCCGGTGATCTTCATGATCGCTGCGATTTAATGAAAGTTCAGGCCTTCAGGCCCGCTGAGGCGGCTTCTACCGCCTTAATCACACCGCTTATCATAGCAGAAAGCGATGTGTCGGGTACACCCACTATGATGTTGTCGCAGAGATTTACAGGAATCAGGATTCGCTTCGCTCCGGCCGATCCCACAGCTCTTGCGATCTCCGGCGTGACCTCGCCGTACATGCTGTCCGCGATCACGATTCCCACAGGACCTACTATGATATCGGCGCTCCGGCACATAACCTTGACTGGATTCTCTCCTGTCGCCCCGTGGTCGGCGCCGGCCTTCACCATCTGCTGCGTCGCGGTGCTGTTCGTTCCCGCCGCAAGTATGACGGCTGAGGGAAAGTGCGAGCGCAGGGCCGAAACGACAGCCTTTCCAAGTCCCCCTCCCTGTCCGTCTATAACAAGAATTTCCATATGGGGAATAATGTCAGCAGAAGGCCGCATCGTCAACAGAGATCACATCAGCGACACGGGATCGACGTCGATCTCCAGATACACCGATGAAGGAACGCGGAATGATGCCGAAAGCTCATGCGCGAATTTCAGCAGGAGCACGGCATCCGAGGCGCGCAGCAGGATGTGATAGCGGTAATACTGCGCCTTGCGCTCTATAAGGCACGGCGATGGGGAGAAAACCTCAACGTCGCTGTAATAAGGGCGCTCCTCAAGTTTTTCCGCAAGACGTCCAAGCTCCTCCGCGGCACTTCTGACCTTCTCCTCGCTGCGGCCGCGGAAAGTCATGTTCACGAGCCGGGAGAACGGCGGGAAGCCCGAGAGCTTCCTCTCCTCAAGCTCCCTGCGGTAGAAGCTCTCAAGATCGTTCTCAGCAGCGGCAGAGACCGCGGGAGCGAACGGCTGCGTCGTCTGGATTATCACATAGCCGTCATCACGGTAGCGCCCCGCCCTGCCTGCGACCTGATGGAGAAGATCAAAGGTGCGCTCAGCGGCGCGGAAATCGGGGATGGCAAGAGATGAGTCAGCATTGAGCACGCCTATGAGGGAGACGAGGGGGAAATTCAGTCCCTTCGCTATCATCTGGGTGCCGAGAAGGATATCTATGTGGCCGTCCCTGAATCCCTGCAGTATCTCCTGCGTGCGTCCCTTGCCGCTCTCCGCGATATCGGTATCGAGGCGTGCAATGCGCGCATGGGGAAAGAGAGCCTTCGCCTCCTCCTCTATGTTCTCCGTACCGAAGCCGTGGGGCGAGAGATCGCGAGAGGAGCATTCAGGACAGACGGTGACAAGAGGCTCTGAGAAACCGCATGTATGGCATACGAGCCTTCCTGTGCTCTTGTGGTATGTAAGGGAGACGGAGCAGTTCGGGCATGTGATTATATGTCCGCACTCTGAGCAGGCATAACCGTAGGTGTACCCCCTTCTGTTCAGGAAAAGGATCACGCCGCGCTTCTCGCTGAGCGCCTTTCTTATCGCTGCTTCGAGCTCCTTTGTGATGTTCCTCTTCTCGCGGAGTATGTTCACCACCTCTATGCGGGGATAATGCCCTTCTCCGATGCGCTCCGGCATGTCTATGCGCCTTATCTTCCCCTCCTTCATCATCTGCCATGCCTCGAGGGACGGGGTCGCTGAGCCCATCACGAACTGCACTCCGTTCCTGTGTGCCCTGTACTGCGCGACCTGCCGGGCGTGGTAGCGCGGAGTGTTCCCGGATTTGTATGAAGTCTCATGCTCCTCGTCAAGGATTATGAGGCCCAGATTCCTGAAAGGGGCAAAGACGCTGCTCCGCGCTCCGATAACGATATCCGTCTCCCCCGCTGCGATCTGATGCCACGCCTTGAGGCGCTGCGAGGGAGTGAGGGCGGAGTGAAGGATTGCGACGCGGCCTGAGAAGCGGGCGTAGATCTCATCGGATATCTGCTCGGAAAGCGTTATCTCAGGGACCATGTACAGAACCTGCCGTCCTTTTGCGATCATATCCTCGGCACGGCGGAGATAGACCTCGCTCTTTCCCGACCCAGTGACGCCGAAGAGGTAGAATACGCCGTCATCGGAGCTTCTGAGCACAGAGAGTGCGTATTCCTGTCCCGGGGAAAGATTTTCAATCGGACTGAATGACGACTCCATCGAGAACGGACTCGATTCGCTCTCGCGCCGTCCTGAGGGAATCATTGCAGAGAGGCTGAGCCCCGCGGGAGAGAAGTACATCCAGCTCATCCAGCGAGCTATGTCCAGAAGCTCATTGTTGAATACGGGCTCCTTGTCTATGATTCTCTCGATCTCCCTCAGCTCATAGTTTCCTTCGGGCTTCTCAGCAGAAACTGAGACTATGAATCCCGTCATCCTGCGTCTGCCGAATGGTACGGCGCAGCGCACGCCTTTCACCGCCTCCTTCTCCAGCTTCTCCGGAACGATGTAGGTGTAACTTGCCTCATACGGCAGTGCAAGAAGGACTTCCGCGTACATCAGGACTTCCTTCCCTCCGTGCCTATCTCCCTCCTGATGAAAAGCATATCGTTCCAGATATCCTTTCTCAGCGACGGGTCGGCCACATAATCAGAGGGTGAATATGTGACATATGAGGGTATGTGGTTTATCACGAATCTGCGGCCGCGTAAGGCTGAGATCGGAAGGTTTTTCCCAAGCATGTAGGCGGCTGCACTCTCGCCGAAGATGACCATGCTTGAAGGCTTCATCTCCATCATCTCCGCACGGAGGAACTTCCTGCAGGCGTCTGCCGCCTCTTTATTGAAAGCACCGACGGGACATTTCACCGCGGCAGTCAGCGCCCACTCGCTCTCCTCGAGCAGAAGCGCGCTCTTCCACCACGCTCTGAACTTCTCCTGGCTTGCGGGAGAGAAGATCATCTGTCCCTCGGGATAAGGCGCTATAAAAAGCACGCGCGGATTAACTCTCGATACAAGAGGAACCGCAATGCTGCGGGAAAGATATCCCGTACAGGAGTGGCATGAAGCTATCTCGCTGTAAAGTCCGCCGGATGATGATTCCGGATGTGCTGCACTCCGCGATGCGGTCTCTCCCCGGACAGGCGAGATCTTCTCCTTCTTTTCCTCAAGGGAATATACAACGGGCTCGATGGTCTCTCCGAGGAAGTCTCCGGAGACAATGCGCTCCGCATCATCTATCATCGAAAGGAGAATCTCCCTCTCAGTCCTTCCTTCCATAAGCCTCCTCGAACCAGCGGTACTTCTCCTCATCATAGCTTACATCGGCAAGATAGAGGCCGTCGGCCTTGGCTGTCCTGAGCGCCATCTTTCTGTCCTTCGCCTCAAGCCTTGCCCGGAAGTCCGCCGCGCTCTCCCCCGCTGCCGCGCATTCGATCATGGTGCCCACCATGCTCCTCACCTGATGATATAGGAACGCGTTTCCCGCAGTCCTGTATTTCAGCACATCAAAGCCGAAGCCGTCTGCGGTCATCTCCCACCCGGAGACGTAGATATCCCTTGTCTTTGACTCCGACGGATCGCGGGCGGATGCAAAGGTGGTGAAATCATGGGTTCCCTGCAAAAGCGATGCGTACTCATTCAAGAGCTCAAGAGACGGGAACTCCTTCACAGGCGTCACATGCCTGTCATCCCATGGCAGCATCTCGGCGCTTCTTTTCAGGAGATACCAGTATTCCCTCGACATCGTCGTGAAGCGTGCATGGAATCCCTCCGGAGCCTCTGCGGACGAAAGGATGCGTATGCTTTTCGGAAGTCTGGTGTTGAGCACGAGAGCGAACTTCTCAGGAGCTATCTGAGAGCGTGTGTCGAAGTGGCAGACCTGCGAGAGAGCATGGACGCCGGCATCGGTTCTGCCGGAACCGTAGACCATTGTTTCGCTTCCGAGAATGGAGGAAAGAAGGGATGAGATGGCACTCTGCACGGACGGCGCGTTTCCCTGCGCCTGCCAGCCGTGGAAGCATGAGCCGTCATAGGCCACGCAGAGCATTATCCTCCTCTCGCCTTCCCCGGGGAGTGAAAAAGATGCGGGACGTTTCCAGTCACTCCTCATCTTCCGCCACCACCATGGCAACCGCACAGCTTTTCTCATGGCTCAGGGAGAGATGGAGCCTCATGCCCTCGGCCAGCTTCTCCGCCCTTCCTGAAAGAAGCAGGAACGGCCTGCCCTCGTCATCCTCCTCAACGGAGACTTCACTGAGGGAAAATCCTCTGAGCCCCGTGCCCATGGCCTTGGAAAACGCCTCCTTGGCCGCAAATCGCGATGCGAAATACTCGGCCCGTCTCAGCGGAGCTCTGGAAAGTTCAGAGGGCGTGAATATGCGTGAGAGCAGTCTCTCCTCCATCTTCGCGAAACGTCCTGTCTCGGCTATGTCTATCCCAATTCCCCGGATCATCAGATCTCCTCGAAGAGAATCCTGACGCTTGAAGGTCTGGCGCTTACTGTAAGTCCGTCACGGGTGTAGATGTCCTCCGCATATGAAAGCGTGACAGGAACGCGGGTTATGCCGGCACTGTCCACTGCGGAGAAATCTGCCTTCGCCTCTATGCCGGAGGGGTCGACGAGATAGATGAGGCTGTCGCTGCCCGTTATCACGACATCAACAGTGTCGGGAACGAGGGAGAGAGCGGCATAGCCCTCGGGAAGAGAGACATCCAGAGGCAGCGTCACGACACGGTCATTCACGTTCAGGAAGCGCACCGAGACGACTATCGCCAGCGCGATTATGAAGGAGAACACCTTGGCGATCCAGTTCTGGAGAAGTCCTGAAAGCAGTTTGCTCTGTTTCATGCGCCTTCTCCTTCCTGTCCGTTCTGGCTCTCCTTCTGCTGCGGCGAGTCAGGAAGCACGTCGCGGTAGCTCAGGAGCTTGAGAAGCGTTTTCTTTATCGTCTCCGTAGAGAGGTCGTAGTAGATGTTGGCGTTGTATGCCAGCGAGATGGCGCCAGTCTCCTCAGAGACGACGAGGATGACAGCATCCGACTCCTCTGCAAGGCCGAGAGATGCCCTGTGGCGGGTGCCGAAGGTCGCCTTTATGTTCCTCTGCTCCGAAAGCGGAAGATAACAGGCGGCATATGTTATTCTTCCCCCCTGAACGACGCACGCGCCGTCATGGAGAGGAGTGTCGTGATCGAAGATCGTGAGAATGAGAGTCGAAGAAAGATCGGCATTGAGCTTTGTGCCGGAATCGAGTATCGACTGGATGTCGGTATGGCGCGGGAATACTATCAGAGCGCCCCTCTTCTTCTCCACGAGGATGTTGCATGCGTTGAGTATCGAGTCGATCTGGTCGCCGGTTGTCTGCTGGCCTCTGAAAAACCTCGATTTCCTCGTGAACGATGAAGAGAAAGCCCTCCGCAGCTCAGGATGGTAGAATACGACGAGGATCATCAGGAAAGGAACCGAGAGGGTTCTTATCAGATATGTGAGCACATCCAGTCCGAGCGCGTAGCAGAGAAGATAGGCCACAACCACGGAAGCGAGAAGGCCGATGACCTCCGTCGCCTTGGTGTCCGATATCGCGATGTATATGCGGTAGATAACCACAGAGAGCACCGCGATCTCCGCAATCAGCCTCAGATAATCATAGACGCTCAGCTCGGTAAGAACCTGGAACACTCAACTCTCCTCCCCTGTCTCCATCCAGCCAAGGGTACGGCTTACTGCCTTCTTCCAGAATCCTACCTTGTTTTCCCTTTCTTTGTCATCCATCGTGGGAAGCCAGCGCATCTGCTCTTTCCAGTATCCTCTCAGGGATTCCATGCTCTCCCAGACCCCAGCTGTTAGTCCTGCGGCGTAGCAGGCGCCGAGGCATGTAGTCTCGACTATCTGAGGCCTTATCACGGGAACATTCATTATATCCGCCTGGAACGCCATCAGAGGAATGGAGTTGGTCATGCCGCCGTCAACCTTGAGGCTCTTAACGGCGATGCCGCTGTCCATCTCCATGACGTGAAAGATATCGTTCGCCTGGAACGCAGTGGCTTCAAGCACCGCGCGGCAGATATGCGCCCGTGTCGCATAGCCTGTGAGGCCTGCGATGACGCCGCGGGCATCGCTCCGCCAGTACGGGGCGAAAAGCCCGGAGAACGCGGGAACTATATACACCCCGCCGTTGTCAGGAACCGATGCGGCAAGGGCATCGAGCTCCTTCGGATTGCTGACCATCCCGAGCTGGTCGCGTACCCACTGCACAAGAGAGCCCGCGACGGCGATAGAACCCTCGAGAGCATAGTTCATCCTGCCGCCCTCTATCCTGTATGCGGCGGTGGTCAGAAGGCCGTGGTCGGAGAAGCAGACCTCATCTCCGACGTTTGTCAGAAGAAAGCATCCCGTGCCGTATGTGCACTTCGACTCGCCGCGCGAGAAGCACGCCTGTCCGAAGAGGGCCGCCTGCTGGTCGCCGAGAATGCCTGCGACGGGAATCTCAGCGCCGAGAGGCCCTGAGGGATCGGTGTATCCGTAGATGAGGCCTGATGACGAGACTATGCGGGGAAGATTCTCTGCGTTTATTTCTGTGACTGAGAGGAGTCCGCTGTCCCACTCCCCCGTTCTTATGTTCATCAGCATGTAGCGCGAGGCGTTCGTCACATCGGTGACTATGGCCCTGCAGCCTGTGAGGCGCGCGACGAGATAGCTGTCTATCGTTCCGAATACAGCCTCGCCCATCGCAGCGGCGCTCCTCACCCTCGGCACATTGTCCAGAAGCCAGCGTATCTTGCTTGCGGAGAAGTAAGGCGAATAGAGAAGTCCTGTTTTCTCTTTCAGCACATCCTGAGGGAGATCGGTGCGGAGTTCCCTCAGATATGCCTCTCCCCTGAGGTCCTGCCATACGATCGCATTGTGGAGAGGGCGTCCTGTCGCCCTGTCGAACGGAACGACGGTCTCCCTCTGGTTCGTAATTCCTATCGCAGAGAGGTCCTGTCCGGAGAGTCCCGCTTTATCGAGAGCATCCCGTATCACTCTGCAGGTGTTCTCCCATATCTCTTCCGCGTTGTGCTCCACCCAGCCCGGACGCGGATATATCTGCCTGTGCTCCACCTGCGCTGAGGAGACGGCGGAACCTGTCTCATCGAATATCATGAACCGGGTGCTGGTCGTACCCTGGTCTATAGCTCCTACATACCTCATACGGGGAATTATACCACAACGTACGGAGGCGGGATGGAGATAATGCCTACTGCGGCAGGCTCATGACATCAAATATACGCTCAGATTCCTCTATAGCCTTCCTGTCACCTATCACAGCTATCCTCACTCCGCGTTTTATGCGCTCTGCGAACCTTCTTCCCGCCGCTGCGGCATCCTCGGGGGAAAGGCCGGCTATCTCGCGCTGCTTTCTCTCCCTGTCCTCATCGCTGATGCGGTAGATGATGCGTCTGATATCCACAAGGGATCTTATTGCGGGAACGGACGGCTTCAGATCGCGTGAAAGCACCCCGATCACCGCATCATCGAGATTCTCCTTTGTTATCTCCGCCTCATCAGGGGATGAGAGAAAATCATCGATCGTTCCGTCAAGGCGCGGATCGCGGTATGAGTAGAATGTGAAGTACCTCTCCGTATAGTCTATGTACGCTCCGGTTCCGTAGGCGCCTCCCTTCTCCCTTATGCTCTTCCACAGCACTGTAGATGAGAGTATCGAGAGGAAGATGCGCTCTGCAGACGAGAGAGGATCGTCCATTCCCGGAGCGCTTCCGGCGATGCCTATGAACGAGACGGAGGAAGAGAGCGTGCGCGCAGTGTTCACGGGAAGAGACGGCACAGCATGGATGCAATTCTCCGAGGGGGACTCTCCCTCCGGGAGTGCGGAAAGGAACGCCGATGCGGCGGCCAGCGCCTTCTCCTCATCCTCATTCTCCGCAGTCACATGGATCATAACCCTCTTCTCTGTGGTGATTCTCTCCCTTATCGCGGCAAGACGCTTCCCGAACTCTGAGAGATCGGAGGAAAGCATTTCCTCAACCTTGTACCAGCAGCTCACGCCTGAAAGTCTCTCCCCTATGTAGAGAGACGGCGATAGGGCCGCGGCCGCAAGGGACGATGCGTATGTCTGTCCGCTCTGCACGACAGAGCTGGAGAAGTCCGTAGCTATATCGGTGAGCGCGGCTTTTATCCTTGCTGGATCATCCACGCGTCCTTCAAGAAGGACTTTCAGAATGAGATCAAGGCCCTCCCGCTGCAGCTCCGGCAGCGATTTCACCCTGCAGACCAGAAACACCTTCTCCTTTCCGTCCGCCGCTGATCCCGACTCGACATAGAAAGCGTATCCGCCTGTGACGAACCTCAGCTCAGTGCTGACTGAAGAATAATCCATTCTTCCGGCATCGCACATCGAGAAGAGGCGCGAGAGGATATTTGCCGCATCGAGATCGTCATAGCTGAAATCAGAGATATCGAAAACGATGTCGGTATAGACAATGCCGCCGGTGCGCATCGGGGCTGAGACAATGCGTCCGCATACAGTGTGCTCTATCCTGTCGAACCTGCGCGGAAGATCATCCCTTTTAAGCCTCGGCACGGAAGCAACAGCCTCCGGCGAGTCGGGCGTATGAAGAAATGAAAGAAATTTCTTCTCCTTCTCCTCCGAGTACTCGCTGCGTCTTTCTTCAAGCACAGATGCTATCTCACTCTCTATCGCTCTGCCGTTGCTGCTGTCCTTGCGCACGACGGTGAGGAGCCTGTGCGGGTTATCCACAAGGGAGGAGAGCATCCACTTCTCAAAGAAGCGCGGATCATCTCTCCACTTCTCCCTAATCTTCCTTATCGTCTCTCCCGGTGCAAGGAAGAGCGCGGGATCGCCGCCGAACGTCATCGCCTTCTCAGCCTGGAAGAAAAGTCTCATTCCCTGCGGGATTCCTCCCGGAATCTCCTTCGTGGAGAACTCCATCCTCCTGATGGCGGCCTCGACAGCCTTGGGATCGAGGCCATCTTCCGCAATGCGACTGAGCGCAGAAACGATGAACTCCTCTATCTTCCCGGCATCGTCAGGATCGGCTCCGGAGAATCCTGCGCTGAATACAAGATCACGGTAGCTGGAGCTCATGCCGCTCTCCGAGGAGAGGTCCTTTCCCAGCCCTGATTCGGTTATCGCTTTGTAAAGCGGACAGCCTGGAGAACCGAGAAGGATATCGACCATGAGCGAGAGGAGCGTGCTCTCACCCGGAACGGCATTGTCCCCGAGGAGCCACGAGACCATCACTGATGAATCACTCTCACCGTCCTCAGCGGACGAGACTGTGTCATAGCGGCGCGGCGCATCCCACCGCGCGGCGGGAGCTATGCGTGGAATCTTCTCACCTTTCTCCCTCACCGAGAGATACTCCCTGTCGAGAAGCTCGAGCTTATCTGTTATATCCATATCGCCATAGAAAAACAGCGATAGATTTGCAGGAGCATAGAAGCGCCTGTATGCCTCCAGGTACTCATCATATCTCAGCCTGCATATGGCTCTGGCATCGCCTCCGGACTCATACTGGTAAGGAGAGGAGCCGAAGAGAGGGCGCGTAGATGCGGAGGAGAGCACATAGCCGTGCTCCGCCATCTCGCCGAGCATCTCAGAGAATACGACACCTTCGAAGTGAAGCCCTCCCTCAGATGCTATCCTTATGCCCTCCTGCATGAATGTCTCCTCCCTGAGAAGCGGGGAGAAAACTGCATCCGTATAGACGGAGAAGAGGTTGTCAAAATCCTTGGCGACTGTCGAGGCGCCGGGGAAATAAGTTCTGTCCACTCCTGTAAGCGCGTTGAGGAATGTGTTGCAGCTGTTGCGGACAAGGAGCATGAAAGGGTCCTTCACGGGATACTTCCTGCTTCCCGAGAGAACGGTATGCTCTATGATATGCGGGATGCCCTTGCTGTCGGAGGGCGGAGTGTAAGCCGTGTATGAGAAGAAGCACTCGCTGTCCTCTGAATCCACGAAATAGACCTGAAAGCCTGTCCTGATATGTTCAAGCGATATGCCCTGCGCTTTGTATTCCGGAAGCGGGGTGGCGCTTTTCACCCTGAATCCCGAAATTATGCTGTCTGCGGTGAATTGATGCATGAATGAAAAATAAACCAGAGCGTTCCTTTTAACAACAAGCAAATTGACAGCGCCGCTTTCTCTGCCTACCCTTTCCACATGAAATACATCGGACCACACGTCTCCATAAAGGAGAACATCTCTCTTTCAGCAGTCAGGGCGCATGAGCTCTCGGCCACAGGTTTCGCCATTTTCACGAAGAACCAGAGGCAGTGGAAGGCTCCTCAGCTGAAAGAGGAGGATGCAGCCCTTTTCAGATCGGAGATGAGAAAATACGGATACTCTCCATCCGCAGTGCTGCCGCACGCGGGCTATCTGATAAACCCCGCCACTCCCGACGAGGAGCTGAAGAAGAAATCGCTCGCTCTCTTTCTCGATGAAGCCGGAAGAACTGTGTCACTCGGTCTGGAAATGCTGAACATCCATCCGGGAGCGTTCAAGGAAGGCACGGCTGAGGACGGTATAAAGCGTGCCGCCGCGATGATGGACGAAGTTATGGATCAGGTTCCCGGAATAAGAATAGCGATAGAGAACACAGCAGGAGCCGGGACGGTGCTGGGATCATCATTCGAGGAACTTGATATGCTCCTCTCTTCCATCAGGAACAAAGACAGGACAGGGTTCACCCTCGACACGGCACACCTCTTCGGCGCCGGCTTTGATGTGAAGAACGACCCGGACGGAGTGCTCGACGCTTTCTTCGCCCGCTTCGGAAAAGAGAAGCTCTTCGGGATGCATCTCAACGACTCGATGGTTCCGCATGCATCAAAGAAGGACAGGCACGAGAGCATCGGGAGGGGGCTTATCGGGCTTGAGGCGTTCACCGCGATCGTCCGCAGGCGCGAGACAGATGACATTCCTCTGATTCTCGAAACTCCGGACGAGACACTCTGGAAGGATGAGATAAGAACGTTGCTTGAAGCCGCGGCGGACTAGAGCTTTGAGAGCGCCATGCCCGCAGCCCTTTCCGCAGCTGCCCTGAACGCATCGCTCAAAGCCTCTTCGCGGCTCTCTCCTCGTCCTGCAGCATAGGAATCCTGTTCCGTGACCGGAGTCAGCGAATTGCCGCGGAAGATCGAGAGTCTCGACTCCGCCCTTGCGTAGAATACGCCGCCTCCGCTCTCTTCATCTGTGATGCCTATGCGGAGAATCACATAGTTTTCCATGCTGGGGCTGTCGAGCCTGAGATTTCTAAGGACAGCCTCGTCATCATCTCCGCGGCCGCCGGTCACATTGAACGGGCCGGCTCCGGCTGAGCTGAGGTAAGCCGAGAACGCTTCCGCAGCCCCGCAGTCGGAAGCAAGTCTGCCGTCAGGATCATATCCGGCGACAGCGATGGCCGTGCCCTCCGTATCCAGTTTTCCTCTGTCCCTGTACTCATAATGCACGCTGCCGCTCTCAAGAAGAGCCATGAAGCCGTCAAGGAAACCCGCCGGAGCCTTTGCCTCTATCGAGAAGAGAAGGTCCGAGGAGACATCGACGGAGAACACAACTTCCCCTTCCCTGACCATATACGGGTTGACCTTGATGAAGCGTACGCTGCCGTTGTCCGCAGTTTTCATCGGCACAGATGCCTCAGTCAGATTTCCCTCGCCGTCAGTCATAACATAGCGGGCCCTTATCATTCCGCCCGAGACGGGAGGATGGAAAAGCCCTTTAGTCCTCTCCATCTTCACGGTCACACTGGCTCCGCTGCCGCGGCGGAGGCTGAGCTCTATGTTCCTGAGATATCCTTCCGCCCTATCAAGAAGAGATTCCGGGGAAAAGGAAAGATCGGTAACAGGCCCCGAGAGAGACTCATCGAGAGCTCTGAGGACGCAATCTATGGTGTCAGTATCCCTATTGCTGCGGTAAGCGGAGAGGGCCGAATCGAGATACGAGCGTATTCTCTCCGTGCGGCTGAGAGCTTCCTCATATTTGGGGCTTTTCAGCTCATAGAGGCTCTCCTCCGGCATCTGCACCATGACAAAACAGTAATCGCCGTCATCTCCGGGAGCGGTATATGAATCCACCACTCTCGCGCCGAGATCTGAGACAGCGCCGGTTTCAAGAAGCTCGCTGAGGAACACCCCCTCTATGCTGCATCCGAGTTCATCGCCGATCTTCGAGAGCACATCAAAATATGCACTCTCATTCGCCTCAGTTCCATCGCTTCCCTCACCATAGCCTACAAAGACTGCGTATCCGAGATGTCTCGGAGTCTCCCTGATCCACTCAGGACCGTCCGAGAAAGTGAGTGTCGAACATGAGAAGAGAGAGAAGAGCATAAACAGGACAAAAAGAGTTCTTTTCACCAGTCACCCCCCATTCCGACCACCATCATATGCGTGCCCTGCAGGTTCTGGTACCCGAGACGCCAGAAGAACGACGGAGCTGCCCTGTGCTCATAAAAGACGGAGAATACAGCTCTCCAGTCAAAGCTCTCCCCATAGCCGAGGAGAAGGGAGACGCTTCCCCCTATTCTCCCCTCCTCTATCAGCGTGAATGAGACGGAAGGGAAGATACGGGACAGATTGAGATAGGCCTCAAGCCCTATTCCCCCGTAGAAAAAGCTCTCGCCGTCATAATATCTGTATGCCGCTGAGATCAGAGGGACGAACGGATAAACAATATCCGTCCTTCCGATGGAGAGAAGCCCCAGCATCTCCGGTCTTTCTGCATCAAAGTTCGATGCGAACGTGAGCGTCGTTTTCCACTCCCCCGCATCCTCAAGCTGCATTCCGGGAAGAGGATCGGAAAGATATACAGGATCGAGAACTACGGCCTCATCGAATACCTCGCCGGTCTCGAATACGCCTCTGACCCTGCCGAGAGTATCGACAGCTTTGAGCCTCGTGCCGCGTCTGTAATGTCTGTCAGCGAGAAACGAATATGAGCCGCCGATCATGTAATCAAGGCGGGGGCCCTCTCCGGAGTAGAGAGTGACCTCGTACATCAGAAGGTTCCGCATCTCCTCTGCAAGGGAAGAGAGCAGCTCCTCCCTCGTGCCGCCGAGGAACTCCACCTTTATCTCCTTTCCGGAGAATGAAAGCATGAAAGAAGCGAGCGTCTTTCCCGGAAAGAGCGTACTGTCCTCACTGTAGCCCGATGCTGTGAATTCAAGATCACCGCGGCCGTATGTCTCCGCGCCGGCAGCCGCGGCGAGCGCCTCAAGCACATCATCAGGAAGAGTCCCGTCAGAGATTATATGAGAAGCGGAGAGAAGAGCTGCAGAGAGAAGCAGCATCATAAGGAAAAGAGCTCTTCTCACTCTGCCCACTCCTCAACCACTGCCAGCATCAGAGCCGCGCTTCTCTCCATCGCCTCAAGGGAAATCCACTCCGCGAGTGAGTGGAAATTATGTCCTCCTGTGTAGAGATTCGGCGAAGGAATGCCTTTTTCTGCCAGTCTCGCGCCATCGGTTCCGCCTCTGACACGGGTAAAAGAAAGTTCATAGCCAAGTTTTTCCGAGGCCCTTCTCACCGCCTCCAGCGCAAAGGGATTCAAGTCAGAGCACTTCTCCATGTTGAAATACTGGTCGCGGATATCCATATCTATCTCCACATGGAACGAGAGCTCCACGGCCCTGACTATCGCCTCAAGAGTCTCCTTCCTCTTTCTGAATCCCTCATCTGTGAAATCACGGATGTAGACAGCAAGGGATGCCTCCGCAATTCCTCCTTTGATCTCATCAGGGCAGAAATAGCCGAAGTCCCCGTCCGCGGCCTCAGGGCTCTCACTCTGCGGCAGGGACATGACTATTGCGGCCGCGGCGGCAGCAGCATTTCTCAGCTTTCCCCTCGCATCCCCGAGGTGGTACGCCCTGCCGTGCACGGTTATTCCGGCACGGGCGGCATTGAAGCAGCCTGTCTCTACCTCACCCTCACGTCCTCCGTCGAGAGTGTAGCATGCCGCCGCTTTCATTTTCTCATAGGGGAAGCTGTCCATTCCGCTGCCCGTCTCCTCATCGGGAGTGAACCAAACCTCGACATCCGGATGCTTTATCTCGGGGTGGGAGACAAGATATGAGAGGACTTCCATTATTATCGCTGCGCCGGCCTTGTCATCGGCGCCGAGGAGCGTCGTGCCGTCGGAGGTTATCACGGAAGAACCGCGGTAGAGAGCAAGGTCCGGATTCTCCTCCGCTCTGACCGTAACACCGTTAAGCTCTATATCTCCTCCGTCATAGTCCTTCCATACGCGGGCTTTCACCCCGTTGCCGGGGACATCATCCGCAGTATCGACATGAGCCATGAAGCCGACAGTCCTGCCGGGGGCGTTTCCCCTGAGCCTGCCCATAACGACCTTCTCCTCACCGTAGTATGTCTCGGCTCCCATCGCCTCAAGTTCCGAGCAGAGGAGGCGCAGAAGGCTCTCCTGCCCCTCCGTCGTCGGCCTTCTTATCCCGGCAAGGGATGCATCGCTCATGGTGTCGAATGAGATGTATCTGAGGAATCTCTCCAGAAGTCCGCTGAACATTTCCATGGCATCATTATCTCACAATCGGGAGAAGGCAGGAATATACCCTATGCCGCGAAATTGTACTTCTCGAGCATCGGCTTCACATCGTCTGCGATTCCGTAGAGAGCGAAAATCCCGATTATGATGCTCGTGACCACCGCTCCCCTGTTCAGCGACTGTCCGATGCTCATCATCGAAGATGCGATTCCCCAGTAAACGAACGGCTCTGTCGTGACATTCTCAAGCCAGTTCTCGAACGTCTCGCCGACATCCCTGTCGCTCCTGTAGTATTCGACGACAGCCATGATAGAGGCGGCGACTATTCCCGCAGCTATCGCCACCGCCGCGGCCGCGGCAACCTTGCCCCAGAGAATCATGTCCGGAACGAACGCATAGACAATAGCCGCGGTGAGAAGGACCGCACTCTTTATCACGAGCTTGGTAAGGTCCTGCTGAAACTCCTTCTGCTGCGAAGGCGTCAGGGCGCGCATTATGCCCTCTGTTTCCCTGAAAAGCCTTGTGCGGGCCTCATCGATCTTAACGCGCAGCTCGTCGATCTCCTCCTCAGGCACAAGGGATGAGGCAGCCTCAAGCACGGCATCTGTGTCGGAATAGTCAGATGCGCTGACCACGAACTCAAGGTACTCTCTGCCGTTCGTCTCCCCCATCGCGCGCTCGGCGACCTCATAGCCGTCCACTCCGTCAAGAACTCCCCTTACTGCGATGTCCTCCTCGACGAAAGCCCGTACCTCATCGAGATACATCTCTATGGCTCTTCCCGATGCGGAGATGAGCGCAGAGGACGAAACGGCTCCCGGCCCGGACTGCGGCATGGAACACGATACGGCGAGGATCGCAGCGATGAGCATCATCGCGATGCCCCTGTCAATGACTGATGTTCTCTTCATATTCCCTCCTAAATGGAATTTTCACGGAATCTCAACCCCCGCGATCAGTGAGAAGCGAAGCTTTGAATACTGCGGCACGGCTTCAGAGAGAAGTTTCAGTCTCTCCTTCTCAGCAGAGAAAACATCCAGAACTGAAAGCCGCGGCTCAATGAAGAACCAGCCGAAGGTCATGGTCCAGCCGGCGGATATCTCCGAGAAGAACATCAGGCGCTCCTCAGGAGCTTCGAAGCCGCTGAACATGCCGATGCGGATTACCGAGACAGATGCATAGAATCCCTGTCCATGAAACGGATAGACAGAGACGGAAAGTCCCGATTCAAGGAAATCTAGTTCATGGCTCAGCGAGTGCGAATATCTCAGAGGTACTGTCAGCCTGAGATTCCCGAAACGGTACGAGGCCTCAGCATCAAGCCGCACCGCCTCATACCAGAATGAGTCGAGGCATCTCAGATCGGCACCGATCTGCCAGGAGGCGGAGAGCGGTGACAGGATGAGAATTATGAGAGATGAAAGAAGAAGCCGTCTCATACCATGAAGGTTAGACGGCTCTGAGAAACCTCATAAGAGGCAGGAACGGCCAATTTAAGAGACGGCCAATCAATCAGGCGGTGGTGTTCTCCTCAGGCCACCCGAGGGCGGCGCGGAACTCTTTTTCCATCTTCGCGGCTCTGCGGGAGACAAATCTTATCTCACCTGTCTCGCCTGAGACGGCAAGGGAAATTCCGTTGTGGTGATCATCCACCTTCTTCATGGTATAACCCTCGACAGCCTCGGTGAAGCACGACCAGACAGGCTTCACGCCGCCCTTCTCGCTTCTGCGAGCATAGAAAACAAGCTCTGTCGGCGTTACCGCAAGCGCACCTCCCTGCAGCTCTTCGCCGTTCTTGACTATCATCGAGCAGCGCAGATAGAAAAAACTGTCTTTCCTGACCTTTTTTATCATCCCCTCGGTCACGACGGAAGTGATGACATAGAAAACTCCGACAAGCGCAAGAAGCGGAAAGAGAAGAGGCCAGATGACCATATAGCGGAATGAGGCGTAATAAACAAAGAATCCGAAGATTACGAGGATAAGTGCCAGAACCGCTCTCTTCATAGGCCAAGCACCTCCACAGCCTCCTCAAGGCTTCCGGCTTTCAGCAGTGCCGCTCTCCTGCTCTCATCGGAGAGAACCTTCACCACGTCAGAAAGAAGAAGGACATGCGCCGATGCGGTGTTCACAGGAATGAGGAAGAGGACGAATATTCTGACAGTATCGCCGTTTGCCGGGATACCGCGGGAAAGACCGATGACGCCGTCCGGAGAGCTGACAGCCGAAGTCCGTGCATGAGGAAGCGCTATTCCGCTCCCTATCGCCGTCGAGCCCTCGCGCTCGCGCTTCAGCACCGCTGCCGCAACCTCTTCCCTGTCTGAGGCGGAAGATGCATTCACAAGCTCTGCCACCGCCTCTTCCATTGTGCGGGCCTTCATATCAGGGATGAAAGCCGAGAAAACAGGTTTATCCATATCTGAAAGTCTATAACAGAGCGCCTCCGCTTGAATACCCCGGAAAGGGAAGTTGGCGGATAAGCCGCCGCACTGCGTATTAGTAAGCAGAAGGAGAAAACAGTGAAAAACGCAAAGACATTGACTGTGATACTGCTGCTGGCGCTGGCGGTACTGGCCTCCTGCGAGGAATCTCAGGACTATGCGACGCTTAGGGTCAATCTGCAGAAAGACCGCTCGATAGTACCGGAGGATTATCCGCTTGAGATCACATCGTACATGGTTTCAGGCACAGGCCCGTCCGGAGCCTCGTTCTCTGTGGAGACAAGCAGGGAGACAGTCTCCCTCGAGGGCCTTGTGATAGGAGAATGGAATCTTCTGGCAGAGGGGCTCAACAGCAGGGGCGACACGCTCGTCACAGGAGAAACGACGCACAGACTGTCAGCCACGAACGGCAGTACAGTAATAGTACTGAAGGATCTTGTCGGAGAGGGTTCTCTCAGCATCACGCTAAGCTGGGACCCCGAGAGGCTTTCAGGAACGCCGTCTGTGGAGATGGAGCTCACACCGCAGTACGGCGGCAGAACGCCGATTCCACTTGAATTGACGGAGCTGAACGCAGAAGAGGGAACCGCATCATACAGCGGCGACGGATACGCCGCCGGATCATACATACTCTCGGCAAGGCTCTACTCTGGAAGCGTGCAGGTCGCAGGGTTCGTCGAGGCAGTACGGATAGCGGGCGACCAGACCTCTGAGGGGGAAATCGGCTTTGATCTCGATAAATACCCTACTGAGCCGGGAGTGCTTGAGCTGGTCAACCAGACAGGCATTCCCGTCACATGCACGATATCGGGGATGGACGACACTGTGACGGCGGGAGAGCCTGTATCCGTATCGATATCCTCCGAGACCGATGATGTCGGCGATTTCTCGATCTCATGGTATCTGAACGGCATTCACATCGGGGACGGAGAGAGCGTGGAGTTCACTCCGGAAACAGGCGTGCACCGTCTTAATGTGGTCGCATCGACATCCCGTCTGGGGACTTCCGGCTCATCGTCTATGAACTTTGAGGCGGTTCAGGCTTCCGATCCCGGAATTCCTGCCTCCGAGAGCATCATAGAGGAGAACGGTACACTCTCCATGGGAGCGGGGGCCATCATGCGCTTTCTTCCCGACGGCAAGGTGATGATAGTCTCCAACGAGAGAAAGACAGTCCAAATCGCCACGGTGATAAGGAACAATCTGGATGTCGTCAGGGAATATACGTTCTCATCCATCGGCATTACGGGAACCGTCAGCGGCTTTGCTTCGGTGGATATCTCCGCAACGCTCTCGAAGGTCGTGGTCGGTCAGAACGATCCGCTGAACATAATCGTCTACAACTACAATCCCCAGTCAACGTCGCTGTCGATGTTCGCAGAAAGCGGAGGCGCTCCGGACTTCCCGTACTCAGAGGAAGAAGCGGCAGAGGTTGTCGGCGTCTGGACTGCGGAGGGACTTGAGGCGGGAGGATGCGAGCCTGGAATCATAATGCTGAAAAACAAAGACGGTGACAGGATAACCGGGACGTACATGAACCTCAACGAGAAAACAGGCGACGACGAGCAGTTCTACGGGGCGATAGGAGGCTCCGGCGCAGTAGAGAGCGGTCCAAAACTTCTCTCCGGCTCCGTGGCAGAGGACGGTTCTCTCTTCCTCTATGACCATGAGTTCGTCATAGCCACGCAGAGAAGCTATCTGAGCCCGTCGGACACGGAATACATGCAGAGTACGGCAAACATAATCTCGCTTAATGAGGAGGATCAGTACATCATGTCAGGCGCGATGTGCGCAACGCATCTCGACACCGAGACGATGCTTCTTGCGGGCGACTACATCTCCGTCGTGGACATCAGCTTCGGGGAGATATGGGAGGTGCTCAGCGAGGAGAGGAACAGCAGTGTCATCCATGCGCTCACCACCACCGGCGATTTCAGCTATGTCTACTACATCGATGCCACATACAATGAACTTGTGACGCTGGAGATACGTTCGGGCGGCACGTCATTCGCGGAGATCGGAAGGACGGCGCTGACTGAGAGCGGTCTCGATACGATCGCGCTCTCGGAAAGCGGAACTAACATGATGCTCTACAACAGCAGGAACGCTGACTCGGTCACGATGATGAGAGTCTCAAGACTGTGATCATGACATACGGAAAGAAAATGGGATGCGGCGGCTGCCGCATCCCTGAACACCTTATCTGATTTTACCTTTTCCTGTACTCCGCTATCATCTCAAGTTCGCTCTTCCAGCTTCTTATGAAACTGTCGCGGAAGTATTCGACAGGACCAAAATCCTCGAACTCCTCTTCCTTGAGGCCTCCTATCCAATAGGCTTTCCTGAACTGCGGAAGTTTCGCGTTCAGCTCATCAAGCACAAGCGCCGGAACGGGTTCGGAGATTCTCTCTATCACGGGTGCATCCCGCTTTATGAGCTCATCGCAGCTGCCCTTCCAGTTCATAGTGACACTGATCTTTCCGCCTACGAGCTCATAGAAATCATCGAGAGTTCTCGAACCTCCTGAGATATATCCCATGCCGTATCTGGCATTGTTGACCTCATAGACCTTCCGGGCTATCACCATGCCGGCCTGATGAAGGACATCAGGATTGATCTCAATCTCCTTCTCCTTCACATCCTTTCTGAGCCACTCGTTGTAGATGCCGGTTATCAGCGAGAAATAGAGCACCGGTTCCGCAGGACACTCCTCCCTGACTTCCTTATACATCTCCCCCAGAGCGATGACCTGATCTATTCCCATGACCTCTGTGGCGTTTATCGGGGTTCCTTCACGGAGGAGAACCCGCGCTGCTTTCAGTCCGGCCGATGTCACCGGAATCTTGATCATTATATTGGGGTTCAGCTCCCTGTTCTTCCTGCCTTCCTCCAGTATGACTTCCCAGTTCTCCTCGTGTATCGGGTCACCCTGAATGGAGACATAACCATAACGCCCGTGCGTCCTTTTCCACAGCGGCAGGAATATGTCGCTGACCTTCTTTATCAGGCGGCGCTGAAGTTCGCAGGCCACCTGATTATCGTCATCGCTGAAGCTGAGGCACTCCTCGAGGACGGAGACGGCATAATCCTTCTCGCTGACGTTGGTAAGCATCTTCCATACATACGATGGATTCTGCGTACATCCGAGAGCACCGCATCTGAGCCCTTCCTCGGCTTCCGCCCGCGTCACGTTGTTCACCCAGAAAGTCGTCGGAGTCAGGGCGCTGACCCTGTCAAAGTAATTCATGCTCTCCTCCTCACTCTCCGCAGTACTCACGGAACTTGCGTACATTGTCGCGGGCAAGACTTCCGAGGCTTGTGGTGTCGCTCATGCATATAACGATCTGGGCACCGGCATCGAGCTTCTTCTTAGAGCCTTCCCAGTCGCTGCCGAGGGCCATAAGTATCTTTCCCGACTCAAGCACCTTCTTCTCAACTCCGGAGATAGCGGCCTGTACATCATCGAAGTTCGGATTGCCGAGGTGTCCAAGATTGGATGCGAGATCGACAGGGCCGACAAAGACGCCGTCAAGCCCCTCGATTTTGAGTATCTCATCAAGATTATCAATCCCAGTCTGGCTCTCTATTGCGATAAATACCATTACCTCATCATTCGCTCTGGTGAAGTAATCGATGCTGCTGTTGCCGAAGTGCGCGGCTCTCGTGGAACCTGCGACGCCTCTCACTCCGAAGGGAGGATACTTCACGGCCGCAACGGCCCTCTCCGCCTCCTCCTTCGTCTCGACATAGGGGACGAGGATACCGTACACACCTGTGTCGAGGAGCTTCTTTATCTGTACGAAGTCATTCCAGGGAGCTCTTGCAAAAGGCACCGCCCTGTATCCGTTCATCGCCTGAAGCTGGCTGAGAAGGGTCTCGAAACTGCTGGGACAGTGTTCGCAGTCCACCATGAGGATGTCAAGTCCGCTGTCCGCCATCACCTCGGCGGTGATGTTGCTCGCAGCCTGGCACCAGGCCGCGAGGAATCTCTTTCCCTCTTTCACTCCGTGCTTTACGGGATTATAGTTCCTGTCGGTCATTTCTCCTCTCCTTTTGTCATTTCCTCTTCCATCTTCTCCTCAGCTTCCGCCTCGAGTTTCTCGCTCTTGCGGTTCGCCCTCGGGAGAAGGACGCAGAACAGTACGGTTATCACGAGGAATACAACGCTGTCGATGTTCGTGAAGAACACAAGCACGCTTCCGTGTGACAATGTAAGACTGGTTCTCAGATACTCTTCCATCAGTGGGCCGAGAATTACGCCGAGTATGAACGATACGTTCGGATACTTCTCCTTTCTAAGGAAGTACATGATGATTCCGATAAGCACTGAAATACCCATCTGGAACACCGAATACGTCGCCGCGTATGTGCCGAGAATCGCAACAAGAGCGATTGCTGAATAGAGCACGAGGCGGTTTATCCTGACGATCCTCAGGTAATACGGTCCGAAGAGGAAGAGCGAAAGCGGAAGAAGTACCGCGGCGCTTATGAGAAGTGCCATGTACATAGGTCCGATCGCATCCATCTGCTCGACAAAGAGATTGGGGCCGGGAACTATTCCGTAGACAAGGAGGACGCCCATCAGGATGGCTGTGGTTCCATCGCCGGGAATACCCAGCGAGAGCATCGGCACAAGCGCGCCGCCGCATACCGCGTTATTCGACGTCTCGGAGGCTACAACACCTTCCGGAGCTCCCTCTCCGAACTTCTCCGGATGCTTTGAGACTCTCTTGGCCTCGATGTAGGACACGAACGAAGCCATCGATGCGCCTGCGCCGGGAAGAACACCGATAAAGTAGCCGATTATAGAGGCGCGGAGATAAGCCCAGAGACCTATAGCCTTATGCTCTTTCCATGTCGGGAAGAAGTCCCTTCTCTTGAACTTGACGCTGTTTGCAACGCTCGTGAGTCTCTTGTACTCGGCATTGTTCACAGATGCCTGCACGAAGAGCTCGGAGAGTGCGAACGCTCCGATTATGAGTGTCGTCTCATCTATGCCCTCAAGAAGATTCGGATTGCCGAAAGTGTACCTCGCGACAGGCTTCATTATGTCCATTCCGATAGTCGCGACCATAAGGCCGAGAGATGTGGATACGACAGCCTTCCACCTGTTCTTGCTCTCGATGAAGATTATGACGACAAGAGCGAAGAATACGAGGCTGAACTTGCCCGGCGTCCTTATCTTGAGCGCGAGTTCCACTGCAAGCGGGCTTACAAGGATGAGAAGCAGCGCACCGATTGTGCCGCCGATGGCTGAGCCTATCGTCGCATATCCTATGGCCTTTGCTCCCTGTCCTTTCCGCATCATCGCGTTTCCGTCAAGAGCCGTCATGATAGCGGATGGAGCACCGGGTATGTTGATCGTGATAGCAGTGATTGATCCGCTGTATATACCGGCCATATAGACACCCATGCACATGATGAGTGCAGCCTGCAGCTGCATCGTGTATGTCATCGGCAGCAAAAGCACTATGGCAAGCATCGACGTCAGTCCCGGAAGCGCCCCGAAGAGGATTCCGATGAAGAAGCCGAGGAAGAGATAGAGAAGGTTCATCGGCTGGAAAACAGCCGCAGTTCCTGCGAGTATCTGAAGAATCTGATCCATTGCTTACCCCCAGAGTTCCGGGAACCGGATATCGAAGCAGACTTCATAAAGCACGAAAACAAGAGCCGATATTATGATGGAATAGATAATCTTCCTTCCTATCTGCTGAGGTTTGTCATCGTAGATCATCATGAATCCGAACACGAAGAACGGAGCAAGAACTACAAAGCCGAGAGTCTCGAAAAGCAGTACGAACACAGCCATGAGCGCCATCGTGAGGAATGCCTTTACAGGCACCTTTATCTCACGGACCTCGGCTTCTCCGGCCTTCGCCTTTATCTCCCTGACGGCCTTAATGAGGAGCGCTATGCATGCGATGATGCAGAGAAGCGCAACTATCGTCGGGAAAAATGTCTCTGTAAGCTGCCCGTCCACGATCGGGGCAGACAGTCTGAGCCCGTTAGCCGCATAAACTGCAGCCATGAGCATGACCGCCGCCGGAGTCACTACGGATGAGCACAGGTACGGAGTTTTTATCTTCACAGCACACCTCCGGTCAGATCAGTCCTTCAGCCTTGAGTGAATCAAGAGCCGCAAACTCCGATGCCTGGACACCGCTTATATACTCCTGAAGCTCAGCGCCCTTCATGAACGCAGCCTGTACACCAATCGTTGCTGCCCAGTCCTTGAACTCCTGAGATGTAGCAGCCTGCTCAAACGCATCCGTGAGCTTGTCGACGATCTCCTGAGGAGTTCCCGCAGGACAAGCCATTCCGATGAATGAGGAGGAGAGAAGCTCTTCGCCGTATCCGAGTTCAAGAATCGTAGGAACATCGGGATATGCAGCGTTTCTCTCGGTGGAGAACTCGCAGAGCGCTATCGCCTCACCGCTGTTGAGAAGAGATGAGAAATCACCCATGCTGGTGATCGCAGCATCGACTTCCTTGTTCATGATCGCCTCTCTCTGAGAAGCCGAGCTCTGGTAGGAGATCTTGTTGAACTCAACTCCGAACGCCTGCTCGATCTTCGTCGCAAGAAGATATACGCGGCTTCCGATTCCCTGATCGCCGATCCTTATCTGTCCGGGATTGACCTTCGCGGCGGCGATGAGATCATCGAACGTCTTGTACGGAGAATCCTTTCCGACCATTATCGCGTCATTCTCCTTCGTTATGAGAGCGAAGATATTGAGCTTGTCCAGATCGTATCCGGGGATATATTCGCTGTACACGGCATTGACGACAGAACCGTAGTTTATGTTTCCGATCGTATATCCGTCAGGCTTTGCTTCCATTACGAGACTGGGGCCGATGGCTTCCGTGGCATCCGACTTGTTTACAACGTAGATCGAGCCGCCGAGATAGGGCTCTGCCATCAGAGATATCTGTCTGACTATCGTATCAGTACCGCCGCCGGCACCGCTGTTGCAGACCATCTGGATGTCCTTCGACGGGTATTCGCCGGAACCTCCTGCAAAGAGAGAAGCGGAAATAAAGAGAACAGCTAAAGCCATCATTCCGTATCTTTTCATGTCAACCTCCTGTTTCAAACTGTTTATTACTGATAATCAGTTTGTATCAAAATGGTACCATGAAAAAACACAGTGTCAAGAAAATTCAGCAGCAGCTCAGAAGTTTCGCCTTGCGGCGGTTGGCATGAATGCTTGCAAGCTCATAGGCGGAGTCGGAATCCTTCTCCTTTATCGCCTCATAGATGTTCTTGTGATCATTTATGATTTGCGAATAGCTCTCCACATAGTCAGCAAACGAGTGGCGCGCCGTGCGCAGCATTGACTGAATCACTGATATCACCGCGAGGAAGAAGCGGTTGCGGCTTATGGATGCGAGATACATATGGAAGTTCTCGTCGAGCTTTATCATCTCATCCTTATCTGCTGCAGCCTCCTCCTGCACTATGATATTCCGGAGCGCAAGCAGCTCCCCTTCCGTCCTTATCAGGGCAACCTGCTTCGTTATAGCAGTCTCAAGGGCGGTTTTCAGGTCATATATCTCAACAAGCGACAGATCATCGGCCATCGTTGTCTCAAAGAGAAGGCAGAATGTCTGCAGCATTGAGTCCAGACTTGTATTCCTGACATAGCAGCCGCTGCGGGGCTGAACCATCACGAACCCGAGAGCCTCGGCACGGAGAATCACGCTGCGCATCTGGCTCTGTGTGCAGGAGAATGAATCCGAAAGGGTTCTGATCGAAGGCAGCTTGTCCCCGGCCTTCAGCCCGTTATCACGGATGAACCGGAGAAGGCTGCTCATGAGCCTGTCTTCTTCGCTGATTGCCGCAGCACTCTCTTTCATAATTCCTGCGTCCATAGCATGCCTCTGATCTGATTCGGATAACTCTAAACTGATAATCAGATTATATCAATATAAGAAAAGATGGGCAATCCTAAAACCATAATTTGACGATTATTTAGCAATGAAGCCCGCAGCATGCATCCGGATCTCAACTTCAAATTCCTCCTGCCACGGGAGAGATAAGATGCCGCAGCCCATGTTGCTTTCTGACGGAGATGCAACAATTTAATCAGTTCACCGAGTTAATTAACTCATCACAGTGAGTAAACAATTCTATTCCTTATAGTGCCGCAGCTGATGGCTTCCTGCTATTCACTTTTAGCTGCAAGAACACTGGGTGTATGCCTTCTGTTTCAGAGAAAAAATAGAAGCCACCGGACTCAACCAGTGGCTTCCATTCGCGAGGAACATTCCTCAGCTCTTGTAGAGCGGAACGGCCTCGTACTCCGTATGCAGAAGGTGGTGAGACTTCTCTGAGAGCGGCTCTCCGAGGAAGTCAGCATAGAGCTTCTGGATGGAGGGATTCTGATGCGAGCATCTCACTGCGCTCTTTTCATCATCCTCGTAAAGTCCTTCGCTCCTCTCCTTCCTGACCTCGTCATCTGTACCGTAGGGCTGTCCACCTCCGGAGATACATCCGCCGCGGCAGGCCATGATCTCGACAAAGTCAACATCAGACGGGCGTCCGGCTGCCTTGTCAGCCTTGATCTGCTCGAGAAGCGGCTTTGCGTTGGCCATGCCGTGAACGACAGCGACGCGGACCTTCTTTCCGTCGATATCAACCTCACCGCGCTTGACCTCGTCAAGACCGCGGACCAGCTTGACTTCGGGATCAGCCATATCCTTGCCGGTGATTCCGTAATATGCAGTCCTGACGGCAGCCTCCATAACGCCTCCGGTGGCTCCGAAGATAGTGCCTGCGCCGGAATACTCGCCGATCGGGCTGTCGGCCTCGCTCTCGGGAAGATTCTCGAAATCAAGACCGCGTGAGGAGATGAGGCGCGCAAGCTCACGAGTGGTGAGAACAAGATCGACATCCCACTCACCGCTTGATGCGGCATGCTCGCCGTCCCTTCTGATCTCTGTTTTCTTGGCAGTACACGGCATGATGGCAACAGAATAGATATTCTTCTTGTCTATTCCGGCCTTCTCAGCCCAGTAGGTCTTGGTTATCGCGCCCTGCATCATCATCGGGCTCTTCGCGGATGAGAGGTTCTCCAGAAGCTCAGGATAATACTCCTCGACATATGCGACCCATCCCGGGCAGCATGATGTGAGCTGCGGCATCACGCCGCCGTTCTTTATCCTGCTTATGAGCTCATACCCTTCTTCCATGATCGTGAGATCGGCTCCGAAGTTTGTATCAAATACATAGTCGACGCCGAGGCGGCGGAGAGCCGTATAGAGCTTCTTCGTCGATATCTCGCCTGGCTTCATTCCGAACTCCTCGCCTATCGCGACACGGACGGAAGGAGCGATCTGGACGGCAACGGTTTTCTCCGGATCGTCGATTGCCTTCATCATCTCTCCGGTATGATCCTGCTCATATATTGCGCCTACGGGGCAGTGCGTCACGCACTGGCCGCACTTGATGCACGGGCTGTCATTGAGCGGCAGCTTCGCAGCGGGGCTCATCGTAGTATGATCGCCTCTGCCGATGAACTCAAGGGCATATACACCCTGCAGTCCCTGGCATACCTGCACGCAGCGTCCGCACTTGATGCACTTCTCGGGATCAAGGACGATCGCGCCTGTGGAGCGGTCCTTCTTGTCCTCTGCAAGCCTAACCTCGAACGGCTGCTCGCGGATTCCGTACTCGATGGCCAGCTTCTGCAGCTCGCACTTGTTGTTGCGCGTGCACATCAGGCATGATGACGGATGAGTGCTCATTGTCAGCTCAAGGATCGTGCGCCTTACATTGTAAAGGTCCTGATCGTGAGTGATTATCCTCATTCCCTCCGCCGCCGGCGTAGCGCAGGCACGGATTATCTTCGCTGATCCCTCCTGCTTGCAGACGCAGAGTCCGCATGAGCCGAACGGCTTGAGATCGGGATGGTAGCACAAGGTAGGAATCCTTATTCCCGCCTTCCTGGCAGCCTCAAGGACGGTCGTCCCCTCAGCCACCTCAACTTCGATTCCCTGTATAGTAAGATGAATCATCATTAACCTCCTAATGAATCTCGATGGCCGAGAACTTGCAGGTATCCTTGCAGACTCCGCACTTGATACAGACATTTCCGTTGATCTTATGCGGCTTCTTCACCTCGCCGGAGATGGCTCCGACAGGACACTTGCGCGCACACGCCGTACAGCCGATGCACTTCGATGGGTTGATCTCGTAGCTTATGAGCTTCTTGCACTTTCCTGACGGGCACTTCTTGTCGACGATATGAGCTTTGTACTCCTCGGGGAAGAAGCGGAGCGTCGAGAGGACGGGGTTCGGAGCAGTCTGTCCGAGTGCGCAGAGAGAGCCGATCTTCATCGCGTGGGCGATCTGCTGTATCTGCTCGATATCGCTCTCCTCTCCGTTTCCGTTTGTGATCTTCTCAAGGATGTTGCAGAGGCTCTTTCCGCCGATACGGCAGGGAGCGCACTTTCCGCATGACTCATCGACTGTGAAGTTGAGGTAGAACTTGGCGACATCAACGATACAGTCATCCTCATCCATTACGATCATGCCGCCGGAACCCATCATCGATCCGATCTTCTGCAGACCGCCGAAATCGATCGGGGTATCGAGGTTCTCCTCAGTTATGACACCGCCGGAAGGACCGCCTGTCTGCACGGCCTTGAACTTCTTTCCATGGGCGATGCCGCCTCCGATATCGTAGACGATCTCACGGAGCGTAGTTCCCATCGGGACCTCGACAAGTCCTGAGTTGCAGATTTTTCCCGTAAGGGCAAAGACCTTCGTTCCGTGGCTGTCCGGAGTGCCGATTGAAGCGAACCATGCGCCTCCCTTCGTGATGATCTCGGGAACGTTGGCCCACGTCTCTACGTTGTTGATGACCGTCGGCTTGCCCCAGAGTCCCTTCGATGCCGGGAATGGCGGACGGGGCTGAGGCATGCCTCTGTGTCCCTCGATGGACTGGAGAAGGGCTGTCTCCTCTCCGCAGACGAATGCGCCCGCGCCGAGCCTTATCTCGATGTCATAATCAAAGCCAGAGCCGAGGATGTTCTTTCCGAGAAGTCCATACTCCCTCGCCTGCTTCATGGCAACCTCGAGGCGGTGAATCGCAAGAGGATATTCGGCACGGATGTAGATGAAGCCCTGATGCGCTCCGACAGTATGGCCGCAGATCGTCATGGCCTCGAGAACGGAGTGCGGATCACCCTCAAGCGTCGAGCGGTCCATGTATGCGCCGGGGTCTCCCTCGTCGGCGTTGCATACGACATACTTCACGGGGTTGTTCTCCATCTTCGTGAAGTTCCACTTCATCCAGGTCGGGAATCCCGCGCCGCCGCGTCCCCTGAGTCCTGCTGTTTTCATCTCGTTGATGACATCATCCGGAGTCATCTCGAAGAGGACCTTCTCAAGAGCCTTGTATCCGCCCGCGGCAATGTACTCGTCGATGTTCTCGGGATCGATGGAGCCGCAGTTGCGGAGGACAATCCTCATCTGCTTCTGGTAGAACTGGATGTCCTCAACTTCCTCATACGCCTTGTGAGGCGCCTTGTTGTAAAGAAGCCTCGTAACCTCGCGTCCCTTTATGACGTGCTCAGCTATGAGTTCCTTTGCATCCTCAGGCTTTACCTGAACATAGAACGAATCCTCGGGAAGTATCTTGACGATTGGTCCCTGCTCGCAGAAGCCGAAGCATCCCGTCTTTATAACCTGCACCTGGTCGGCAACGCCCTGAGATGCCGCCTCATCGATGAGCGCATGATAAATCTGATCGGAGCGGGACGACTCGCATCCTGTGCCTCCGCAGACCAGAATATAGTTCTTGTATCCCATCTTACTGCTCCTTCTCCGTCAGCTCTATCCTCTTCTCCTCGAGGATTTTGCCGTTCTGGAGATGCTCCGACACTATACGGCGGGCAGTCTCCGCATCAACGCCACCATATACGACAAGACCAGTTTTCGGCGAGAAAACCTCGACAACAGGCTCCGGATTGGGAGCGGCGCTGCCGGTCTGTGTGATGATGACATTCTCCAGCCCAGCCTTCTCAACCTCATCTGCGATAGTATTGAGAACGAGCTTGGCACCTGCATTTATTCCCGAGGTTCCCATAGCGACAACCACATGAACGTCGCGTCCATGTATATTGCGCTTCCTCAGGTTCTTCTCCTCGCGATCGCGGATCGCATGAAGATCTGAAAGCGAAAGTTTAGCCATAGATCTCTCCTTTCAGGCCGCGGACAATAGCCTTGAAGCGCCTTATGCCGCCTGCCCGGTCAGGGACTGCATCCCTTTTCTCCAGATAGCTCCGGTCGAGCCTGCTCTCCCGTGCATCCCTTTTTATAATTACCGATACGCCTTCGTAAGCCATGAAGATCGGAAGGAGCGCCTCTTCCAGCGCATTGAAACTGCCATCATCCTCTCTCCGGAACTCCAGCACCGTCTCGCTCTCTCCTCGTGTTAAGCGGCATCTTCCGCGGCAGCTCTCATTGATCACAGCCAGCCCGCGTCCTCGCCCTTCGCCCTTGGTAGTGCTTCCATCGCGGAACGGGTCCGCAAGAAGCGTGTAGCTTCCGTTGTCGGTTACCCTCGCATTTATCATCCCTCCGCTCAGATCGACCAGAACCCTTATATCCGTGGCTCCGGCCTCGGCGCTGTTAGCAACAGCCTCCAGAAGCAGATCGGATGCGTCATGCATCAGACGAATTTATCCAGTATTCCCGATATCTGGTTCTTGGATACCTTTCCGAACACCTCACCTGATATCGTCATGACAGGTGCCAGTCCGCAGCATCCGACGCAGCGGACAGCCTCAAGCGAGAACTTTCCGTCCTCGGTGAGTCCTCCGACCTCAAGACCGAGCTCCTTGCCGAGCTCCTCGACGATCATGTCGCCGCCTTTGAGGTAACAGGCCGTTCCTAGGCATACCTGGATGTTATATCTGCCAGGTCTGTTGAGCTTGAAGAAATGATAGAAAGTCAAAACTCCCCAGATAGTCGCAAGGGATACCCCGGTCTGCTTGGAAACCTCCTCGGCCGCTTCCCTGGAAACATAGCCGAACTCCTCCTGGACCCTGTGGAGAATCATGATGAGATTACCCGGCTTATTCTTCCATTCGGAAATGTAAGCGTTAAGCTCATCAGAGAATATGCTCTGAGCCATAACTCCTCCTTTAAGTCATCACTATAAGATTCTAGTTAATGGCTTTCTTTTTTTCAATAAATGAATCATGAAAAGCGGCAGGCAATGACATGTCGTTACAACCCATTCTATTAATTGACACATAAATGCAATTAATATAACGTCATTCACATAAATAGGAGACGAATAAATGAACAGCGATATGCTTATCCGTATAACCAGATACTACAGGGCGCTTAATCGTCTGAGAGCCATCGGTTTAGAGAAAGTGTTCGCACACAATCTCGCCGATGCGGCAGGAGTTTCCGCTGCAGTTGTCAGAAAAGACTTCTCACTTCTGGAAATTCACGGACAGAAAAGAGGGGGCTATGAGATCACCGATCTGATCGAGAGGCTCTCGAAAATACTCGGAAAGGGAGATCCCCAGAACGTGATAGTAGTCGGCTGCGGAAGGATTGGAAAAGCGCTGATGCATTACTCAGGCTTCGAGCCCGACGGCATAAGAATAGTCGCAGGATTCGACTCCGATCCCATCGTCTACTCCGATGTCTCACACCCCGTTCCTGTCTATCCGATATCAAGGCTTGATGAGATGGTGGAGGCGCTTGAGGCCCGTGTCGCGATAATAACAGTGCCGGAATCGGCCGCGGCGGACACAGCGGAGAAACTGATGGAAGCGGGAATAAAAGGCATCCTCAACTTCTCCCCCATCACACTCAAACCCCGCCCCGCTCTCCCGGGAGAAACACCGGCTGTAATACACAACATCAACATAGCCCTTGAGCTTGAGCAGATATTCTACCAGCTGCAGTTCCCCGACGGACGCAGGCAGTGAAAAAAGGAGGCATATGCGATCACATATGCCCCACTAATCTGCGCTTCTTTATTATTCTCCTATTTCAGGATAATAAGGTACATTCACATTCGAGAACGTATTTGGCGTTACGACACATCCAGAAGGAGCATTAACGCCATAAACTCCTACAGCACCATCCTTCCATTCATTATCTGCATCATAATCAAGCCCTGATATTCTATTTCCCGTTATCGTAGACTTGCAGGAATACTGGATACCATTCTGGGCAGTAAGCGTTGTTGCACCTTCACCTTCAACAACACCATTTGTGAATGTAAACTCACTTACCGTACTTCTCACAACAACCGCGCCTTTGTTGAAATTCGTTATAGAACAGTCATTGAAGGAAGCAGATTTACCTTCATCTTCTCCCACAATATACACAGCAATACCATTCTGAACTCCCATGTAGCTATCGGAATATCTGGTATCCGTGATGGTGACATCCTCAGCATCGATCTCAGAGTTAATCACCATCAGTCCTCCCTGCCTACAGTAATTTCCATTCTGCGTTGTCATGGAAAAGTTCTTATCAATATCGCCCTTTATGGTAAGGTTCCTGAGAGTAAGTGTGGCATCTTTTGCCTGCACTATACCGACATAGCCATTAAAGTTCCCACCGCCATTATCACTGGAATAGATATCGATTGATTCCATAGCAGCATAATCTTCCGGTCCTGAGATTATGACGCCATCCTCTGACTCACCTATTATCGTCACATCTTTTCCGGCAGGAATAGAAATCTGTACATCATATTCGCCATTAGCAAGTCTCCATTCTACAGGCTCAGTAGCAGTAGAAAGAGCCTTGATAGCATCACTGAGCTGAGCCGCATCCTTTATATTTGCCTCAAACGGTGCTGGTGAGCTATCATCACAAGCCGCAAACGCGAACAGCATTGCCGCTGCAAGCAGCGCAACAAGAATCTTCTTCATCAAAATCCTCCATTGTGATTATTTCCATGGAGATCGTACCCCTCCCCCGTTCACTTATGTCAAGCTGTTTTTTCCGCCATGAGAATAAAACCGCAGTTGGATATTCTGCGGTTTTCAGGGAAAAAGACATAATCAGCGGATAAACGTCTCAACGCGCAGGATGCAGTGCATCATCCCTTTGAGCGCATCCACGAGAAAAGGTACTGCTGCGAGAGCGCCTCGTAGGGATGGAAGTACTCGGGCGTCTTGTCCGGATAGTATTCCCTCATCACCTTCTTCATCCAGACATCCATCGGGAAACCCTCCCTCCTCTGATAGGAGAAAATCAGGATGCAGGAGGCAACCTTGGGGCCAATTCCCTTTATCGTCTGCAGAGCAGCCATGGAATCATCGAATGAAAGACCGTCTATCGTATCGAGAAGAGGCGCTTTCTTCACCGCATCGAGGATGAAAGGCGCGCGGAAACCAGTACCGAGCGCTCTCAGCTCCTCCTCGGTGGCCCCTGCCATCTCCTCCGCAGTAGGGAAAGAGAAGTAACCCTTCTCCACCTCGTGCCCGTACTTCTCGGAAAGCCTTCTGTAAAGACCTGTAATCCTCTTGATGTTGTTGTTCTGCGAAAGGATGAACGAGATCGCTGCCGTCCAGTGATCCTGATGAAGAAGCCTTATAAGTCCAGTGCTCTCCACAGCCTCGCGGAGAATATCATCCTTTTTTGCTATGGCCTCTCTGGCCGCGGCGTAATCATAGCCCAGATCAAAATAATCATAAAGAAACGGATCGGATGCGGCATCGGAGAGCGTCCTTATCCTGTAGACATGATCATTGAGAACAGCGGTGAAAACACCATCCTCCTCTCTCCAGCTGAATGACTGCCCGCCGAGCAGCGTCTCTCTGAGATTCTCTTCCATACCGTCTTGTTTATTGCACACGGCAGAGAGTGTCAATCGTCGGAGGCAGCCCTTCTCTGCCGCATATACTCTCCGGGCGTCATTCCGGTATAGCGCCTGAACACATGGAAGAAGTAGCCGGGATTGCTGTATCCCACCTTCTCCGCTATATCGCCGACAGTGCTCTCATGGTAGACATCCATCAGCCTCTGGGCCTCCCTTATCCTCTCTGAGTTGAGATAATCTGAGAACCTCTGCCCTGTCTCCTTCTGAAAGAGCTTCGAGAGATGCTCGGGATTCATATAGACAACGTTCTCGGAAATCCACTTGAGCGAAAGCCCCGGATCTGAGAAGTTGGCATCTATGTACTCCTTCATCGTCCTGACGGGGAACGCGCTGCCGGTTCCCGGCATGCGGTGCTCGATGAATGAGCGCGCGAGGAGAAGAAGGTCATCAGCATCCTTCACGTCCCTCATTCCTCTGAACAGCTGCTCGCCGCTGATGCTGTCCATAGCCATGCGGACAAAAAGCGCCTCGGCATCAGGAAGCGGAAGAGAGCGGAAGATACGCTCCATATCGTCCACAAGGGAAGCATCTGCCTTTCCCTCAAGCGCCTCCCTGTAGCGGCGAGAAAGCCCATCTGCATCTTCCGTGAAATGCGCATCACTATTTATCCCGGAGACGGACCTACCTTCCCTTTCGTCCCTTATCTCCTTCAGAACGGAGATAAGCTCCTCCTTCCGCGAGGGCTTGAGAAGATAGTGGCGCACTCCGTAGAGCATCGCGCGCTGCGCATATGAGAACTCGCCGAATCCTGAGAGTATAACAAACTCGGCATCACACCCTTCGGATACGCAGCGCTTTATCAGCTCGAGACCGTCCATCCGCGGCATTCTTATATCCGTGATGACTATATCCGGCCTGAGACGCCTGACCGCATCGAGAGCTTCCTCGCCGTCCGCAGCCGTCGCCGCAAGACTTATCCCAAGCTCCTTCCACGGAATCCTGTCAGCCATCACTGTCCTGACAATCTCTTCATCATCGGCTATGACCGCTCTGAGCATCCGACCTCCCCGGGTACGGAGAAAGACACACTCGCCATTCCCCCTTCATTTGTGAAGGATAGCCCATAACCGTCGCCGAAGAGAAGCCTCAGCCTCTCGTCTATGTTCAGAAGCCCTATCCTCGTACCTGACGACACAATCTCTCCAGAGTGGAGCTTCTCAAGAAGTCCGTCGGGAAAAGACGAACCGGTATTGGATACAGTGACAGAGACCTTCCCCTCCCTTTCAAGAGAAGAAGCAGACACATATACGGATACAGCTCCCCCCGAAACCTCGAGAGAGTGTATGACAGCGTTCTCGGCAAGAGGCTGTATCGAGAACTTCGGCACCATGACATCCATCAGGGCATCGGGGACAGATACCGAATAGTCTATCCTTCCCGGATAGCGGCAGCTCTGTATGCGCATGTAGCTGTCTGCAAGCTCAAGCTCGCGTGAAAGGGGAATCATATCCTCCTCTGAGACAGCCATGCGGAAGAGCGCCGCCAGATCATAGCTCATCTGGGCGATATCCTCATCCCCGCGGCTCTCGGCAAGCCAGTAGACCGAGTCGAGGACATTGTAGAGGAAATGTGGGTTTATCTGCTGGGTCAGCATCCTTATTGAGCTGTCCTTGAGCATTATCTGCTTTATGTAGTTGTCCTCAACAACCTTCTTGTAGCCTGATGCCATCATATCGAAATGACGGTCAAGCGATGATATCTCATCGCCTCCTGAAACAGGAGACGGTGCTATGTAATTGCCTTTCTCAAAGGTGTCCATCTTGCCTCTGAGCCTCTCGATCCTCGCAATTATCCTCCGCACCATGAAGTGCAGGATAATTAGGAATATGAGGAGTATCAGGAGGAAGATGAAGAACGCTCCCGCCACCGCTTTGTCTATACCGTAGCCGGTGGACTCGACAGGCACGAAGTCGAGGAAATGGAAACCGCTCTCAGCAAGAGTTCCGCGGAAGATGAAGCACGGAGTGCCGCCGACATCCGCCGTCCTGTCGCTGTCATCGGGGAAAGCCTGAGAGTGAGGGTAATCTGAATAGAGAAGATGATCGCCCGAGAAGAGTATCAGGCTTATTCCGGCATCCGACATGTCGCTGCGTATGTCAGCCATCAGAAGAGCCGTATCAATGCGTATGAAGAGCACGGCAAGGCTGTCGAGGGAGAGATTCTCCACCCTTCTTATCTCCCTGACAAGGTAGACAGAGCCTCCGTCGCTGCCGACCCAGACGATGCCGCCTCCGGCATCAAGCGCCATCTCCGCAGCACGCGCGAGAGCTTCCGATGAAAGTCCGACGCCCTCACCGTAGTGGAGAATCCCGCCGTCTGTCATCAGAGCCACATCCGTTATGTAGATCGATGTATCCTGCATCGTGCTCAGCCTCGAAACGATCTCATTTCTAGTCGCCGAATCTGAGGTCCCGGGGTTGTCCTTCATTTCCGAGAGCCTCGACTGGAAGAACTCATCGGCCACGAAGAGATCACCGAGCAGCATCGCATCGTCGAATACCGAATCGGCACGCGTCATTATGTTCCCGGCATTGGCGTTGCCGAGGCTGTAGATGCTCCTGAGATAGTCGCCTCTGAGATAGACAACAAGCCCTGCAACCACGACAAGCATCAGGATGAAGAATGAAACAAGAACCAGCGTCAGCCTGCGTCCGAGCGTCATCGGGAAGCGGAACATCACCTCATCTCCGCCCCGGAGAGCACAGCGCCGGCCTTTCCGGCAAACACTGCCGCAGCCTCCTCCGGCGTGACCTCACCGCTCTCCACACTCTCACGCATCCGCGAGAAAAGTTCCATCATCACAGCGCTTCCGGCAGGCGGAAGAGTCTCATCCTCCATCTCTGGTGCCTCTCCGAAACACGACACCACCTCCGGAGAAGAGACGAGCGCCTCAGCAAAGGCCGAGACCGCAGGACGCACATCAGTTGCGGAGAAAAGAGCGTAGGGAAGATTCTCTCCTGATACGCCGGCATCTCCTGCGAACATCTCCGCAAGAGCCGCGGCATCGCCGGAAAGCACAGCTGCTGCTATCGCATCGGATGAAGGAGATGAATCATACGCCAGTCCCATCGGAAGCGCATATCCGTCATAAAGAGGGAATGAAGGAATCCTGACGATGAGCCCCTTCTCCCTGAAAAGCCTGAGGTGCTCCCTGTCCATCTCGATCACAGCGGGAAGCCGCCCTCCCGCGGCATCCGCGGCAAGCCTGTCCCAGTAGCTTCCCCTGTCAATGAATATCACGTTGAAGTCGGTTTCCGTCTCTTTCTCGTAATCATGGACGGCTTTCTCTATGGCCTCACGCCCCACGCCCTCCTCCCAGAGTGCAATGGTTATCGTCCGCTCGCGCTGAGGAGAACCCGAATACGGTGCCATCCCGAGAAGCGAGCTTCCGTCCCCGCTCTCCGCAGATGCGGCAGCATATGCCTCACTTCCGACCGCAGCGGATGCGGAGAGTATGGATGCAAGAAAAAGCAGAAAGACTGCTGAAAAAACGAATGACCTTCCTGAGAACATTCCCGACCCCTTCCCCTATACGATAAATCATTTTCTCTGTTTTCTGCATACAAAAACTCGCTTTTGCTGATTATCCTCAGGAAAAAGTACAGGTAAAGTAAATGTAGTCAGAGGAAGTCATGATGATTTCCAGCTTCCTCCATACCCGATGATCATTCACAGGGTATGGGAGAACATGGTTCCGTCGGTCCCGATCCCCCCTTCTTTTCCCGGCGGAACCGTTTATTCCCTCGGGCTTAAAGCCCTCTGCGCAGAGCTGTTCCCGCATTAACGCGGGAGCAGCAAAGCCTCTTTTCCTATCTCATCACAAGGCTTACAGTGACAGGAAAGTGATCTGAGTATCCGCTCCCGTCAGAGGGATCATAAGGACGCGGACGCCCGAGAAGATCCTTCATCTCGGCAGCAGAGCCTATCGATGCGCCGCCGTACTCCCATCCCCTTCCGTCCCACGCCTCCTCGGAGAGAAGAGTGTTGTCATAGATCATCCACTCCCCCTGATAGCAGAACGTTCCCTTCTCGGAGAGAACGGTATCGCGGTCAAGAAAAGGAGAATAAAGTATCCCATAGCCCGCCTCAGACGGATCGCCGGTGACATGAATCGCGCATTCAGGATCGTAATGGTCCGGAAAAAGCGAGAGCGATCTCTCCGGAAAGCGCGGATCGGTGTTGAAATCTCCCGCAGCGAGTGAGATTACCCCGGGACTCGCCTCGATCAGCGTCCTGAGATGCATCGCCTGCTCATACCTCTCATTCTCCCCTCCGCCGATGCGGCTCCTGAAATGCACGCCGAAAACTTTAACGCTCTCTCCTCCCGCATTGAACGTCAGCGAGAGTATCGGACGGCACTCCGGGAAGGAGTGCATTGTGACGGAAACGGGTTCGGATTTGGAGATGAAGCCGGTATAGAGCGCCGATGATCCGTCGGCTGCAAGGCCGTAAAATGAGAAGCCCTTCTGATCAAGCCCGCTCTCCAGAAGATCGTGAAGCACTATGACGCTCTCTATCTCTGAGAGGATTATCACATCGGACGAGGCGAAATGACGGCCGAGGAGCAGAGCAAGCGAGCGCACTCTCTCCGAATACTTTTCCCCGTCATATCCGTCACGGCGGCTGAATCCTTCGTACTCCGTACCGTCGTCGATGCTGTCAAAGAATGCGCAGGCGTTGTATGCGGTGACAGTGAAAACGCCCCCGTCAGGCGACGGGGCGCATGATGTTAATGCGATGATGAGCATGGCAAGAAGAGGAAAGCGCATACCATCTATACGCGCTCTCCGTCACTTTCCGCCAGCTCAGCCCGTAACTTCCTTCTTAGATGTTACGATTCTGGAGAGAAGCCCGTACTCCTTCGCCTCCTCCGCGCTCATCCAGCAGTCGCGCTCTGTGTCATTCTCGACCTCTTCGCGGCTCCTGCCTGTAGCATCCGCGATCACCTGATCCAGCTTGTGACGCAGCGCCTCTATCTTCTCCGCGTAGATCGCGACATCTATCGCGACTCCCTTGAGCTGTGAGAGAGGCTGGTGGATGAGATATGTCGAATCGGGGAATCCCACCCTTCTCTCCGCAGGAACAGAGAGGAAGATCAGAGCCGCGGCGGATGCAACAAGTCCCATGCCGATCACGGTGACGGGAGATGTGACGTACCTTATCATGTCATAGATGGCGAAGCCTGAGTCCACATCGCCGCCAGGGCTGTTGATGTAGACATAGATGGGATCGCTGCTCTCGCTGTCGAGCACCAGCATCTGACGGGCGAACTCATCGGCCCTGTCCTTGTTTATCTCCCCTGATATGATCACCGTCCTCGTCCTCAGGAGTCTGTCGCTGAGAGACGGATCGGGTCTGTATTCCTTGTTCTCGTTTTCCATGACTATGATAATAGCCAGAATATCCCGTATCTTCAACGAGATGGAGAAGAAGCGGGTTTTATGTATAATAGGGCCATGAAATGCGGCTCCGTAGCAGTAATCGGCAGACCATCTGCGGGTAAATCGACACTTGTGAACACAATCACGGGGATGAAGGTATCAATCACATCACCGACGCCACAGACAACAAGAAACAGGATAAGAGGCATATACACAGATCAGAGGGGCCAGCTTATCTTCACAGATACTCCCGGCTTCCATCTTTCAGACAAAGAGATCAACAGGAGGATGCAGGAGGTCACGGTGTCGTCGCTCAGCGAGTCTGACATGATTCTCTACCTTCTGGACGGAAAGAGGAAGCCCGGCAAGGAAGAGGAGACTATCGCGGAGCTCGTAAGGAAAGCGGGTGTGCCCGTAGTCGCTGTTCTGAACAAGACGGACATACTCTCCGCGGAAGAGAAGGAAGCAGGACTCGCGTTCCTCCGCTCAGAGTTCCCCTCATCTCCGGTTCTTCCTGCATCGGGAAAAGACGACGAGGGCGTGGATGAAATACTGATAGAGCTCTTCCGCATCGCCCCTGAGGGAGAACTTCTCTACGATGAGAGCGCATACACAGATCAGGACCTAGAATTCCGCATCTCCGAGATAATAAGGGAGAAAACAATCTCATCTCTCTCTGAGGAGATGCCCCACGTCATATTCGTCGAGATTGAGGACATGGAGTACGACGAGGCTGCGGGCCATGTCTGGATCAGAGCCTCGATCAACACGGAGAGAGAGGGACAGAAGGGAATAATCGTCGGCAGAGGCGGAGAGAACATCAGGCGCATCCGCAAGGAATCCTTCAGCGAGATAAAGCGCATCTTCCCCGGTTCGAAGCTCACCCTCGACCTGAGGGTGAAGTCTCAGCCTGGATGGAGGAAGAACGGAAGGACCCTCGACAGGATATTCAGGAAATAGGATCAGGCGCGGAACTGGCTGGAATACATAGAAGCGTAGAAACCGCCCTTCTCCATGAATTCCGAGTGAGTGCCGCTCTCTATGACATCTCCGTCCTTCACGACGAGTATCAGGTCTGCGTTCCTTATCGTCGAGAGCCTGTGGGCGACGATGAACGCCGTGCGGCCCTCCATAAGATGCATGAACGCCTCCTGTATTATCATCTCGGTGCGGGTATCTATAGATGACGTCGCCTCATCGAGTATGAGCATGCCGGGACTTGTAAGCATGACGCGGGCTATCGAGAGAAGCTGTTTCTGTCCGGCGGATATGCCGTCGCTGTCATCCGAGACAACGCTATCATAACCCTCGGGAAGAGAGGATATGAACGAACCGAGATGGCACTCCTCCGCAGCCGCTCTTATCTCCTCATCAGAGGCATCCGGCCTGCCCAGAGCTATGTTCTCCCTTATCGTCCCCGTCTTGAGCCATGTATCCTGAAGCACCATGCCGAAGCTCTTTCTGAGAGATGTGCGGCTTACAGAGGTGGCAGCCTGCCCGTCTATCGAGATCGAGCCGCTCTCAGGGGCGTAAAAGCGCATGAGGAGGTTTATAAGCGTGGTCTTGCCGGAACCAGTCGGACCTACGATCGCGACATGCATTCCCGGGCGCACAGAGATGGAGAAATCCTTTATCAGCTCTTTATCGGGGGAGTATGAGAAGCGCACATGACTGACATCGACCTTCCCTTCGCGGAGAGTGAAGGAAGGAAGCGCATCATCGGGGCTCTCCTCCTTCTCATCGAGGAAGCGGAAGAGCCTCTCAGCGGAGGCCAGAGCGTTCTGGAACTCCGTCACAACTCCCGAAATCTCGTTGAACGGCTTCGTGTACTGGGAAGCGTAGCTGAGTATGCTGGCAAGCCCGCCGACGCTCATTATCCCGCAGAGCGCCGAAATGCCTCCGGAGAGAGCTACTCCCATGTAGACAAGGCTGTTCACAAAGCGCGTGACGGGATTCGTCAGCGATGAGTAGAAGGTCGCGAGGAGGGAAAGATGTGCCCAGCGGGAGTTTATCTCATCAAACCGCCTCTGGTTCTCCTCCTCCATCCCGTACGCCGAGACAACGGATGCACCCGTTATCATCTCATTTATGAACGCAGTCTGCTCTCCCCTCGCCTCGCTCTGTTTATAGAAGAGGGAGAAGGTCTTGCGTGCTATGAATGATGCTGTGAAGATCGAGAGCGGCGTGACTATGACGACAACGAGCGCCACCACCCAGTTCACGGCGAACATGCAGATGAGCGTGCCCAGAATCGTGACGACGCCGGTGAAAAGCTGCGTGAAGCCCAGAAGGAGGCCGTCAGAGAGCTGATCTGTGTCGTTCACAATCCTCGAGACGATATCACCGTGGGGATGGCTGTCTATATATGAGAGCGGAAGTCGCTGAAGATGAGCGAAAGCCTTCCCCCTTATCTCCCGCGATATACCGTATGCAATCCTGTTGTTGGCAAGATTCATAAGATACTGGAAGAGCGCGGTGACAAGAGCGGATGCCGCCATGAAGAGCATCATGCGCATGAAGAGGCTTCCGTCTCCTCCAGTGATCGCATCGATTGCCTTTCCTGTGAGCATCGGAAAGATGAGCGAGGAGACCGAAGATATCAGGGCGGAGAGAAGAGAGAGCGTGAGGACGGCTCTGTAAGGCTTTATGCATGCGATCACCCTTTTCATGGTGCCGCGTCTGTCGGAAACACGGCTCTTCTTCATGCCTCACCTCCGAACTGCGAGCTGTATATCTCGCGGTAGAGTTCGCATCTTCCCATGAGCTCTTCATGCGTGCCCATATCGGCGATGCGTCCCCTGTCCAGCACTATTATCCTGTCCATGGTCATAAGCGACCCCGCTCTCTGCGATACGGTTATAACGGTAAGGCCGTCAAGCTCAGAGAGATTGTGCCTGAGCCTCGCCTCCGTGGCGTAATCAAGAGCGGAGGATGAATCGTCGAGTATAAGTATCTCTGGGCAGCGGACAAGTGCGCGGGCAACGGAAAGTCTCTGCCTCTGCCCGCCGGAGAGATTCTTTCCTCCCTCCTCTACAGGGGAATCAAGGCCGCCCTTTTTCTCCATGACGAAGCTGTACGCCTCCGCCCTCTCAAGCGCGCGCTTTATCTCATCATCACTGGCATCCATACGTCCCCAGCGGATATTGTCGCTGATGCTGCCCTTGAAAAGAACAGCTTTCTGCTGGACGTATCCGATCGAGCTTCTCAGGGCGCTCCTCTTCCACTTCCTGACATCCGTACCGAATACGGAGACAGAGCCTGAAGAGACATCGTAAAAACGGGGAATGAGGCTGACAAGGGTCGTCTTTCCTGATCCTGTGCCTCCGATTATGCCTATATGCTCTCCGCGCCTGACTGAGAACGAGATGGAGGAGAGAGACGGCTCTCCGCCCTCCCTGTAGATCAGAGAAACATCGCGGAACTCAACCGCAGTCTCCTTGTCGGAGCCTTCTGTGACGGCATCCGGCGCTTCGGACATCGATGGCTCGAGATTAAAGACAGCCTGTATTCTCTTTCCTGATGCTATCGCACGGGCTATCGTTATTATCAGATTGGCCAGCTTTATGAGCTCAGCGAGAATCTGGCTCATGTAGTTCACGAGCGCCACTATCGTGCCGGCTTCCGCAAGCCCGAGGTTATAGCGTGTCCTGCCGCAGCTTATCAGCACAGCGACAGCGAAGTTTATGATCACATATGTAAGCGGATTCATCAGCGCGGAGACTCTGCCTGACGACATCTGCAGACCTCTCAGGGCCTCGAGATCGGCGCCGTATGCCTTCTCCTCATCCCTCTCCTTGCCGAAAGCTCTCAGCACCCTCACTCCGGAAAGATTCTCCCTTGTGCGCGAGAGCACTTTGTCCAGCGCTCCCTGCACGCGGCTGTACATCGGCACTGTGTATCTCATCAGGAGGAAAACGACGAATCCAAGAACAGGAATTACTACGGCGAAGATAACGGCAAGGCTGCTGTCAACTGTGAATGCCATCACTGCAGCTCCGAATACTATGAACGGAGAGCGCATGAAGAGTCGCAGGAACATGTTTATGCCGTTCTGCACGAGGTTCGAGTCATTGGTAAGGCGGGTTATCAGCGCGGGGCTCCCGATTATATCCCTGTCTATCTCCGAAAGCGATGTTATGTGGCGGAAGAGCGCGCTCTTCATCTTCGCCGCGAACCCAGCGGCGGCCCTTGCCGAGAAATACTGGGCAGTCACCGATGCGGCGAGACCGAGTATGGCCAGAACGACCATCAGGAGGGCCATCATCAGGATGTGATGCATATCGCCGCGGGCGATGCCGTTGTCTATCAGCGAGGCGACTGCCAGAGGCACACAGAGCTCGAGCACCGCCTCAAAGAGCTTGAAGAGCGGCGCGAGCACGGCCACCCTGCGGTAGCCCTTTATGAAAGATGAGAGGCGAACGGACATTCTGCTATCCTGCTCAGTATTTTCTGAGGATTCCGATGATGCTGTCCCTGCCGCAGGCCTTCACGAACGAGGCGAGCTTGGGGCCTTTGTCCTTTCCGATCAGAACCTGGTAGATGAGGCGGAAGAAGTCGGCGTTCTCCATGCCGTTGTCCTTAGCGGCCTTATAGATGTACTCGGAGAACTCCTTCTCGGAAAGAGTATCGAGGTATTCATCAACATAGGATGCGAAGTCCCTGACAGCCTGCCTCTCACCGTCGCTGACGGGGTATGTGTCCTCTGTCCTGAGAGAGAAGCGGAATTCCTCGGGAGCGTATTTCTCAAGCCATGCAGCTGCACACTTGAGGCGAACGCGGAGCCTCTCCTTCTGACTTTCTGTTGCATCTGAAAGTCTTGAGATAACCTTCTCCGCATCGCCGGAGTATATCTGCAGATAGTTGCAGAGATGGCGGAACGGAAGCTGGTATCCAGGCTCTGAGGGAATGCGGCTGCCGTCAACCTGCGAAAGCTCGTAGATGCGCTTCTCCTTCTCCTTCCTCTTCTCGTTCACGGGCAGGAGACCGAAGTATATCCTCTCGCAGTTGTCATAGTCCTCATATATCTTGAGCACGTCGAGATCGAATGAGATCGCGAACTCGGCCGAGGGCCTTGTGCCGGCAAAGAGATAGCGGACGATCTCCGGCGGATAGACCTCAAGGACATCGTAGAGATCGACGACATCGCCGCTTGATGATGATATCTTGCCTCCGTGTCCCTTTATCTGCACGAAGTCATAGCGCATCGTCACGGGAGCCTCTCCTCCAAATACCTTGACGACATTCCTGGAGGTATCGTATGAGCCTCCCTCGGTGAGATGATCCTTTCCGCCCGGCTCGAAATCGACGCCCTCCTTCACCCATCTCATCGGCCAGTCTATGCGCCATGGCAGCTTGGTGTTGGGGGTTTTGCGGATATCGATAGTCTCAGTCCTGTCAAGCTCGTCATCACGGTATGTCAGGCCGTACTCGCCGTCCCATCCCAGGACAGTCGTCGTATCCTTGTTGGTGAATGAAGAGAATACCGCGACGGGCCACCAGTTCTCCGGCAGCGGCTCGGTCCTATACTCGTTGAGGATAGCCCTTATCTCATCGCGATGCTCGAGTGCATGCTTTATGTCCTCCGCATAGAGGTTGCTGCGGTATCTCTCCGCCTGATAGAGATACTCGGGGAATACGCCGACTGCGGGAAGAATGTCCTCAACAGCCTTCTCATTAGCCCTCGCATAGTTCTCCGCCCTGCCCGTGGTATCGGGGACAAGGGTTATCGGGAAGCGGAGATACTTCTCCAGAACCTCCGGCTGAGGCATGTTCTTGGGAACCTTCCTGAAAACATCGTAATCATCCCAGCTGTATATGAACCTGACGTTCTTCCCCTTCTCCCTGAGAGCCCTGACGACAAGCTCCACCGTGATGATCTCACGGAAGTTGCCGATATGGACGGTTCCCGAAGGAGTTATGCCGGATGCGCATGTGTATAAAGGCTTATCGCCTTTCTCGCGTATTATCTTGTCGGCTGTGATATCAGCCCAGTGCGTACTCTGATTCTGTATCTCGCTCATAATGATAATTATGCTGTTTTTCAGCGATATTCTCAACGTACCCGCAGACACGGAGGAAAGACACAGATCAGCGGATTATCTCTCGTCTCTTGACGGCTTGTAAGCCCATGCAGTGTCGCCGGATGCAAAGCGGCGGTGATAGTACCTCACCTGATAGCGCGTAAGCCCTGTTTCAGTGGCAGTGCGCTTATATCCGAAACCTTTCTCAAAGCAGGAAAGCATCTCCCCTTTTGCTTTCAGGGAGATTATGTAATTGCGGTTTCTGCTGTTATCCTTAGTTTTTGCCATTTGCTGAAAAACAGGGACAGCCGGAGCCGTCCCTGTCTGCATTCACGCTGTGATTACTTCTCAACAACTGAGAAATTATCGATTGTCACAACCGCTCCATCCACAGCGGAGATGCACCAGAAGATACCCGTGGCATCCTTTTCAGTATTCACTGCCGCACTCTGTCCATTGAAGGAAACAGTCACGGAATCAGCAGTATAGGCTGCAGTCACAGTGACCTTTCCATCCTTGATGGCTCCCATCTCCGTGACTCCGGCCATGCTTGTCTCAGGCCTTACCTCTGCAGTCACACCGTCCTCACCTGCCGTGAACACGGTATAAGCCTGGCAGAAATGGCTATCGCCGGTAAGATTGTGGTTGAATGCTACGCTGCCATTGCCGGAAATCGTAAGATCATAGGAAACGACATAGGTCTTTCCCTCTGCGAGCTTGCCTTCATAGTAGGCACCTTCCTTCGTAACTGTGACCTTGTCATCAGCAAATGCAAGAGAGCCTTTCTCATGGTCAAGATTCGTTACAAGTTCTTCTCCGGAATAGCTGGCAATTTCCTTTCCGGGAGCCGGGGAATCATCGTCACAGGCCGCAAATGCGAAAAGCATGAGAGCAGCCATCAGCATGATCAAAACCTTCTTCATTTCAATCCTCCTAAAATTTACTGCTCAGAGCATACCCCCCCCCGTTGATTTCTGTCAAGAACGATCTCTCTGGATACTTACACGTTTCAGCAATATAATCCGGGTATGAGAAAGGTACTGACTGTCATCACTCTCCTCGTCATCTCCTCCGCGCTCTATGCGGAGACCGCATCATGGTACACTGCCATGGAGCCGGGCTATTTCACCGCAAGCGGGACAATCTTCGATGACAGCAAGGACGGGGCGGCAAGCAATGATATACCTCTGGGCTCTGTCGTCGAGCTCTCCAATCCCGCCACGGGACTGAGCATCGTGACGACTGTCACTGACACTCTTCCTGAACTGCCGGAAGGACGCACGATAGCGCTGACGAAAGCGGCGGCTGAGAAACTGGGAATGATGGACACAGGACTTGCGGATATCAAGGTGTCCGTGATCAGGGAAGGAACGATAACGCGTGAAAGCGGAGGAAACACCGGGTGGTACTCCTTCGATCTCGGCATATTCCCCGATGCATCCGAGGCAGAGAAAATATACAGCCGTCTCCTGGAAAACGGGCTGAGACCCTATGCATCTGCCGAGGAGAACGGAATCCACCTCTTTGTGCGTCACGTCATGGCATTCCAGGTCGAAGATACATATGACAGGATAGCGCTCTCGGGAATAGAGCACGCGGAGCTTCTCAGCGAAGCCAACCCCTACTCATGATGCTGCGCTGGATAAGAAGTCTCTTCCCGCTCTCTGGCTGGCCTGTAGGCGCGATAGTCATACTCTCCCAGATCATCGCATCATACCTTGTCAATCTTCTGAGCTACCCCGCTCTCTACAGGATGTATCCTTTCTTCCGCACCCATAAATGGGAGAACGGAGGGAAAATCTATCAGGATATCTTCCGCGTCAGGGCATGGAAGGAGTATATCCCAGTCGCAGGAACATTCGACAAGAAAAGCATCGGGGGAGACGGACATCCGGGGCCTGAGTACCTCACGAAGTATATCCTTGAGAGTCTCCGCGCGGAGCTCTGCCACGGCTATGCATTCATCTTTGCCCTTATGATCTGCCTCATATCCGGACCTTCGGCTGACATCAAGATAATCATATGGTCGGTGCTGCTGAACGCCCCATGCATAATAATCCAGCGTTTCAACCGTCCCCGCTTCGAACGCGTCGTGAAAAGGAAACGTCCCGACGGCTCTGCAGGGATGGTGCGCTTCTGGGAAGGCGGGGAAAGACTCAGAAATCCAGAAAGAAGGTGAATGAGCCCGAGAATGACGTGTCACCCTTGCTGAAGTTGTACCCGTCTCCGAGAAGCCACGCCACCTGATACCCCAGATCGATGAAATCAAAGAACGAAACTGTGAACTGTGCACCCGTCGATGCGAGGAAGTTATCGCCTTCTATCGAGGTGTTGAGGTAATCGCCGCAGCCGTAGCCCATATCGAAGAAGATGTTAACTCTCGGACTGATGCCGTTCACTCCCATCGAAGGGCCGGTGAGCCTGAACTCAAAGTTGTTCACAGCTGTGAACTCTGTGGCGTAGGTATAGTTGCTGTAGCCTCTGACAAGGCGCCCCAGAGAACCCAGCTTCTGCACATATCCGGGAACGAGATCGCCTGAAAGCCAGTTGAGGCGGAGTCTGTCTATCACCACAAGCGAGAACCAGTTCATATCACCTGTCTTGTACTGGTAAAGCGTCTTGGCTCCGATGGCGTTCGCCGTCAGCTGGTAGAAATCGGCCTTGCCGGAGAGAGATGAGTTGAGCGCGTACGGAGACCAGTCGGCCTCGAGAGTTATAAGATAGCCGTCATTCGTCGCTATCGTATCGCTCATGGCATCCAGCTCAAGAGCCAGATTGAAGTTCGTTCCGAGATACTGATGATTGCCTCTGAGGTCCGGGTAGACATCACCGTCATAGTCAGGGCCGAGGAATGAATCGATGGAGAGAACCTCCTCGCTTCCCAGGAACGTATCCTTTCTCTCTCCTGTGACAATTGAATCGCGCGCTTCCTCGAACTTTCCCTCATATCCCACTGAGACATTCAGGAAGTCCTTGTCACCCGTCGGGGAATCGAAGAATCCCTGCACGAACCTAAGCCCCCAGTCCACTGATATGACATCGTATGTGAGAGGATTCATCTCCTTGACCTCTGCCCCGGGCTTCGCGTCGTATCTATCATGCGTCTCACCGTCCGGAACCTTCCAGAATCTTCTCTCAATGTATCCAGCGCCGACACGGAAGCGCAGCGTCGTGGTGTCGTCCTCGAGAAGGCTCACTCCCGTGTAGTCCATTCCGCCTGAAATATATGTCGGAAGGAATCCCCAGAGAATCTCGGGATGCTGCTCAATGCCATCGCAGAAAAAACCTATATCGGATGCGGCTGTCCCTGAAATGAGAACGGCTGCGGTAAACAGCAGAACGGCAATCTTCTTCATAACTTCCCTCTTCTGCGATTATCTCAATAGCGGAGGAAGAGGACAAGGAGGAGCGGGGCTGGAATCATGAAAGAGAGAGGCATAGAATCATGATGGAGGCCGGTATGGATGCAAGGACGATAAGGATAATCACTACGGGAGGCACATTCGACAAGCACTACGATGCGCTCAAGGGAGAGCTGACATTCAGGGAAAGCCATCTGCCGAGGATTCTCAACCAGTCCAGAGTGACGCTGCCTATACACCTCGATTCGCTCTGTGCGGTGGACAGCCTCGTCATGACTGAGGAGCAGAGGGAGATGATCGTCAGCAACGCCGTTGCATCCGTCGAGGAGCTTGTCGTTATAATCCACGGCACCGACACAATGGTAAAAACCGCGCAGCTTCTTGAGAGCAGCCTGCCGGAGGGAGACAATCACACCTTCGTATTCACAGGCGCCATGATACCCTACGCTCTCGAGGACAGCGATGCGGTGTTCAACCTCGGCTGCGCGATGACTGCAGTCCAGCTGCTCTCCCACGGAGTATATGTGACGATGGGCGGAAGGATATACACCGCTGACAATGTGAGGAAGAACAGGGAGAAAGGCATCTTCGAAACGCTCTGATCTCCTCTCTTCCCCTCATCGCGTGAAGAAACTACAATCCGAGGCATGGAAAGCAGGGAAATGAGAGATACCTTGGAGCTGATGGACTTCATAGAAAGAAGCCCCAGCCCGTTTCACGCCGTCGGCAACATGAGAAAAGGACTCCTCAACGCAGGATTCGAGGAGCTTGATGAGAGAAAGAGATTCTCTCTCAGAAGAGGAAAGAGCTACTTCGTCGTCAGGAACAGCTCCGCACTTGCCGCGTTCAGAATACCGGAGGACGGCGCATCCGCCTTCTCGATAATATCGGCACACACCGACAGCCCCTCATTCAAAGTCAAGCCCGATCCCGAGATGCCGGGAGCAGGTCTCTATACGCTTCTCAACACCGAGGGATACGGCGGAATGCTGATGGCGCCATGGTTTGACAGGCCGCTCTCGATCGCAGGAAGAGCGTTCGTAAGAAACGGCAGCGGCGTGGAGGAGCATCTCGTGGACTTCGGCCGTGATCTCGTATCAATCGTCAACCTCGCGATACACATGAACCGCAAGGCAAACGAGGGGATTTCATACAGCGCGCAGAATGACATGCTCCCTCTCTTTGCGGAAGGCATCGGGAAAGGAAGGTTCGCAGAGGCCCTCGCCTCCCTCATCTCCGCGGACAAGGATGACATCCTCGGCTATGATCTCTTCCTCTACAACAGACAGAAAGGCTCAGTGTGGGGACTGAACAATGAGTTCTTCTCGGCGACGAAGATAGACGACCTGGGATGCGCGCACAGCGCATACCGCGCCCTCGCCGAATGCGGAAGCAGAAATAGCGGGAATGTGCCGATGATCGTGCTCTTCGATAATGAGGAGACAGGGAGCGGAAGCCGTCAGGGAGCCCTCTCTGATTTCCTTCTGAATACAGTCACGCGCATCTGCCTCTCGCTCGGAATGGACGAGGAGGAGCGGATGATGGCGGCAGCCTCTTCCAGAATGCTCAGCGCCGACAACGGCCACGCAGTCCACCCGAACCATCAGGAGAAAGCCGATCCCACGAACAGGCCGCGTCTCAACGGAGGCGTGCTCCTCAAGCACTCAGCCAACCAGAAGTACACAACTGACGGAGAGAGCGGCAGCTTCGTGAAAGCCCTCATGCTCGAGAGAGGCATCCCCTTCCAGGAGTTCGCAAACAACTCGGACATCCCCGGAGGCTCGACGCTCGGAAATCTCTCAGGACAGAAGATCAGCATACCGGCGGCGGATGTCGGAATCGCAGAGCTCGCGATGCACTCACCCTATGAGACTGCCGGAGTGCGCGACACATCCGCTCTCCTCGATCTTTTCAGGGCCTTCCTTTCATTATGAGCGACAGGGAATATCTCCTGAAGCAGCCGCCGCTGAGGGCCATACTGACATTCGCCGTCCCGATAATGCTGGGGAACCTCTTCCAGCAGCTCTATACGATGGCGGACTCAGTAATCGTGGGACGCTTCGTCGGAGAAAGCGCGCTGGCGGCCGTAGGGGCATCATACTCACTGACCTCTGTATTCATCGCAGTTGCGATAGGAGGCGGAATCGGGGCATCCGTCACTGCAAGCCGGGCGTTCGGAGCAAGGGACTACAGGACGATGAAGGAGAGCATCAGCACGAGCCTCATCTCATTCCTCGTTCTCAGTATCATCCTTGGAACAATCGGGCTTCTCTTCTGCCGAGAGATAATGACGCTGCTCAACACACCGGATGAGATACTCCCCGATGCAGCGCTCTATCTGGGCATATACTTCCTCGGACTTCCATTCCTCTTCATGTACAACATTCTCTCCTCGATGTTCAACGCGCTTGGAAAGTCGAGGATACCTCTCTGCCTTCTGATCTTCTCCTCCATCCTCAACATAATTCTGGACATACTCACAGTCACGAAGCTGGGAATGGGGGTCGCGGGAGTGGCGTGGGCAACGCTTGTGTCGCAGGGAATCTCCGCCGTAATCTCATTCTCGGTGCTTCTGTGGACGCTCAGGAACTTTGAGGGAAGATGCGAAAAGCTCTGGGACAAAGCACTTTTCGGGAAGATCATCACAATCTCGCTTCCATCCATCCTCCAGCAGTCGACCGTATCCATCGGCATGATGCTAGTGCAGAGCGTGGTTAACAGCTTCGGCGCGGAGATGCTCGCAGGCTTCTCGTCCGCGATGAGGATAGAGAGCCTTGTCGTCGTCCCGATGGCGGCGATGGGAAATGCGATGAGCTCATACACAGCGCAAAACATGGGCGCTGAAAAGACAGAGAGAGTCGTCAGAGGCTACCGCGTCTCCTACGGGATAATCTTTACAGCAGCCATTGCGATCTGCCTCCTTCTCGAGCTTGCGCCCGAAACACTTATAACCATGTTCCTCGGCACAGAGGGAACGGAGGCCGCGATGAGTACAGGCATCGGCTATCTCTCATTCATGGGATGGTTCTACGCCCTCATCGGCCTCAAGATGATCACAGACGGAGTTCTCAGAGGAGCCGGAGACATGAGGATATTCACCTTCGCGAATATGGTGAATCTCTCGATAAGAGTGCTCGTGGCATTCATCTTCGCCCCGCGCATAGGGATACAGATGGTATGGATGGCTGTCCCGATAGGATGGGCAGCGAACTACCTTATCTCCCTCTGGGGATACATCCGCGGCAGCTGGAAGAGAAAATGAACCCCGCATTCTGAGATGCGGGGATAGGACTACTTCTTCCAGAAGCTCCGCGTGAAGAGCGCGTAGACGGTGAAGAGCTCCAATCTGCCCACGAGCATCAGAAACGATGCCACGGCAAGAAGCGGATCGCTGAATATCGAGAAGTTTCCAGCAGGACCGGCATCCCCCATTCCTATTCCTATGTTGCCAAGAAACTGGAAGGAGGCGGAGAAGCACGTCTCAAAGTCGTACTCGGAGAGCGACAGCAGCAGCGTGCCCACGAATCCCGTCAGTATGTAAGCGGCTGTGAAGCCGGCTATGGAGATTATCGTATCCTGAGAAAGTATCGTGTCGCCCAGCCTTGACGGGAGTACCGCACTGGGATGCAGGCGGCGCCTGATGCTGTTCTTCGCAAGCGTCATCAGCGCGGATATCCTCACGACCTTTATGCCGCCTCCGGTTGAACCCGCGCATCCTCCGATGAAGAAGAGGATTATCAGAAGCGTTTTCGAGAAAGCCGGCCAGAAGTTGTAGTCGTACGTCGAGAAACCCGTTGTCGTGATGATCGATACGACATGGAATGCCGCATACCTGAGCGCCGTGAGGAAATTTCCGTAGGTGTTCCTCGACATCAGGTTGAGGGTTATCAGAAGGGTGAATACGGTGACTATCGCAAGATAGTTGCGCAGCTCCGCATCGCGCGCGACCTGCCTCACCTTCCCCTGCATCAGCTTGAAGTAGAGGGAGAAGTTCGCTCCGGCGAGCAGCATGAATACGATGCAGACGACATCGACATAAGGCGAATGATATCCTCCGATCGATGCGTTCTTGGGAGTGAATCCCGCGGCTCCCATCGTTCCGAACATGACGGTGACGGCATCGAAGAGAGGTATCTTTATCCAGAGCAGCATAACCTGCACGAACGAGATGACGACATAGATCGCCCAGAGCGCGAAGGCAGTCTGCTGAATCTTGGGAGTGAGCTTGTCCTTCGTAGGACCGACCATCTCGGCATTGGCGAGGTTCATCCCCTTTATACCCATGAACGGCCTGATCGCTACAAAAAGCACGACGATGCCCATTCCGCCGAGCCAGTTGGTCATGTTGCGCCAGAAGAGGATGGACTTCATCTTGTCCTCTATCACGGGAAGCGCCGTCGCTCCGGTAGTCGTAAAGCCCGACATTATCTCGAAGTAGCTGCTGACATAAGTCGGCATCGTGCCCGTGAGATAGAGAGGAACAGCCCCGATGCCCGCGGCGAACACCCAGGTGAGCGTCACAAGGAGGTAGCTGTCCTTCGCCGATATCGTCACACTCTCCTTTCGCGTGATGAGGAGTATGATGACCGCGGCGATTACCACACCGCCTATCGTGCGGGCGAACGCATCGAACGCCTCAGGCTCGCCGTATCCTACAGACAGAGCGAGCGGAATCATCATGAATGCCGCAATGAGAAGCTGTATCAGCGCCAGAAGTCTTAGAACAGATCTGAAATGCATTATGAGAACAGCTCCTGAAGATACTCGCTATCTTTATGTGCGACGGCAAGGATGAGCTTGTCATCGGCGGAGAATACATAGTTGCCGTCAGGGACGACAGAAGTTCCGTCCGGCTTCGACACTCCCGCAATGATTATCCTGCTGCTGAACTTCACGTCCTTGAGCGCTTTGCCAAGATATCTGAACGTGGGCTGGACGACATACTCGTAGACCTCCTCCTGCCCGTTGAAGAGCGTATGCATCGCAGAGACTCCGCTTCCCCTGAGATAGCGTATCAGGGAATCAACGGTGACATCCGTGATCGAGAGGGCGAGATCGACATCGAGGCTCTGCGCAAACTGGCAGTAGTTGGTGTTGGTCTTTATCATCGCGATCGAACGTCTCACGCCTATGCGCTTGGCATAGCTGGAAGTGACTATGTTCAGCTCATCGTTCTCCGTGAGGCTTATGAAGAGGTCGGCGGAGCCGAGGTCCTCCTCCTCCCACACCTGCTCATCCGTGATCGCGGTATTGAGCACGAGGATTTCAGGAAAGAGCGATGCGAACTCCTCCGCGATGGCTCCGTCCTTCTCTATCAGAGTGACTTTCTTTCTCTCTCCGGGAGAGAATGTGAGGAGCAGAAAGCGCGCCACGCGTGTGGCTCCGACTATTATTATCCTGTCCGGAACCTGGTACTTCCTCACGTCTCCCGTTGGGCTCAGCTCGGCATATGCGCTCTCGTCGTCCGAGACGAATGAGATCACATCGCCGGGACGTATCACCGTATCGCCTGACGGGACTATCAGATTGCCTCTGCGGTTTATTCCAGTGAGGACGAAGCGGTAGGAGGCGTACTTCTTTATATCGGCGACGCTCCTGTTCGAGTAGTGGGACTCCCTTCCCGCCGTGGCGGTGAAGAGGAAGAAATCCGTTCCGGGGAAGATTATCGTGTCATGGTAGAGTCCGTTGCGGATTGTGTCAGCAATTCTCAGCGCACCCTCCTGATCGGGATTGATGATATGAGTTATCCCCAGCAGATGATTTGAGGAGTATCCCTCCTCACCCATGTATGTGATCGAGCGTATCGCCGCGATCGTAGTCTTGACATTGGGAAAATTCGCCGCGACTATGCCGCAGCTCACGATGTTGACCTCATCTGAGTTCGTCACCGCTATCACGGTGTCCGCATCCTCTATTCCGGCCTCTATAAGCCTGTTTATGTTCGTGGCGGAACCGCATACTGCCATGCAGTCTAGCTTCGCCTGCGCGCCCTGGCAGCGCGACATCGATGAGTCAAGGAATGTGACCGATTTGTTCTCTTCAATAAGATGGCGCCCTATCCTCAGACCTCTGCGGCCGGCGCCTATGATAAGAATATTCATAGAAAAACTTTATATTGACAGCGAAGCCTGCTTCCGGAGAAGCAGGCCTCTTTTCTTTCCGCGGATATCAGTATCCGAACAGAGGAATCTTCGCGACATACGGGAGATATGTGACGATGAGAAGCACGATGACCATGACCGCGAAGAGCGGCAGCATCTTCTTCGACGTGTTCTCCAGCGTAGTCTTTCCGACAGCACAGCCAACAAAGAGAGCAGAACCGACAGGCGGCGTGCAGAGTCCGATGGCGAGGTTGAAGATAAGCATGATTCCGAAGTGCACGGTGCTCATACCCAGCTCCTGAACAACAGGAAGGAGGATAGGAGTCATTATCATGATAAGCGGAGCCATATCCATGAAGCATCCGAGGATGAGCAGCAGGATATTGATGATGAGGAAGATCACGAACGGGTTGTCGGAGAATCCGATGAGGCCGTTGGTGATGGCTGCAGGTATTCTGAGCCTTGTCATCATATAGGCGAACGCCTTGGCCGTAGCGATGAGAGTGAGGACGACGGCAAGTGTCTTGAGCGAGTTCTTTATGACATTGCCGAAGTTCCTGATCTTATCGGTGCGGAACACGAAGTATGTGAGGATGAAGGTGTAGAAGCAGGCAACAGCGGAGCTCTCTGTCGCAGTGAACACACCGGCACCTGTTCCAACAAGGATGATGACGAGCGTGAACATCGGAAGGATGGCGTTGATCACAACCTGCATGCACTTTCCGAGCTCGATGTCGAATGAACCGAGAGCAAGGCGGAACCATCCGTCTCCCTCTGCCATCTTGCCGCTCTTTCCACTGTTCTTCGCGAAGCTGATCCACCTTACGCGGTCATTCTTGAACATCTTGTCGCCCTTCGGGAAGTTGTACTTCTTTCCGAGAATCCAGCAGACGAACATGAATGACAGGCCGAGAGCGATTCCAGGCGCGAACCCGGCATAGAAGAGCTGGCCGATCGAGACACCGCCGCCTGCGGCAAGCGCGTAGATAACCATGTTGTGCGATGGCGGGATGAGAACGCCCTGGCATGATGTCGTTACCGTAAGACCTACCGTGAACTCCCTGTCATATCCCTGCTTTACCATCATCGGGATGACGACGGAGCCGAGTGAGGATACGTCAGCGACAGCCGAACCGGAGATTCCTCCGAAGAACATCGAGTCGAGACAGTTCACATATGCCAGACCGCCGCGGAAGCGTCCTACCGCGAGATTGGCGAGATCGACGATCTTGTCGGATATCTGGCCGACAGCCATTATCTCACCCATTACGATGAAGAACGGGATGGCGAGCATCGTGAAGTTACTGACGCCGTCTATCATCATTCTGATCATCGTCGTGGGGTTGGTTCCTGGGATGAACACCGTCGAAGCGACAGTGGAGAGAAGCATTGCGAAGGTAACAGGCACCTTGAATGCCATCAGGAGGAAGAAGCCTCCGATAAGCACGATTCCTGCAATCAATGTAGCTGACATCAGTTCTTACCTCCCTTTGCCGCAGCGAGTTCAGCAGCCTGCTGCTTGACAAGCTCCTGGTAGTCAACCTCCGGCTCGCTGTACAGGAGGTCCTCAGGCTTGATGAGTCCTGTAAGGAAGAGGATTGAATCGAATGTCATGATGAAGCCGCATACAGGCGCGGGAACATACTTGATCCATGTCGGCCATCCTGTCATAGGAAGCACACCCGGCTTGCCGAGAAGCATCGAGACATACTTCCATCCGTAATAGAGGAGGAATATGCCGCAGACAAGCGTCGAGACATCGACGAGTATATCCATGAATTTCCTCATCGCCCCTCCCTTCCTGCATCTGTTGTAGATGATGGTGACGGAGATGTGCATGTGGTCCCTCACGCCGATGGCGCATGCCAGGAACGTGAAGAGGGTAACGAGGAGACTCGGGATTTCCTCAGCCCATGTGATTCCCGAATTGAAACAGAAGCGAAGCACGACATTCATGAACACCGTGCAGAGCATGATGATAACCGCAATCTGGGCGATCGTCAGGAGCACCTTATGGCACCAGTGATTCACGAGTATGACGTAGTCCCTCGCCCTCACTTCCCTGGATCTGTCGATTGCCAGCTTGTTCTTCAGAGCCCATTCTCTGAATTTTGATGAATCGGACATAGTCCGCCCCCTTGAATGAACCCGAAAACGGGGAGTAAATCACTCTACTCCCCGTCAAAGGATTCAGTTATAAAGATCAAAGTCCCATGTTCTGAATCAGAGCGATGAGATCCTCGTAGCCTGCGCCGTACTCCTCATAGATCGGAGCCATTCTCTCCTGGAACTCTGCAAGAGCTTCCGGTGTGAGCTCGCATACAGTTACGCCCTCAGAGACAACCTTCTCCTCAGAAGACTTCTCGCGGAGAGCCCACTGCTCAATCTCGTATGCCTGAGTCTCCTTTGCGCACTCCTTGATAATCTCGACATCAGCCGGATCAAGAGTATTGAGAACAGCCTCGGATGCGAGGAGGATCTCAGGAACTCTCGTGTGTCCGTCAAGGATGAAGTAAGGAGCTACCTGGTAGTCGCCCATAGACTCATATGTAGGCCAGTTGTTCTCAGCGCCGTCGATTGTGCCCTGCTGGATAGCGGAGTAGACATCATTGGGTCCGATTCCGGTAACGCCGTTGCCGCCGAGAAGCTGTACCATCTCAACCATCATCGCATTGTTCTGGAGTCTGATCTTGAGGCCGGCCATATCGTCTACAGAGTAGACAGGGGTCTTTGTATAGAAGCTTCTAGCACCGGCATCATAGTAGCAGAGACCTACAAGACCTGAGCCGGAAGCCTGAATCTCAACAAGCATGTTCTGTCCGATATCGCTGTTGAGAACCTGCCACATGTGCTCGCCGTCCCTGTAGAGATAGGGAAGCTGGATCACGTTGAGAGCGGGAACGTAGGAGGCAACAGGAGAAGCGGAAACTCTTGCGAATGCAAGGTCACCGATCTGAAGAGCTTCGATCGAACCTGTCTCCTCACCGTAGAGCGTACCGCCGGAGTAGACGTCAATCTTGATTCTTCCCTCGGTCCTCTCCTCAACGAGGCGGGCAAACTCATAGTCAGCGAGAGTTGTAGGATATCCTTCCGCGTGAACCTCGGAAAGTGTGAGGACAATCGGTCCATTCTCTTTTCCACCCTGTGCGAAAGCAGGGATCATGATTGCTGTAAGAGCAAGCAGCAATACAAAAACTTTCTTCATTGTTTCCTCCTTGAATAGAAACAGTGCAGAACAATGCACAATGGACAGTTTTACATTAAATATGGGCAGTTGCAAGCCCTGTAATTCATTTTGTTTATCACAGCTGCAAATATTGCACATAGAAATTACATTATGTATGGTTTTGATGCAGAATCCATGAATCTGCAGAATACTCATTTCTTTGCATGAAACCTATTCCCTCCCTGAGTGATAAACATACTTAATCATATTCATTCCGGAATAAATTTTCCGTATCATTGAGCCATGAGACTCAGATCCATAAGGTACTTCCTCACACTTGCGGAGACGAAGCATTACACTAAAGCGGCGGAGAAGCTGGGAGTGAGCCAGCCGAGCATCAGCCATGCGATACGGGAACTCGAGAAAGAGCTTGGGCTGCCGCTCTTCCACCTCGAACGCCGCACGGAGCTTACAGAATGGGGAGAACAGTTCGTCGCCGCGGCAAGAAGCGCGCTCTCGATACTCGACGAGGGAAGCGCGAGGATACAGAGGGAGGCGGAAGGAATAGGCACCATCAGAATAGGACTGATGAGGACGCTGGGCACGAAGACAATTCCGGAGCTTGCCGCATCCTACCGCAGCACGCACGGAGAGTGCCGTCTCACATTCACCTCAGGACGAACAGGAGAACTTCTCGACGCGCTCACGGAAGGAAGAACAGACATAGCGTTCGTCTCCGACGTCCCCTCCTCCGGAAAGTTCGTGCCGCACTACCTCTTCTCGATGAAACTCGCGCTCGCTGTTCCGAAGGGACACCCGCTTGCGGAGAGGGAATCTGTCACCCTTGAAGATACTCTGCCCTACCCTCTTATACATTATTCAAAAGGAACGGGAATGAGGACGATCGTAGAAGATGCCTACCATTCCATCGGCAGGATGCCCGAAGAGGCGTATGAGGATGAGGAAGTGCTCGTCCTTGCAGGCCTTGCCGCCGCAGGCTTCGGAATCGCGATCGTACCTGCGGTAAAGCTCCTCGAATCGCTGGACACTCCCATCATACCGATAAAGCCTGAGGTGGAAATGCCGATCTATGCCGCGCTCAGCGCAGACCGCATCGCCAGTCCCGCCTCCCTTGATTTCCTTAGATACACAATAGAGAAACTGGGCCGGAAGCCGGACTTCTGAACTTCCCTCCTATTGGACGGCAGCGCAAAGCCGTTATATATTATGGATATCTACATGCCGGAGTGCTCATGCCCCGGCACAGGAGGAAAACTATGGAACAGAAATTCTATATCTGCAAGCACTGCGGCAACATCATCGCGATGGTCAGGGACAAGGGAGTGCCTGTGGTATGCTGCGGAGAGAAGATGCAGGAGATAATTCCCGGAACAACGGATGCGGCTCAAGAGAAGCATGTGCCCGTGTGCAAGATTGAGGGAAACAAGGTAACTGTGACTGTCGGAGCTGTAGAGCATCCGATGCTTCCCGAGCACTACATCGAGTGGATATCCCTCCAGACAAAGGAAGGGAACCAGCGCAAGTGCCTGAAGCCGGGAGACAAGCCCGAGGCAGTATTCATGATAACCGACGGAGACGAGGTAGAGGCAGCATACGCATACTGCAATCTCCACAGCCTCTGGAAAGCCTGAGGAAAACTCTCGCACTCACAAGTCCCGGGAAACCGGGACTTTTTCATGCCGTTCTGCCATGGACTGCATGAAAAAGTACGCCTGACATATTTATAAAAATACAAATGGCAAAACACCAAACAGAAGAAGAGACAGCAGAATACAGTAAGCACATCCTATTGGCATTGCGTCCTGCTCTTTATTACCTCCAGATTTATTAATATTTAAAGATAATATAAGCCCGTCTAAGGAATATTATATTACAAATATATATCATATTAGACGAATACACCAACTACTGTCCGCCTCCACTATTTCACCTAGTTATGAATGCGCAGCTGTTCAGTTTCTCTGCTTGACGAGAAATGATGCTGTAGTATATAAGCAATATATTAATTACTTAATTATTGGAGTACATATGCCCCTATCATTGAGAATTTCCAGAATCGGAAAGGAGTGCGTCGCCTGCGGCTGCTGCGTTCGAGTCTGTCCGGTGAATGCAATACAGATTTTCAGAGGCATCACTGCACGCGTTGATGAGAAGAAATGTGTCGGCTGCGGCAAATGCGCTGAAGTCTGTCCGGCAGCTGTGATTGAGATCGTGAAAAGGAATGACGCACAATGAAGCAGAACAGAAAATGGTATGATTATCTCTGGATCGCTGAACTCACCTATCTGATACTCGGGCTGTTCAACATTCTCTTCGCATGGCTGGGAATGCTGTTCTTCTGCATCCCTCTCCTCATCGCCATCTTCGGCGGCAGCAAAGCCTACTGCAGCCGTTACTGCGGACGCGGGCAGCTGCTGGAACTGCTGGGGAGGAAGCTGAAACTCTCCCGCAACGCAGCGCCGCCCCGCTTTCTGCGCCACCCCATCTTCCGCTGCGGCTTCCTTGCCTTCTTCATGGTGATGTTCTCCCTGATGCTGCTGAGCACATACCGTGTATTCACAGGCGCGCCTCTTTCCGAGGCAGTGACGCTGCGCTGGATGTTCAGGCTGCCGTGGCAGTGGGCGGACGTGAGTTTCGCCGCTCCGTGGATCGCCCAGTTCGCCTTCGGATTCTTCGGCGTCATGCTGACATCCACCATCCTCGGCCTCGTGACCATGGTGCTCTTCCGTCCCCGCTCATGGTGCGTGTACTGTCCGATGGGTACAATGACACAGGGAATCTGCAGAATAAGGAACAGAAAGGAGATGAAAGACGATGGAAGAGCATGTACGTGAGATCGCTGAGCTGCTGAAACTTCTGGCAAATGAGCACCGTCTGCTTATACTCTGCGCACTGCTCAGAGGCAGGCTTACCGTGGGCGAAATCCACAAGCACACTCCCGGCATCACACAGCCGGCGCTCTCACAGCATCTGAGTCAGCTGAGAACCGCAGGCATTCTCTCGGCGGAGAAACAGGGAATGAATGTGTTTTATCAGATTGCCGACAGGCGCATCATCGCCCTGATCGCAGCACTGAGGACAGAATACTGTCAGGAGGCAGAGGAGAAATGAAAATACAGGTCAATCCGGACAAATGTCCGCAGAATCACAGATGCCCGTCAATAGACGTCTGTCCCAGAGGCGCGATCACCCAGAAAGACATCCATTCACTGCCGGAAATAGACAGCGGCAAGTGCATCCTCTGCGGCAAATGCATGAGCTTCTGTCCGAAAGGCGCATTCGAAATGGTGTAGCGTGTACATCCTCTCATGGCCAGCTCAACCTCTCCTCCATCTCCCGCTTCTGTACGCTGCATAACAGATGGTGAAATAAATCATCCATCCTACGGGAACGACATGCCAGACAACGCTGACTCCGAAGAGAGGCGCGAAGATCATCGAGCCTATGACGCGGAAGGAGAGATTGGCTATGCTCGCTGCCGTAAAGAGCTTCATATCACCGGCGCCTCTGAGCAATCCACCCGTTATCATCGCAAACCCCAGAATGGGATAGAACCACCCCAGAAAGGAGAGATAGCTCTCACCGGTGCGGTATGCCGCCTCCGTCCCCTCTGAACCAAGGAAAAGCCCTGTTATCTCATGGCTGAAAAGTTCAAGGATCAGGCAGCTGAGGGCACCGGAGAGGATGATGAGGATGAATGCCGCATGATATCCTCTGACCACCCTCTCCTTTCTCTCCGCTCCTATGTTCTGCGCCGTATAGGGGCTCATGGCGTTTCCTACCGCACTCAGCGGAACGGTGACTATATTGTCCACACGGATTGATGCCGAGTACCCCGCGAGAACCTCGGAGCCGAATGTATTGACAACGCTCTGCACAAGCATCATCCCAGCCGATATCGTCGACTGCTGGAGTATCGACGGCAAAGCTATCGCCGCCATATCACGGAAAAGCGGAAAGGAGAAAACGCAGCCGGGCTTTCCGTCCATCCTCCCGAGAAGCCTGCGGAGCAGCATGAATGAGAGCATAGCAGAGAGCGCCTGCGAGAGAAGCGTCGCCCACGCCGCTCCTGCAACCCCCATATCCAGATACGCGACAGCCGCTATGTCCATGGCGATGTTCAGAAGCGATGAGAACACGAGAAGATACAGCGGTATCCTCGACCTCCCCAGCGAGTTGAATACCGATGAGAGGATGTTGTACATGAAAAGGAACGGAAGCCCCTGAAAGTAAATTCTTAGATAGATGACGGCATCCGCGATGATATCCTCCGGAGTATTGAGAATGCCGAGTATTCCGGGAGAGAAAATGAAGCCTGCGGCGGCAAGCACCATGGAAAGAATGAGGAACGAAAGAAGAGATGTGCTGACGCTCTCCTTCAAGGTTTTCCACTCGCCTGCGCCGAATGCATGGCTTGTCAGCACTGTGGCGCCAGCACCTCCCCCGACAGCGACAGCGATGAAAACGGAGGTCAAAGCATACGAAGCGCCTACAGATGCCAAGGCCTTCTCGCCGATGAACCTTCCCACGATGACCGAGTCAGCCATCGTATAGAGCTGCTGGAAGAGGTTCCCCAGCATCATCGGGAAGGAAAAGGAGAGAAGCGCCCTGAACGGATTCTCTGTGATGAGATAATCTGACTTCATCATGCCACCGGAAGAAAGAGGGAACGGAATACCGTTCCCCCTGAAAAACTACTTATAGAGCGGGCCGTATGCGCTGCAGGCGCGGTAATCCGCGCCTTCCATATCCATTCCGAAAGCGTTCCACGACGCCGGACGGAAGATATCGCACTCTGGAACATTGTGCATGCATACTGGGATTCTCAGCATCGATGCCAGAGTGATCACATCCTTTCCTATGTGCCCGCAGCTTATCGCTCCATGATTCGCTCCCCATGCGTTCATCACAGAATAGGCATCGGTGAACGGACGCGATCCAGTCATGCGCGGCGCGAACCAGGTGCATGGCCATGTGTAGTCAGTCCTCTTCCATACCGCATCAGCTACATCCTCCGGCAGTTCCACGGTATAGCCCTCCGCTATCTGGATCACAGGCCCGATTCCCTTGACGATATTCACCCTTATCATCGTCACAGGCATCTCTGCGGCTGTGATGAAACGTGAGGAGAAACCGCCTCCGCGGAAATAGCCGAGATCGGCAGGAGCCCACTCCGTCGCCTCAAGGCATGCCCTTATGTCCGCGTCAGTCATCTCCCAGAACGGCTTTATCACAGCATTACCGTTTCCGTCGATAACCCTGCCGCATGCATCGAGACAGCATGCGCCCGAGTTTATCAGATGGATGAAGCCGCCAGCCTCGCCGGCCTTTCCTTCCAGTTCACAGCCGTACTCATTCCTCACAGCATCCGCAGTCCAGCATGTCCTGACATCTGCGAACATCACGGCGCGGCCGGTCAGGAGCTTCATCAGGAGCATGCTCACACCGTTGAGGGAGTCATTCTCCGTTGCGAGAACCGATGGTTCCCTCGCCCCGTTCCAGTCAAACGAGGAGTTGAGAATGGCTTCCGGGAAATCGGTGTTGGGGAAGAAATCAGTCCACTGCCGCTGCCCCTGGAATCCTGCCGCAATGGCATTGTGTCCGAGGCTTTCCTCGCTGAATCCCATCTGGGCAAGACGCGGATTGCCGTGCATCAGATCCCTTATGATCAGAGCGCACTTCACGGTGAACTCCCACCACTCATCCTTCTCCTTCCTCGGTTTCTGCGCCTCAGGCGGATTCTTGTCAAAGCCCTCGCGGCAGTTCTCCTTCGTCCATGCAAGCGCACGGGCATACTCATCCCTGTCGTAGATTCCTTTCTCGATGCGCCTCAGCACCTCCACCTCGTCCACGGACTCGACGCGCATTCCCAGATACTCCTCGAAGAAATCAGGATCGATCATCGAGCCGGAGATTCCCATGCACTGTGCGCCTATCTGGAGGTAGGAACGCCCCCTCATGCTCACCACGGCCACGGCAGAACGCGCAAACTGCAGTATCTTCTCCTTAACGTCCTCTGTCATGCCGGCATCGGCTTTCTGCACGTCCCTGCCGTAGATTCCGAACGCAGGAAGCCCCTTGCGGGCATATGCGGCGAGAACCGAGGCAAGATACACCGCTCCGGGACGCTCCGTGGCGTTCAGTCCCCAGACAGCCTTTATCGTCATGGGATCGGAGTCCATTGTCTCTGAGCCGTAGCACCAGCAGGGAGTGACGCTTATCGTTATCGAAACGCCCTCCCTGCGGAACTCCTCCTGACACATCGCGGCCTCAGCGACGCGTCCGATGCTCCTGCTTGCTATGACAGTCCTTACAGGAGAGTCGTCCGAAGTGAATACATTCTCCTCGATCACCTTTCTGACGGCCTCGGCCATCCTCCTTGTCTGTTCCTCCAGCGATCCGCGCACATCGAGCATTCCCTCGCGCGCATCTATGATCGGCCTTATCCCTATCACCGGCACCTGTCCGCAGACTCCCATCCTTATCCTCCTTTCATCTCTCCGCAGAGCGACCTGTACAGTATATAATCTTTCCGGCAGAGCGGAGGTTTAATCTGAAGAATATTTTTCCTGACATAATTTAAAACTCTGTCATTGTTGACACGATCACTGCAATTCGTTAACTTCCTTGACTACAAGGAAAAGACAATGAATATAATCAGAAAGATATACTGCCGGACATTCCAGACAGCGTTCAGGATAGCCATTCCTCTTCTGCCGTACAGAAAACCTGCTGTCCTCAACGGAATCTCAGGACTTCCGGAGCTTTTCAGGGAGAAAAACATCTCGAACGTGCTCCTCGTGACGGACAAAGGAATAAGGGGAGCCGGGATCACAGAAGGCCTTGAGAAGCTGATGGCTGAGAACGGAATAAAGCTCTCGGTCTATGACGCCACCGTCGCGAATCCCACAACAGACAATGTCGAGGAAGCGAGAAGGCTCTATATCTCATCAGGCTGCCAGGCAATAATCGGTTTCGGCGGAGGTTCCTCGATCGATGCCGCCAAGGCTGTGGGCGCCAGGATAGCGTGTCCGAAGAAACCGCTGAAGAAGATGGAGGGGATAATCAAAGTATGGAGAAGGATTCCTCTCCTCATTGCCGTCCCCACAACCGCCGGAACGGGAAGCGAGACAACGCTCGCCTCTGTAATAGTGGACAGCAGAACGAGGCACAAGTATCCGATCAACTCCTTCCCCCTAATCCCCCGCTATGCCGTTCTCGACCCAGAGGTCACGAGAACGCTGCCGCCGTCGCTTACCGCTTCCACCGGGCTTGATGCCCTGACGCACGCTGTAGAGGCATATATCGGAAGATCGACAACGAAGGAGACAAGAGCGGAGGCTGAGGAGGCTGTATCGCTCATCTTCTCATCGCTTACGGCAGCATACCACGACGGAAACGACATGGAGGCAAGGCGGAATATGCTCAGGGCCGCATTCCTTGCTGGAAGGGCTTTCACAGTCTCATATGTCGGCTATGTCCACGCCGTCGCGCACTCGCTGGGAGGAAAGTACAACATACCGCACGGACTGGCGAACGCAGTTCTCCTTCCGTATGTGCTTGAGAAATACGGAAAAAGCGCATGGAAGAAGCTCGCACGCCTTGCAGAGATCGTCGGAATAAAGGGCAGGAATGATGAGGAGAAGGCAAAAGCGTTCATCGATGCCATACGCACGATGGAACGTGAGATGAACATCCCCGAGAAGCTATCAGGAATCAATGAGGCGGACATACCGGAACTCTCAAAGTATGCCGACAGGGAAGCCAATCCTCTCTATCCCGTGCCGATGCTCATGGATGCCGAGGAGCTGCAGGAGTTCTACAGGATCGTGATGGCTGACGCCGGCAAAGTCGCAACGACAGCCTAAAATAAAGATTGAATTACCAATTCTGTGAAAAAGTCTCCGGAGAGGAGACTTTTTCAAATCAGGCTCAGTATTCCAGCACAGTGCCGATATCCTTATCCCCATCTTTGAATACAACGCTCTGGCCCCATCCGTTATGGCCCTCTATCGAGAAGCTGTCCGTGGGAGAACCCCACTCCCAGTGGCTGAGGACAAGAAGGTATTCTCCTGCCCTTACTCCCTCCGCATAGTCTTTTCTGAGCTCCCTGCCGAAGTAATTGCTCATAACAGGAACTTTCTCCGCTTTGACATCCTTTCCGATGCTTATGACTGTGATGAGTGAACCCGTGCATGAGAACGTGCGCGAGATGCGTGCGCTCAGATTATCTGAGCTCTGGTTGTAGTGCCTCGATATGTGCGAAGGATAGATAATGCTCTCCTCCCCGTTCAGAACTGTGATATGCACATCATTTCTATCCGAACGGTAGTGTATGCGGTTTCTGCCGATGCATTCAGCGCTGCCGTACTCTGCGAAGTGGAGATTGAGCGCCGCTGTATGCTCCTCGCCGTCGGGTGCGTAGAACTCATCGTTCACGACCAGAAGATCGGGGCTGAGCACTATCATCTTCCGGAATACCAAGATGCCTTTCTCCCTGTAGCCGAGGTGGCCTCCCGCTATGAAAGCAAGTCCGTTCTTCTCTTTCACTCTCAATCCGAGAGGATGGCTCATCTTTGAATAAGTCCAGCTGTCGGATGGAATATAGCTTTCTTTCCCGTCTATCGTTATTACATTGTGCGCCGAAGAGTTCTTGAACTCATACCTCTCCTTCTTGTCGACATATGTGTAGCGCCCGGGGTCAACGAGGATGTCCTCGCCTCCTGCGAAAAGATCGAAGTGCGTCTGGTCGGCATGTCCGTGTCCCGCTCCGAGCGTACCGTTCTTGAAGGAGATGTATGTGCCTCCGCTGCGGTAGACAGCCCTTCCTGAATCGGGGAAAACAGAAATAAGGTTTTCCGGTGCTTTCTTAGGCAGACTCTCATATTCGAGCGCGGCATCAAGGCCTGTATCCCACACGGCATCGAAGGTCATATGATCCTCACCGAAGTATCTCAGGATGGGATCAGAGAAAAGATAGGCGCTCTTCTCGGTAAGATCACGCTGGTCAATGTCGTCGCTGTCGCCGGACATCAGCTCAGAGCCGTCGGGCTTCTGCTGCAGCGCGGAAGCGAGAGCGAGCGCATGAATCCGCTCCCTCATTCCCTCCGGAAGTTCTATGCCCCTGTTCTTTGCGAGGATGAGCACATCCTGAAAACACTGCAGCACCTCATTGTGGTACATAGCGCTCTGCTCCCAGTGCACGCCGTCGTCATAGACCTGCATCCTCAGCTCCTCGTCAAGACGCTGGAGCGCCTCTTTTCTCCACTCAAGTGTCCTCTCCGTCTCAGGAAGAATCACGGAGACATCGAAAAGCCCGTGGCTTGAGATAACGCCCCAGTTGGATATCTGGTTGTAGCTGTCCCATGAGGACATTATGAACTCGGCGTGCTCAGTCATGGAGGAGACGAAGGCATCTATGACCTCCTCAGTCAGCGCCGGCGAGGAGCGGAAGAACTGTATCGCCTTCGACCAGTATTCCATGCGGAACCCCGCCTCTATCGTCCTCCACGCCTTGCTGCAGGCAGGATCGGAGAACCTCACATTCTCCACCCACGACAGAAGCTGGGACGAAAACGCCTCCGCGTACTTCTCATCTCCAGTCATCGCATACGCCTCTCCAAGGCATATCCAGTGGCGCATCCTGTTGAACGCATATATGAACTCAGGATCATCTCCCGGCTGCCTCAGCCAGTCGATGCCGTCGGTGAATACGACAGGAACCTGCGTCTGCTCAAGATCCCACCTGAGGCGGAAAGTGAAACTGCCGTTCACCGCATCTTCGGCAACCTGCATCACCAGCGCGGCCTCGTCCGGCGAATGCTTCAAAGCGTATTCCGCCGTCTCCGCCATATCGTCATGAGAGAAGAAGAAACGTCTGTTCTGGAAGAAATCATCCCGTGTCATATTCACCTCCACTCCATCCTCGGTCCTGAGGCCCTGAGATGCAATACCTGTGCGGCTCTTTTCATTAAATGAATCACTGGAAGGAATGTCTTAACAGATGATAGACTTACGGAGAGGAACGGAATGACAGAGATAAGAATAACCAATTCAGGATCGGAACTTCTCAGGAAGGAAGGAACTGATGAAGTCTACGCAGTCTACAGAAGCGCATATGCAGAGGGTGACACGATAGAGATATCTTTCGGCGATGAGGGACTGTACTGGGTAAGCGCCGACGCCGCCCTCTTCCCCGCGCTCCTCTGGTGCAGAGGCACATATACCCTCCCTGTGCCTTTCGGAGAGCTCAGAATGCCGTATTCACCTGCGGCTTTCACAGGAGAGGTTCATCTGATACAGGTAAGGAAGGCCCGGGATGAGGAGAGGATGAATTACCGCAACCTCGCCCTCAACCCGTGCGACTGGCACGGAAACGTGGCGATGTATCCCCATACATGGGCAAACGTGGAGACGAGGGGCGAATCAGTATTCGCATCCCGCAACGCTGTCGACGGACTGATAGCCTCCGACATGCACGGCTGCTACCCGTGGTCGAGCTGGGGAATAAACGGGAACCCCGATGCCGAGATGACTGTTGAGTTCGGACGCCCTGTAGATATCGATGAGATCGTATTCTACAACCGCGCGGATTTCCCCCACGATGCATGGTGGACAGAAGCGGCGGTAACGTTCTCTGACGGAAGCGTGCTCAAGGCATCATTCGAGAAGAAGGACGGGGCGCAGAAGCCTCTCAGAGCCGGAAAGAAAGCCATAACGTCGCTGACTGTCTCGCATCTGATAAAAGCCGATGATCCCTCGCCGTTCCCGGCGCTGGTCCAGATAGAGGTATGGGGAAGAGAGCATGAAGAGTAAGAAGATAATCCAGGGCGCAGTGATCGTAGTGATCCTCATGCTCGTGATCGCCGTCTACATAATAAAGAACTCCGGCTTCTCCGACATGTCTGGGATGCAGGAGACGATAGACGGAGCTGCGGCCTCGCTCCAGTCAGGGAGAACGCCTCTTGAAATAGAGAACTTCACCCCCGATATGCTCACAGAGAGTGAGAAGCCGATGATAATAGTCATGGGAGAGGAGTGGTGCCAGCCCTGCCTGAGGATGCTCCCCGACCTCACGGAGCTCCACAGGACGGTGGATGATATAGAGATCAGATACCTCGATCTTGAGGCGAACCAGGCCGCGTTCGACTACTTTCCGATAAGGGTCACGCCGACTATCGCGGTGTTCGAGCCTGCCGGAGAGCCTTTCACCCCGCCGGAGGATTCTGAGATTGACTACATTCTCTACACATACCGGGATACTGGCGAGCACGCGCTGACAATCCATGAGGGAATGCTCACAAGGGAGCAGCTTGAGACAATGATCGAGGATCTGAGGAAATGACGGACGCCATCCTCTCATCCCTTTCGGAGATGGTCTCCGGGGGCGGATGGAGCGCGCCGTTCATCGCGCTCCTTGCCGGAATCATCACCTCGATAACTCCCTGCTCGCTCTCCCAGATCCCGCTTGTGCTGGGATATGTCGGCAGGGAGGCATCCCCGGGAAAGGCGTTCAGGCTCTCGCTTGTCTATGCGGCAGGATCGGCAGCAACGTTCACAGCATTCGGAGTTGCGGCTGCCCTCCTCGGGCGTCTTGTCGGCAACGCGGGAAGGATTTGGTATCTAATCCTCGGAATCCTCATGATCCTTATGGCGCTCCAGATGTGGGAGATAATAAATATAATTCCGTCGACATACCTCTCCGCCATAAACAGGAAGAGAGGATACCTCGGCGCGCTGATAGCGGGAATTCTCGGAGGAATTTTCTCCTCCCCCTGCTCAACGCCCGTGCTTGTCGCACTGCTCTCAATCGTGGCCGCCGACGGCAGCACCGTGAGAGGCGCTCTCCTGCTGCTTCTCTACTCTGTGGGCTGCACAGCGCTTGCGGTCGTGCTCGGAGCTTCCCCTTCCCTGATCAGAAAACTGGGGAGCAGCGGAAGATTCAGGATATTCAGCAGAATACTGAACGTCCTTCTGGGCGCTGCGGTGCTTGCGATAGGGCTCTACATGCTCTATCTGGCGTTCTGAATCTCAACAGGCTCAGCAACCTCATCAAAGGTATCGAGAACTACAGATAGGAGGAATGAGATGATCTCATCCTCCCTGTTCTCCCCCTGATAGCGTCCGAGGCTCTCCTTCTCTCCGTTTCCGTAGAGGGTGATCATGGGGTCACCATAGAAGCCTTTAACGCCGTACTCAGCCTGGAGTTCTTTCAGCGGCACTCCCATCATAGGAGCCATTGTGCGGAGATCATCGCGCTCTATCGAGACTGCGAAGAGATATTTCCCTCCATAATGCACCGTCATCGAATATGGCGAGTATATCACCACATCGTCTCCTGTGAGCTCCGCGCCGCGATGGTAGCGTATCTCAAGTTCTCCTGCCTTGTATCTTCTCACCACTGCGGAATCCGCAAGCGGTACCGTCGGGAATGAAGGAACTCCCGAAGCCGTGTCCTTGTCTATGATCATATTCTCTCCAGAAGGTTCTCGACAGTGATGTTCTCCATCGGCGCAAGGCCCGCGCGGAGAAGATCGGCCGAGACAGCCTCTCCTATTGTCTCTATTCCATCCTCGTCCGCCGCGCTGCCGTAGAGCACGGTCATAACATCCTTCAGCTTTATCTGGTCAAGCGGCTTTGCGGGGGCGAAGAGAGTTCTCTGCGTGTTGGCTGCCATCACCATATGGGCATCCTCGAAATCCGAGAGATAGGATACAAGCCGCGCAGAGGGTACGGCAAGCCTCTTCATCAGCTCCCTCTGGCTCATGGCCCCCTCACCCCTGCGGTATTTGTCGCATATCAGAAGGAGCGCGTTAACAGCCTCGGATATCTGCCTCGACGGAGACTGCGAGCTTCCGAGCATCAGCGTCTTGTCAGGCCGGAACTGGTGGACATACACGAGCTCTGCCGAGAAGAGGATGATGAACCAGCAGATATACAGGAAGAGGAGCGAGACGAAGATCGATGCCATCGAGCCGTAGATAACGGAATAGCTGACCATCAGCGATGTCACATGCCTGAATATCGTTGTGGCGACAGCAAGCGTGATCATCCCGGTGAACGCCCCGACCGATGCCGATGTGAAGCTGATTCTCGCATTGGGCACAGCTTTGTAGATGAGAAGAAGGCCAAGCCACGAGAGGAAGCAGCTCATCACATCCCGCAACAGTCCCCCTCCTCCATCGTCGCCGGCAATGATGTTCCGCAGCGTATTGTCCACCATGCTCTGCAGAGCGAACGCGGCGGCCACCATGAAAGCACCCATTATCAGGAGGGAGAGGAAGGCGGAGAAGCGCCTCACAGCTCCCGACGTCGGCTTAGTGCGGAATATCTGATTTATCGTCGTGTATATCTTATTTACAAGCAGAAGTCCGGTAAAGATGAACGAGATAAGTCCTATGACGCCGAGGCTCATGGCATTTGACGAGAACTGCTCTATATAGCGGACAAGCTCCCTGCCTGTGTTCTCTCCGAATGTATCCTCAAAAAGTGCGCCGATGAGATGCATGAATGGCTGGAGCACGCCGAATGCGGAGAGGAACGCTATGAGGAAGGTAAGGCATGGAACTATGGCTATAAGCGTGGAGTAGACCATGCCTGAGGCCATAAGCGGTATGTTGTCCCTGCCCATTCCCCTGAACGCGAGATAGACCACCCTTCCGTAATCTATCCACCAGTGCCCAAGCCGGGAGAAGATGCTCTCCTCTTTCTTCCTGCTATCTTCCATCTTCCTCTCCGAGAACAGACTCTATGAACGAGACGATGCACTCCATCACATCGGCTTTGTCGAGCTCATTGAGGATCTCATGCCTGTCTTTTGGAAAGAGCTTCATGCGCAAATCCGCAATCCCCGCATCCTTGTACAGCCTGAATACCTTGCGGACACCTTTGCCGTAACCGCCGACAGGATCGTCCTCGCCGGAGATTATGAGAATGGGAATATCTTTCCTTATGGATGCGGCGAGCTTTTTATCATTTGCAGTGAACGAGCCTTCGATGAGATCGGCATAGAAGCTGGACGAGCATGTGAAGCCGCAGAGAGGATCATCCTCGTATTTCCTCACCTCGTTCCTGTCGCGCGAGAGCCAGCCGTACTCACCCTCTCCGGGAAAGTGTCCGGCATAGCTTCCGAATGCGAGCTTCTCCATCGTCTGATCGGGCATCTTTGAACCGAATTTACCGGCGTGATGCAGAGCTATGAGCCTGCCTATTCTGCCCGCGAGGCCCTGGGATGCGCCGGTTCCGCAGATTATGGATGCGGCATACGCATCTGAGTGAAGAGCAAGACAAGTGCGCGCGATGAAAGAGCCCATGGAGTGCCCGAAGAGGATATGAGGAACACCGGGGAAGTCAATGGTGATTGCCTTGTCCACTTCCCATGCATCCTCCGCAACGCGCTTCCAGCCGTCACGCTCCGCGAACCACCCCTTCTCGTCATCTTCCTTCGTGTATCCATGTCCTCTGTGATCCTGGGCGTAGACGGTGCATCCGATGGCGCAGAGCTTCTCCGCGAACTCCTGATACCTCGCGCTGTGCTCAGCCATGCCATGATTTATATGTACGGTGGCGCGGGTATTTTCAGCACGCCATATGCGCAGGAAAATTCTGTGGCCGTCATCTGCCGCAATGTACTTCTCTTCCATCTCGTCCTCTATATGAAGTCTAACTTCAACCCAGAGTGTTGGCAACATCGATGCAGGAGTGATAACCCCGCCGTTTTCATGTAACATTGAGGCATGTACCTGATAACCTCTGACATACACGGAAGCAGCAGCGGCATAGAACTGATAAAGAAAGCCGCGGAGCATTTCAGGACTGAAGGAATCATCAGCGCGGGAGATCAGTGTCCCGACGGCATAAACAGCGCATTCTTCTCCTCGATGATAGCGGTGAGAGGCAACTGCGACAGATTCTATGACTATGACGGGCTGAGTTTCCCGCCGCGCACAAGAGAGATTGAGATATACGGCCGCAGGGTTGTGATCACGCATGGGGATGCAATACCGGACTTCACTCTCAATAAAGGCGACATCCTGATTTCAGGCCACACCCATGTCCCCGACCTCCATATGGAAGATGGAGTTTACTTCTGCAATCCGGGATCGCCGTCGCGCCCGAGATCATCGCTCGGACCAACTGCGGCACTTCTCTCCGAGGACGGCCTCCGCCTCTTCTCCCTTCTTGACTTCACTATCCTGCGAGCGATGGACTTCTCCCTCTCATAGCACTCCATGAGACGCGTGTACTGGATCGTGGCTCCGTCGCCATAGTCGCTTTCAGCCTCCATCGTGAAGCGTTCAGGTAGGCGGAACGGACCGGAGGATAGCCTCTCCATATATCTCATTCCGTTCTCGATGAGAAGTCTGGCATCAAGTCCGTAGGCCCTCATCATTACGGCGGCAATGCGGAGAAGAAAGGGAACCCTGAAAACAAAGCGGGGAATCCTGCCCCACCACTCTGAGATCGTCCCCATCGGAGAATAGCCGAGAGAGACAAGCGCAAGGCTGCAGGCAGTCTCATAGAGCGCCATTACGGCGCCGCTGCCCGTTGTAAGAGTTTTTCCGGGCAGGAGCAGAGACACAGGCAGAATATACGGAAGGCAGAGGGATGCGAGCACTGCCCCTGCGGGATCGCCCCTGAGATCAGAAAGAAGAGGGAGGCAGCCGCCGGTCGCGATCGCACCTGGAAATGCCTTCACTCCCGCTGCAGCTCTGCGGTCACTGCACTGATTTCGACCTATCATATGGATAAGTGTGATGTATTCACTGATATCGCCGCATTTCATATGGGCAAGGAGGGCGCCTGTATCGGCAATTCCAAGCCCTTCCTCACGCACGGCATCCGAGAGTTTCATGACATCGGATAGCGAGTAGAATCCCAGATTGCTGCCGAAGAGAGCGCACTCCCTCCATGACGGGAGCATGGCATTGTCACGCGTTCTCCTGCCGCATGCGAAATAACATTCCTGACATGATTCGGGATAGAGGCCGAACTCATCTGTCATCGCCTTCCCGTCCAGAAAGTACGCACGGGGATCATAGCGTCTTGAATAGCCGTCGACAGGAAGCCACCCAGCTTTCAGTGCGGCATCTATGAATATTCCGCCGCCTTCCTTTCTTATTCTCCGCGCGGTCTTTGACTTCTCCTGCCTGCGCCTCGCCCTCCTCTCGGCCTTGCCGCTTCCGAGAGAATCCTTGCGGGAGAAACCGGGAAGGAGGATGCCTTTGAGGTTCTTCCTGCCGAAAACGCATCCGAGGCCGCATCCGGCGGCTTCATGGCCCCCTGACTGGAGAGAGGCATAGAGAATGCCGTTCTCGCCTGCCCTGCCTATGGAGAGGAATACGTCAGTTATATTCTTCCTTGCCATCGTCTCGAAAACAGATGACGGCGTGCCGCGCATTCCTTCTGCGGAGAGGAACTCGGCATCATCGGCTGAGACAGAAAGGTATGTCAGATGTTCCGCCCTGCCAGTTATGACAACAGCATCATATCCGAGGCGGCGGAGCGAATAGCCGGGAGGAAGCGACGAGTACTGCATCATCATGCTGTCTGTGACAGGCGATCTGAATACCATCGTAAAGAACGCGCAGCCTGAAAAACGCAGAGCCTCCTCCGACGGAGGAGTTATCACTATAGGATCGGATTCCCTGAAAGCATCATAGAGCGCGAACGCGAGATCAAGACCTGTTCCCCCGATTCCTGCGACCTTCTCAGAGGTGCCGCTGTCAAGGGATATCCGGATTACAGCCATAGGCTGAGTATAAACCAAAACGCTGAATGACGCTATGGAACGGAAAAAGGAACGGACAGCGCCGTTCCCGATCATTCCTGTCTGTCACTGAACCTGTATGCCCAAGCCGTGTCTCCGGAGTTGTATCTCCTCCTGTATTCACGCACCGTGTAGACGTTCAGCCCAGTCTCTTTTGCCGTCCTCTTGTAACCGTACCCTTTCTCAAAGAGCGAGAGGCATTCCAGTCTCTTCACAGAGGGGTATCCAGGGACGTTTCAGGACTTTCTTAACCTTCACAGCCCCTCCTTTAAAGCGAAGAGGCACACCGCAGTATGCCTCTTCTTCAGATCATAAGGAAAATCCTCAGGCCTGCTCAGCTCCGCCTTCTTCCGGAGTCTCCGGTGCAGCAGGAGTTGTGTTGTCAACGACAACGATCTTCACTGTTACGGTATCAATTCCGTTATAGATCGTGACGTCTCTTCCTTCCTCATAGGTATTGGAATCAGAGAGGTTGATCCACTGTGTGAATTCAGAATCCTTTCTCTTTGATCCATCAACAGCCGCAGTAACAGAAGGCTCAAGATTGTCTGCACCAAGCGGAGCATTGTTGAACTTCACATTCTTGAGTTCCGCATCTGTGTCAAAGAGGAAGCATACCCATGCGCCTGTGCTCTCAAGACTAGTTCCGGAAAGGTCACCGATTGAAGTCTCATCATTAAGTTTAAGTCCAGTAATATCGATGGTCAGAACATTGTTCTTGAATGTCCAGGCATCTGCCTTGTCAATCGCCTCAATGTTTGCAGCAAAATTAGGCTTGGAAGCATCTTCAATCTTGGCAAGCCTTACACCGATTGTCCATGGATCGGATGCATTATCTTCATAAGCTGCGAAGCTGAATACTACAGCCACAGCAAGAAGAACCATAAGAATCTTCTTCATTTCAAATACTCCATAATAGGTTTTTAACTATGGAGAATCCTACCCCCACCCCGTTAATTTCTGTCAAGTCAATTTGTGTTCATTATTCTTGGATAATGCACAATAAAGGCTGATTTCTGAGACACTCTTCCGCATTCTTTCAATTCATGAATGGTGATATCATCCGAATATGACAGACGCGGAATGGGAAGAACTCAGGAGAAGGCTTTCGGCATCACCATTCAGAAGGCGCTTCCATCTTTCAGAGAAAGACAAGGAATATGTCCTGCGCAAGGGAATGGATACGGTGGAAAGCCATGCCCGTGATTTCATCCGCCTCCGTCTGAAACCCGCCTTTCCTCCCAAGGACGGAAAACAGACCCCGATGAGAGGCCATCCCGTATTCATCGCACAGCACGCCACTGGATGCTGCTGCCGCGGCTGTCTCCGGAAATGGCATCACATTCCTGCAGGAAGGGAACTCACCGATGATGAGTGCGATTATATTGTCTCAGTCATAATGCGGTGGATAGGAAGCGAGATGGAGGGATATACGGCATCACAGCCTTCTCTCTTCTGACAAACTCCATACAGCACGTCTATCCATATGGTATCCTGACTTTATGAAAATGCTCACGGTGGAAATTGACGGCAAGAGGACGGAAGTTCCGGAAGGAACGAAGATCACAGAGCTTCTCGGCAGCGGGAGGAATCTCTCATATTCATCCGATCCCGTCGTGGCGGCAAAGGTCAACGGCAAACTCTCTTCTCTGATGGAACCTATACACGGGAACTCCTGCATAGAAAGCGTAAGGCTCTTCTCCCCGTTCGGAAAAAGAGTCTACAGGAAGAGTCTCTGCTTCCTCCTCTGCTACGCCTCGTCCCTGATCGCACCGGAGCGCACGCTCATAATAGGCCACAGCCTCGGCGACGGATACTATTTCAGATACAGGAACGGGGAGAAACCTGATACCGGGAGACTCATAAAAGTGATGAAGGATGCAATCGCCTCCGATATGCCTATAGAGCTTGTGGAGCTTACGGAAGATGAGGCGCTGGCATATTCAAAGGAGAGGAACCTACATGAGACGGAGATACTCCTGAACACGACCAACAGCGGTTCATACCGCTTCGCGAAGCTCGGCACATGCCTTGAGATGTACTATGAGCCTCTGCTGCCATCGCTCAGATATCTTGAGCTCTGGGAACTCAGGGAGTATGAGGACGGCCTTCTCCTGAGATATCCGCAGAGCAGAAACCCGCAGAAGCTGATGGATTTCACAGACAACCCCCTGCTCTTCTCCGTTTTCAGGGAGAACAAATCATATGCGAAGATTCTCGGCATAGACTCGCTCGGAGAACTGAACAGAAAGACGGAAGAAGGCGGGATACAAAAGACGATAATGCTCTCGGAAGCGCTGCAGAGGAGACGCATATCAGATATATCGAGGGCGATAAAGGAGAGAGGAGAGGTAAAGGCTGTATTCATCTCAGGCCCCTCTTCATCGGGCAAGACAACATTCTCGCTCAAACTCTCCGACGAACTGAGAGTGGATGGTTTCGAGCCTGTGAAGATATCGCTGGATGACTACTATCTGCCGACTGAGAGAATTCCCTTCGATGAATACGGTGAACGCGACTACGAGGTGCTGGAAGCTCTCGATCTGGGACTTTTCAGGCAGCAGCTTGGCGATCTCATCGCCGGGAAGGAGGTGCATCTCGCATCATTCTCGTTCAAGGACAGGAAGATCACACTCAGGGAAAAAGCGACCTCGATGAAGAGAAACTCAATTCTGGTGATCGAGGGAATACACGGGCTGAATCCTGAACTTGTTCCTGACATGGACAGAAAGAGCACATTCCGCATATACATATCCGCGCTGACGCAGGTCAATCTCGACACGCGCTCGAGGATAAGCACGACAGACAACAGAATACTGAGAAGGATGGTAAGGGACAGCAGGACAAGGGGATTCAATGCTGTGGAAACACTCTCGAGATGGCCCTCTGTCGAGAGAGGCGAGAAAAATCATATCTTCCCATATCAGAACAATGCCGACGTGATGATAAACAGCGCACTTGAATATGAGCCCGGCGTGATAAAAACCTATGCCGTTCCGCTCCTGCGCTCAGTCACGAAGGACACAGGCGATGCCTACACCACCGCAAGAAGGCTTCTTGATTTTCTCGATTTCGTCTATCCGATTCCTTCCGAATACGTACCGTCGGACTCGCTGCTCAGGGAATTCATAGGAGGCTCTGTCTACGGAGCTATCTGAGCCTACTCCGCTCCCGTCTCATAGACGGTTCTTGTCTCCATGAGGATGTCAGGATAGCGCTGGAGCATGTTCATTAGCCTCAGCGCCGGACCTGACGGCTCGTTGTGCCCGCTCTCCCACGCCTCCACAGTTTTCTCCGACACTCCGAGAAGATCGGCAAAGAGGCCGACAGAGAGATGAAGGCGCAGCCGGAGCGTCCTTATCTCGTCCTTCGTGTACGGGGAGAGAGGTGCTATTTTTATGTATCTGCACCGCCTTGTAAGGACGCCCTTTTTCTTAGGATAAAGGGCATCCTTCACGGCATCGAGGTAGATGCTTATCATTTACCGTAGATGTGCAGGCACTCGTTCAGCTCTTCGAGTATTCTGTCCCTGCACTTGCCGCAGGCAGTGCAGCAGCCGGTCTCCTTCTGGAGTTCATCGAATGTGCTGACCTTCCCGTTCTTCACAAGCTCCTCGATCATCTGGTCGGTGACACCCTTGCACTCGCAGATGATCTTGGCAGTCGTTCCCTTGTATGGATTGGGCAAGTTGTTCTTCTCCAGATAGTCGTCGATGGCAGCCCTGAGCGCCTTGTCTCCGAGGACGGAGCAGTGGAACTTGTGTTCGGGAAGCCCTCCGAGAGCATCTGTGATCATCGAGGGAGTGAGGTGATAAGCCTCCTCAAGCGTCATGCCTATCGCCATCTCGCTCATCATCGATGTCGAAGCTATCGCGGAGGCGCATCCGTATGTAAGCCATCTGAGATCGGAGATGCGTCCGTCCTTCACCTTTATGCCGACCCTCATCTGGTCGCCGCACGCGAGAGAGCCTACCTCTCCCACTCCGTCAGCCTTGAAATCTTCGCCCTCCTTCCAGAGATTGCGGGGATTGATGAAATGATCCTTGACTGTATCCGTATATACCCACTGGGCCATGAAACTTTCTGCCATATCACACCTTCCTTGTGCTCATCGCCCTGACACGCTCAATGATCGGGGGGAGCTTCTCAAGAACATAATCCACATCGTCCATCGTGTTGTAGCGCCCGAACGAGAACCTTATGGAACCGTGCGCCAGCTCGACATCGAGCCCCGCCGCAAGAAGCACATAGCTGGGCTCAAGAGAACCTGTAGCACATGCAGAGCCTGTAGATACCTCTATTCCCTCGAGATCGAGATAGAGGAGTATCGACTCGCCTTCCGCGGACGGGAAAGAGATATTCAGAGTTCCAGGAAGGCAGAGAGCCTCGTCATTGGAACCGTTGACCACGACATCTGGTATCCTCTCCTCGATTCCTTTTCTAAGTGCCTCCCTCATCGCCCAGAGCCTGTCATGCTCCTCCGCAAGCCCGAGGCGCGCAAGCTCCGCGGCCTTTCCAAGCCCAAGTATCGCCTGATTGCTGTACGTTCCGGCCCTGACTCCCTTCTCCTGATGTCCGCCATGAACGAACGGGGAAAGAGGTACGCCATGTTTTGCATACAGCACTCCGATTCCCTTAGGGCCATAGAACTTATGAGCCGAAAGCGAGAGATAGTCGGCGCCGATATCCTTTACAGAGACCGGAATCTTGCCGATGGCCTGCGTCGCGTCGGTATGGAAATAAGCGCCGTATCTGTGCGCTATTTCCGCCGCCTCCTTCACGGGCTGTATCGTTCCCGACTCGTTGTTTCCCGTCATCACGGAGACAAGGGAGACATCGTCGCCCATCAGACGCTCAAGCTCATCAAGCCTCAGCCTTCCGATCTCGTCCACAGGACAGAGATCGATGCTGTAGCCCTTCTTTTTCAGATACTTGACCGTCTCGATCGTCGCGGGATGCTCGACGGATGAGATTATGATGCGCGATCTTTTGTCCCCATCGTCGGCTCTGTCCCTGAAGATGTTGAGAACCGTGTTGTTGCTCTCCGATGCGCCGGAAGTGAAGTAAATGTCGCCCTTATCTGCATCGATAAGCTCAGCGACCTCTCCCCGCGCCCATTCTATTCCGGCCGCCGCCTGACGTCCGAGCGTGTGCATGCTGGATGCATTGCCGTAGAGATCATCATTGGCATGCATGAATGCAGCGACTTCGTCCGCCATGCGGGTCGTACCGTTGTTATCAAGATAGACTGTCTTTCTATCCATATGCTTCTCCATCGGAGTTAAGGTATCCAGCTATCGGAACAGCGTCAAGCTGTCCTATTGGATAGGGAGGATGTCCACAGCACCTTTTTATTGATTAGTTTTATGTTTTAAGGACGCAATATTTATAACTGGAAATAGTGTGAATAAAGGCTGTTTGATTCTTTTAATACCAGAAATGATACAGTAAATTAACAGAGGCAGATGTTTTAAAGATTGAAGCCGCAATTGTTCATATAGCTCTCATTTCATTAGAAATGAACCATTATACAGAATAATTTCTTCCATCCGGATTAATACAGAATCATGAAAGACCATCATCCGGCGATCACATTCTCCACGGCTTTTCTGAATCTTATATGATGACGCTTCGCCCACACTATGTAACCGCATGATTCAGGCAGGCTTCTTCCGAACGCCGCCATTAATGGCGTAACCTTCTCGCATCTGGGACATTTGGCAAATCTCTCGCTGTAGACTGTGCAGCTGTGCGTCTCTTCATCATAGAAAGCGCAGGGCTGTGATGTGTCTATCACAAGCGCATCGGGATGTATCACCTTCTCATGGCAGCAGAGACCGCAGCGCGTGCAGATATCCTCCCATTTCATCTGAACGTCCTCATAGCAGAAGAGAGCGCAGGATGCGTGTCTATTATCGAGACGGAGGCCTTTCCGGAGCCGCACACCTCATGATCTGCAGGGTAACCGGACTCAGAGGGATGGAAGGAGAGATCGGCATACTCAATCTCGACAATCCTCACGTCTCCCCTCTCCTCTCTTATCACGACCTGATCAGCATAGGATATGCCGCCGATTCCAGCAGCCTCATACTCCCCCTTGAATGACGGAGGAACGTTGATGTTCATGAAAGCACCGGAGGGAATGCTCCCCATGAAAGCCTCAAGATGATCCGCAAGGAACTCCGCTGTCTTATGGAAAAGCTCCACGTCATCCCGCCTGCCGCATGATATGGCTATCGCCTTCATGCCGTAAAGGGCCGCCTGTCTCGCAGCCGCGCATGTACCTGAGTAGATTATATCGGTGGAGAGATTGTAGCCGTGGTTTATTCCGGATATGACAGCATCAAAAGTGACAGGAAAGAGCGTGCATCTATGGCTGTAGACAATACAGTCCGCCGGAGTACCGGAGACATGGAAGTGATGCGGAGCGTACTCCGTAAGCGCCACCCTGCCCTTTATCGTCATCCCGTGGGATTTCCCGCTCTGCTCGCTGTCAGGCGCGGAGACATAGATGTCATGGCCGCGTGAGGAAAGAACTTCCTCGAGTATCCTTAAGCCGTCTGCCATGTAGCCGTCGTCGTTAGATAAGAGGATATTCATTTTCCGGAATCACCTTGATGGAGCCTGACGGGATGTATTCCCGCATCACCGGATGGAAGCCGAAGATGCGCTCATACTCCTCAAGCTGCTTCCTGTACAGCTCCTCGGAGCCATCATCGATCAGCACGACGAGAGTGCCGGTAATGCCCACGGAGACCTCCGTGACGCCTCTTATATACTCAGACTCCGCCCCGCGCTTCACAAGCCAGTCAACCTCCGGCGAGGTAAGCTCGGCAAGATTCTGTATGTCCCTCTGCTCATCTGAGAGGAGCTTGCCCATAGCCTCTGCATCCCGCGTTTTAAGACATTCCAGCCCTCTGTTCGCGGCGGCTGTATCCTCAAGGATGAAGGTTATCATCCTCTTCCAGTCCTCAGGGAATGACGGATGGTTCTGCAGAAGCTCCTTCTTCGTCAGCGTCCTCAGCTTATATCCCTTCGGAAGCTCAGATTTCAGAACCGCGGAAGCCTTTGCCGCAGTCCTTCTGAAAAGCGCGACCTCCTCCGAGAGCTCATCGGCGGGAAGCGCGCAGTCGATGAAATACGAACCTATGCCGCTTCCCTTAACGAAAGGATAGTCATAGAAGGAATAGTCATATGAGTCGAGGTCGAAATGGATCATCTTCCCCGGCTCCGCAGTGAATATAGTTATCAGGTCACGGAGCCTCGACTGATAGCTGTCTGAATAACGGTTGGAGTTGTACGCAAGGCGCATCGCTGTGTTGCGGTTCAGACCGAAGCCGAAGAGCTTGTCGAGCGCCATTATCAGTCCTGCGGAGAGCGCCGCTGTTATGGCAGGAGGATCGGCGACCGCGCTCTGTCCCTTAAAGACAAGATTGAAGCCTGTGAATGAAAGCTCCGCTGCCTGCAGCATCTGGCATACGGACTTCACTACCGTGCACCACTTGTCCTCCTTGCGCGGACGTATAGCCATCAGCTGAAATCTCTTGCGCTCTTTCTTTGTCGAATTGAGAACATGCACAGCGCTGTCGCTGCGTCTGGAAACCGAAACTCTGAGCCCTTCCGTATTGGTGCTCATGAGAGCGTAGCCGCTGCAGAACTCAGAGAAAGCGCCAAGAAGCGTCGTGACCTGAGGAACCTCCACGACAACCTCAGGCATAACCCCATACTCTTCTGAATGAACCTTGACTATACCATTCATCGATATCCCCGATAATCAGCATTTTATAGACAAGAAGGGTGTCTTGTCAAAAACAAGGCCGGGGAATGATCCTCGGCCTCGTTCTGCTGGAAAAACTCTCAGTTTGAGTCTCTGTGGTATCTCTTGTTGAAGCGCTCGACACGTCCTGTCGTATCGACCAGCTTCTGCGTACCCGTGAAGAACGGATGGCATGCCGAGCAGATTTCGACATGGAGGTTCTTCGACGTGGACTTCGTCTTGATCACATTGCCGCAGGAGCAATGGATTTCCTGGAGAGTGTACTCAGGATGGATATTCTTCTTCATTTCTTTTCCTCCGGTTTATGCATATACCGTCTGCTTTCACAGACGGGAGATATCTTTTCACCTCAGCGTCGACGGCGTGTTCATCGAGTCGAGGAACTCCTTATTATTGTTTGTCTTTTTCATCTTGTCAATCAACGCCACGGACATATCGATATCGTCAAGATTTCCGAAAGCGGAGCGCAGCAGGAATACGCGCGAAAGCACATCGGCGGGAAGAAGAAGATCATCGCGCCTCGTTCCGGACTTCTTTATGTTTATCGCCGGGAACTTGCGGTTGTCAGCCATCTTGCGGTCAAGCACGATCTCATTGTTGCCCGTGCCCTTGAACTCCTCGAAGATGACCTCGTCCATCCTTGATCCCGTCTCGATCAGGGCCGTCGATATAATCGTCAGCGAACCGCCCTGCTCTATGTTTCTCGCAGCGCCGAAGAATCTCTTGGGCTTGTGGAGAGCGTTTGAATCGACGCCGCCGGAGAGAATCTTTCCGGAAGCGGGAACGGTCTGGTTATATGCCCTTGCAAGACGTGTGATCGAATCGAGGAGGATAACGACATCCCTCTTGTACTCGACAAGCCTCTTCGCCTTCTCTATCACCATCTCCGCAACCTGCACATGGTGCTGCGCCTGCTCGTCGAACGTCGATGCGATGACCTCAGCCTTCACGTTGCGCCTCATGTCGGTAACCTCTTCCGGCCTCTCGTCGACAAGAAGCACGATGAGCGTTACTTCAGGATGGTTGGTGGTTATAGCGTTGGCTATCTTCTGCATCAGGACTGTCTTTCCAGTACGGGGAGGAGCCACTATGAGCGACCTCTGTCCCTTTCCGATCGGGCAGAAGAGATCAACAACCCTTGTGGAGAGATCAGACGGCTTGTCATCCTCAACGATCTCAAGGCAAAGCCTCTCATCGGGGAAAAGCGGAGTGAGCGTATCGAACGGAGCCCTTATCTTCGCCATCTTCGGCTCCTCTCCGTTCACGCGGAGGATACGGACGACCGCAGCGCTCTTCTCATTCTCCCTCGGTGCCCTTATCTGTGCATAGACAGAGTCGCCGGTCTTGAGCCCTATCGCCTTTATAAGCGATGCGGACACATAGACATCCTCTGTTCCGGCAAGATAGTTGTTGACCGCATAGCGGATATATCCGAAGCTGCCCTCCTGGAGAACTTCAAGCGTACCCTCCACAAGAAGCGCACCGCCGGCGGCTGAGTGAAGGCGGAGCATTTTGGCGATAAGCTCCGGCTTGCGGCAGTCAAGAATCACATCCTCGGGAATGCCTGCAAGTCTCGCTCTGTCCCTGAGCTCATCCAGATGGAGAGCAGTGAGGACCGAGATGAAAAGCTGAGGGGCATCGGGATGCTCGTCGAGATTGATCTCAGGCTGATAATCCTCCGGCCTTCTCTTGCCGTTCATGTTCTTCATGCGCTTGTCGCGCCTGCCGTGGAACCTGTCATCGAACCGTCTCTCGAACTGTCCCTGCGGCCTCGGAGCGGCAGAGCCATCCTCTACCTCCTCCGCAGCGCCGGCTGCAGCTTCCGCATTCTCTTCGCCGGAAACGGCTGCGGGAACCTCGTCCGCCGGAATTTCAGGAGATGGAATATCCTCAGGCTGAGGGAAAGACACTTCCTGAACGGCTTCCGCAGGCTCTACTGGAACAGTCTGAGGCACTTCCTCAGTCTCCGGCACGGCAGCCGGACTCTCTTCTGTCTTTACGGACACACAGGGGCGTCTTTTCACTGTGACACGGGTTTTCTTGGCGGGTGCCGCCTCATCCGGAGTCCTTACCTTGCGCGGGCGTCCGGGCCTTTTCTTTGCGGGCTTCTCAGCTTCCTGAACAGCAGGAGCCTCAGCTCCGGCCTCGTCAAATAAATCTGACATTAATTATTTCTCCAAAAGAAATGACTGGTTTCTGAAAGGATTACGCCTTATAAAATAAAGGCTTCTGTCTGTTACCGTTATTATTGCCATCGCAGGGAATATAGTCAACAGCAGTGTATCGGGCTGCATTGAGATCGAAGGAATAAGCCGCGGAGCGTCACCCCGCGGCATTTTCTCAGAGATAATTCCAGCTCTCAGCTACAGCGGAAGGATTCCTTCCCTCTATATACGCAGAGAGAAGAATAAATGCCGCAACCGAGCATTTGCGCCTTATGGACTCTCGTCCCCATGAAGAGAAATGAAGCGATACAGATGCGCTCTCCCTTCCCTTGCCGGAGAATCCTAGGTAAACAGTGCCTATATCCTTTCCCTCATCCTTGTCCGGACCGGCTACCCCTGTGACAGAAACGGAATAATCAGAGGCCGTGAGCCTTCTAACACCGTCAGCCATCTCAAGCGCACACTCGGAAGAGACTGTCCCATGCTCAGCTATTGTGGCTCCGCTGACGCCGAGCAGGTTCTCCTTAACAGAGGCGGCATAGGATGTGACAGCCCCGAGCATGAACGCAGACGACCCCGGACGCGATGTCAGCAGCTCCGAGATAAGTCCGCCCGTGCAGCTCTCAGCCGCCGAAACAGTCGCATTATGCTTTCCGAGAGCAGCTATCAGGATTGAAAGCGCATCTGTGTCTCCATCGGCAATGCGCTCATCTCCCACCATATTGCGCAGTCTTGCGATGGCCTTATTCCGCTCCTCTCTGCTCTTACCCGAGACATATAGCGAAATTCTGTAATCCTGGAACCTCGTTCCCCAGTCAAGCTCCGGATCGGCAGCTTCATAGAGTTCCTCAAGTTTCGCCTCAGCCGTTATGAAGGACGAATACTCGTCCCTCTCGGCATCCGGAAGATCGAGCTTCTCCCTGATCAGCGGAATGACGCTCTCGTAGAACATCGGGTCCATCTCGCGGGGAGGTCCGGGGAGTGAGATCAGAAGCACATCTCCGCCATATCCATAGAAACCGGGAGCGGTGCCGTTGGCATTGGGAATAACGGAGAATCCTTCAGGTATCATGGCCTGACGCGAGTTGGCTCCGTAAGCCTTCTCCCCCAGTCTTTTGAGAAGATGCTCCCAGGAAGAGGCATCGCGCACCAGCGGCTTTCCGGCGGCATCCGCAATGACCTGACGCGTCATATCATCGCTCGTCGGGCCGAGGCCTCCTGTTATTATGATGATGTCGGAAGTCCTCATCAGCGCGCCGAGCACGGATTCTATCGTTCCGTCGTCAGGAAGGGCCACAATCTCGGAGACATGCACACCGAGATGCGTGAGCTCGCGGCTTATCAGAGCGCCGTGCTTGTCCTGTATGATGCCTCTGGTGAGCTCCGTTCCTATGACGATTATGCTTGCGTTCATCTCTTCCTGCCTCTTATCATGCCGGCAATCTTCATCACCGCACCGAGTGCGAGAATCGCATAGGATGCGTAGACTGAGATATGTGCGAAAAGATTGATGTGGTTCACGAAGAACGTATCGGCATGACTTTCGTGAGTGTAGATGGGAACATGATAGAGATGCCATCCCATCGTGAAGGGCTCCATCTCGTCATGCATTGTTCCCTCGGGAGTGACAAGGCATGTTATGCCGCTGTTCGTGCCCCTTATCATCGCCTTGCGCGTCTCTATAGAGCGGAATGATGCCATAGCGGCATGCTGCAGCTCAGCGCTCACGCGCTTCGACCAGTTGTCATTCGTCATGTTGACTATGACATCAGCTCCGTTGGCTACGAAAGCGCCGGAGATATCTCCGAAGGTATCCTCGAAGCAGATCGGCGTCGAGAACTTTATTCCGTCGGATTCGAATACCACGGGCTCGTTTCCCTGCAGCCACCACTGGTAGTCGTTGGCAAGGAGGAGATTGTAGAGCCAGGGAAGCTCTTTCTCATAGGGGAAATGCTCGGTGAACGGCACCAGATGCTGCTTGCGGTACGTTCCCTTTATCTCGCCGTCATCGAAAAGGATGACAGTGTTGTAGTCCGTCCTGTTCCAGCTTCCGTCCTCATTGTACGGAGGAAGAGAGGGATCAGTCAGCACTCCCTCAGGATTGCCTGTGATAAGAGGCACTCCGAGATTCTCTCCGAAGCTGACGAACTCCTCAACAAGCTCTGCTGTGTCGGAGTAGATGGAACCGCTCTCCGTGTAGTTCATGTGCCATGCGACGGAGGGAACGAACGCCGTCTCGCTCCAGATCACTGCATCGGGATCAGTCTTGGACATCGCCTCAAGCGTGAAGCGCCTGAGATTGTTGAAGTTGTGGAGGTATGTTGTGTATCCGCCCTTCCATGAATCATGGTTATGCTGTACGGCAACGACATCCCACACTCTGTCAGGTTCGGTGTTCCTCCACTGATGAGTTCTCACTCCTCCGTAGATAAGCGCAGCAGCCATCAATACGGCATAGAGCACCACAAACGCGATATTGCTCTTGAGGTAGGCCCTGAACTTCGGCGCCGTCCCTCTGACAAAATCACAGAGATAGCGGCCGAGGAATGTCTGCGGCAGCACCGCGAGGAATACTATTCCCCATATTCCGGTTATGTCGGCAATCTGCACAAGATATGTGTAGTTGTAGAACGCGTATGCGATGTTTCCGTACGGCAGGCCTGCAAACCAGCTTTCCGCAAGATATGAATAAGCCACCCATATGATAGCCTGAAAGAAGAATCCGAAGCGGCGGAAGAACCTGTCAGCGGCTTTCAGGGCAATAAAGCCCAGCAGCATCTCGAATCCCTTGATTACAGGAATGAGAATGATCGCAAGTGCGTGGAACCCCTTCAGCCAGTAGCAGAAGAAGAGGAAAAAGACGAACTTAAAGATGAATCCGTATATCCACACAGCCTTCCATGTGGTGTTCCTGATGACGGCGAATACCGGTATCAGGGCGAAGAAGGCTATGAACCCCAGTCCTTCCGGGGCAATAAATCCCGGAAAGGCTATCGCATATACAAAAGCGGATGCCAGTAAAACAAGAACCTCAGAACCTGTGGTCCTGAGGCTTCTCACGGAAGTTTTTCTCTCTTCCAAAATCTTATTCCTCTTCCGGTCCGGAAGTGATGTTCCAGACAAAATCCTTCAGCTCCTTGCCGGGGCGGAAGATCGCTACTCCATGCCTGTCGACTGCAACGACATCGCCTGTCTTGGGATTGCGGGCTTTTTCCCTGCCCTTCCTGATACGGACCTCAAAAGTTCCGAATCCGCGGAGTTCAATCACACGGTTATCCTTGAGGCCGTCCTTGATCTCCTCGAACAGCTCGTCAATGACAGAGTGGATATCGGTCCTGTTGATGCCGAGCTTCGCATGAAGGTTCTCTATGATAGCAGCCTTCGTCAGCTTCTGATCCATATGCACACTCCCGATGTTCAGACCATCTTGTTGTAAGCGTGTGCGAGCCTGCTCTTCTTCCTTGCAGCGTTGTTTCTGTGGATGATGCCCTTTCCTGCCACCGTATCAAGGAGCTTGCTGCTCTCTGCCAGTGCCTTCTCTGCTGCGGCCTTGTCTCCTGCTGCTACAGCTGCATCGAACTTCTTGATAGCTGTGCGCATCGTGCTCTTCGCCATGCGGTTGCGAAGGCGGCGCCTGGCTTCCTGACGTTCTCTCTTCTCTGCGGACTTATTAGCCATTTATTCCTCCAAACAATCCTTATCGTTATATTCAGTCAAAAGCTGTCATCAACATGACAGCGATTACAGAAATTATCATAAAGACAACCTCAAGTCAACACATTGCCATGCAATGTTTTATTTTCACAGCAGGGCTCCGTGTTTGCCTGGGAAGTGCCATCCGGCTGCCAAGAAAGAAGCGCAGCCGCAGATCACGGAATGCGCATCAGGACGAGAAAAGTTCCTCCTGATACTCCTCGCTGACCTCCCAGAATCCCGAATCGCTGTTGAAGAAAACCTCGTCGAACGGGATTGATATTGTCCTGCCCTCGCTCCCGGACACCGTGATCTTCCTCGAGAGGATGTTCACCTCGGTCACGCGCCAGAGTTCGTGATCAAGCCTGAGCTTAGTTCCCTCCGGCGGACAGGATGCCTTCTCCTCCATATAGTAGTCATACTCATAGGCAAGACAGCACAGAAGCCTTCCGCACGGCCCTGATATCTTCATAGAGTTCAGGGAGAGATTCTGCTCCTTCGCCATCTTTATCGTCACGGGGTCCATCTCCCGCGTCATCAGATGGCAGCAGTAGTCGCGGCCGCAGACGGAAAGTCCGCCGATGAGCCTTGACTCATCCCTCACTCCTATCTGCCTGAGCTCTATGCGCATGCGGAAAACGGAGACAAGATCCTTCACGAGCTCCCTGAAATCAACGCGGTCATCGGCAGTGAAGAAGAAGATGACCTTGGGTTCCCCGAGGAGGAAGTGCGTAGTCACCAGCTTCATCGAAAGCCCATGTTTGCGGATCTTCTCGCGGCATATCTTTATTGCCTCTTCCTCTCTGGAAGCATTCTCCCCGTACCTCGCCATCTCCGAGGGCGTCGCCAGATGATCTATCCAGTCAACATCACCTGAGACGCGGATGCGCTCAGGCTCCCTTGCGATCTGGCAGCGGAAACAGGAATCGCACTGATGGGCGTTCTCATCGCCGGCAGACTCCTCATCTTCGTTCTCGTCTGAGAAACGGAGGCAGGCGCCGCGGACTTCCGCAGGCCCCGGAACATATCCCTTTCCGGGAACAGGCGCGGGACCGACCACGATGCCGAGATCAAGGCCGAAGCGCGTATCGTACACGACGGGAGTACCCGCGTAGAGAACACTGTCCCACGCGCAGAGCGTCACGTCATTGTACGATGGATTCTTAACCACATATACATAGGCCCACTCTTCATCGTGAACCGCTTTCTGCTTCATACTGGAAAACGCTAGCACATAGATGGCAATTTGGGAAGAGTTCGGCTATTATCGGGGCGTGACGAGAGAGAGAACCGGAGGTCCGTTCATGCTGGCCCCGCTTGCAGGTTATACGGACAAGGCATTCAGGGAGATCGCTGCGGAGATGGGGGCGGATGCCGCCGTCACCGAGATGGTCAGCGCCGAAGGACTGGCGCGTGACGGGGAGAAAACAAAAGCCCTTCTCGAACGCTATCCCGGAGAGAAGAACCTCTTTATACAGATATTCGCACCTTCGGACGATCCTGTACGGAGATGCATGGACAATCTCCTCGCCTGCACTCCTGCCGCTATAGACATCAACTGCGGCTGTCCAGTTCCCAAGGTGGTGAAAACAGGTGCCGGCTCCGCACTGATGAAAAATCCTGAGATGATAAGCCGCATCATAAAGGCTGTGAAGGAAAGAACGAACATACCTGTCTCCGTGAAGTTCCGCCTCGGCTGGGACAGCGATTCCATAAACTACCTTGAGTTCGCGGATGCCGCAGCAGAAGCCGGAGCCGGAATGCTCACGCTTCATGCGCGCACAAGAGCACAAGGATACAGCGGTACGGCGGACAGGGCTGCTTTCAGGATTCTCTCTGAGCATTTCAGAGGAAGCGGCATACTCATCTACGGTTCCGGCGACGTATTCACTCCGGAGGATGCCATCTCAATGATAAATGACTGCGGCCTTGACGGCGTTATGTTCGCAAGGGGTGCGATCGGCAATCCTTTCATATTCAGGGAGACAAAAGAGCTTATTGAGAAAGGCTCATACACTCTCCCATCTGTGGAGGAAAGGGTGCTTACAGCCGAGAAGCATCTTTCACTAATGGTCAGGTACTTCGGCGAAGCTGCGGCATGCAGGGAGATGAGAAAGCATCTGATGGCATATATAAAGGGCATCCCCGGAAGCTCAAAAGTAAAAGCCGAACTCTGCACCGCATCAAGCGAGGAGGAGATGAGAGAAATTCTGTCCCATCTCATATGATTTTCTTTTTGATTCCGCGTCCGCGGTATGGTAGCATCTGATCAAAAGGAGTGGTGAAATGCGAGTTCTTCTGCTTGGGTCAGGCGCCAAGGATCATGCCGTTGCCTGGTGGTTCAGCAAAAGCTGTTATCTTTCAGAGCTGTATGTCGCTCCCGGCAATCTCGCAACAGGACGTTTCGCGATAAACCTTCCCTCGGTCAACCCTGCAGATCCGGCGGCGGTATATCAGGCATGCAGGGAACACAGGATAGATTATGTATTCATCGGTACGGAGGCACCTCTCTTCACAGGTGTCGTGCAGTATCTCACAGAACGCGGAATAGCGGTATTCGGAGCTCCTCAGGAATCAACGAAGCTCGAAGGAGACAGATCGTTCTCCAGAGCTTTCACGGCAAGACACAACATTCCCATTCCGCGCAACTCTCTCTTCGGTGATATGGAGAGCCTGAGAAAATACCTTACAAGGCATCAGGGTGAGAATTTCACGATAAAGAGCAATTCAGTAACTCCGTCGAGAATCATGCTCTCATCATCGGACACTGCCGCACTCCTCTCCTATGCCGACGTGCTCTTCAAGCGCGGCCCGGTGCTTCTCGAGGAGTCAATAGCAGGAATACCGGCAAGCTGCACTCTCCTTCTGGACAGGAACGGCTACATAATGCTTCCCGTGACCAGCGACTACACAAAAAAAGCCACGGATGACGATACTCCCACAGGAGGAATGGGCGCGCTCTGCCCTGTTCCTATCCTCAATGAAGTACAGGACAAGATAGTAGAGAGGATAATCAATCCGACACTCTACGGGATGCAGGTCGAACAGCTTGCATACAAGGGAATCCTCACGCTCTCGCTGATGATAACGCCAGAGAGGGAACCCTATCTCGTAGATTATCATGTACGCTTCAACGACCCCGCAGCCCAGGCGATGATACCTATTATAAAAACGGACATCATCTCCATTCTCAGCGCGGTAAGCGAGGATAAAGTGAGCTCCGTCAAGCTCTCAACCACCGACGAATGCACAGTCGCCGTCGTACTGGCCTCAAAGGGCTATCCGATGCAGCCGGAAACAGGCATTGAGATAAAGGGACTCACGAGCATGTTCATGATGCCCGTCGCGGAAGGCCCGATGGTATTCTGCGGAGCAATACAGGAGAAGGACGGCAAGGCTGTGACGACAGGCGGACGCAATCTCACCATAGTCGGCAAGGGCAGCAGCATCGCAGAAGCCAACAGATCGGCATACGATGTGATAAAACGCAAGAACTTCCGCAATCTCTGGTACAGGGACGATATAGGAAACGCATATTTCTGCTGAGACTTAACGGGGCGCTGCATCCGTCAGCCCTCTGAACCGGAATTATCCTTACCTCCGCGTTCAGCCAACTTAACATCTCCGGCCCTGTACCGACGGAGATATTCCCGGACAGTATAGCGGTTGAGCCCCAGAGCTGAGGCTGTTTTCTTATAGCCGTTCCCCTCTCTGAACATAGACAGACATTCTTTCCGCACAGATGACGGGATACGTTGTCTCGGATGCTTACACTCAGATTGCATTTTCCCCCTCACCATAAACAAATCTGCCAGTCTCTGAGATGAAACCGGCGGATCACTTTTCAGCAGAAACTGTTGTAATTACTCAGTCTTTGCAATCGTGCAGCCGGAAAGATCAAGGTGGACTCTTACGATTTCATCTTTAAGCTGAATGTCAATGTCATAGGTCGTTGCCTGAAGAGCTGCCTCTTCAAGATCTATACCTCCGACCCTGAATACATGAGTCAGGTCTGAATCAACTTTCATTTCACCCTTGTCGCTGCCTACGACAGTAAATGCTGTGCCCTCTGCAACTTCGCCCTTGAACTTGATCGGAAGGTAGAAACCGCTCTGCTCATCTACCTCTGTATCATTGAAATCTGAGAAACCTGTTGCGGACTTGAGTACAGCAGTTACTTTTCCATCTGCAGCTATAGTTGCACCCGTCTCTATAAGATCAGAAACATTCATACTGCCAAGAGTTCCTGTTGTAAGGACCTCCACATACTCTGTCGCATCAGCAACAACTTTCGGCCCATTATCAGAATCATCACAGGCCACGAATCCGAATACGACCATCATCGTCAGAAGGGCAATAAGAATCTTCTTCATTTCAAATCCTCCATAGGTATTTTTGATACCAACAGCCTACCCCCACCCCGTTCACTTTTGTCAACAGTTTATTTTCCGAAAGCGGGTCATTGAGAGAGAAAAGATTCACAAGTCTGCAAGAAGATGAAATGACAAAAAAAACGCCCCTGACAGAGGAGCGTTCATTACTGATATAAAGATGGTTCAGCTTTTTCTAGGCCTGCGGAACTCATACATCAGGATTCCGGCAGCCACGGAGACATTGAGAGAATCAATATGGCCCTGCATAGGAATCGAAATGATGTGATCACAGTTCTTCCTGACAAGCTGGGAGATGCCGTCACCTTCAGAACCGAGTACCAGAGCAGTACGCGGAGGGAAAGCCGTCTCATAGCTGTCCTCGCCAGCCATATCGGCACCGTAAATCCAGAAACCGTTCTCTTTCAGCGTTCCAATAGCCCTTGAGAGGTTCGTCACAACGGCCATCGGCACATACTGAGCGGCACCGGAAGAGACCTTCACTACAGTCTCATTTGCCTGCACGGAACGTCTTTCAGGAATAAGCACGAGGTCCGCACCGAACTGATCTGCGGAGCGGAGTATCGCGCCAAGGTTATGAGGGTCCGTTATGCCGTCCAGAATGACGACGAAAGCTCCCTTACCTTCTTCCAGCTTCGAGCAGAACTCCTCCACAGAGGTTTCTATGAGGCGGGATGCCCCTCTTCTAGGGCCTCCCAGATCAAGAAGGGCTCCCCTGAGATCAACACCGGGAAGCATCCTCTCAAGCTCCTCCTTTGAGAGCTTCTTCACAGCTACCTTTCCAGTAAGGCGGGCCTCCATGACAAGCGCGTCTATCGCCTTGCCGCCTGAACGCTGGACAAACAGCGTGGAGCCCATACCTGCCTTCTTCAATGCTTCTTCTATGGCATGATGCCCATATACTTTCTCACCCATTACGAATGGAACTCCATAGGTTCGGGACTTGAGTCCTCTTTGATCTCATTCCTGAGTTCTTTCAGCAGCTCCTTGGCCTTGAGGGAAAGACGGCGCGGCGTCTCAACCATCACGCGGATATACATATCGCCGCGCGAAGAACCTCTGAGCTGCGGAACTCCCTTTCCTTTCACGCGCAGCATCGTACCAGACTGTATGCCGGCGGGAATATCCATCTTGATATTGATTCCGTCAATTGTAGGCACAAGCACGGACGAACCGAGTGCAGCCTGCGTTATCGATATTGGAATCTGCAGATAGACATCATTTCCTTCCCGGACGAAATACTTGTCGGGACGAACGGTTATGAAGAGCACGAGATCTCCATCGGGCCCTCCGTTAATTCCAGCATCGCCCTTTCCGCGGAGAGTGAGGCGCGAACCGTCATCCACGCCTGCAGGAATGGTTACGGAGAGTTTTTCATTTTTGACCTCCGTCCCTGTTCCGTGGCATGAAGCGCAGGGATGCTCTATCACATAACCACTTCCGCCGCAGTTCGTGCACGTCGAGGCCATCTGGAAGAATCCGTTGCCCCTGGTCACCCTTCCGGTTCCATGGCATGTCGGACAGGTTTTCTTTCCTGTACCGCCAGTGCCTCCGCAGGATGAGCATTTGACCTTATGGCCGAATGAGATTTCCTTCTTGCAGCCGTTGACCGCTTCTGAGAAGGTTATGGTTATATCATATCTGAGCGATGCGCCCGGCTCGCCGTAGCTTCCGCCGCGCTGCTGCCTTCCGCCGCCTCCGAAGAATGACGAGAAGAAGTCAGAGAATCCTGAGCTTCCGCCGAAGATATCGGAGAAATCGCGGTAGACGTTCGAGTAATTTCCAGCGGCTCCGCCCTGGAAGTCGTTCATGCCGCTGAAGCCGAACTGGTCGTATGCGCTTCTCTTCTTAGGATCGGAAAGCACCTCGTAAGCCTCGCTCGCTTCCTTGAATCTCTCCTCCGCAGCCTTGTCATTCGGATGTGTGTCAGGATGATTCTGCATCGCGAGTTTACGGTAGGCTTTCTTTATCTCATCCTCGCTCGCGGTCTTGGAAACGCCAAGGACTTCATAATAATCTCTTTTAGCCATATATAACCCCTTAACAGCAGAAAGCAGCATGGAACCATGCTGCTTTCAGTATCCACGGAGAGATCTTTATTTGACCTCTTCGTAGCTGGCATCCATCGTGCCGTCATCATTCTTGCCGCCGGATGTTCCGGTACTTCCGGATGTATCGGGGCCGGCAGATGATGCGCCGGATGCTCCGCCCTGCTGATTCTGCTGGGCAGCCTCATAGACCTTCTGTCCGAGCTCCATAGAAGCCTGCTGGACCTTCTCGGTCTTGCTCTTCAGCTCATCGGCCGTGGCATTGGCGTTGGCAAGAGCATCCTTGAGCTCCTGAACCGCGCTCTCGATCTTCGCCTTCTCGTCAGCGGAAATCTTGTCGCCGTAATCCTTGAGGGCCTTCTCGGTGGCGTACACGACGCTTTCACCGTTATTCTTCGCCTCGATGGTGTCCCTTGCCTTCTTGTCCTCAGCGGCATGCGCCTCGGCATCCTTCACCATCCTGTCGATCTCCTGTTCGGAAAGACCGGAAGAGGACTCGATCCTGATCTTCTGCTCCTTGCCGGTTCCAAGGTCCTTTGCGGATACATGGACAATACCGTTGGCATCGATGTCGAATGTGACCTCAATCTGCGGTACTCCGCGCGGAGCCGGGGCGATACCTTCAAGGTTGAACGTTCCGAGCGTCCTGTTCTGAGAAGCGAGCTCACGCTCTCCCTGCAGAACATGGATGGATACAGCAGTCTGTCCGTCGCTTGCCGTCGAGAAGATCTGGCTCTTTCTGGTAGGAATCGTCGTATTCCTTTCGATCAGCTTCGTGCATACTCCGCCGAGCGTCTCAATACCGAGCGAAAGCGGAGTGACATCGAGAAGAAGCACGTCCTTTACATCGCCCTTGAGAATTCCGCCCTGAATAGATGCGCCTACAGCGACGACCTCATCAGGATTTACGCCCTTGTGAGGCTCCTTTCCGAAAAGCTCCTTAACAAGCGCCTGAACGCAGGGGATTCTTGATGAACCGCCGACGAGGATGACCTCATCAACGCCGGAAGCTGAGATGCCCGCATCGCGGAGAGCATTCTCGCACGGTATCCTTGTCCTCTCCACAAGAGGTGCGATCATCTGCTCGAACTTCGCTCTTGTAAGCTCCATCTGCAGGTGCTTCGGGCCTGTCGCATCGGCTGTGATGAACGGCAGGTTGATAGTTGTCGTCGTGGAGGACGAAAGAACAATCTTCGCCTGCTCGGCAGCTTCCTTAAGTCTCTGCAGAGCCATCTTGTCCTGCGAGAGGTCGATTCCGTTGTTCTTCTTGAAATCAGCAACCATCCAGTCGATGATGACCTGATCTATATTGTCTCCGCCGAGGTGTGTATCACCGTTAGTGGACTTAACCTCGAAAACTCCGTCGCCGAGTTCAAGGATTGAGATATCGAAAGTACCGCCTCCGAAGTCGTAAACGGCGATCGTCTCCTCCTTGTCGCTCTTGTCCTTGCCGAAACCATATGCAAGAGCAGCAGCGGTAGGCTCGTTGACAATTCTCTTCACATCAAGGCCCGCAATGCGTCCGGCATCCTTTGTAGCCTGGCGCTGTGCGTCGTTGAAGTAAGCAGGAACCGTGATGACTGCCTCTGTCACGGGCTCTCCAAGATAATCCTCAGCGGTTTTCTTCATCTTCTGAAGGATGATCGCGGAGATCTCCTGCGGAGAATACTCATGTCCCCTGATCGATACCTTAATCTCATCATTGGCACCCTGCACTACCTTGTAAGGCACCATGGATATCTCTTCAGCGACCTCATGGAATTTTCTTCCCATGAATCTCTTTATTGAATAAACAGTGTTCTCAGGATTGGTGACCATCTGGTTCTTTGCCGGCTTTCCGACAAGGCGGTCGGAATCGGTGAATCCGACTACAGACGGCGTCGTCCTGTCCCCCTCGCTGTTGGCGATTACTACAGGCTCATTGCCCTCCATCACAGCCACACAGCTGTTCGTTGTTCCAAGGTCTATACCTATGATCTTTCCCATTTTATTTTCTCTCCATCTTTATTCTCTGTAATAAGCAGAAGGCATCCGCCTTCTTTCACCGCTAAGATAATAATGCCTGCGGCAATCGTCAATTGCTCTTCGGCTTGCCGACCACGACCTTCGCAGGTCTTATCACCTTGCCGTGCAGTTTGTAGCCCTTCATAAAGACCTGAATGACCTTTTCCTTGTCAATTCCCTCCTGCTCCTGCATCATGCATGCTTCCATATCGGAGGGGTTGAAATCCTCTCCATCGGGAGAATAAGCCTCAAGGCCCCAGTTCTTCGCGAGGATCGAGTGAAGCTGGTCCTCAACCATCACTACACCCTGCCTCATCGTCTCGAAATCCTGTGATTTCTCCGCCGCCTCTATAGCTCTGGAGAAGTTATCGAGCGGATCGAGAAGATCACGGATAAGCGCCTCGTTAGCGTATTTGACAGCGTTCTCCTTCTCCGTGCGGAGTCTCTTCTTGTAGTTCTCCATTTCAGCCGCTTCACGGAGCGCTTTGTCGCGGAGATCGGCTACAACATCCTCAAGCTCCTTCACCTTCGCACGGAGGACATCCGCCTCAGCCACGGTGTCAGCAGCATCATCTGTCTCTTTCTCTTTTTCCGTATTCTCTTCCGCGGAGGTCTTTGCCTCCTCTTCCATCTTCTTCTCTTCCTCTGCCATCACAGAACCTCTTTTATTCTTCTTTTTCATCATTGTCCGTATAAAGGCCGTTAAGGGCCTGAATGAAAGTTAACAAGAGCATGGGAAATGGTCAAATGGTGAAAAAAAAGCAGCGCTGCAAATAGAAAAAGCGGGATCATTTCCCGCCGCGTTCAGCCCACTTCAAATCCCCTGCTTTGTAACGCCGGAGATATTCGCGGACAGTGTACCTATTAAGACCAGTAAGCCTTGATGTTTTCTTGTAGCCATACCCGCTTTGGAAAAGAGTCAGGCATTCTTTGCGCTTTTCATTTGAAATCCGCAGTCTGCTTTTTGAGGCATAAAGTTCCAATTTGTTGTCATCCTTTAAAAGCTAAGTGAGTAAATCTAAGAAGCGGACACACCTCTATATTAAGTTGGAGATAAGAACTGTGAATCCGTTAAAGAGTTTATGCTTCAAGGCAATGAAACATCTCCATCCCACTACACAAAAGAGGCATATGCAAAACGCACATGCCCCAATAAACAACAGTTAAAGGTTCATCAAACTTCTTCTGCTGTTGCTGTCACATGGACAGTAATATCGAACGCACCCTTAACTGCAACACTGCTGCCATCGTTTGAAAGCACAAGATATTCCTTCCCAAGCGTCTTATCCACATTTTCTGTTATATCCTTTCCATAAGGAAGCAGATAAGAACCGAAGTCGGCTGCTGAATATGTGAGAATTGAGTTCTGTGTGATCTCTCCGTTCTCCGATGTCACGACATAGAGAAGATCAGTCTCAGACGCATTGGTATAAGAATATCTGAGAAGTGTAGTAGAGTCTGTGCAGTTCACTTCATATACACCATTTTCTGCTGTCACAGGCGCATCTCCATAATTCACTTCACTAACAGTAAGGGAAACTGGTTCTCCATCAAATACAGAGTAATCATCATATGTAGAACCATTCACCTTGAGAGGGTTATCAGTAAGAAGTGAGAAAAGGAAAGCAGCTTTGTTCACAAGGAGGTGCCCATCTTCAACCTTCCATGCGGCATCCTTGTAGAAAACATTCATTCCAATGGAAACAGGCATGATCTCATCTCCGGACTTATACGTCTTTCCAAGAAGCCCTACGCTTTCCACATTGCCGACTTCTCCAAGATCAATGTACATATCTCCGATTGAAGAAACTGTTTCTGTAACTTTATCAGAACCGACGTAATCAGAACTTCCGCCATTATCATTCGCGATCTTATTATGTACTTTCACAAACGCATCACGGAACTCAACCATCTCTGCATTGACGTTTTCTGCAGAAGCAAGATTGAATCTTTCCTCCGATGAATCATCATCGCAGGCCGTAAACACGAAAAGCATCGATACTGCGAGAAGAGCGATAAGAATTTTCTTCATTTCAAATCCTCCAGTAGAATCTTGATGAATACAGCCTACCCCCCCCCTGTTCTATTTTGTCAACATTTAATCGTTGCTTTGAACCTTCTCGAATTAGTGGACACAGAAAATCAAGGGTATAACATTTTCAGGAGGTAAAGATGCCAAAGAGGTATCCAAGACAATTCCGTAAGATGGTTGCGGAACTTATCTGTGTCCAGAACGA
>CALXLV010000018.1 GCA_944389295.1 uncultured Spirochaetaceae bacterium | reverse complement strand
ATGATTAAGACGATTAGGAGAAAGGCTTATGGTTATAGGGATACGGAATACTTCTTTCTCAAGATAAAGTTCGCCTCTATGAGAGAAATCTATACTTTTAAATCCCACACATTTTTGTAAAGACCCTCTTTGTTGAGCTCTGTCCAGCCTGATGCGGCCCTTCTTGGCGAGAAGCGCTGCATGGCCTTTCCTGATATCATCCGGATGGTACTATCAATCCAGCCGAAACAGAGAGCTTCTTCCACAGCATCGAGATACCAGAAATGCTCATTGTCCACAGGTTTTCCTCTCGTTAAAAAAAGATAGCATTCAGATTCTGCAGATGAATTCTCTTCAAGCCATTTCCTGAATTCATGCCTTGTGGTAAATGCGAGGATATTCTGATATTCCATATACTTACTTATTATAGTAAATCCTGCTTATTACAGAATAGGACGCCAACCACAACAAATTCTACCGTTTTCACACTATTTGGCAAAACCCGATACAATTGGATGAAACTCCAAAGGTATGGCTAAAATTTCCAAGGAAATACAGAGATTGCCGGAATAAGTCTTTAAAACGCCTGTTTTCTGGACTGCTGATAGCCTCTAGCCGATAAACTGCTTCTGAAAATTGCATATTAAAGAAATAAGGAGCGGCTCTTTGGAATACCGCTCCTCGTTTACTAAGAAAAGGCTTTGTATCACCTTTTTATCTTTTAGATGGGCGCGATTGGGATTGAACCAACGACCCCTACCGTGTGAAGGTAATGCTCTCCCGCTGAGCTACGCGCCCGTATAACGGTGCTATTCTAGCCGCTCTTCACTTCCATTGCAAGCACCTTACATTATTTTGTTCATTACTACCGGAAGAGAATATATATTTATTAGTTTAGGGCTAAAACTAAAAATATTATTCCGATAAAGCACTATTAATATTAATTATCAGAATTAGCAAATATCTCCGCGTGTTTTCATTTCCATGTGTATAATATTTCCCGGAGAGGCATTATGAAATACAAAAAAAAAAAAAAAACGGGCCTTATGGTCAGCGAGATAGGACTAGGAGCTGAATGGCTTGAGAGACACAATACAGATGAAGTCTGCCAGATAATCTCATCCTGCCATGAGAAAGGCATAAACATACTCGACTGCTGGATGTCTGAACCGAATGTGAGATCAAACATCGGCAAGGCAATAAAAGGAATGCGCGACAGGTGGATAATCCAGGGACATCTAGGTTCCACATGGCAGGACGGACAGTATGTGAAATCACGCGACCTTGATAAGGTGAAAGCAGCGTTTGACGATCTGCTTGAGCGTCTCGGCACAGACTATATCGACCTGGGGATGCTGCACTTCGTCGACGGTGTTGAGGAACTCAGCTCCGTATTGAACGGAGAGTTCTATGAATATGCCCGTTCGCTGAAAGAAAAAGGTATCATAAAGCATGTTGGAATGAGCACTCACAACCCTCAGGTGGCAAAGATCGCCGCAGAGAGCGGCAAAGTCGAGATGATACTTTTCAGCGTGAACCCCGCTTTCGATATGCTTCCGGCTTCTGAGGACCTCAACGACTACTTCCGCGAGGAGTATTACAAAAATACCGGCGGCATCGCACCCGAAAGAGCCGAGCTTTACAGGATATGTGAGAGCAACGGAGTGGGAATCACTGTGATGAAAGGCTATGCAGGAGGAAGACTGCTGAACGCCTCGACCTCACCTTTCGGTGTCGCGCTCACACCTGTCCAGTGCATACACTATGCGCTCACGCGTCCGGCTGTCGCCAGCGTCCTCACAGGCTTCGACTCCATCGCCCATGTCGATGCCGCGGTTGCATATGAGAGTGCCTCGGAAGATGAAAAGGATTATGCGACAGTGCTCGCAGGAGCCCCTAAGCACGCATACTCCGGACAGTGCACATACTGCAGTCACTGTGCTCCGTGTCCGAAGGGCATAGATATCGCGATGGTCAACAAACTCTATGATCTAGCTACAATGCAGAACGAAGTTCCGGCCACCGTCAGGGCCCACTACGAAAGCCTTGCGGCAAACGGAACGGACTGCATCGGATGCGGAGGCTGCGAGAAACGCTGTCCGTTCGGCGTGCATGTGGCTGAGAGGATGAAACTGGCTGAAAAACTGTTCTCAAGATAGGAACAGGAACACCCGCATCTGCAGAAGTTTTCTCAGAGGATGCGGATAAATAAGCATTATGAATAGTCAGGGCAGGCAGATTCCTGCCCTGAGATTTTCTATTTCAGACTGCTGTATGCCTCATCATTCACAGGCTCGCACCATTCATTGCGGGTATTCTCCCCCGGAACCTCAACAGCGATGTGGCTGAACCAGCTGTCTTTGGCTGCTCCATGCCAGTGCTTCACTTCACGCGGGATCGTTATAACATCGCCGGGATGAAGCTCCTGAGCTTCTTTTCCCCACTCCTGATACCACCCTCTTCCAGAAGTGCAGAGAAGTATCTGCCCGCCGCCTTTATCCGAGTGGTGGATGTGCCAGTTGTTCCTGCATCCCGGTTCGAATGTCACATTGGCCATGAACACAGTCTCCTCCGGATTTGTCAGCGGTTTGAGATAAGACTTGCCGATGAAATACTTTGCATATGCATCATTAGGCTCCCCCAGACCGAACATGCCGCCATCCTTTCCCTCGTCGTCTTTGTAGACTTCAAGAGCTGTGCGGAAAGCTGCCCAGGCATTCGGCCATCCTGCGTAGAACGCCACATGCGTGAGAATCTCTCCCATCTCCGCCTTCGTTACGCCGTTCTTCTTCGCGCTCTGCATATGGTACTGGAATGAAGAGTCGATAAGCCCCTTCGATACAAGCACTGTTACTGTGAGTATCGATCTCATCTTCAGCGAAAGCTGTCCTTCTCTTGACCATACTTCACCGAAAAGGATGTCATCATTGAGATGAGCGAACTCATCTGCAAAACCTGTAAGGGCATCACGTCCTGCTGTCTGTTTCATCATGCGCCTCCACGGAAGGAATAATGCCTTCCGGATGTAATCTAATTTCCCGTCTGTTTAATGTCCAATACTTATTTCTCATGATGTGAAATAGCTTAAAGGCATTTCTGCATGATAATATCCAAGTATGGAAATAAGAGTGCTTAAATACTTTCTGGCAATAGCCGAGGAGGAGAACATAACGCGTGCGGCGGCAATCCTCCATGTCACGCAGCCGACACTCTCGCGGCAGATAATGCAGCTTGAAGATGAACTGGGAGTAAAGCTCTTTCAGCGGAGCCGCTACAGCATAAGGCTCACTGACGACGGACGCTTCCTCAAGAAAAGAGCTGAGGAAATACTCACTCTCGCTGACAGGACAGTGAAAGCGATCGGAAGCAGGGAGAAGGAAATTGCCGGAAAGATATCGATAGGCTGCACTGAAACACACGGAATGGAGGAACTTGCCGTGAAGATGCGGGAATTCCGTCTCCTCCATCCCGCCGTAAGCTACAGGGTGCATACCGCCAATGTGGACAGCATCAGAGAAAGCATGGAGAGAGGCGTGACGGAGATAGGGCTGCTGACGGAACCTGCGGATACAGAAGGATTCGTCACAATGCGTCTGAAAGGACAGGAGAAGTGGGGAGCACTGGTCCGCAGCGATTCGCCTCTTGCCGCACTGGAGAGCGTACAGCCCTGTGATCTGCAGAAAGAACCTCTCATAATCCCATCCAGAAGGGAGATCAAATACACCCTCGAAAGCTGGTTCAGATGTTCAGAGACGGAACTTGAAATCGCAGCTCATTACAACCTCGGGCGCAATGTCGCGGTGATGGTCCGAAGCGGACTTGGAACGGGCATCGGCCTCGATCTCTTCTCCGGGTACAGCGATCTCTCGTTCGTACCCATGTCGCCGGCGCTAGTCACAGGATCTCTCCTCTGCTGGAAGAGGAACAACGATTTCACTCCCGTCACAGGAGCATTCATAGATTTTCTGAGGAAAGAGAAGGAACTCTGACATAATATATTGACAGCATGTCAGAATGGATATATTTTACTGACAGACAGTCAGAATAAAGGAGACTGAATGAAAGTCGCAAGGGAGATCGTCGAAAAAAGACCGGAGGAGATAACAGCCGCATGCAGGAAGCTCTATGCGGAGATGTCGTTTCAGGAGATAACCCTGAATGAGATCAGCAAGGAGACAAGCCTCTCAAGACCGGCGATATACAACTACTTCCAGACCAAGGAGGAGATATTCCTCTCGATACTCGAAGAGGAATATGCGCTCTGGAACGCTGATCTTGAGGTCATCCTTTCAGAACCCGGAGAGCTCAGCGCCGCTGATTTCGCCTGCAGGATAGCCGGAACGCTGCAGAAAAGGGAAACGCTTCTGCGCATACTCTGCATGAATCTCTATGACATAGAGGGACACAGCCGCATGGAACGTCTGGTGCAGTTCAAGATGCAGTACGGCAGGGCCGTCGAGCTAATCAGAAAATGTCTCGCCCGTTTCTTTCCCTCTCTTTCAGATGAGAACAGAACCACGTTCGTCTTTGAGTTCTTCCCTTTCATGTACGGGATATACCCCTATGCCGAACCGACGGAGAAGCAGAAAGAGGCGATGGAAAAGGCCGGAATCAGAACGGAGAGATTATCGATATACGAAATGGCAAGAAGATGCGTGACCGATCTTCTGGCCAAAAGGACAGGAGGAAAATAATGAAAAGACTTACTGCATATTTCTCAGCAAGCGGAGTGACAGAGAAGGCGGCAGAGGCACTTGTCTCGATCACAGGCGGAGACATCTGCAGAATAGAACCTGCAGTCCCCTACACCGCCGCCGATCTCGACTGGACAAACAGGAAAAGCAGGAGCTCGGTTGAGATGAGCGACAGCAGCTCACGGCCTGAGATCAGAGGAGAACTGCCTGATACGGCATCCTATGATCTCATCTGCATAGGCTTCCCGATCTGGTGGGGCGTGGCTCCGAGAATCATCAACACATTCATCGAGAAGAGCAGCTTGAAAGGAAAGAAAATCGTCGTCTTTGCCACATCCGGCGGAAGTACGCTCGGCCCAGCAGTCAAAGACCTGCAGCGGACATATCCCGAACTGGATATCACAGCGGGAAAGCTGCTGAACGGCAGAGTCACGTCGGATATCGTCTGACACGGAGGACAAAAAGATGAGAATACTGGTTATAGAAAGCAGCCCGCACAGGAACGGCTCCTCCAACCTGCTTGCGTCGGCATTCATAAAGGGCGCTGAGGAGAAAGGCCATCAGGTAACTGTATTCGATGCGGCCCGCAGCAGCATACACCCCTGCCTCGGCTGCGGAAAATGCGGTATGGACGGAGAGTGTGTACAGAAAGACGACATGGAGGAGCTGGAGAGACTGATACTCTCCTCTCAGATGATGGTGCTCGTCACCCCTCTCTACTACTTCGGATTTTCCTCCCAGCTCAAGCTAACAATAGACAGATGGTACAGCTTCACTTCTCGGCTCTCAGCCAGACGGATGAAAACCGCCTTGATCGTAGCGGCATGGGACAGCAATGACTGGACAATGACCGATATAGAGCATCATTACAGGACGCTCTGCAGCTACATGAACTTTCAGAACATGGGAGAGATGCTCGGCACAGGCTGCGGCAGCGTAACAATGACACGTGCCTCCGGCTTTGAGAGAAAAGCATATGAATTCGGAAAGAGCATAGGAGACTGAAAGAAATGAAAAGGAAAGGTGTTTTACTAATACTGCTGGCACTGCTGTCCGCCGTACTCTGCGCTGCTGATATGGGTAGTTCAGCCATCATCGTCTACTTCTCCGCGACTGGCAATACAGAAAAGGTGGCGGAGGAGCTCTCCGCACTCACAGGAGCAGAGTCAATCGCCGTCAGGCCGGATGACACCTACAGCAGAGAGGACCTCAATTACAGGGACGGAAACTCAAGAACCTCAGAGGAGAACGCCGACGCCAGCGCACGTCCTGCCATTCTGCCGATGGAGAAAAACCCGGAAGACTACGATGCAGTGTTCGTCGGTTTTCCCATCTGGTTCGGAGACATGCCCAAAGTGCTCTATACCTTCTTTGACAGCTATGATTTCTCCGGGCACACCATCCACCCATTCTGCACCAGCGGCTCAAGCAGCATATCGCGCGCTGTGGAGCATATCATGGAGATGGAACCGGAAGCCGAAGTCACTGACGGCAGGAGAATCGCCACGGATGACATCTCCGGAGAGCTGCAGGACTGGCTGGAAAGCATTCAATGACTAATCAGGAACAAACAATAAAAGGAAGCAAAGATATGAAATCAAAAGTCTATTTCACACGCGAGATCACGCCGGAGAAAGTGGTGGAGGCCTATCACAAACTGGGGATAACGCTCCCGGGAAAGGTCGCAGTTAAGGTGCACTCCGGAGAGAAGGGAAACCAGAACTACCTCCATCCGGAGTTCTGGAAACCGATGGTGGATGAGCTCGGCGGCACTATAGTCGAGTGCAATACGGCATACGGAGATGCAGCAGGAGGAGTAAGAGACAACACAGAATCCCATCTGAGGCTTCTTGAGGAGCACGGATGGACGAAATACTTCCCCGTTGATCTCATGGATGCGGAAGGTCCGGACGTGGTATGGAAAATCCCAAACGGCAAGGTGATGAAGGAAAACCATCTGGGCAGGAACATCATGAACTACGATTCAATGCTCGTGCTCGCCCACTTCAAAGGTCATCCGATGGGAGGATACGGCGGAGCGCTGAAACAGCTCTCGATCGGATGCGCAAGCAGAGCCGGCAAAGCCCTCATCCATTCAGGCGGAAAGACCGATGACCGCTTCGAGACTTGGAACAAACATGCGAGTTCCACTGTATTCCCGGAGGCCATGGCCGACACCGCTATGAGCGTCGCAGATCACTTCAAGGGGAAAATCGCCTTCATCAATGTGATGAAAAATCTCTCCGTCGACTGTGACTGCTGCGTAGTTGCAGAAGATCCCTGCATGAAGGATATCGGCATACTCGCCTCACTCGATCCTGTAGCAATCGATCAGGCATGCATCGATCTTGTCATGAACTCGGACGATCCGGGCAAAGAGCACTTCATGGAGAGAGTGAACAGCAGGAACGGAATACACACCATCGAAGCCGCTGCCGAGCTCGGTGTCGGTTCCAGGGAGTATGAACTGATAGAGTTCTGAAGCAGACCGGGGCTTAAGCCGGAAAGAGCATCAGCATTCCAGTCGTAGATACAAGCGCGATGATGATTGAGAGTATCATCGGACCGCGGAAGAGAGAAACGATGAAAGCTGAGGCGACACCGGCAAGGCCCGCATACCACATTGCTCCAAAATCTGTAAGCGCAAGCGGAAATATGAGAGCTCCGAGAGCGGCAACCGGCAGAAGCATCATGCACTTTCTGATAAAGCGCGGAAGATGCGAGAGCGCTGATGATGCAAAATACGGTATGATGCGCGGCAGAAGCGTCACCGCCGAGCAGAGGAATATCATCAAAAGCTTATTCAATTCCGGCCTCCCTGTCGCTGTATATAAGCGCGCCGAATACAGTGGCGGTGGCCATCGAGATGAGGAACGAAAGTCCCGTCGAGAGCCCTGCTACGAGAATCAGGATGGAGTTGAGAAGCGCCGAGACGGAGGCCACAAGCACTGCCTTGGCGTTTCTCCCCGTCTCTGATCCCAACAGCGATGCGAACATTGCATATACGGTTATGACAGCGGCCTTCTGGACGACATCGGGAAGGAACGTGCCTGCGGCATATCCGACAGCGGTTCCCGAAGTCCAGCCTATGTACGAGACTGCGATCAGCCCAGCCATATAGCTGTATGAGAGCTTGCGGCCCTTGAAGGATGCCACCGTAAAAACTTCGTCTACCGTCCCGAAACCGCACATCAGGCGTCCTGGAACCGAGGACGGATCGGCAAGCCGCTGCGAGAGCGAGGATGCCATGAAGATATATCTGCTGTTTATGAAGAAAACGGAGACGACGATGCTCAGCAGGAGGGAGCCGGCGTTGTAGAGATTAATCATCAGGAACTGCCCCGAGCCTGCGAACGTGACAAGGCTCGTCAGCACGCCCTCGACAAAGGTGAAGCCGCTCGTGCGCGTCAGCAGTCCGAACGCAAGAGCAGTCGTGAAGTATCCGAGGAAGATCGGGAAACCGTCATGAACTCCCTCTCTTATCTCCTTAGCAGAGACAGCCATAGTCACCTCCAAGCCGCAGCGCAGCCTCAGTGCCGTCTATCGCGGCGGACACGATTCCGCCGGCGTAGCCCGCGCCCTCTCCAGCAGGATACAGCCCCCTTCCCTGCCTCATGTTCTGATCACGGAGTATCCTCACAGGGGACGATGTTCTCGTCTCAGGGGCTATCATGAGAGCATCATGCGTCAGAAAACGTCCTCCCGTCATCCTGCCGAAGGCCTGGAAACCCTCTCTGAGAGCCGAAGCGATAAATGGAGGAAGCAAATCATCCATCGCCGCGGAGACAAGCGGACGGGGATATGTGGAGACAGGGAGGGATGATGAGACATGTCCCTTCACAAAGTCATCCATTCTCTGCGCCGGAGCGGCGAATCCGGGATTGAAGCAGCGTCTCTCAACGTTCTCAACAAAGCGGAGCATAGCCAGTGGGTCACTCTCTTCAAGCTCTTCCTTCCTGAGCTCCGCTATCATACCGCTGTTTGCCATCTTGCCTCCCCGTGAGGATGGGGACATGCCGTTAACGACCTGCAGTCCATCTTCAGATGCAGCCGGCACGATCACGCCTCCGGGACACATGCAGAACGAGTAGACGCCGCGCCCTCCTGCCTGTGTCACGAACGAATACGCTGCGGGAGGCAGGAACGGATTTCTCTTTCCCGCTGCATGATACTGGATTGAATCTATCAGAGCCTGCGGATGCTCGAGGCGCACCCCGATGGCAGTGCTCTTTGCCTCGAGGGAACATCCTGATGATAAAAGGAATGAATACACATCCTTCGCGCTGTGTCCCGCCGCGAGTATGACAGGCCCGCGGTACTCGCTTCCGTCCTGGCAGACAACTCCCTCTGTCTCATCGCCTTTCCGCATCAGGCCGGTGACTTTCTTTCCGAAGAGCACAGAGCCGCCGTGCTCCTCTATAGTCCGCCTCATCGCCTCGATGATATATGGCAGTCTGTCTGAACCTATATGAGGGTGAGAATCCCAGAGAATCGACTCTTCTGCCCCGTGCTGGACAAGAAGCGCAAGAATCCTGCCAACATCTCCCCTTTTCGATGATCTTGTATAGAGCTTACCGTCCGAGAACGCTCCGGCGCCCCCTTCTCCGAAGGCATAGTTGGACTCAGGGTCGAGTATGCCGTCCCGGGAGAGCCTCGCTGTGTCCTTCAGCCTCTCATGGACATTCTTTCCCCTCTCAAGCACGACAGGCCTGATACCGTGCTCGAGAAGCGTGAGGGCAGCGAATATTCCCGCAGGGCCGAAGCCTACGACGACCGCCTCCTTCTTTCCTTCCACGTATGGAAACTCCGTTTTCCTGTAAAGCTCGGGTGGATTATCACCTGCAAAGACGCGCAGAGACAGGTTGATCCGCACATCCCTCCGCCGTGCATCGATGCTGCGCCTGACTATCCGCACAGAACTCGTTTCGTCATCAGGAATGCGGAGACGGCGGCATGCTGCTGTTTTAAGTGCTGTATATGACATTCCCTCCTCTGGCGGGAGGGAGAGTGAGAGTTCCCGGATCATGACGGGAGGATTCTACCAGTAATCATGAAGCGATGGAAGGAGATTGAGCAGGGAGCCTGAGGTGAATACAATCGCAGTGTGAACATCCTATCAGTTGAGAATCTATCAAAGACAGTCAAGGACGAACCTCTCTTCGAGAATGTCTATCTTGGACTTGAGGAGGGAGAGAAAGCCGGAATCGTGGGACGCAACGGTACGGGGAAATCCACATTTCTCCGCTGTCTCACCGGCGCAGTAACGCCGGACGAGGGCAAGGTCTCCGTAAAGAAAGATATAACGGTGGCTTTCCTCGAGCAGAGCGTGTCATACCCTGACGGAACGACGCTCAGGGACTTTCTGTTCCAGCAGGGAGGACGCAAGCTCTCCATCCTCTCGGATTACCAGAGGGCGATCGAAACAGGAGACGAGAGGACATACACTGCCCTGATGCAGACAATAGAGAAAGAGGATCTCTGGAACATAGAACAGAACTATGAGGCGATGCTGACAGAGCTCGGCCTCACCTTCCCTCCTGAGACCGAGATGGCCCTGATGTCAGGCGGAGAGCAGAAGAAAGCCGCCATCGCAAGGGCTCTTGCGCTCGGTCCGGACCTGCTCCTCCTTGATGAGTCGACGAACCACCTCGACATAAAGTCGATAGAGTATCTCGAGTCATGGATAGCATCTTCTCCCGCATCGGTGATCATAGTCACGCATGACAGGCACATTCTCAACACCTGCTGCTCATCCATATGGGAGCTGGACAGGAGGCATTTCTACCGCCATCCCGGCTCGTTCTCTGCCTACCTCGAGAGGAAGGAAGAGAGGATGAGGATGGACGAGAAGCGGGAGGAAAGAATCGAGACGATTCTCCGCAGGGAACTTGAGTGGCTGAAGCGCGGACCTAAGGCGAGAACAGGAAAGGACAAGGGACGCAAGGACAGAATCGAGGAGATGCTGACGCGGGAAAAGACGCGCCGCGAAGAGAAGCCGAGAGAGTTCACATCCGCAGAGAGGCGTCTCGGCAAAAAGATACTTGAGATAGAGAATATCTCAAAAGGTTATGACGGCAGGACTCTCTTCTCGGGTTTCTCGTTCTCATTCACAAAGGGAATGAAGCTGGGCCTCATCGGAGACAACGGAACGGGGAAATCCACTCTGCTGGACATTCTCTCGGGACGGACTGAACCCGACAGCGGCAGCATAGAGAGAGGACAGAACACATTCTTCGGCTACTACGACCAGCTCGGCCGCAGTCTCAGCACTGATAAAACCGTGCTTGAATACACAGAGGAGATCGGGAAACGCATCATCATGGGCGACGGGGAGGAGGTCTCTGCATCGCGGTTTCTTGAGCTCTTCGGCTTCCCCGTCTCACTTCACAGGACGCCGGTGGCCCTTCTTTCCGGAGGAGAGAGAAGAAGGCTCTATCTTATTACCCGCCTCGCCTCGAACCCCAACTTCCTCCTCTTCGACGAACCTACGAACGATCTCGACATAGAGACAATGGAGAGGCTCGAGGAGTACATAGTCTCATTCCCCGGATGCGCTGTCATATCGTCGCACGACAGGACTTTCCTCGATGTCACCGTGGATATGCTACTTGTCATCGGCGGCGGAAAGATAACCCTCTTCCCGGGCAACTACACGGAGTGGAAGGAGGCCATGGAGGAAGAGGCCGCCGCAGAGAAAGAGAAACCCAGAACCAAGACGGACACCCGTCCTCAGAGAGTGCGGAGAGGCCTCTCTTTCAAGGAAGCGAAGGAGAAAGATGCCCTCGAGGAGGAGATCGGCAGTCTTGAGAGCCTTGTAAAGAAGCTGGAGGAGTCCTTCGCCGACGGAGGAACCACGGAGCTCGGCACGCTTGCGGAGAGGACGCTGAAATACAATGAGACAAAAGCGGTCCTGGAAGAAAAGACGGAGAGGTGGCTTGAGCTTGCGGAGAAGGAATAAGCACAGAACGGAAGATGCTCAGAGAAATGATGCTGAAAGGATTTTCTCTCCCCTCTTCTGATGATATCATCAGGCGGCATGAACAGGGATCTTACTACAGGAAATATAAGAGAGCTGATATGGAAGTTCACGCTGCCTCTTCTCGGCTCGATGCTCTTCCAGCAGCTTTACAACATAGCGGACAGCCTCGTTGCAGGCAAGTTCATAGGTCCGGAGGCGCTTGCGGCCGTCGGGAACTCATATGAGATAACTCTCATCTTCATAGCTTTCGCCTTCGGCTCCAACATGGGCTCCTCTGTGATAGTCTCCCAGTATTTCGGCGCAGGCAGAAAAAAGGAGATGAAAACCGCGATAACGACGACGTTCATCGCCGCCGCTGTGCTGGTTGTGATCCTGACGCTACTAGGCCTCATTTTCACCGACAGACTGCTTGAGATGATAAACACGCCCGCTGAGCTGATGGCTGACAGCGCACTTTATCTCGACATCTATATCTACGGACTTGTATTCCTCTTCTTCTACAACATCGCGACGGGGATTTTCACCGCGATGGGAGACAGCAGGACACCGTTCATCTTCCTCGCCCTCTCCTCGACTGCCAACATCGCGGTGGACATACTCTTCGTATCAGCGTTCGGGATGGGAGTGGACGGAGTGGCATGGGCCACGTTCCTCTGTCAGGGCGTAAGCAGCGTGCTTGCGGTCGCCGCCCTGATAAAGCGCCTCAGGGATATCGGGGAGAATAAGGAGAAAGCACCGCTCTTCTCATTCAGGATACTCAGGCAGATAACTGTGGTCGCAGTTCCTTCGATACTCCAGCAGTCATTCGTATCGGTCGGGAACATTCTCATACAGAGTGTGATAAACAGCTTCGGGACATCCGTCATGGCCGGATATGCCGCGGCGATAAAGCTGAACAACATGGTCATAACCTCGATCACTACAGTCGGAAACGGAATATCCAGCTTCTCTGCGCAGAACTTCGGCGCAGGAGAAACGGAGAGAATAAAGGAAGGACGGAAAGAGGGACTCCTGCTCTCTGCAGCATTTTCTGTCGTGACCGCCCTTCTCTTCATCTTCTTAGGGAGGTACATACTCCTCCTATTCATGAATTCAGATGCCCAGGCTGCGATGAAAGAGGGAATGTCCTTCCTGCGCATAGTCTCACCCTTCTATATCATCGTCTCGGTGAAAATAATAACCGATGCGGTCCTCAGGGGAAGCGGCGACATGATGCCGTTCATGATCTCGACATTCTCCGACCTGATCCTCCGCGTGGGGCTGGCCTTCATCCTCTCTCCACTACTCGGCCCTGTGGGCATCTGGCTCAGCTGGCCGATCGGCTGGGGCGCCGGAACGGTCATATCATACTCGTTCTACAAAAAAGGACACTGGAAGAGAAATGCGCTGATATAGATGCCGCAGCGTGATATCATTGTCCTATGATCAGAAAAACACTCATTATCATCACCATGGCTTTTCTCCTTCTCTCACCTCTCGCGGCAATGAGCGGAGAGGAAGTGAATGCGGAGAACCTCACAGCGCTTCTCTCCGATGCCGGATATGAAAGCTATATCGATGAGGACGGGGATACTGCCTTCAAAGATCAGTACGGCATGGAATACTGGATAATCTGCGGTTATCCGGAGGAGAACTGCCTCTATATCCAGAGCGGATGGAGCGCATCTCCGGAGACAGTCAGCGAGACGGCATTCAAGCTGGCCAATGAAGGAAACAGGACGATGTTCACCGCCAGATGCTACTATGAGCCGATGGAGAGAGCATTCTACGCCGACTACACCCTCCGCTACTCAGATGCGGGAATAGACGATGCGGCGCTTCTCTCAACTGTCGAAGCCTTCCTCAGCGACTCAGACGTTTTCACTGATTTCCTGATCGGCGAGGGTGCAATGTAAAAAAAGGGACCTTTGAAGGTCCCTGAAAATCACTGATCGTCAGCTCCTGCGGGTTATCTCAATCCGTCCCGGCTCTTTCTTTTTGTTTCTGGGAATGGAGATGATGAGCATTCCGTTGCAGCTCTCGGCTTCAATTCCAGCTGTGTCGGCATCTTCGGGAAGTCTGAACGAACGTGAGAATGAAGGTTTTCTTATCTCGCTCATGACAGGTTTTCCGTCAACGCGCCTCAGCTTCTTATCCTCATACCCTTCAACTGTAGCTATCCTCAGCACACTGCCCTTTATTGTGATGCTGATATCATCATGCTCATATCCGGCAGCCTCCACCTCGATCGTATATCCCTTCTCACTCTCATAGGCATCAACAGCAGGAATTTTTCTGCCTATATCCGTTCTCTGCCCCGCACCTGCAGGACCCCATGCGCTTTCAACTACAATGTATCCCATACTGATCCTCCCAGACATAAATTGAGGCGGGCAGAATTTCTCCTGTCCGTCTCTCTCAGGCTTACTTGCCTATCTTGACCTCGATCTGCCTCGGCTTCTCTTCCGGCTTCTTCGGAAGCGTCACCGTCAGTATTCCGTTCTCGAATCCTGCGCTTATAGCGCTCTCATCAAGGCCTTCAGGCAGACTGAACG
>CALXLV010000017.1 GCA_944389295.1 uncultured Spirochaetaceae bacterium | reverse complement strand
CAGTGCGATCACATCGGCGCTAAACGTAGTATTCTCATTCATCTTCCTCTCGATAATACTTCCTGTGATAGAGAAGATCTTCAACATACCAACGGCCTACAGGCTTCATGAGCTCTCATTTTCGGATACTCCGACGCTGAACAGGCTGAGCCAGGTAGCGCCGGGAACGGCCAACCACTCGAAGAATGTCTCCGAGATGGCATATGAGGCGTGCAAGGCGATCGGGGCGAATGCTGATCTCGCGAAGGTCGGAGGGCTTTACCACGATATAGGCAAGGCTGAGCACCCTGAGTACTTCATCGAGAACCAGAACGGGAAGAACGCCCATGACGAGATAAACAAGACGCTCTCCGCGGCGATAATCAAATCCCATGTCAAGCTGGGAGTGGAGAAGGCGAAGGAGATAGGGCTTCCGCAGGAGGTCATAGACATAATCTCCGAGCATCACGGCAACGACCTGATAAAGTACTTCTACAACGAGGCCATCAAGGAGGCCAAGGAGAGCAGGAGCTCGATGGTCAGCGAGGAGGATTTCCGCTACAACGGACACATCCCGTCAAGTCCAGAGAGCGCGGTTGTGATGCTCTCCGACTGCACAGAGGCGGCGACGAGGACGATGAAGAATCCAAACCATCAGAAATACGACAAGTTCATATCCTCGATAATAATAGACAAGATGAACCACAGGCAGCTCAACAACTCCGGGCTGACTATAAACGATCTGGAGAAGATCAAGGAGAGCTTCATACACTATCTCCTGGGACGCGATCACCAGAGGATAGAGTACCAGAAGGAGGGACAGGATGCATTACGTCGATGACGAGACAGGCATGGTGGATACAGCCGAGGTCGAGCGCTGTCTTGAGAGGATACTCGTATATCTTGATGAGAAGGGTGATTTCTCCCTCCACTTCATACCGGATACGGAGATGCGCGATCTCAACAGGGAGTACAGGGGCAAGGACGAGCCGACCGACATTCTGACGTTCGCCCTCTGCGACGGCTTCGAGTTTCCGGAGGTGGAAGGGGAGGAGAAGGAGCTTGGCGACATCTTCATCTCTGTCGACTCGATGCGGCGGAACGCGGAGTCCCTCTCGGTGCCTGAGGATGAGGAACTGAGGAGGCTTCTCGTGCACGGAATCCTCCATCTGAGAGGAATGGATCACGCCACGAACGACTTCGCCGCCGAGCCGATGCTGCGCGAGCAGGAGAGGATTATGGCGGAGCTCGGTTTTCTTTTTGGATAAATCTGTATATATTTAGCTTCAGAGGGTCCTGCGGACCGCGCTTTCATTGCCATTTTCCTTCGGAAATGGTATATAAGCGTTGAACCTGACATAGAATCATCATTGATGATTGAAAGGAGAGATATATGATCAAAGTAGGAATCAATGGATTCGGAAGAATCGGTCGCTTTGTCTTCCGCGCAGCTATGAACCGCTCGGATATCGAGATCGTAGGTATCAATGACCTCTGCCCGGTCGATTACCTCGCTTACATGCTCAAGTATGATACGATGCATGGCAAGTTCGAAGGTACTGTGGATTGTGATGTGGAGAAGTCCCTCCTTATCGTCAATGGTCACAAAGTCCGCGTGACAGCATGCAAGGACCCCGCAGAGCTCAAGTGGGACGAGGTCGGAGCTGAGTATGTCGTCGAGTCGACAGGTCTCTTCCTCACAAAGGAGAAGGCTGCTGCTCACATCAAGGCCGGCGCCAAGTATGTTGTAATGTCCGCTCCTTCAAAGGACGACACACCGATGTTCGTCTGCGGCGTCAACGAGGACAGCTATGTCAAGGGAACACAGTTCGTTTCCAACGCTTCCTGCACGACGAACTGCCTTGCTCCTATCGCCAAGGTTCTCAACGACAAGTGGGGAATCACTGACGGCCTCATGACAACTGTTCACTCCACAACAGCTACACAGAAAACTGTTGACGGACCTTCAATGAAGGACTGGAGAGGCGGACGCGCTGCTTCCGGCAACATCATCCCGTCCTCGACAGGTGCTGCAAAGGCTGTAGGCAAGGTCATTCCTTCCCTCAACGGAAAGCTCACAGGCATGTCAATGAGAGTTCCTACTCTTGATGTCTCCGTCGTTGACCTCACAGTCAACCTCGCAAAGCCCGCAAAGTATGACGAGATCTGCGCTGCAATGAAGGAGGCTTCTGAGGGCGAGCTCAAGGGAATCCTCGGCTACACAGAGGATGCTGTCGTATCTTCCGACTTCCTCGGCGACACACACACATCCATCTTCGATGCCAAGGCAGGCATTGCTCTTACCGACACATTCGTGAAGGTCGTATCCTGGTATGACAATGAGATCGGATACTCCAACAAGGTTCTTGACCTCATCGCTCACATGAAGAAGGTGAACGGCTGATCACAAGCCAACCCGGCGTGCCCGGGGATACGGGCCTGCCTCAAAGCAGGCCCATTCTTTTAACAAGGAGTTCTATATGGTTCTCAATACAATCAATGAGGCGGATCTCAAGGGCAAGCGTGTTCTCATCCGCGTTGATTTCAATGTTCCTCTCAAGGACGGAGTGGTCACTGACAATACAAGAATCAAGGCCGCTCTTCCCACGATCAAGTACATTCTCAGCCAGGGTGCCTCCCTTGTCGTGATGACACACCTCGGACGCCCCAAGGGACAGAAGAATCCCGCATACTCTCTCGCACCGGTTGCAAAGGAGTTCGAGAAACTCCTCGGAAGCAAGGTGCAGCTCGCATCCGATGTCATCGGACCTGAGGTGAAGAAGGAAGTCGAGGCTCTCAAGCCGGGCGACGTGCTCCTTCTCGAGAACGTCAGGTTCTATGCCCAGGAGGAGAAGAACGATCCTGAGTTCGCCAAGGAGCTCGCATCCTACGGCGATGTCTACTGCAACGATGCGTTCGGAACTGCTCACAGGGCTCATGCCTCGACAGAGGGCGTTTCCCACTATCTTCCTTCCTACGCAGGTTTCCTCATCGAGAAGGAAGTCAAATTCATGGCTCCCATTCTTGAGAACCCCGAGAAGCCGCTTGTCGCTATCATCGGAGGAAGCAAGGTCTCCTCGAAGATCACAGTTCTCGAGTCGCTTGTCCGAACATGCGACACGATCGTGATCGGAGGCGGAATGGCGTACACATTCCTCCGCGTTCAGGGTTATACGATCGGAAAGTCCCTTGTAGAGGATGATTACCTCGAGACTGCGAAGAACTTCCTCAAGAAGGCGGAGGAGAAGGGCGTGCGCGTCGTTCTTCCTGTAGACCATGTCTGCGCTGCTGAGTTCAAGGAGGATGCTGCTCCTGTCTACGTTGACGGAAAGAACATCCCCGACGATCTCATGGGAATGGATATCGGCGCCAAGACGGTCGAGCTTGTAAAGGATGCCGTTAAGAGCGCCAAGACCGTTGTATGGAACGGTCCGATGGGCGTTTTCGAGTTCGCAGCTTTCGCAAAGGGCACGGAAGAGGTCGCAAAGGCTCTCGCTGCATCCGATGCTATAACGGTTGTCGGCGGCGGAGACAGTGTCGCGGCTATCAACAAGTTCGGACTTGCAGACAAGATCAGCCACGTCTCTACAGGCGGCGGCGCATCGCTTGAGTTCCTTGAAGGCAAGGAGCTGCCCGGTATCAAGGCACTGGAGAAGTAAGATGAGAAGAGCATATATCGCAGGCAACTGGAAGATGAATCTCACTCCCTCTGAGGGCGCGGCCTATGCGGCCGAGCTCGCTGAGGCTGTGAAGAAGGCCGGAGCTGACTGCCGCGTGATGATCGCACCTTCATTCGTTTCCCTTCCCGCAGTCGTAAAGGCTGTTGAGGGGTCAGGAATCACGGTTGCGGCTCAGAACATGGCAAACCACCTCTCCGGCGCATACACCGGTGAGGTCTCTCCTGAGATGCTCAAGGATATCGGAGTTAACACCGTCATCCTCGGCCACAGCGAGAGAAGGCAGTATTACGGCGAGACAGATGAGATCATCAACTCCAAAGTTCTGCTGGCGCTTTCCCTGAAGATGGAAGTCGTGCTCTGCGTGGGCGAGACGCTGGAGGAGAGGGAAGGCGGCAAGCTGGAAGAGGTGCTTGAGCGCCAGATCAGGGTCGGCCTCAAGGACGTGCTTCCTACCGAGATGGAGAAAATCACCATCGCATACGAGCCTGTATGGGCGATCGGAACAGGCAAGACCGCAACTCCCGAGGATGCCGATGCCGCACATGCCTACATCCGCAGATGCGTAGCGGCTCTGTACAGTGAAGATATTGCAAATAATCTCATTATACAGTATGGTGGTTCTGTTAAGCCCGGCAACGTCAGGGCTCTGATGGAGAAGGAGAACATCGACGGTGCTCTGGTCGGCGGTGCCTCTCTGAAGCTGGATGATTTCCTCCCCATCATAACCTATAACAAGTGATTCGGAGTTCGTTGAAATGAGTATTCTAGGTATCATTCTTCTGGTGCTTTTCTGCATAATCTCGCTGCTTCTGATCTTCCTCGTGGCGATTCAGAGCGAGAACAGCGTCGGTCTCGGAGGGATTTTCGGAGGCGGTTCTGATTCCGCTTTCGGTTCAAACACATCGTCGTTCGTCACGAAGGCGACAGTGACTTTAGCGATAATCTTCATGGTTCTCTCGCTTGTCGTCGCGATCGTCAACAAGTCGAGCGATGCCGAGATAGAGGCTGCCGTAGCCGCTGCGGAGGCGCAGGCTGAGGCAGGTTCCGCATGGGCTGCTGACGAGAGCGCCACAGCGGATGCAAGCTGGACGGATGAAGCCGCCGCGGCTGTCTCGGAGATTGCTGAGAGCGCGGAAGGCACGGAAGCTGCAGAGACTGTATCTGCAGAGTGATTCCTTCTCTCTGATGCCGGCCTTTGGGGTTCCAGAGGCCGGTTTATTCATCTATAATGGGAGAGAATATGCAGGTTTGTATTGTTTCAGCCGGAAAGAGCAGGGAAAGCTCGCATCTTACAGAGCTCTGCAAGGCGATGGCAAAAGGCATTGAGAGCCAGGGCCATCGTGTTGATGTGGTCAGCATCTATGACGGGGACACAAGGCTTACGATCTATGACTATGTGGTCATAGGATCAGAGCCGGTCTCATTCTTCTCGGCCAAGGTTCCAGAGCTACTCTCGAGGTTTCTCGAGCAGGCCGGCACTGTCTCCGGGAAGAGATGCATGGCATTTGTCACAGGAGGCCTGAGAAAGAACAGGACTCTCCTCAATCTCATGAAGAAAATGGAAAGCGAGGGTATGATACTCAAGTTTTCCGAGGTTATACAGAAGCCGGATGCCGCTGCGGCAGTAGGCAGACATCTTAATGTCGAGAGGAATATCTGATGAGAAAACGCTCCTTTATATCGGTTCTTGTGCTGCTTATCGCGGCAGCTTCGCTCTATTCTGCCTCATTCATCTCAAGTCCGGCAGCCACAGTCAACCTCATTCGCAACACGGCCATCACCGAGGAGCAGCTCGATGAGGAGTATCAGCGCTATGTTGATATGGGCGCTGCCGGGATAACTAAGAGTGATGTGCTCCAGACGCTTATAAACGACGAGGTGTTCCTCCAGGGTGCGGAGCGCGACGGAATCTCCGTCTCCGACAGGCAGGTGGACCAGATGTACCAGCAGGTCAAGGCGAACGCCGAGCAGCAGGCAGGCGGCCCGATCAGCGATGCTGATTTCGAAGCTGAGGTTGTTCGCCAGTTCGGTTCTGTCGAGGCATACCGCCAGGCTCTCAAGGAGCAGACAATCATCAACCAGTACATGATGATGAAGAGGGGAACGGAGCTGCAGAACATTCCTGAGCCGACAGAGGATGAGATCGCGGCGTTCTACAGAAGGAACCAGCAGAGCTTCTTCCAGTCGGAGAACGTCAAGCTCGCGCACATCTACATTCCCAAGACAGATGATGAGGCGCAGAACAGCGAGAACAAAGCGCTTCTTGAGGATGTGGCTTCCCAGATCGCAGCGGGTGAGATCACATTCGAGAAGGCTGTCTCACAGTACAGCCAGGATGCAGGATCGAAGAACGTCGGCGGAGATATCGGCTGGCTAACTGCGGACAACACCGTGGCGCGCCAGGGATGGGGAGATGCGTTCTGCGATGCAGTCCTCTCGATGGATGCGGGGGAGATATCGGGAATGCTCGAGTCCAACACCGGCTATCACATCGTGAAGGTCTCCGTGCACAACGATGCCAAGATTCTCACTCTTGATGATCCTGTTTCCCCTGAGGACCCGACAACTGTCAGGGATTATATCCGCCAGGTTCTCCTGATGCAGAACTACCAGACGGTCTACAGCCAGCAGCTCTCATCGCTTATAGCGGAGCTGAGGTCGGAAGCTCAGATAAACATTCTCTACAAGGGCTGATTATGCAGAACAAGTCAAGGCACCGGGACAGAAGCATAGCCGTCTCATCGCTTTATTCCCTCGATTTCAAGGGACTTCTTGATACACCCCCTGACCAGATCGACCCGTTTCAGGGGATGAACGAGGAGGAGATTTCGGCGCTGGACGAGGAGGACAGGATATTCATCCGCTTCCTCGTTTTCGGGACGCTTGAGAACAGGGCCGCGATCGATGCCCTCATCTCAAAGTATTCCCTCAACAGGCCGATAGAGAAGATAGACCTCGTGGACAGAAACATCCTCCGCGTCGCTTTCTATCAGATGGAGTTCTCTAAGGACGTTCATCCCGCTATCGTGATAGACGAGGCGGTGAAGCTCTCTCAGGAACTCTCGAATGATGTCTCCTTCCGTTTCATCAACGGAATACTCGATGCGGCGAGAAAGGATATGGAGAGGTGATCCAGCTCAAGAGCCCAAGGGACATAGAGGGTATAAGGAAGAGCGGAAAGCTGCTTGCCAGACTTTTCGAGGAGATCGGACCGCAGATTCAGGCGGGAATGAGCACATACGATGCCGACAAGCTCTGCGATGATTTCATCCGCCGCCACCATGCTGTAGCTTCCTGCAAGGGTTATATGGGTTATCCCGCGGCGACATGCATATCCGTGAACGATATGGTCATCCACGGCATTCCCAACAAGCATGTCATCCTCAAGGACGGAGACATCGTCTCAATCGATATCACGCTCGACCTTGACGGCTATGTCAGCGACTCTACGCATACCTATGAGATAGGCACGGTCTCTCCCGAGGTTCATCAGCTGAACACTGTGACGGAGAAGTGTCTTTATCTCGGCATAGAGGCAGCCTCGCAGCCCCATGCGAGGATTCAGGACATTGGGGCCGCCGTATCGTCATATGCACGCAAGTTCGGCTACGGCGTTGTCCGCGACTACTGCGGGCACGGCGTCGGCTTCTCCATCCACGAGGAACCCAATGTTCCCAACTACGTCTCGCTTTCAAGCCCCAATCCCCGCATAAGGGAGGGGATGGTTCTCGCCATCGAGCCGATGATAAACATGGGAACCTACAGGATAAAGACAGAACCTGACGGCTGGGGAGTAAAGACTGCGGACGGAAAACCGGCGTGTCACTGGGAACATACTGTGGCGATTACCGGAAACGGTCTGGAGATCATGACTGAATTATAAGGAGGCGCTATGAGCAAGGAATTCATCACATGCGACATGATAAGGGACGCGGCCCTCAAGCTGGTCTACAGAATGCACACAGTCGATCACTTCGTTCCCGATGTCATCTATGATTCCCTCCGCGGAGGAGCATACATGGCCAATGTGATGAGCGAATACTACAAGCTCATGGCGATGAAGGAGGGCAAGGCTCCAGTATTCTATGCCGCTGTCGTCGCACGCTCCTACGGAGATGTACGCGAGCATTCATCGCACGTTGACATCGACGGCTGGACATGGTCTCCGAGGAATCTGAAGAAAGGACAGAAGATACTCATTGTCGACGATATCTTCGACACAGGCATGACAGTCAACGCGCTTGTTAAGACTGTGATGGATGCAGGCATTCCCAGAGAGGACATAAAGGTTGCCGTCTATGACTACAAGGTGCCGCTCTACAAGAACGAGGAGCCTCTCCCAGTTCAGCCTGACTACTGGTGCCGCAAGCACGTTCTGAACAAGCCAGAGGACTCAAGATGGATACACTACACCTGCCATGAGTTCATCGGCCTCACTCATGATGAGATAGATGAGGTTTACAAGGATCAGGAAGTCCGGGAAATACTCCACAAGATCATGGAGTGAGAGAGAAGGAGAGGGATGACCTCTCCTTTTTTCATAAAGAAAGTTTACAATCCATGATGCCGCGGCTATCCTGCCAGTATGAGAAGGTTTTCAATTCCGTTGCTGTCAGTCATTCTGATGCTTGGCGTGTCATGTACGCCTGCCGGGGATAATGAGGCTCTCCGGAGCGGAAGTGTTGCTGTCATTGACAAACTATCTGTTTCCGGAAATGAGATGATCACTCTCACCGGTCTTGAAGGAGGAAGGTTTTATACCCTCTACACTTCCTCTGTAAATTCAACTCCTGCTCCATCCCGAACCCTCACGCCATCAAATGTTGATGTCACAGAGCTCAGAAATGAAAGTTATCTGATATCTGTTCCGGAAGGTGTGAACAATGTATCAATTTCTCCCTCCGACATCGGGCTTGAGAGTGGAGGCAATGTGCTGGTAGCCCGGATAGATGCTCCTGAAATTGAGTACAAAGATGCTGCGGACGGGATGAGTCTGGGGCAGGGAATCTCACAGCCTGTCTATATTGAAGACGACGGGACTCAGGTATATGAGGAATTTTTCCGCCTTGACACCTCTTCAATTCCTGATGCAGATGGCATTGCATTCCTTCTCGCTCTCCAGTCGAGGAATGCTGCAGTGAACCACAGCTTCGGTTTTCTTACAGAAAGCGGCGAGATGATTTCGGACAGCAGTGTCGAAGCCGTGCTTGATCTGAGCGAATACGGCAGCGTCTATCTCTATCTGCACCTTGATGTGAATGATGCCTCGTCTCCTGTTTCCGCAACGCTCTATGCAGTCGTGCCTGAAACGATATCGGGAGATACAGTGCTAACGGCACCGTCTGTCTATATGCTCGAACCGTCAGAAGAGCCTATGTATCTCATTGTCGATAAACCGGACAATGTCTCATTTTCAGATACAGCCTTTGCCCGTGAATCAGGAGCCCGCTATGCCGAGGACGGAAGGCGCTTTGAGAACTTCTTCCCGATCGCAGATAATGATTCAGAGATTATTCTAAACGTCGAAAGCCATGAGAGCCCTGTGATATTCGACTATCCCTTCGGACCGTCAATGAATTCACGATTGATCCCCAATGATGACTCTGTGAATGTGGAAAGGATGGGGAAGAAATCATGTACATTCCAGGTGAAAGAAGGGCAGAGGATATTCCATGTGATCTTTGAGGATTCTCTTTCAGATGTCACCGTATCTGTCAGTTCTGATTCAGAAAGCAACGCACGCTTTGTCGTCGGAGCCGGTCATGACAGCGGCAGGGGATATGCTTCACGCTCAATACATTTCGGAGAATCTGTTGAGATTGAAAGTCACCAGATCCTTGAATACGGGTATCTTATCAGAACTGGAGACCTGTCGGCTATTGAGTTCACCGTATCTGTAGAATGAAAAATATCCAGAAAAGAAGAGCCGCTGCTTTGAGTGCAGCGGCCTTCAGTAAACAGAAGTAAATCACACAAGTTCTTTCGGTGTATGGTTATACTTATAATCCTGAATGGTTCCAGTGTAGCGTCCGCTTGAACCACTGTAATGATATGTATATACGGGATCATTATTTGGATCATCATTTTCAACTTCCGATCTCGTTATTTCAAGATGGAGATTCCAGAGGCCATTCTCCTTAGTTGCCATGAGGAACTCATAAGTACGTCTGTTACCTTCTGTAGTAGGTTCTTTATTACCAATAAACGCTGTCGTCATTATATCGGTATCGCTGCTCATGCTTATGAGACGAGGACCTTCACCGTCATCCATTCCATCCGGGTTAACATAGATTCCCTCTCCATAAAGGTAGCCTATCGTGAATGAAGGCCAACCGCCGTCAACATCAAGATGATACGGAACCATTATGTCGTCCTGACGGTAGATAAGATCATTCACAAAACCTCTCCAGTTATGAAGCCTGTTGCTGTTCTTCGAGACGTCAGCGATATCGCCATCGAGGAAAATGAGATGCTCACCGTCGAATCCCATCGCGATGTCACTCTCTCGGACGGAACCAGTTGAGATTGTGATGTTCTTGTCATATCTTGTTCCATCTTCCGTGTAGATGACGAAGTTTCCGTTTCTTATTCCGTCAATGTCGGAATCATTGGCGAAGGAGCGTATCATTCCGTCTCCGAAAACAACACATGTGGAAGGAACTTCGATATCGCCGTGGACAGTTATGGTATGAGAATCAGGATCAACGTCTGATGTTCCATCTTCTTTTTTCACCTCAAAGAAGCCGTAATGTTTGATTTTCTCATCAGAAGAGGCGCCGTCATTCTCTCCCTCAAATGTGTAGAAAATCATGACTTTATCGAGGAAGTAATTATATGACTCGAAAGCTACCACTTCTCTGTTTTCACCACCAACAAAATTAACAGTTGCCGGAGAAGGGCTGAGACTGCCAGAGCTTTCTATTTCAGTTAATTCATCATAGTAGAAATCAATGTACCCCTTATCATTCTGCATTGCGAAATAGATGTTCGTTCCGTCAAAGAAGAACGGCATGTAGGGTGATTTCGTTATATCAGCGATTTTCCTGTCATGTTCCTCTGCCGTATAGACATGAAGATCGCCGTTCTGAATGCCGACTACTTTGGAATTATCAGAAGTGTGTCCGAGAAGGGCAGTTATCTTGTCATTGCTCTTCGGAGGAGCCTGATATATGGCCTGATAGACACCTCTTCCTCCGTCGAGGTTGCAGGAGATTAATGTGGATGCAAGTGTCAGTGCTGTTGCTGCTGCAAGCAGTGTTTTTCCTATTCTCATCGCTTTATCTCCTTATCAGTGCCTGTAGGTCACGGAAATTGTGGCCGGTATATAGGACATCATCGAGAACCATTCGGTATTGGATGTATAGATTTCAGGGAAGAGGTACATTCCCACGTTTACTCCGACACCCCACGCTTCTGTTATGAAGAACCTTACGCCAAGCTCAACCTCGCATCCGAATGTGATCTTCGAGAGGTCTTTGTATCCGGCATAGAGGAAGCCTGCTCCTATCGAGATGGGTACATCAATCTTTCCTGTCTGCACAGGCATGTAGGTGAGCTTCATGAAGATGGGAACATTCGTACCGACATTTCCGTCGTTGGCGAAATCAAACTGAAAACCGAGCTCTCCGCCAAGGGCGAGATATGGATTAAGGAACACCTGATATGCAATGGATGCAACGCCTCCGATTGTCCTGTGCGTCTGATCATGCCCCATTCCCGGCCACATTGAGATTACAGGATTCTTGTTGGTGTTCGTACTGTTGTCATTCTCCGGATTGTAATAAAAGAACGGAGTCGTCACTCCGGCCTTGATTGAGAACATCTGTGAGCCGGAATCATAGTATGGTTCAGCTGCGGAGAGCATCCCGGGAATCAGGAGAAGCAGCATCAGTGCTATTTTAAATTTCTTCATTCTATTCACCCTGAGCGATTATACCTGAAAACGGCGGTATGGAAAACAGAAGGAGTTGATGATGCCGCCTTATTTCAATTATCCTCTCCACTATGATAAGACTGGGCTGCAAGGCTGTTGCCGCTTCCGTCATGGAAGAGATAAGGAAAGAGACAGAAATATTCACATCAGAAGGAAATAGAGCTCCGTCTCTGGCTGTGGTGCTTGTAGGGCACGACGGAGCGAGCGAGACATATGTACGCAAGAAAGCGGAAGCTGCGGCGGAACTCGGCTTTCTGCATTTTCAGTATAGTCTTGATGAAGATACTGCGGAGAGCGATCTCCTGAGCCTGATAGACGAGCTCAACGGACGTGATGATATCGACGGAATACTCGTACAGCTTCCTCTTCCCAGGCAGATAAACGAGCGCAAGGTGATAGAGAGGATTTCTCCGGAGAAGGATGTTGACGGATTCTCTCCCGTTAACGCCGGACGTCTCATGACAGGTGAGGAGTGCTTCATTCCCTGCACGCCCGAGGGGATCATGAGGATTCTCAGTTATTATCATATAGAGACTGCGGGCAGGAAAGCAGTGGTGATAGGCAGAAGCAACATAGTCGGGAAGCCGATGGCGATGCTCCTGATGCAGAAAGGCATCGATGCCACCGTAACTGTATGCAATACAAAGACTCCTGATCTCAGGGAATACACCCTCGGAGCTGATATAATAATAGTTGCGACAGGAAAGCCCGGGACGATAGATTCATCATTCGTGAAGGACGGCGCCGTTGTTATAGATGTCGGGATGAACAGGATTCCTGACAGCACGAAGGAGAAGGGATTCAGATTGACAGGCGATGCCGACTACGCCTCATTCAAGGATAGGGATGTGTCGATAACCCCTGTTCCCGGAGGTGTAGGACTGATGACTGTCTCCATGCTTATGGCCAACACACTGCAGGCCGCGAAGAGGAGGGCCGGAGTATGAAGTTTCTAATAGAATCATACGGATGCCAGCTCAACATGGCGGAAAGCGCGGCAATAGAAGCTCTTCTCAAAGGCAGGGGAATGGAGAAAACGGAGAATCCCGATGAGGCAGATGCCGTTATAATCAACACATGCTCTGTCAGGAAGAGTGCGGAGAACCGCATCTGGGGCCGTCTCGGATTCTACAGCGCAGAGAAGAAAAAGCATGATATGACCTTGATCGTCACCGGATGCATGGCAGAGAGGATGAAGGAAGAACTCAAAGCAGAGGCTCCGCAGATCGATGCTGTGATAGGTACGAACGAAAAGGCCGAAATACCTGATTTCATTCTCGGCCATCCCCTTGAAAAACTCGGCGGATACCGCTTTTTAGATTCCTATTACAGAGAAGGTGAGTTCTCCAGCTACGTTCCAATAATGAACGGATGCAATAATTTCTGCTCATACTGCATTGTTCCTTATGTGAGGGGGAGGGAAGTCTCTAGGAGCGTCAGCGAGATAATAAACGAAATACGCTTCCTCGACTCAAAGGGCGTGAGGGAGATAACGCTCCTCGGACAGAATGTGAACTCCTACCGCTCTGAATATGAAGGGCGCACTGTTGATTTCCCAACGCTTCTGGAGATAATCACTCCGTATCTGGGGAATATAATTTTCGTGCGCTTCGAGTCGCCGCATCCCAAGGACTTCTCCGACCATCTCATCTCAGTCATTGCGGAGAATCCGAAGATGGCGAAGCATATACATCTTCCCATGCAGTCGGGCTCGACCAGGATTCTCCAGCTGATGAACCGCAAGACTACCAGGGAGAATTTCCTTGCGCTTGTGAAAAAGATGAAGGAGAGGATACCGTCCCTCACTCTTTCCACGGACGTAATGACGGGATTCCCTTCCGAGACAGAGGAAGAGTATGAGGAGACACTCTCCGCGATGGAGGAGATGGGCTGCACTGAGGCGTTCATGTACTACTTCAACCCGAGGGAGGGTACGCGGGCCGCTGTGATGGAAGGACAGCTTGAAGAGAGCGTGAAAGTTAAGAGACTTGAGCGCCTGATCTCCGAGCAGCTTGAGCGTCAGGCCAGAATAAAGGCCGGTATGCTTCCGTTCAGGGCCGTGGCGATAGTCACCGGCAGGAGCCGCGATGACGGGGAGAGATATCTTGCCAGAGGCGAGCACAATGACTACTTCTCATTTGCCTCATCTCTTGATCACCAGCCGGGAGATGTCGTCACGATAGATGCCTCGGAACTGAGAGGAAACACATTCAGAGGCAATGAGCATGTCTGATTTCGGCGCATTCATTGATCTCTACAGAAAAGCAGGGCGCATTGCCGTCCTGACAGGCGCGGGCGTTTCCACGCTTTCCGGCATCCCGGATTTCCGTTCTTCCGACGGTCTTTACAGCAAAGAGTTCGGACATATGAATGTCGAGGCGATTCTCGATATTGACTTCTTCACCTCCCATCCTGACGTATTCTACGACTGGGCCCGCGAATACTGGTTCCAGATGGAGAGATACAAGCCCAATATCATCCATGAGACGCTTGCACTGATGGAGAAAAAAGGAAAACTCAGCGAAGGCATATTCACGCAGAACATAGACGGACTTCATCAGAAAGCTGGTTCAAAGAAAGTCTATGAACTTCATGGGAGCCTAAGGGAAGGCTACTGCATGAAATGCAGAAGGCATTACAGCTACAGCTATCTCGCTGATGCGGTCAACAGCCATGCAGTTCCAGTGTGCCAGTCCTGCGGAGGACTGGTGAAGCCAGACATCGTATTCTACGGAGAAGCTCTCAACAGTACGACGCTGATGAGAGGCGAGAACGCTTTCTCCTATGCTGATCTCGCCATTGTCCTTGGTTCCTCGCTGGTGGTGAATCCCGCGGCATCACTTCCGTTCATCTCTGCAAGGGCCGGAAAGGATATCGTGATAGTCAACAGGGACAGAACGTATATTGATGACTACGCCGCGCTGAAGTTCGATGATCTTGAGGAGTTCTTCAAAGCGTTCAGGGATGAAATTGACAGCCAGTCCCACTAGTGTCCGTTTCTGCCCGTTTTCAATGCTCTGCATCGCCTGTATCATATGGCTGTAAAAAGAAGGAGGCACTATGGCTATAAGCTCATATGAAAGACCGGTGACAATAAATCCGGAATGGGGAGTGAAGAACCTCCTTGAAGGCATTAAACGGGGTTCCCAGCTCAAGGATATCCCGCCTGAGATATATGATCTTTTCAAGAACAAACTGACAGAAGAGGATATAAAGAAGCTGAAGGAAAAATTCTCGTGAAGAGTGGTCTGGCAATCTATGAATACAAGGAACTTCTGAATATTTTCTCACGAACCGAATTCAGAAAGATGCGCACTTCTTTCTCTTGTGAACGAAACAGGGAAATTGAGTATTTTATTCAGACCGAGTGTTCAAAATATGAAAAGGCTGATAATACGCGCAATTATTTCATTATCGATAAGCCGCGGCTCGAAATTTCCGCCTTTTTCACACTCTCACTGCATTCATTGATTCTTGATGAGCTGTTCTCTGATCTTTCCCCATCGGCAATGGAGATGATCAGAGGCTATGGCAGGCGAAGTGCACGTTCTGTCGGCTGCTATCTGATCGGACAGCTTGCCAGAAATGACAGGGCGCAGAAATCTGACATTACAGGCAGTGAGATGCTTTCTGCGGTGAAAGCCATACTTGCCGACGTGAAAAACAGCGTAGGCGGAAGGTTCACAGCTGTCGACTGTGCGGACGTGCTCATTCCTTTCTACATGAATAACGGATTTGTGCATGTGAACAGGCACAGTACTCTGAATACAATGGTCATGACGATCTGAAAACTTGATAACAGCAGTTTTTTTTGTTATTTTTACGCTGAACACTTTAAACGGGGGTGTTCCGGTTTCGACTGGCTTTGCTATGCCATAGACTGCGGATCAAGAGCTGACTTGTAAAACCGGCAACAAAAATTAAATGCAAAGAAAGAAGACGAGTTCGTCTCTGACGAAGCATTTGCTCTTGCTGCTTAATCAGTATTGAGCGGGAAACACCGGGCTAAGTCCCTGACCAGGGGTTTTCTTTACAACATGGGACTTGCCTTTCCGCATCTCACCGGGCGGGGAGGGACACTAAGGTGATGCTGCATCCGGACGCCGGTCCCGCTGCCGAAGGATGAGCAAGACCGAACCGGGACTACATCCGTAGACGTTTATGGGTGGACTGTCAGGACGGGAGTTCGATTCTCCCCACCTCCAGAGAGGCTAGGATGGCTAGAACGGCAGACATCAGAGTTAAAAAGACGAAAGAGAGGCTGAAAACCTCTCTTCTCTCTCTTCTGAAAGAGAAGAGCATTGAGAAGATCTCGATCAGCGAGATCTGTTCGTCCGCCGATGTGAACCGCAACACATTCTATGCCCACTACACCTCGATAGAAGATCTTCTGAGCGAGATAGAAGGAGATTTCCTCTCGGAAATCATCTCCGCGCTGAACATCTCAGGCGAGGTCATACATTCAGTGAAGGATCTTCTCATCGTCATCTTCCGCATCATCCGCTCGAATGAGGACATGTGCGCGCTCCTGCTCTCGGAGAGGGGCGACAAGAACTTTCTCAGAAACATACTCTATTTCGCACTTCCCGGCGCGATGGACAACTGGACGAATGAACTGGGAATGGATAAGGAGGATGCAAAGCTCCTCTTCTATTTCATCGTAGGCGGCGCGGTGAACATCCTTGAGGCATGGCTGAAAGATGATCTGGATTTCACCATCGACGAACTTGCCGAGAAGATGAACGCACTCATCATCAGAGCGCAGTCGGCATTCGTGCCGGCTCAGTAGCTGTTGAGCTCTCTCAGCTGACGCCGCGTATCCCTGTTGAGGTCGCGCTCCTTTATGGCTTCCTTCTTGTCCCTTACGTTTTTTCCGCGGGCAAGCGCTATCTTCATCTTTACAAGATTGCCCTTGAGGTAGATTTCTGTGGGGACGATGGTGAAGCCCCTCTCGTTCACCTTGCGCGTGAACTTCTTTATCTCCTGCCTGTGGGCAAGAAGGGTTCTCGTCCTGTCGCTTTTATGATTGAAGATATTGCCGTGGGAGTAGGGCTGGATGATGAACCCGATCAGCTGCAGCTCGCCGTTCTTCGGTACGACATAGCTGTCGGAGAAGGAGCACTTTCCCTCCCTGACAGACTTCACCTCGGTTCCGGAGAGGGATATCCCGACTTCCAGCTCTTCTATCATCTCATAGTTGAAGTAAGCCTTTCTGTTCTTCTGTATCAGCTTTATTCCGCTCATTCCGTTCTCACCCTGAAACCTGCATAGGGACTGCATGCAGCTCTGTCCATAACGCCGACGCTCTCGGCCGTAACACTCTCCGGCGTGTTGATGAAGCTGCCGCCCTTGACCACATGGCCATCATAAGGATAAAGGGAGGAGAGTTCAATCGCCTCATCGTATCCGGCAAGACGCATCAGAGGAATGTAAGGAGTCGAGGTGAACTCCCATAGCTGGCCCATCATCGCAGAGGGGGAGGACGGGTCCGGATCGTAGGAAATCAGTGAGGTCACATACGGTTTCCCCTCAGCGGAAAGCGCGGCCGCGTACCACTCAGCCTCGGAGGGAAGAGAGAATTTCCTCCCTGTTTTCTCCGAAAGCCACTCGCAGTAGGCCTCTGCGGCAGAGATGGATATATTCCTTACAGGACGCGATGATATTACTGATGTTGAGAGCGCGATTCCATCAAGGTAGTTCTCATCTGCCATGCCGTCAGCAATAAGTTCATCCCTGTTATCCTTCGACCAGTAGGGATTTTCCGAAACGAAGAGCGCGTATTCATACTCTGAAACAGGGCGCGCCCCGATCGAGAAAGAGGGTACGGTCACGGTGACGTAATGCTCATTGGAAGCCGGGAAGTCTATCTCATCTGTGCTTCCCATAGAGAGAGTCTGCTCACCGTAGCTGAAAAATCCATCAGAATACACAGGTTTGACACCTCTGCTGCCGATGTCTGCTCTCTGGGCACTGTATGCCGCGCCGTCATATGCAGCTGCAAGAATAGTGTTGATATCCTCAAGCGTTTCGGAGCTGTATTTCACTCCTGACTTCTCAAGTGTTTCCATTCCAAGAAGATAGTCGCGGTACATATCATCAGAGGTGATATGCATCGCCGCGTAGAGCCAGACATCAGAGACATCATCAAAGCTCAATGCCGCCGCATTCCTGGCGAAATGGGAGAAGAGGGGAGGAAATACATATGGTTTCTCATATGATATGACAGCAGACCACAGGGCTGTATCTGAGGCGAACGAGGAAGTGACGGCTTCCTCTATCTCAGAAGTCCACTCTACTTCATATTCTATTGTATTCAGGCGGTGGGAGAAGAGCGTGAAGAAGATTCTGTGCGGGATTTCCGCCTCAGCCGATCCCGCATCCGCGCCGCTGACGGAGAACGAGAACTCATGCCTGCCTGCGGGAAGCCTGTAGACGGAACCTTCCGACGAGCCTATGTACTTTCCGTCCATATAGATTGCCGTATCGGCGGTGTTGAGGCTGAACACGGCATAGCCCTCCCCGGAGACTATCCCGGGAAGCATGCAGACAATAAAGAACAAAAGCAGTACGGCGGCGATCAAAGCCGCAAGTATCAGAACTCCCGGCCTGATGCCGTGCACCGGGCGGAGCTTCACCGGCTCTACCTCCGGCAGTTCCTCTCTCTTTCTCATGGCCTAATAGTCAGACATCGCCGCGTCCCTTGTCAACAAAAGGCAGAAGATGTACTTTGACGCTATGGACCGCTTCCTGACGCTATTAGAGAGAAGAACGGAGAGATATCTCACACGCCGAAGGCGCATTAAGGCTTACAGCAGCAGCAAGAAACGCACTGTGCTGGGAGAGATATGGAGCTGGGTGGATGCGCTCATATTCGCCGTATTCTGGGTTCTTATAATTAACCAGTACCTTTTCCAGCTCTTCGTGATTCCCTCTCCCTCGATGGTCTCTACGCTTGAGATAGGTGACAGGGTCATAGTGAACAAGGACAGCTACGGCGTCGAGCTCTATCCTGCGGGAAAGAAGGTTCTTACGGACACGCGCCGTGTGCAGAGGGACGAGATAATAACATTCTACAACCCTGAGTATGACTCGAAGGGGCCTGCGTTCGACGTGCTCTCCCAGGTTGTCTACATGGGAACCCTGACGCTGGTCAACATAGACAGGAACGACGACGGAACACCTGCCGAGAGGCTCTATGTGAAGAGGGCTGCAGGCATGCCGGGGGACACGATACGCTTCACAGAGGGAAATGTGATGATAAAGCCGTCCGGGGAGGGGAACTTCACCGACGAGGAGAGTTTCAGGGCCTCGTCAGGGCTGGCCGAAGGGCCGCACCGCTCCGTCGATGCATCGTACTATCCCTCTCTCAGGGCTGCCGCGGCACTGACAGCGTATCAGGAAGCGGGGCTTGAGAGCGCCGCTCCTAAATATCTCTTCGATGAATATTCCCGCCTTGAGGGCTCTGGATACAACTACATCTTCGACCGCTATGAGTTCGAGAAGGCAAGAACGGGAACCATAGCCTCGTTCGATCCCTCTGACATGGAGGCGCGCTCCGAGCATATGCGCTATGCTGCGGGAATATACGTTCCAGAGAATCATGTCCTCCCGCTCGGCGACAACAGGGACAACTCAAGGGACGGACGCTACTTCGGCCCAGTTCCGGAAGGTGACATAAACGGACGCGTCGTCGGACGTTTCTGGCCGGTCGGAAGGATATCATCCCTCACGGACAACCAGTGATGAAAGGCCTAGATTGCACCAAACCTCTCTCCCTCTATGTTCATGTGCCGTTCTGCAGCAGGAAGTGCGACTACTGCGCTTTCTATTCGCTGCCTCTCTCCTGCGTCAGAGAAGGAGAGATCAGTCATTATCTTGATACTGTCATTAAAGAGATAAAGGCGATGAATGCCGAGTGGAAGAAGCCTTACAGGACGCTCTTCATAGGCGGCGGAAACCCCGGCATCCTCGGCTATGAAGGAATAAAGAGGATCGCGGAGGCGGCATCCGAGTATGGCAGACCTGATGAGAGCACTGCAGAACTCAATCCTGAGAACATAGACGGGGAAATTGAAGAACTCTCCGGCAGCATTTCGCGTATCTCTGTCGGTATTCAGAGCCTCAATGAAAAGACGCTGCGGCGTCTCGGAAGGAACGCATCGGCGGAAAGGTCGCTGGAAGCCTTGAGGATTCTTTCAACATCTTCATTCAGATGGAATGCTGATATAATCACGGCAGTTCCGGGAGAGAGCGTAAGCGAGGCCCTCTCTGATATTGAAACAGCAGCCTCATTCAATCCCGGACATATCTCGTACTACTGCCTGACATTCGAGGAGGGAACGCCTCTCATCGGAAGGGAGAAACCTGTAGGAGAGGATGAGGAGACAGAGTTCCTCATAGAAGGATGGAGGCGCCTGAAAGAGCTGGGATACGAGCATTATGAAGTCTCGAACTTCGCAAAGAAGGGGGAGAGATGCATGCACAACTCCGTCTACTGGAACCTCGGGCAGTATATAGGCTTCGGTCCCGGTGCGGAGGGCTCAGTGGGATATTCCCGCGTCACATCGATGCGGGACTCGGAGAGCCTTGAGGAGTTTCTCAGTAATCCGGAGCTTACATGCACGCCTCTTACGGAAACAGAGACAGAGGAGGAGTTTCTCCTCGCATCTCTCAGGACTTCCGACGGGATATCTCTTGAGGAGTACAGAAAGAGATTCGGCAGGGATTTCCTCTCCGTCTATTCAGAGAGAATACCTCTCCTTGCCCCGGATACATATATTATCGATAGCTCATTCCGGCTCACAGAGAAGGGGTTCCTCACTCTCGACTGGATAATCCTCACTCTCGCGATGGGACTCTAGCGGCATCACAGGCGGCGCCTAAGCTCTTATTGACAGCGGAGATGCCATTGTGATAAGTTGAATCGGAAATCAAAGACAGCTTAATTTAGGAAGAGGTACATATGTCTGGCCACAGCAAATGGGCAACTATCAAGCACAAGAAGGGAATCGCCGACGCAAAGCGCGGACAGAAGTTCACAAAGCTCATCAAGGAAATCACAGTAGCCGCCAAGAGCGGTGCCGATCCTGAGGGAAACGCGCGTCTGAGGACCGCAATCCTCAAGGCCAAGGCCGAGAACATGCCCAAGGACAACATCGACAGGGCTATCAAGAAGGGAAGCGGAGAGCTCGGAAACGCCACGTTCTATGAGCTCACATACGAAGGCTACGCTCCCGGCGGAGTCGCCATCATCGTCGATACGCTGACAGACAACAAGAACAGGACTGCCGCTGATGTAAGGTCAACGCTCACAAAGCTCGGAGGCTCTCTCGGAGCCACAGGCTGCGTCAGCTACATGTTCCAGACAAAGGGAATCATCACATACGATGCGGAGAAGTACACAGAGGACCAGATCTTCGAGGCAGCTCTCGAGAACGGCGCTGAGGATGTCTCCGCAGAGGACGGAATCATTGAGGTGACTACAAGCCAGGCCGATTTCGCCCAGGTCCTCGAGGCTATGCAGGCCGCAGGATTCGAGCAGGAGAGCGCCGATGTCTCCAGAGTCGCGGACCAGACGGTCACGCTCGACAAGGAGAAGGCCGCAAAGGTCATGAACATCGTCAGCAGGCTTGAGGATCTTGACGATGTCCAGCAGGTCTCCACGAACCTCGATCTCCCCGACGACTACGAAGAGGAGTGATAGTTCTCGGAGTTGATCCGGGACTTGCAGATACAGGCTGGGGCGTTGTCGAATTTGACGGGCAGCACTACCGGCCTGTTTCTTTCGGTACGATAAGCACGCCTCCGGATGAGGATATACAGAAGAGAATCTATACGATAGGGCAGGATCTCGGAGAGATCGCCCTGAAATACAATGCCTCCGTCGTCTCGATGGAGGATATCTTCTTTACGAAGAACATCACATCGGCAATCCCTGTTGCAAAGGTGATAGGCGCGGCGATCTACCGCTTCACGGAGCTCTCGCTCCCTGTTCATCTCTTCTCGCCGCCGCAGATAAAGACTGCGGTCACAGGCATGGGAAGGGCAGACAAGTTCCAGGTTCAGGAGATGGTCAAAGTCATACTCAGGCTTAAAACCATTCCCCGCCCCGACCATGCTGCCGACGCGCTCGCCGACTGCATCTGCTATTGCTCTACGCTCTCCCTCAAGGATAAGATCGGGATATGATAAACGCGCTTCACGGGCGTCCGGTGGAGATACGGCCCGACTACATAACGATACTGACAGCAGGCGGAATCGAATACCGCCTGGAAGTCTCGAGGAACACCTCGGACAGAATTGCGGCGATCCCCGCTCCCGACAGGGACAGCATACGGGTTCTGGCTTATCTGCAGCACAGGGAAGATGCGATGACGCTCTTCGGATTCTTCTCGGAGGAGGAGCGTTTCTGCTTCGAACAGCTGCAGACAGTTCCGGGAATAGGTGCGAAGCAGGCGATCAGAATACTCTCCGGCATCACCGTGCGCGATTTCGTGAAGGCGCTTGACTCACAGGACGTGAAAACGCTCTCAAAGGTTCCCGGAGTAGGACCAAAGACAGCGCAGAAGCTCGTGCTGCAGCTAAGGAATGTGCTTGTGCTCGACGATGACGGGGAAGAGGGTGCGCAGAGCGATGGTTCGCTGCCTCCTCAGGAGTTCAGGGACATGGTCGACTCATTCGTCTCCATGGGACATGAGCGCAGGATTGTCGTGAGGACGCTCTCCGATGTCCTTAAAGAGAACAGCGAGAAGATAAAGGGCAGCGATTACCACTCCGTCGAGCCCCAGATCTTCTCCATAATGCTCAAGAGGCTTTCAAGATGATACACGACAAGGTCGATGAGATAGAGATAGAGGAGACGGCGGTATCGAGACCTGTGGATGCGGCCTATCAGGAGGAGGACAGGCAGGAGAACATACTCCGCCCTAAATACCTCACGGACTTCCAGGGACAGCAGAGCATCAAGGACAACCTCTCCGTATTCATAAAGGCGGCAAGGGGAAGGGGCGATGCCCTTGACCACACGTTCATCGTAGGCCCTCCCGGACTTGGCAAGACCACGCTCGCCTCGATCATCGCCAACGAGATGCACAGCGAGATAAGGATGACATCAGCTCCGGCGCTCGACAAGCCGAAGGACCTTGCCGGAATACTGACCAATGTCTCCGAGAACTCCGTATTCTTCATCGATGAAATACACCGCCTCAAGCCCGCGCTCGAGGAGATGCTCTACATCGCGATGGAGGACTTCGAGATCGACTGGGTGATCGGGCAGGGGCCGGCCGCGAGGACAATGAGGGTTCCGCTTCCGCGCTTCACGCTCATCGGCGCGACAACAAAGGCCGGCTCTGTTTCATCTCCTCTGGCATCGCGCTTTGGAATAAACATACACATCGATTTCTACAACCCGGAGGAGCTCTCGACGATAATAGCCCGCTCAGCGCGGATTCTTGACACGAAGATCACGGATAAGGCAGTGATGACGCTTGCCGGATGCTCGAGGGGAACTCCGAGAATCGCGAACAGGCTTCTGAGAAGGCTGAGGGACTTCGCATCTGTCCTCGGCGACGGTACGATCACGGACAGCATCGTCCGGGAAGGTCTCGGAAGGCTCGGGATAGACGGGAACGGACTTGAGAAGATGGACAGGAACATCCTCAGGACGATAATAGAGTTCTACGGCGGCGGCCCTGTCGGCGCTGATACGCTGAGCATCTCCGTCGGAGAGGCTGTCGAGAGCCTTGAGGACTACTATGAGCCGTACCTGATACAGCAGGGGTATCTCAAGAGAACCCAGAGGGGAAGGTGCGTGACTGACAAGGCGTATGAACTGCTGAATGTGAGGAAGGACGGCAATGCTGACCAGGGATTACTATTTTGATCTTCCCGCCTCTCTGATAGCCCAGGAGCCGTCGGAGAGAAGGGGCGATGACAGACTGCTTCTGATAGACAGGAAAACGGGAAGTTTCAGCGATCACATGATGAAGGACTTTCCCTCGCTCATTCACAGAGATTCCGTCATAGTCGTTAACAACTCGCGGGTACGCAAGGCAAGGGTTTTCGGACGCTCCGAAACAGGCGGCACCGTAGAATTCCTCTTCCTCGGAAGGGAGGATGATGGGGCATGGAAATGCATGGTAACCAAGGCGAAGAGGCAGAAAACCGGAAAGGAGTACATCTTTCTCACGCACTCCGGAGAGGATGATATCTCTGGAAAGATCGTCAGGGAAAATGCGGACGGCACGAGATCGGTGCTCCTCAGTGCAGATGACGGCGAGGAGTTCTTCGTCCGCTGCGGCCATGTGCCCCTTCCTCCTTATATAAAGAGGGAGGACAGCTGGAACGACGAGACGAGGTATCAGACGGTATATGCGAAGAACCTGGGCTCAGTTGCTTCTCCCACGGCGGGACTTCACTTCACGAAAGAGCTGATGGAGGAGGTGAGGTCGATGGGCATCCCGATCTATGAGGTAACACTCCACGTCGGCGCAGGCACTTTCCTCCCCGTAAGGACTGAGCAGATCGAGGATCATCACATGCATACGGAGCACTACTCGATAGACGGGGAGACCGCAGAGGCTCTCAACGAGGCAAAGGCTGCCGGAAAGAGGATACTCGCAGTAGGGACCACGTCGGTGCGCACGCTGGAGAGCGCATCGCGGAACGGCAGGCTAGAAAAGCTCAACGGCGATACCGATATCTTCATCCATCCGGGATACAGCTTCACATTCGTCGACGATCTTCTGACGAATTTCCATACCCCGGAGTCGACTCTTCTGATGCTTGTCTCGGCGCTTGCCGGAAAGGATCTGATTTTCTCGGCGTATCACCATGCAATAGAGGAGCGCTACCGCTTCTTCAGCTATGGTGATGCCTGCTTCATCAGAGGCTAGAAACCGAATGGAGAGAGGAAGGCTCTGACCTCCTCTCCGATCTCATCTATCGGTTTTCTGCCGTCTATCACTGCGGCATGGACTCCGGAGGGAAGTTTATCAAGCTGTGAGAGGTAGTTGCTTCTCACCTGGCGGAGGAACTCGAGCCTGTCAAAGAGCTCCTTCTCGCCGCCGCGCTTCTCTATGCGCTCCATGCACTCCTCAGCGGGAGTATCTATGAAGATCAGGAACTCGGGAGAGGGGTATGCGTTGATCATCCGCACAAGCGATGAGTCGCAGTCGATGCTCTGATACGCGATCGAAGAGTAGAAGTAGCGATCCGATATGACTGTATTTCCCTCCTCGAGCATCCGCACAATGCCGTATTCGGGATTGTAGAGATGGTCGCTCCTGTCTGCGGCGTAGAGCATGGCGAGAGCCTCAGGGGTCGTGGAGATCTCCTTTTTAAGTATCTTTCTTATCAGCGTTCCGATCGGATTGGAGGTCGGCTCGTTGGTCAGATGACACGCCCTTCCGGTACTGCCGTAGTACCCGGCGAGCCTCGCCGCCTGCGTCGTCGTTCCCGCACCGTCAAGTCCTTCAAAGACTATGAAAGAACTCAGTATTTCCATTTCCACGCTCCGTTTTCCCGCACAGGGGAATGTGTTATGCTGTCTAGGAGTATAATACAGGAAAAAACAATCGATGAAATACCATTCCCCGTTTTCTGTAATCGTTATTTCCCTGGCCGTGCTCCTTGTGTTCGCCGCAGTGGCCCTTGCTGCGGTGTTCTCAATAGGGATGACATCGCCTACGCTGATGGCGGCAGAGAAAATAATGGAAGAACTGAGGAATTCGGAAACTCCTGTATCTCTCTCATTTGATTCAATAGACCGCAATCTCCGCGACGGGGTTTTCATACACGGATTCAAGGTCGGGTATGAGGGGAAAGAGGTACTCACCCTTGAGCGCGTTACGCTCCACATGGGGCTTCTGGATATCCTCAGATTCGCCGTATTCGGCAGCGGCAGCCTTGAAATAGAGGGCGAGGGGGGAGTGCTCTCCGTACCGCCCGTAATTCTTCCAGAAGAAAGCGGAGGCGGAGGTTTCTCGCTTCCCTCCGTCCTTAACAAATACTCGCTCTCATTTCATCTCCACGGCATCTCGATGAATGTCATGGACACACTCACTTCTGATGATCTCGAGCTCTCGCTCTACCTCGATCACGGGATCGGGGGATTCAGCGCGATGCTGCGCATTCCTTCGCTCTCTTTCGCAAAGGATGGAACGGAAGCCGAGGCAGAGTCCCTGCTTCTTTCATCGAAGTATGATGACGGATTCTCTGTCTCGGCATCGCTTGATACGCTGAGCATTACAAGAAACACACTGAAGGCTGAGATCAAATCGCCTGTCGTGAGGGCAGAGGGAATCGATGCCGGCAGGATGCCGTCGGGTGCGCTCTCATTCTCATCTGCGGATATCTCCTATGGTGATATATCATTTTCCCTTGAGGATTCTTCGGCGACTTATGACGGTGAGAACGGGACGATGGCGTTCACGTTCCTCTCCGCGGAATCGGGCGGATATACTCTCGGCTCACATGAGATAGACATCTTGTGCGATGAGAGGAAGGCATCTGCTGAGATCACAGGCTTCTCTCTCTCCGACGGCGAGAAGAGACTGGCGTACATACCTTCCGCGCACCTCATCTTTGATGCGGATGATAGGAAACTCTCCCTGACTGCCGGTGAGGCGTTCTCAATAGCGCCGGAACTCTTCGGCGGCGATGCCACATTCTCGCTTTCAGGGATTTCGCTCACCCATGAAGGCGGCAATCCTGGAAGGGCTTCGCTCTCCGGCTCGCTCACGCTTCTCTCCCCATCTTCGATGATCGACGGATCGTCTGCATCGTTCCGCGCGTCGGCATCAGGGAATACAGAGGGAATTGATGAGGCGTCGCTTGTTATAGACGCCCTCTCCGTCCCCGGAATGGAGGAGAATGCGGAGATTTCATTCAGCTATGGAGAGGGGGGAATCACAGTCAGCGGAAACTACGGAGAGAGCCTTTCGTTCAGCGGAGAGGCGGGGGACAGGATAGCGCTCGATATCTCTGCAAATGCACTGCCTCTGTCGCACTTCCTGCCCATCATCGATGAGTTCGTCCCTGTCCTCTACAACTACATCGGAGATACGACGACAGCCACCGGCAGCGTGATGATCGATCTCGAGAAGGGTGAGAACGGCAGATACACAGGACCTTCTTCCTTCGCGATGGCGCTCTCCGACATAATGTTCACGGGGCGCAGCTTCTCAGCGGCGGCTGCCTACAGCGGATATGCGGATGAGGACGAGCTGCGCGTCTCGTCGGCCTCGCTTACGACTGACTTCATCCGCGCCTCCTACACAGGTTCAATAATCTACAGCGCGAGACTTCCCGAGGGGCGGTTCGCACTCTCGATGACTGATTCGGGTTATGAGTTCTTCATCGCCGAGCTCAATCTCGAAAACGATGCAGAGTACTCGTTCTCGGCCCGCATTCCATATTTCAGCAGGAGCTGGCTCCGCGGCAGCGTAAACTGGTCGGATGATGATTCGATCGTATCCAGCGCGACGCTCAGGAGCGGGGATACTCTCTATCCCTTTGACATAACGATAGATTTCACCGACTACACTCTTCTTGTCGAGAATCCGATGCTGCGCATCACAGGTTCTCTCGGAGAGATACTCCGCGGCAGGATCTCGTTCACAAGGTTTGCCCTTCCTCTTCCTGCGAATCAGAGCGTTCCCTGCCGCATCACGGCGGATGTCAATCTCTCCTTTGACTTCTCCGAGCAGCAGTTCAGGATCACATCGGATGATTTCATCGTGGAGCATATCTGGCCTCTGCCGGGTACGCCCGACCTCTCGTTCTCCGTCAGCGGGGACAACGATACGCTCACACTCTCCGATATCCTCATCGCGGGAGTGGGCATGGAGCCTCTCAGCGGCATGCTCTCCATCAGCTACAGGACGCCTTCGGCAGCTCTGTCGATGGAGGCGGAGAGAAGCGGCGAGCATCTGATGCTCTCAATCGTCCGCTCTGATGACGGAATACTCTCCGGACTGCTGAAGGCTGACAGCTTCGACCTCTCAAGGATAGGAATAGACGGCCTGATATCAAACGCAAATCTCACGGCACGGGCCGCAGACCTCGATGCGCTTCTCTTCTCTGGAACGATTGAGGCGCACGGCGAGGATGAGATCAATGACCCGAGGAAGATCACGGCGACGCTCTCGTTCAGCAGCCGTTCGCTGAGGCTCACCGATGTCTCATACAGCACAGGACTTCTGAGCATAAGCTCTCCTGAAATCTACTACAGTGCTCCTGCAGGCAGGATAGATGCAGATTACCTGATGGAGTACACGATGGAGAAGCCTGACCGCAACTACATCATCTCCTCCGCATTCAGCGTGAACGCATCCATACCTGAGAAGGAGACGATCTACGCACTTGCCGGAGATATCTTCTCAGGAATGGATTTCTCCGGCTCCGAGGTCACTCTCGAGATGGAGTACCTCGATCTTGGCAATGGAATAAGAGTGCCTGAGCGGAGCACGACGGCGATATACAATGAAGGAAAGTTAAGCTTCACAGGCTCGCTGCTGTCGGGAGTGATAGAGAGCGGCTCTTTCAGCCTTGCCGCCGATCTCGACCCCGTTGCCGTATTCACTGCCGAGAGACTTCCCGAGGGCGAGCATGACATGGAGCTCAGGTTCGCGATAGAGAAGTTCGAGATCAGCATAGCTGACTTCTTCATACCTCCGACAATCGTATTCTACTCGCCGGCCCCGGCCCACGGAGAGGTGATAGCCGTCAAAGATGGAATGGAGTGGAATCTCTTCGGATCGCTGGATGCGGAGGAGGTCGCGTTCGATGTATTCTGGATGCCGGGAGAGAGAGTTATACTCCACAATCCTTACTTCGTGATCTGGGACAACTCAATAGACTCGGTGATAGACGACTGCACCGTGCTCGATCTCGAGACCTATGAGAGATCACCGGGAAGGGTAGGACTTTCCCTCGATCTCAGCTCTTCGCTGAGCCTCGTGAGATGGGAAGTCGATGTCTACGCTGACAAGGGAAACGAGGTCGGAATACGCCTTCCCATGGCCTCGAGCGGAATGGATCTCTGGGGCGATGTCACCGGAGAGCTGAGAGTGTCTCAGGAATCTGAGAACGTCATCTTCCTCGGCGGCGACCTCGATGCCTCGAACCTGACGATGTCGATAGGAGTAGGGGAGCTTCCGTTCTGGTATCAGCCAAAAAAGAGGGCGGATGCCGATCTCAGCATACACCTTGAGAACAACGTGAAGTTCATCTTCCCCCTTGTCGGCGATCCTATCCTCAGGGCCGATGTCGCCGAGAATCAGGATCTCAGGGTCGTGAAGGACAGCTCAGGACTCTCTGTCTCAGGCTCGCTTGACCTCAGGTCGGGAGAGATCTTCTATTTCCAGAAGAACTTCTACATCACAGAGGGAAACATCAGCTTCCGTCAGGACCCCCTCGATACCGGATTCAATCCCATCATAAACCTCCGCGCGCGGCTGAGGGATTTCGATTCGGACGGCAATCCTGTGGATATCTACCTCGTGCTGCGCGACTCGACGCTGGACAATCTCAGCCCGACGCTGGAAAGCTCGCCGTCAAAGCCTATCGAGGAGATAATGCAGATACTGGGGCAGGCGATACTTCCCTCAGACGTATATGGCGATATAACCTTCTCGTCGATGGTCTCGCTGGTCTCCGCATCCGTAGATATCCTCTCAAGACTCGGAATCATCTCGGACTCGGAGGAGGTCACGCTCGAACAGTCGATAAGAAGCTCGCTCTCCCTCGATACGTTCTCGCTCCATACGAACATCATCGAGAACCTCCTTCTGGACACGCTGAGCTACGCATCTTCAAACCTCTCGGACGATGCGCTCTCCCCGATGGCTAAATACCTCAACGGAACCACGCTGTATCTGGGAAAATACCTCTCTCCGGAGCTCTATCTTGAGGGTATGGTTCATCTGGCGGCCAATCCCGACCAGACTGACGAGAGGCGCAGCAGCTCATTCCTCGCGGATGATCTAGACCTAGACATAGAGCTTTCGCTTGAATGGGCGAATCCCCTCGCGGTATTCACATTCTTCACGCAGCCTGAGAATTTCACCATCTACGATCTCTTCAACGGGCTCGGATTCGGAATCTCGAAGAGGATAGTATGGTGATGCTGTATTTTTCGTGTAGTTTTCCCGAGTCTCATCAGGGAGAATGTCAGGCGTGTAGCAAGAGAGGACGCATTCTGCTAATATGCCGGAAGGAGCTGAGATGAAGATTAAGAGCAGGATAATCCTTGCCTTTCTCTCCCTGATTCTTCTCGTGACGCCGCTTTTTGCGGAGGACGGGGGAGCATGGTGGGACGGAAAGGCCATGACCGCTTTCAGATATACAGGACTGCAGAATGTCGACCCTAAGAGGATCGACAGGCTGCTTGCGCCATACCTCGGGGAGCCTTTCACGGATGCGACATTCGCCGAGATGAACAGCGTGCTCTACGCGCAGGACTGGCTCAGCTATGTCTCGGCGGAGGCGCTGACGGACGGTCCGGAAGAGAATCTGGTGATCCAGTTCAACATCGTTGAGAACCCGATGATAACCTCCGTCACAGTGGAGGGAGAGTCGAGGATAAAGCAGAATCCTCTGCTCAGGGCTCAGGACTTTGACGAGGATGACTTCTTCCTTCCCGGAAGCGTCGCCGCAAACGAGGCTGCGGTTCTCGACTATTACATCTCCCGCGGCTACAAGGATGCAGCAGTCTCCACGGAATACACGATCGACGAGGAGAGCAACACCGCGCGCATCGTCTACCGCGTCACAGAGGGAAAGCAGTACAAGGTTCGCAACATTCTTTTTGAAGGAATCAGCGGGCTCGATGCAGAGGACCTCTCCGATGTGCTGACGCAGAAGAGAAAGACCTTCTTCAACGCCGGAAACCTTGTGATGTCGAACATCGAGACCGACAAGAACGCGATCACTGCACTCTACGGCACGAAAGGCTATCCTGATGCCGCAGTGACCTCAGCCGAAGTTGTCCCCACAGGCGAGGAGGATGAGGATGTGATCTACGTCAACATCGTCTATACGATCTCGGAAGGGGAGAGATGGACGATAGGAGACATCACATTCAGCGGCAACGAGGTTTTCCCCGATTCAACCATAAAGTCTCTGATAACCATAGGACCGGGAGACTCCTACAACATCGCCTCGATAATGGCGGAGCAGGAGGCGCTCAACTCCCTCTACTACGACAACGGATACATAAGGGCATCGGTCAGCTGGGTTCCCACACGCGATGAGGTGAACCACACGATAAGCTACAACATCTCCATCTATGAGGGCGAGCAGTCCATCGTCGAGGCCATAGTGATCAACGGGCTGACAAAGACCAAGCCCTATGTATTCGAGAGAGAGATCACGATGAAGGTCGGCGACGTATTCTCGCGCTCTGCGCTGATCAGAAGCCAGCAGAACATGATGAACACCGGCCTGCTGTCGACGGTCCGCGCCGATCTTCTCTACGGCAACACGCCGAACGGGGTGATAATCGAGTTCACAGTGGAGGAAGGAAACCAGATGGAGCTCCAGTTCGGAGCGACGTTCGGCGGTACTGTCGACGGGTTTCCGGTATCTGGATTCCTTCAGTGGGCTGACAGGAATCTCGCGGGAACTGGCAGGGATCTGGCCATCTCCACGACACTTTCTCCCGATACACAGTCTGTATCTATATCACTTTCTGACAGCTGGGTGGGCGACCGCAGGTGGTCTAACGGAATCTCCCTCTCCGTAGAGAGAAGCCACAGGGACGACACGCTGCAGAAGAACAAGCTCTCAGACAGATTCGACGGCCGCGATGACAACCACGAGACATTCCCTGACGGCTACCAGTCAGCGGAGGAGTGGTATGCATCCGACAATCCTCTCTATCCGTCGGATGCCTATCTGATGACATACGACTACTACAGGATCGCGGTGGGCTACAACACAGGCTACACATTCGCCTTCGAGCCGGGTTCGCTGACGCTCTCGGCAGGCATATCGCTGGGCATCAACCACGCTGTCTATGACGGGAACAGATACGATCCATATGAGGAGCTTATCTACAAGTACCATCAGAAGTGGCAGTGGTCCAACCGCCTGACGCTCTCAATAACGTGGGACGGAAGGGATCTCATACAGAACACCACCAGAGGCTACATCCTCTCCGCTTCGTACACATACGCCGGCGGTATCCTCATGGGCCTTTCGGACTACAACAGGGTCACGCTCTCCGGAGCCGCATACCACTCGATACTCTCCTATCAGGACGAGGAGGGAAGGAACAAGAGTCTCGTGCTCTCGTTCTCGACATCGGTCTCCTTCATGTTCGATCAGTTCTGGAACAATGACGGCAAGTGGGGATGGTACGATGCCAAGCAGGGTGCCACTAGATACGAGATGCTCTACATCGACGGCATGAACATAGGCCGCGGCTTCGATGTAGTCTACGACAAGGCGTTCCTCTGGCACAGCCAGGTCGATCTGACCTTCCCGATCGTCTATCAGATGCTTGCAGTTGAAGGCTTTGCATCCGCCACAGGCGTCACTTCAAACCTCGACGAGCTCTCCGATTTCAGGAACATCGACTGGTACTTCGCGGCAGGCGCGGGCATCAAGCTCCAGATCCCGGGATTCCCTCTCGGACTCTACCTTGTCGAGAACTGGACGTGGGATCAGGACATGGGACTGCAGTGGCTCGGCAACGAGGGTGGAAGGATAGGCAATACCGGCCTCAAGGTTGTCCTTGCCATCACAACATCGTATTATTGATATAATGGCTGCAAAAGATGATCTGACGCCGATGATGCGTCAGTATATGGAGATAAAGGAAAAGCATCAGGATATGGTGCTTTTCTTCCGTCTTGGCGATTTCTACGAGATGTTCGGCAGCGATGCCACCGAGGTATCGAAACTGCTGAACCTTACTCTCACTCACCGCGGGAAGGAACCGATGTGCGGCATTCCCTACCATGCGGCGCGCAACTATCTCAGGCGCCTCCTCGATGCAGGGAAGAAGGTCGCGATATGCGAGCAGCTCTCGCTCTCCGACAATCCCAGGGAGCTTGCGAAGAGGAGCGTTACGGAGATCTACACGCCTGCAACGGTTGTGGACGAGGAGTATCTCGACAGCCTCTCATCATCGTATGTGCTCTCTGTTGATATGGACAGGAAGGGAATCCATGCGGCGTGGGCGGACATCTCCACGGGAGAGTTCCGCGTGAGGACGCTTCCGCCTGAAAGGAGCTTTTCACAGCTTGAGTCCCTTGTTGCATCGATCGCTCCCAAGGAGATAGTGGTCTCTGATGATCTCTATTTCACAGAGAAGGAGTTCAGGGGAGTTCTCGACAGGTCCGGAGCGATTGTGACGAAACTTCCCTCATGGTACTTCTCTCTGAGGGAGGGCAGGAAGGAGGCGGAGAAGCAGTTCCCGGCCTCAAGCCTTGAACTCTTCGGCATAGGAGATAAAGACCCGCTTCTCTCTCCGATAGGCGCTCTTCTGAGATATATCTCTGACAACACAAAAACTGCAATTCCTCAGCTGAGGGCTATAGAGAGAGTCTCTGATACCTCTTATCTCCAGCTGGATGCCGCCGCTGTGCGCAATCTCGAGCTGACTGCCTCGATGACGGACGGAAGGCCGCAGGGCTCTCTCTTCAATGCGATAAACCGCACCAGGACCGCATCGGGCGGAAGGTTTTTAAAGGATGCGATCATCCACCCGCTCACCGACAGAGCTGCGATAGAGAAAAGACTGGAGTGGGTCTCGCTATTCCGCTCGGACAGGAGTGAGATGGAGAGGGTGAGAGAGCTTCTCTCCTCATCGTCTGATCTTGAACGCCTTGCCTCAAAGGCATCGATGAGGAAGGTGACGCCGAGGGATCTTATAGCGATAGCTGACACGACAGAGGCGTTCTTCTCCATGGTGGCGGAGAAGAGGGAGTACCTCGCGCTCGCCGAGGATTTCTCAGATACCTTTGAAAGCCTGATCGCATTCTCCGAGGATATCCTCCGTGCGGTGAACAGGGAGTGCACCAACGTGATGAACGAGGGAACCGTCATCCTCACAGGCTATGATGCCGAGCTCGATGAGGCCAGAGACTATCTCGAATCCGGCGAGAGCCTTCTCTCCGGATATATGGAAAGAATAAAAGAGGAGACGGGGATACAGAACCTCAGGACTGGCGAGAACAGGATAATAGGCGCCTATTTCGAGGTCTCGAAGGGACAGCTGGACAAGGTTCCTCCGACATTCATCAGACGGCAGACGCTTGTGGGAGGCGAGAGGTTCACCACCAGCGAGCTCGAGGAGATGAAGGCGCGCCTTGAATCGAGCAGGATAAGGGCCGCAGAGAGGGAGAAGGAAGTTTTTTCTGCATTTCTGGACAAAGCGAGGGAGCTCTCCGTCCCTGTGGAGATAATGGGAAGGATAATCTCGCGCCTCGACTTCTTCTCTTCGCTCGCGGTGCTTGCCGGAGAGAAGGGATACGCAAGGCCGGAGATTGCGGATGAAGGGGAGCTTGAGATCGTGAACGGACGCCATCCGGTCGTGGAGGCATATACGGGACGCGACGGATATATCTCCAACTCATTCTCATCCGCTCCTTCGCGCTTCTCTCTGATCACAGGGCCGAACATGGCCGGAAAGAGCACATATCTCAGGGAAGTGGCAATTATAGCGCTGATGGCGCACATGGGCTCGTTCGTGCCTGCGGAGAGCGCGAGAATTCCCGTGATCGACAAGATATACTGCAGGGTGGGGGCGAGCGACAACCTAGCACGCGGGGAATCGACTTTCCTCGTCGAGATGACGGAGACCGCGGCAATACTCCGCGGCGCGACATCGCGCTCGCTTGTGATAATGGACGAGATAGGAAGGGGAACGTCGACGCAGGACGGAATGTCGCTTGCTTATGCGGTGATGGACTATCTCAGGAAGCTGGGCGCGATAACCCTCTTCGCCACCCACTACCATGAGCTGACGCTTCTCGACACATCGGGGCTGCAGCTTCTGCACATGGCGGTGAGGGAGGAGAGGAACTCGATCACCTTCCTGCGCAAGGCGGAGCCGGGCGCGGCCGCATCGTCGTACGGAATACACGTCGCGAAGCTGGCAGGACTGCCTTCATCTGTAATAAGGGAGGCATCTCTTTTCCAGAAGAGGCACTTCGCCGACTACTCCTTCGACTCCGCCCAGGGTGATCTCTTCATAGACAGCTCCCTGCCAGAGGGAGAGAGCATCGCCGAGGAGATAGCCGGAGAGATAGCTGCATTCGACACCGACACCTCCACGCCGCTCGATGCACTCCTTTTCCTCTCAGATCTCAAAAGAAAGCTCGCAGGCGGAAGGGAATGACTTGACAGAGAGCGCTGTAATGTGTAGAAAGTAATCAGTTTCATTTAAAGCAATTTAAAGGGACCCGCAAAGGTCCCTTTATTCGTGTGGAGGAATATGCTTTCGGACGACGGGAAGAATCTGGAGCTTTACAAGGAGATAGACAGCCTTGTGAGCGCGCTGGGACTGAGGACGGTGGAGGCCGCCGACTCTGTCCATCAGGGCTCTCACTCGATGCGTGTCGTCGTGTATAAAGAGGACGGCGAGGTGACAACCGACGATCTTGCCGCGGTGTACAACATCATATATCCGCGCTACAGCGTCATCTTCTCCGACAGGGATCTCCAGCTCGAGGTCTCATCCCCCGGCCTGCAGAGAACGTTCAAGGATGTTATGGAGTTCTCCGTATTCCGTGGTAAGCTGGTAAGGGCGTACAGTATCTCCCGTTCCTGCTACATAACTGGCAGGATAGAGGAGGCAGGTGATGATTCCGTCACTCTCTCCGGATGCACTGCAGAGGACACGGGGGAGAGAGTGGAGAGGATCGTCCTTCCTTACAGCGATATCGCAAAGGCAAAGCTAGAGTACAGATGGGAGGCATCGAATGCTTGACTTGACTGAAGAGATAAACTCAATGATCACAGACCGGCGCATGGATGAGGATAAAGTCCTCTCCCTGATCCGCGATATGCTTGTCAGCGCCTACAAGCGCAAGTTCGGAACCGACGAGAATGCCATCGTGCGCTTCTTCCCCAACGACAGGGGCGAGGAGAACCGTCAGGTCGAAATCTACTCTGTCAAGGAAGTCGTCAACGAAGAGGACTGGTATGACAGCGTGAAGCAGATACCCCTCGACGAGGCGGAGAACCTTGTCGACGATGTTGAGCCGGGCGACCAGCTCGAGATCCCGCTCGACCCCAAGAGCTTTGAATACTCCGCAGTGCAGTCCGCGAAGCAGAGATCGCAGCAGGTAGTGAAGGAGTACAACACCGACAGGGTCTATGTAGATGCCAAGGCGATGGAGGGAAAGCTCGTCATCGGAGAGATAAAGAAGAAGCTCCGCAACGATGACTTCCTCGTCAACCTCAACCTCGAGGATACGGATGCCATCTTCCCCGTGCGCGGACAGTCGCCGAGGGAGACATATGAGATAACTGAAAAACTCAAGTTCTTCGTCGAGAAAGTCGACAAGGGCGATGAGGGAAGGGGCCGCGACGGCGCCGCGAAGAAGAGGAAGGGCGGAGTGAGAATCCTCCTCTCAAGAGCCTCGAAGGAGTTCGTGAAAGCCCTCATCGAGAATGAGGTTCCCGAGATCTCGTCAGGGGATGTTGAGATCAGGGCGATCGCACGCCACGCAGGCGTCAGGACAAAGGTCGCCGTTGATACGCGCAAGAGCGACATCGATCCAGTCGGCTCGACAGTCGGAAAGGCCGGCACAAGGATACAGACCGTGATGACGGAGTGCGAGGGAGAGAAGATCGACGTCGTCAGATACAGCGATGATCCTCTTGTATTCATCGCAAATGCCCTCATTCCGGCGCAGGTGAGAAGAGTCGTCACCATCGATCCATCTACAAAGCATGTCGTGGCGATAGTGGACGACAGCCAGCTGGGAATCGCGATAGGCCAGGGAGGCGTCAACGTCAAGCTGGCAAAGGCGCTCTGCGACTGGAACATCGAAGTCAAGACGCAGGATCAGTTCAACGAGATGGAGGAGACAATGGAGATCTACAGGAATGTGGACAGTCTCTTCAAATCCGATGATGCTGCGGAGGAGGCGAAGGAGGAGCCGCTCACGAACGATGAGATCGGCATCGATCCCGATGACACGCCTCTTACAGATATCGGCCTGGACGAGAGCCTCGTGAAGAAGCTCCACGATGTCGATATCTGGTCTATACAGGAGTTCTTCGACTACAGCGACGAGGAACTTCACGAGAAGGGACTTACCGATGAGGAGATCGCCGTTGTCAGGAACAGCGTCGAGATCTCGGAGGAGGATGAGGAGGACGGCACGTTCGAGTGCCCGATCTGCCATACCGAGCTTCCCGCAGGCACAGAGGTCTGCCCGAACTGCGGCGCTGAGTTTGAATTTGAGTGATAAAGGATCAAGATGTCTGAAGATAAGAAGAACAGCATACCCGAAGAGAGAAAGAGCGATGACAAGCCGAGGATAAACGTGATCAGGCGTCCTCAGCCGGCTGTAAAGGCTGAGGAGCATAAAAGCGAGCCTGAGAACACGGAGAAGAAGGTCATTGTCATCAAGAAGAAGCCCCAGCCCAAGGTGGTCAAGGTGAAGGAGAAGGAAGAGGAACCGAAGAAGGAGGAGGCAAGGCCTCTCTCGGAGATCTCCGGAATCACTTCCCACATCGTCTCCTATGACAAGAGCAAGCTGCCCCCGATCAATCCTCCCCAGAGCGCAAGAAAAGCCGAGCCGGCGAAGAAGGAGGAGGCTCCCAGAAAGGAAGCAGTCAGGGATACAACTGTCCTTACGGGAAAGAGCTTCATGACCAGCACGGCCCACAACCAGAACTCGAGGATTCAGTCGCCGCTTCACAACGGACCTGTGATCATCAAGTCTGCGGATCTTCCTCCCGTACCGGGACAGAAAACAGCAGGCGGCGAGAGCGCGGCGGCTCCTTCACGCCCCCGTGTTGCGGGAATAGTCGGCGGAAAACCCGCCGGAGGCTACAGGCAGGGCGGACAGAACGGACAGAAGCGCTTCCCTCCGCGTCAAGGAGGACAGGGCTTCCAGCGCCAGAACGGGCCGAGAATGCCGCGTCCGGGCCAGAGCTACACTCCGGGAAACGACAGAGGCGGTTTCAGGCCTGGACAGAGACCGGGCTTCCAGCGCCCCGGATTCCAGCGTCCGATGCCCGGTGCAGGCGGTGCGCCTGAACTCAACCAGAAGGGACCCGGAAAGAAGCCTCAGGGCGCTTCAAGGCGCAAGGACTACAACGACAAGTACCAGAAGGACGAAGAGCTTGACTTCCAGTTCCAGAAGAAGAAGAGGGAAGAGCTCAAGCTCGCTTCGGTGCCCAAGTCCATCGACATCATGGAGAGCATCACTGTCGCTGACCTTGCCAAGAAGATGAACCTCAAGGCATCCGACATCATCTCGAAGCTCTTCAATATGGGCCTGATGGTTACGATAAACCAGCAGATCGACCATGAGACTGCGGAGATAATCGCCTCCGAGTACGGCTGCGAGGTGCACCTTGTCTCCCTCTACGACGAGACGATCATCGCGCAGGAGGAGGACAGGCCGGAGGATATGGAGCCGAGAGCCCCGATCGTCACGATCATGGGACATGTAGACCACGGCAAGACGAAGCTCCTCGATGCCATCCGCTCCTCCAACGTCGCCGAGGGCGAGTTCGGAGGAATCACGCAGCACATAGGCGCATACAAGGTCTCTGTGCCTGAGAAGGGCGACATAGTATTCCTTGACACGCCGGGACACGCAGCGTTCTCGATGATGAGGGCGCGCGGCGCTCAGGTTACGGATATCGTAGTCCTTGTTGTCGCTGCGAATGACGGAGTGATGCCCCAGACAAGGGAGGCTATCGACCATGCCAAGGCCGCGAAGGTGCCTATCATCGTCGCGATCAACAAGATTGATCTTCCCGATGCCAATCCAGACAGAGTAATGCAGCAGCTCTCCGATCTCGGCCTCGTTCCCGAGGAGTGGGGCGGACAGACGCTTTACTGCAGGATATCAGCGCTCAAGAAGGAAGGAATCAATGAGCTTCTCGACACGATTCTCCTCCAGGCGGAGATGCTTGAGCTCAAGGCCAATCCTCACTGCCGCGCGGTAGGAAAGATTCTTGAGTCGAGGATCGATCAGGGAAGAGGCATCGTCGCTACCGTAATCATCGAGAAGGGAACGCTGAACCAGGGCGATTACTATGTCGCGGGAATCTATCCCGGACGCGTCAGGGCGATGTTCGACGACAAGGGCAGGAAGATAAAGTCCGCCGGACCGTCGGACCCTGTCGAGATAATCGGACTTTCGGACATACCTTCTGCCGGCGATCCGTTCCAGGTTACCGAGGACGAGAAGCAGGCGAGGATGGTCGGTGCCAAGAGGCAGGAGCTCGAGAGGATAGGCGAGAGCGGCAAGGGCAACAAGATCACGCTCGAGAACATCAACGAGAAGATCAGGGAAGGCCAGGTCACGGACTTCAACGTCATCATCAAAGGCGACGTGCAGGGTTCCGTCGAGGCTCTTCAGGGTGTTCTGCAGAAGCTCTCCACAAACGAGATACGCCTGAACGTGCTCAGGGCCTCAGCCGGCGCGATCATCGAGTCCGACATAACGCTCGCCGCGGCATCGAAGGCGATCGTTATAGGCTTCAACGTCCGTCCGACGCCGCGTGCGCAGGCGCTTGCCGAGCAGGAGAAGGTCGAGATAAAGAAGTACAACATCATCTACGATGTCGTCGACGATATCCGCGATGCGATGGAAGGCAAGCTCTCGCCCGAGATCCGCGAGGTCGATATCGGCAAGGCGGAGGTGCGCGAGACCTTCAAGGTGCCTAAGGTCGGAGTTATCGCCGGCTGCTATGTCACCGAAGGCAAGGTCAAGCGCAGCAGCCTCGTGCGCGTGATACGCGACTCGATCCAGATCAACAAGGATATGATAAAGATCAGCTCTCTCAAGAGATTCAAGGATGATGCGAAGGAAGTCGCAGAGGGCTTCGAGTGCGGCATCGGACTTGAGAACTGGCAGGATCTGCAGGTCGGAGATATCCTTGAGATCGTCGAGACAGAGGAAGTCAGAAGGAAGCTGGAAGTAAATGAGTGAGTTCTCGCAGAAAAGGCTTGAGCACAGGATACAGGAGGCGGTCGGTCAGATGATCGTCTCCGGTTCCATCAAGAATCCCCATCTTTCTCCCTTCGCCTCGGTAACCCGGGTGGAGCTTGCCCCTGACAACACCCTCGCGGTGATATATGTCTCGGCGGTTCCGGACAACAGGATCGACCCGTCGGTGAAGGCGCTCAACAGCGCGAAGGGATTCATACAGTCCAGGCTCGGACAGGTCCTGAGGACTAAGAACACACCGGTTCTCTCCTTCAGGCGCGATGACTCCTACAGGGAGGCCGAGAAGGTGAACAGGCTGATAGATGAGGCCATGAAGGAGATAGATGGCTGATTTCTCAGTCCGGCTTATGGACAAGGAAGAGGGAGTGACGTCGTTCGGCTCCCTCTCCGCTGTAAAGAGGGAGTGCAGGGGAAGCAAGGTAGGACACGCCGGTACGCTGGACAAGTTCGCCTCCGGACTGATGATAGTCCTCACAGGCGGCGCCACGAAGCTGAATCCTGCATTCTCATCATTCGACAAGGAATATCTTGCCTCGATACGCTTCGGGGAGGAGACAGACACCCTCGACCCGGAGGGAAGCGTGATCAGGACGGCTCCGCTTCCCTCGGAGGAGACGCTGAGAATCGTCCTTCCGTCATTTCTCGGCAGGCAGAAGCAGATTCCTCCCATCTACTCCGCGCTCCACGTCGGAGGGAAGAGGGCGTACAGGGAGGCGAGAAAGGGAAATGAGATCGAGATGCCTGAGAGGGATGTGGAGATCACATCGCTCGAGCTTCTCTCCTTTGACGGCAGGGAAGCCGTAATAAGGACATCTGTCTCAAAGGGCACATACATACGCTCTCTGGCACGGGACATCGCCTCAGCCGCGGGAAGCGCCGGACACCTTTCGCATCTGAGAAGGCTCCGCATAGGCCCGTGGAGGCTTGAGGACATAGGCAGGAGCACATGGGATCTTCTCTCGTCTGCAGGACTTTTCTCTGAGATAAAACTCTCGGAGCGGGAGAGAAAGAGGATAGAGAACGGCACGATCGTTCCGGGCGCCATTTTATCGGACAGCGCTCCGGAGCGTCCCTACGCATTCCTCCGCTTCTCAGATGAGCTGTATGGGATAGGAGAGAAGAGGGATGGACGGCTGCGTATAATAGAGAGGCTTTCATGAGGATCGCAAGTTTCTCTGATCTCGTCTCTTCAGGAGAGCTGAGGAATGTGCGGACAGTCCTGACAATAGGGGTGTTCGACGGAGTTCATCTCGGCCACAGGGCCATACTCAGGGCCGCGGAAAAGCTGAAAAAGGAACTCTCCGCCGATATCTCAATGGCGGTCACTTTCTCAGTAAATCCAAAGGACAGGAAGGGGAACATAGACACGCTCAGGCTGCGTGCGGAGGGGATTGCCGCAGAGGGTACGGATATCCTTGCGGTAATTGACTTTTCCCCTGAATTCAGTAAGATATCTGCCTGTGGGTTCATAGACCTTCTGATGAAGGCAGTGAATCCTGCCGGCGCCGCTGTCGGAAGCGATTTCCGCTTCGGAAATCCATCCAGCCAGGGAAGGGCTGAGGACCTTGGTCCGATGCTCAGGTCAGAAGGTGCGGACTGCCGTGTTGAGATAGTCGATTCAGTCCTTGATGATGAAGGCGTGAGGATATCCTCCACCGCACTCAGGGAGATGATATCAAAGGGAGAGCTGGGGTGTTTCCCCCGCTTTTCCGGTCAATTCTACAGGGTCGATCTTGTGCCGTTACCCTACGGATCGCGCTCTGGAGAACTGATTTTCAGCAGAGCCCCGATTCATCAGCTCCTGCCGCCACCAGGATCTTATGATGCCAGGCTTCTTTCCGGAGACGGGAAGAGTACGGAATGCGCTGCAGTGATAGACGGAGAGTCTCTCCGCGTGATCCTGCCCTCCGGGTCTTTCGCAGACGTTTCAGGAAAGGAGGAAGGGAAAGGGACGATGCTCCTGGATTCTTTATATCTGGAGAAAAGAAGATGATCACAAAGGAACAGAAGAAGGAAATCGTGGTCAGGTTCGGCAATGATGCCAGGAACACAGGTGACGAGAAGGTGCAGGTCGCGCTTCTCACGGCGAGGATCAATGATCTGCAGGGACACTTCAAGGCGAATCCGAAGGATCACGCCTCAAGGCGCGGACTGCTGAAGCTCGTCGGACAGCGCCGCCGCATCCTGAAGTACATCAGGAACCGCGACATCAACGAGTACCGCCAGCTCATCGCCGATCTCGGCCTGAGAAAATAAGCGAATTCACCGGAAAGCCAGCTATGCCTGGCTTTCTTGTGTATAAAGAACACCACAAAGAACAGAAAAGAACAAAGAAGGAAGATTATGGCAGAAGTAAAGTCAGTTTCGGTGAAGATAGGGGACATAGACCTTGTTTTCGAGACCGGAAAGATCGCAAAGCAGGCCAACGGCGCGGTTTACGCCCACTATGCCGGCAGCGCGGTAATCGCCACAGTGTGCTGCGGCGATGCACCATCAGAACCGATAGACTACGTTCCGGTATCGGTTGAGTACAATGAGAAGTATTATGCTGCGGGCAAGATCCCCGGAGGATTCCTCAAAAGGGAGTCCAGGCCCAAGGACAAGGAGATTCTCGTCTCGAGGCTTATCGACCGCCCGATGAGGCCGCTTTTCGACAAGGCGTTCGGGCGCGAGATACAGATCGTCCCGACAGTTGTCTCGTCAGACATGTCCCATACTCCCGATATCGTGGCCATCAACGCCGCATCCTGCGCTGTCACGATCTCCGATATTCCTTTCTACGGTCCTATCGCGGCCGTGCGCGTGGCGAAGATCGGAAACGAGTATGTGATCAACCCGACATTCCAGCAGATGCCCTCCGCATCGCTCGATATTGTCGTCGCGGGAACGCATGACGGAATCACGATGGTCGAGGGAGGCGCCAAGGAAGTCTCCGAGGACGATATGCTCGGAGCCATAGCTGCGGCCCAGCCCGTCATTTCCCGCATCTGCGAGGCGCAGGACGAGATGAGAAGGCTCTGCGGCAAGGAGAAGCTCCCCCTCATGGAGATAAAGGAAGCCGATCTCTCATGGCTCGAGCCTGTCAAGGAGTATGCATATCCTCTCGAGAAGGAAGCATCCTTCGTGAAGGGCAAGATGAACCGCTATGCGGCTCTCGAGAAGGTCCATGCGGATGTTGCAGAGCATTTCAGCGCCCTCATTGCAGAGGATGAGAAGAGGCCCGGAGAGCTTGCCAAGATGTTTGAGGACATGGAGTACAACATCCTCCGCTCATCGATTCTCAATGACGGCGTCAGAACAGACGGCAGGAAGGTCACAGAGATCCGCCCGATCACATGCGAGGTCGGAGTTCTTCCCTGCACTCACGGCTCGGCGCTCTTCACAAGAGGCGAGACGCAGTCCCTTGCAGTCACCACGCTCGGAACAGTCCAGGATGAGCAGCTCTTCGACACGATCGACGGCGAGAAAACATACTCGAACTTCATGCTCCACTACAACTTTCCTCCGTATTCGGTAGGCGAGGTCGGACGCCTCACGACGGGCAGGAGGGAGATCGGACACGGTCACCTCGCACAGCGTGCCCTTGAGGCCGTCATCCCCGGAAAAGATGTATTCCCGTACACTATCCGCGTCGTATCAGAGATAATGGAGTCCAACGGATCATCCTCGATGGCTTCCGTCTGCGGCGGCTGCCTTTCTCTCATGGATGCGGGTGTGCCGATCAAGAAGCCTGTTGCCGGAATAGCGATGGGACTCATCACCGAGGGGGCGGACTATTCGCGCTATGTAATCCTCTCGGATATCCTCGGAGAGGAGGATCACCTCGGAGACATGGACTTCAAGGTTGCCGGCACGAAGGACGGGATCACAGCGTTCCAGATGGATATAAAGATCGCAGGCGTCACGCCCGAGATCATGAAGAAGGCTCTCGCACAGGCCAAGGAGGGACGTCTCCACATCCTCGGCATCATGGCTGAGACACTTCCCGCACCGAGGGCAGAGATTTCCGAGCTCGCTCCCAAGATCCTCACGGTGAAGGTTCCTGAGGATAAGATCGGAGCCGTGATCGGAACCGGCGGAAAGACGATCAAGTCCATCGCCGCGCAGTCCAATGCGGAGATCAACATCGATGATGACGGAACTGTGATGATCTACGGCCGCAACAACGCATCCGCACAGGAAGCGAAGAGGCTCGTGCTCTCAATAATCGAGGAGCCTGAGGTCGGCAAGATCTACCACGGAACAGTGAAGAGAATCGTCGATTTCGGCGCGTTCATCGAGATTCTTCCCGGAAAGGAAGGCCTCTGCCACATCTCCAAGCTCGCAAGAACTAGGGTGAAGAATGTCTCCGACGTGCTCAAGGTGGGACAGGAGGTAGACGTCAAGCTCATTGAGATCGACAGAATGGGCAGGCTCAACCTCTCGTACATCGATGCTCAGCCGGAAGAGGCCAAGGCGGAGAAGAAGAACTGATGACGATACGGGTGAAAGCGGAGAAGGGGGCATCGCTTCCATACTATGCGACGGAGGGCGCGGCGGCTGCCGACATATCGGCATTCCTCCCGTCTCCCGTCACACTCCGCCCCGGTGAGTACAAAGCTATCCCCACGGGACTCAGATTAGAGATTCCTCAGGGATATGAGGTGCAGGTCCGGCCAAGGTCGGGCCTCGCGCTCAGAAGCGGCATCACCGTTCTCAACTCACCCGGAACCATCGACTCAGATTACAGGGGAGAGGTGAAGGTCATCCTGATAAACCACTCCGGAGAGGATTTCACGATCTCATCCGGAGACAGGATAGCCCAGATAATTGCCGCTCCCGTCACGCGCCTCCCGTTCGAGGAGGCGGTTGAACTCTCTCCCTCCGGAAGGGGAGAGGGAGGCTTCGGTTCCACAGGTGTCCGTTAAAACCCGGGGATCATACTCCCTCCTGCACAGATACATATTCCGTGAATTCGCCCAGAACTTCGCTGTGGCGTTCATTTTCTTCTTCTGCATCTTCTTCATAAACTCGATACTCCTACTGGTGCAGAAAATCCTTCTCAAGAACATAGACTTCATCACGATGCTGGAGATGGTCGCGCTCTCCATGCCTCAGTTCCTTATATACACCTTCCCGTTCGCCTCCCTCGCAGCCTCGTCGATGGTACTGGGAGACCTCGGATCGTCAAACGAACTGCTTGCGATGAGAAGCTCCGGAATACCGTCAGGTCAGGTCTACAGGCCGCTCATCGCCGCCTCGGTGATCCTCTCATTCGTGACTTTCTTCTTCGCGGACACAGTCCTTCCCTGGTCATCGGTCGTCTATGAGGACAGACTCGCCGTCCTGATGCAGGAGATGCCGACCTTTGAGATAGAGTCAAACTCCGTGAACACCGTAGGCAATATAGTGCTCTCAAACGGACTGAGCGAGGGGAACGAGATACACGACATAGTCCTTCTCTCCGCCGACGACGGCGAGAGCCGTACAGTCCTCTCAGAGCGGGGGGAACTTGAGCTGATAGACAGCTACAACTACATCTACTCGCTCTCTCTTGATAAGCCCACAATACTGATCACTGACAGCAGCGACATAGATTCATACGGCCTCACAGATGCGGAAAGCGCTGTATTCTTCCTTGATTTCTCAGAGCAGATTCCATCACTGACAAGCTCCGCGCCTGTCAACCTTTCCTCACGCGATCTCATCGCAGGGATTAAGGAAAGAGACGGCAGGGAGAGGGAGGACAGGGCAGAATGGCACTGGGACATGGAGGACGAGAGGCTCTCATTATCATCTGTTCTGAAAGCGGCCTCCCGCGGCGAGGCTGGAAGGGAGGATATAGCCGCAGCAGCATCCGATGCCGCTTCGGCGATAGAGAGCCGGGGAAAGAATCCTCCCCGCAATTTCTATTCGCAGTACTACAAGGCGGAGCTTACGAAGAAATTCGTGCTCTCAGCAGCCTGCTTCTGCCTTACGCTCATAACGCTTCCGCTCTCGATGTTCCGCGTAAAGCACGGAAAGCTCACGGGATTCGCAATCTCGCTTCTGATCGCGGTAGCGTACTGGTACATGCTCTTCGGAGTGCAGCTGCAGATATTCAATATCTCGTCATCGCCGTACTGGCTGATAGCGCTTCCTGATCTGACGATACTTCTCGCGGCGATCCTGTTGATGCTGAGATTCAGGAGGGCGAGATGAGAATTCTGACGCGCTATACAGTTTTCTCGATAGTAAAGACAGCGATTGCGACGCTCCTGATGTTCGCACTTATCCTCGCGGCGGTGAACCTCTTTGCGAAGATGGATCAGATCATGCACAGCGATGCCGCCCCTGCCGAGATAGCGTTCTACATCCTCGTCTCGCTTCCGGAGTATCTTCTGATGGCGGCTTCCATATCATTCCTGTTCGCTGTCACATACTTTCTCTCCTCGCTTGCGGCGAACAACGAGATGATTCCGATACTCAACGCGGGCGTAAGTCCTGTGCGCCTCCGCCTTCCGATAATAGTCCTTGCCGCCGCAGTGACACTCCTCGGCTCGCTCTTTCAGGAGAATACCGTAATAAGCGCCGCCAACCTCCATGACGAGCTGGAGACGGAACTCTTCGGCGCCTCGTCCACACGCGACACGAGGAACATAGTGCTCACAGATGATGACGGCTTCCTCATCTACACGCGGCGATTCAGGGAATCGACGGGGGAGATCACCGACCCTGTCCTCGTAAAAAGCAGGAACGGGGAGATAGAGGAAAGGGTGGAGGCTGATAGCGCATATTACGACGAGGATAAGGGCTGGTGGGTATTCAGCGATGCGAGGATATACACAGTCTGCGGCGATACGGTAATGACGGAGGAGGCGGAGAGCTACGAGAATCCTCTCTTCAATCCTGAGCCGAGGCTTTTCAGGAGCCAGAACACATCGATAGACACGATGGACAGGGAGTCGGCGAAGGAGTATCTTGCCCGGCTCAGGGATTCTGACAGGGCCACATGGCAGGAGAAGGCAACCGACTACTACAGAAGGATATTCTCTCCTCTCGCGATCTTCGTCCTGATGTTCATCTCTGTGTCGATGAATTTCCGATTCAAGAAGAACGTGCTGCTCTTCGCGATAATCCAGTCGCTCTCGATAGCGGTCGTGTACTATGTAGCCGATATGGTTTTCTCTATAATGGGACATCAGGGAGCTGTGTCCCCCGGGATGGCGGTCGTGATGCCGATAGTGATTACGATACTGCTCTCCCTTCTGATATCAGCACTGGGCAGGAAAGCATGAGCATAATAAGAATCATAAAGAAGGACAGGGACAGCGAGGCGAGGCTCGGCATTCTCTCGCTTCCCCACGGGGACGTCGAGACGCCGGCGTTCATGCCCGTCGGGACAAACGGAACGGTGAAGGGGATATACCACGACACCGTGAGGAACATGGGCTACGGGATAATCCTAGGCAATACATACCACCTCTACCTCCGTCCGGGAACGGATGTGCTGAAGGATTTCGGAGGACTTCACAATTTCTCCCACTGGGACAGGAACATACTCACCGACTCAGGAGGCTTTCAGGTATTCTCGCTCTCCGGGCTGAGGAAGATAAAGGAGAACGGAGTCACATTCCAGAGCCACATCGACGGCTCGAGGCACATATTCACGCCTGAGAAGGTCGTGGACATACAGTCTGTGATAGGCTCGGACATCGCGATGATGCTCGACGTCTGCACGCCTCCGGGAATCGACCACAGGGCCGCGGCAGAGGCGTGGAAGATCACGCACATGTGGGCGGAGAGGGCGCTGAAGGAGAAGGCGAGGCTGGGAGAGAGCTTCCCCGGAAATCTCTTCGGCATCGTGCAGGGGAACTTCTATGAGGATCTGAGGAAGGAGAGCGCCGAGACAATATCGGGAATGGATTTTCCCGGAGTTGCGATCGGAGGTCTCTCTGTTGGAGAGGAGAAGAGCGTATTCTGCGACTTCCTCTCATTCACGGCCTCCTATGTCACGAAGGATAAGCCGAGATACGTCATGGGAATCGGAAGCCCCGACTACATTCTGGAGGCGGTCGAGAACGGCATCGACCTCTTCGACTGCGTGCTTGCCACGCGCATGGCCCGCAACGGAGGTCTGTTTACCGATGACGGCGTGATCGCACTGAAGAAAGCTGTGTACAAGTTCGACCACGGTCCGATACAGGAGGGGTGCCAGTGCACCGCATGCCGCGAGTATTCGCGCGGCTATATGCATCATCTGATCAAATGCAACGAGATGCTGGGAGGGATGCTCGCAACCGAGCACAATCTTCAGTACCTCTACGATCTGATGATACGCATAAGGAAAGCGATAGCTGAGGACAGATTCAAAGAGTTCAAGAGGGATTACCTCGACAGATTCTACAGGGGCAAAAATGATCGGAAGGAAGGAGATCACAGAGCTTCTTGAGAAGAGGGGATGCGAATACAGCATTGCCGAGCACAAGGCCGTATTCACGATCGGAGAGATGCTTGATGCCGGCGTGCCGCATCCTGAGAGGATAGCGAAGAATCTCTTCCTGCGTGATGACAAGAAGAGGGCTTACTACCTCGTCACGCTCGAGAACAGCAGAACCGCCGATCTCAAAGCACTGCGGACACTGCTCTCATCGCGTCCTCTCTCTTTCGCCTCAGAAAGCGATCTTGAAGCGATTCTCGGACTGGGGAAGGGCGAGGTGACGCCGTTCGGGCTTCTCAACGACAAGGAGCACAGAACGGTATTCGTGCTGGACTCGTTCTTCTCTGAGGGAATCATCGGGATACACCCGAATGACAACACGGCCACTGTATTCCTGAAAACCTCTGATCTTTTAGCCATACTCTCGGAAAGCGGGACGGAGTGCAGGACGCTGCAGCTCTGAAAGCGAAAAGGAAATGCCTCCGCAGGGGAGGCATTTCTGTTAACCGGAACAAGCTGTCTCAGAACTCAACGGGATCGACGGAGATGATCTCGAGATCATACTGCCTTCCGTTTATCTCGAAGCGGACCTCATCTCCGGCTTTGTGGTTCACGAGGTGCTGTCCGAGCGGAGCGTTGAAATCAATGATTCCGTTCTCGGGATCGGACTCCCATCTGCCCATGAATGTATATTCGAGATCGCGGTTCTCAGCCCTGTCGTGCATCTTCACCTTGGTTCCGAAGCCGATGAGGCCGGGAAGGACATCTGCGGGAATCATCACGCGCACAGTTGCAAGATCGTTGTTGAGCTCTCCGATTCTTCTCTCCAGCTCTCTCTTGTGCTCCTTGGCGTACTGATACTCACTGTTCTCCCTGAGATCGCCGAGCTCACGGGCAAAGTTGATCTCCTTGAGAATCTCGGGCATCTGTACTGTGTTGATGTCCTTGAGCTCCTCCTTCTTCCTCTCGTAGCTTGCCTCTGTGCAGAGGAATCCGGATGCGACCTTGGGTGCGGACGGCTTCGGAGCCTCTTTCTTCACTTCGGCGGCGCCGAGATCGGGGAAGCGTGCGGCGATATCGGAGCGGTAGGCGGCCTTCTCCTCGCTCTCAAGGCCCTCATTGAATATGAGTATCGGCCTGATCTGCTCGATCTCCGCCTTCTCCGCGTTCCTTATGAACTTGTTTATCGCTCCGCTCTCGACAAGAGCCTTCCTCAGCGTCTTGATGTTCTTCCTGCTCTCCGCGCTGGCAGCTCCCTTCGCGATCTGTGAGAGTGCCATCAGCTCATTGCGGAAGATCTCAAAGCGCGTGATGCCAGCCTTCTGCAGGTCCTGATCAGAGAGGCTTGCCTCGCATGCGAAGAAGAGGAAGGTCGGGATGGACTCGCTGTAGGCATCGATCGAGCGCTTTATAAGCATGTAGTAGTCGGCACCCTTGTTGAGCCTCCTCAGCTTCGTCGGAATGTAGGAGCTTATGTAGAGGGGGAAGATCGAGACGAGCGTATCGGCGGCATCCCTGCCGTAGTCAACAACATGGTCTACGAATTCCTTCTTGAGCACAGTGTTCTCTATCGCCCCGAATACCTCCTTCTTCTCACTGTCGGTTATCAGTGTCTCATAGAGAGCGTCGAAGGAGATGTCAAAGGAGACCGGCACTTCCTTCTCGGAAAGGTAGTCGAGGAGAAGCACCGATGCGATCCTCTCGGAGACAGGAGTCTTGGGAGAAGCAAGCATGTCTCCGAAATAGGAGACCATCTCCATGAAGGCATCCGAGGTTTTCTCGATCCTCAGCGAGAGAGCGTTCAGTATCGCCTCAACCTTGCCGTAGAAGGTGCGCTCGTTGCGGAATACATAGAGTTGCTTCTCCTCCGGAGTAGAGGGATAGGGCGTGAGCTGGTAGGCATCCGTGGAGCCGGGGATTATGCGGACGTAGCTGTTGTCGCGGAGTTCCGCCTTCACTGCATCCGCTATATCTTTCCACTCGCTGTCGGTCAGGATTGAGGGCACCACATCAGCCTTCATCTCTTTCAGCGTCTCCTTGTTGTCGGGAGCGGAGTAGAGGAGAGTGCGGACGAGCCATGCTATTCCTCCCGAGGCGAGTATCTTCGCCTTTATCTTCACGGCGGGAACGCCCTTCTTTATCGCCTTGATGTTCTGCTTCGAGAGCGGAGTAAGGGCCTCGAAGGCGCTGTCGATCTTTATCTCCTGAGTCTCGGTGCCGCTGTACCTTACGGTGACGGTTCCGTTCTTCACAGCCATTATCAGGCCGACACGGCCCGTGGCCTTCTGCAGGACGTAGGTGTTGGCGGAGAAGGCGATGTCCTTCTCGAACTCGTCGAGCATCTTCACAGGACTCTTTCCCTGCGCGCTGATGTTGTGCTTCTTCAGGCACTCCTGAAGGCGCGGGGCATCCTTGTACTTTATCTTGAGCGTATCAACGAGCGTCCGCCTTGTATCCTGGTCATCAGGGGAGATGGAGAGCATGTTGCGGCAGATCGAGATGGTGTCATCGAGGCTCTGCCTGTACTCGGATGATGCCTCTTCGTGATTGCCGCGCTCCTCGATCATCGAAGAAAGGAGCATCCTGTAAAGCTCGAGGGCGAGGTTCTGATCCTTCTTCGTCTCGTCATCGATGAACGATGAGTAGAAGGGGAAGCCTGTCCTTCCGTTTGCAAGGAGCTTGCGGAAGATTTCGCGGACGCGTGTGCCGTCATCCGTGCGGGAGAGGCGGTGAAGCGCCCTCTGGTAGTAGTTCATCGCTTTCTGCCTGTCCCCGCACTCCTCGAAGTGGTCGGCGACAAGGACTATGATCTCATGATCGCTGCTGTCGGAGCGCACGAAACGCTCGTAATAATCCCACTTCTGATCTTCATTTCCCTCGTGATCTGCGACATCTCCGAGAACGCGGAGCGCCTTTGAGGACTCGCCGGCTTCGAGAATCACGCCGCCGACATATCTGACGGCATCCCAGTTGCCCGCCTCATAGAGGGAGAGGAGGATGTTGTTCAGCCTCATGCTGTACTCATGGGGACGCAGCATCTGCGAGAGACGTCCTGCGACATAGCTGAGGACTATCGAGTCAGGCGCGCTCTCAAGCTCCTTTCTCGCCTCGTCCCTGAGTTCAAGCTGCTTATCGGCTTCCGTCACGGACGAAAGCTCCTTATCGATTGCGGCGAAAGTCTCCGCCTTATATGACGCGGCAGGATTCCTGCCGAGATTTTTCTCATCACTGAGAAGTGACCTGAAATCCAGCATATTATGCTCCTTCCGGCAGGGCCGGACTGTAAAATAAAGACCGGGCAGAAAATACCTGCTCGGACACTGCTTTAATAATATCATAGCTTCCGGCATTTGGCAAATTATTGGTGAAGGAAGGAAAGCGGAGTACAAGAGCCGGCGGAAATATGCTATATTCATCTCATGAAAGAGAGAAGCCTGATGTTCTCGCCGTCAATGCTCGGCGGTGATTTCTCCAGAGCAGGAGAAGAGCTTGAAGCAATCGCATCCGCAGGAGCCGACTATGCGCATTTTGACGTGATGGACGGCTCATTCGTTCCGGAGATCACATTCGGATCGAAATTCATCAAGGATCTCAGACCGTATTCAGAGCTTGTATTCGACGTGCATCTGATGATAGAGAGGCCGGAGGAGCATGTCAGGAGATTCGCCGAGGCCGGTGCAGGAATAATAACAGTGCACGCTGAGAGCACAAGGCATCTCTGGAGGACGCTCACGCTCATCAAGGAGTGCGGCGCGGAGTGTTCCGTCGCGATAAACCCCGGCACGCCCGTCTCTTTCATAGAACCTGTTCTCCCGATTGCCGACTACGTTCTTGTCATGACTGTCAATCCAGGCTGGGGCGGACAGCGCTTCATACCGGAGTGCGCGGCGAAGATCGAGGAACTTGACAGCAGGAGAAGGGATGACGGCCACAGCTATCTGATAGAAGCTGACGGCGGAATCGGAAGGAGCAACATAAAGCTGCTCTATGACAGCGGTCTTGATGTCGCGGTAATGGGGTCGTCGTTCTTCGCTGAGGACGACAAGGCCGCATATCTTTCAGAGCTTGAGGAGCTCGTTCAGTGAAAGCTGTTGTTCAGAGAGTGCTTGATGCATCCTGCACCGTGGAAGGAAGCGTGACCGGAAGCATCAGGCACGGCCTTCTTGTCTACCTCGGAGTTGACAGGGGAGATGACGAGGAGATCATGGAGAAAATGATGGGAAAGATACTACGTCTCCGCTGTTTCGAGGATGAGAGGGGAAAGATGAACCTCTCGCTGAAAGACACAGGAGGGGAGGTTCTCATCATAAGCCAGTTCACTCTCTCTGCGGACGTCTGTCACGGGAACAGGCCGTCATTCGACAGTGCGGAAAGTCCAGACAAAGCGGAGAAGCTCTACCGGAAAGCGGTGGAGTTCATCAGGAACAATGGCATAGGCGCAGCTGAGGGCATGTTCGGCGCGCATATGGAGATAAGCTATACAAACGACGGCCCGGTCACGTTCTTCTACGATTCGTCAGCCCTCTGCGGCACGAAGATGGCGGAATGAACCGGAGAGCGCGTATATGATATAAAGGTCCCCTCAGGGGGACAGGAGGCACTGATGGCAAAGACAGCCGATGCGGAGAGCATCAGAGGAAAGAGGGAAGCGCTGGAAGCGGCGCGTCTCCAGATAGACAAGCAGTTCGGAAAAGGCTCGCTGATGAAGCTCGGCGACAGCAGGGAGACGATGGATGTCGATGTGATTCCCTCGGGTTCGATACTCCTCGATGAGGCTCTCGGAGTCGGAGGGTATCCCAAGGGAAGGATAATAGAGATATACGGACCTGAGTCATCGGGAAAGACGACGCTTGCGCTCCACGCCATCGCGGAAAGCCAGAAGAAGGGGGGAATCGCGGCATTCATCGATGCCGAGCATGCCCTCGATCCCGGCTATGCGAAGGCCCTCGGTGTAAACATCGATGAGCTGTGGATTTCGCAGCCGGACAACGGCGAGCAGGCGCTTGAGATAACGGAGTCTCTCGTGCGCTCAGGCGCTGTGGACATCATTGTCGTCGATTCCGTGGCGGCGCTCACTCCCCAAGCTGAGATCGAGGGTGATATGGGAGACAGCCACGTCGGTCTCCAGGCAAGGCTCATGAGCCAGGCTCTGCGCAAGCTCACCGGCATACTCGCCAAGAGCAATACGACGATAATCTTTATCAACCAGATAAGGATGAAGATAGGCGTCATGTTCGGCAACCCCGAGACAACGACAGGCGGAAACGCGCTCAAGTTCTACGCTTCCGTCAGAATGGACGTGAGGCGCATAGAGAGCATCGGCAAGAACGCGGACGAAGTGACGGGAAACAGGGACAGGGTGAAGATCGTGAAGAACAAGGTCGCGCCCCCGTTCAAGAAGTGCGAGCTTGACCTGATGTTCGGCTCGGGAATCTCATACACTGGCTCCCTTCTCGATGCCGCGCTCAAGTACAACCTGATCGAGAAGTCAGGCGCATGGTATTCATACAACGGAGAGAAGATCGGGCAGGGCAGGGACAGGACCGTGGAGTACCTTGCTTCGGAGAAGGCGTTCGCCGATGAGCTCGAAGCGAAGCTGAGAGAGATAATGTTCCCGAAAAAAGACGGAAGCAGCGCCGAATCTGCAAAAGCGGAAGAGGGAGATAAGTAAAATACCGGGTAGGGGACGCTCATCCCCTCCTCATTGAGCAATAACTCGGCGCTCTGCTATAATCGCGGCGATGAGCGAAGAACGTGATATCATACTTGACCGGCCGGAGAAGAAGAGAGAATACCATGTGGAGGGATTCGACGGCCCGCTCGATCTTCTTCTCGAGCTGATAAAGAAAAACAATCTCAATATATACAATATAGATATCTCGCTCATCACAAGCGAGTTTCTTGCATATCTTGACGAGCACGGCGCAGAGTTGACGGAGCTTGCCGACTTCTACCAGATGGCCGCAGAGCTCCTCTACATAAAGAGCAGGATGCTGCTGCCGATAGAGACTGAGGGGGACGATGACGACTTCGAGGACCCGAGGCAGGACCTCGTAGACAGGCTCATCGAGTACCAGAAATACAGGAAATACACAGAGCTTCTGATAAACGGCAGGAACGCCGACGTGCTCAGAGTGGAGAGGAATGAGAACTTCTTCCTCGTGCCGTTCGAGGGGAAGGACCTATTCCGCGGCGTGACGCTGGACACTCTGATGCGGACATTCGCAGAGCTTATCTCGAAATCATCGCCGTCCTCAAAGATATTCAACGTCTACGAGGAGGTCTCGCTAGATGAGAAGAAAGCGCTCCTCATCGAGCTTCTGGACACGAAGGAGAAGTTCACTCTCGATGACCTTATTGTCCATCCGGATGACAGGATGCACATCATCTGCGCGTTCATGGCCATCCTCGAGGCGGCGAGAAACCAGATGATAATTCTCTACCAGGCTGAGGAATATGGTACGATCTACATAATGAAGCGGCCTGCTGACTGGGACCCGGCGATGGCCGATGAGTACGATGACGACTACGATGTGATCGAGGAGGAGCATCTCGAGGACCCCTCCGATTTCTCAATCCTCACAAAGGAGGCCGAGGAGAAGCTCAGGGCCGAGGAGGAAGAGGAGAAGGAAGAGGAAGTCGAGTTCACAGGCGCTGAGGAGGAGATAGATCTCGTGGAAGATGAAGGAGAGGATGATGGCCCGGATAATGCTCAGTGATGAGGCGCGCCTCTGCGAGGCGGTGCTCTTCATCGAGAACCAGCCCCTTACGATAGACAGGATCACGGAGCTCACGGGAATAAAGCCCGATCTTGTGGAGGATGCGCTCCAGGAGCTCAAGGAGGACTACAGCGACAGGGCAAGCGGGCTCATGCTCACTGAGGATGAGGAGATGTTCTCATTCGCCCCGTCCCCGGAGCTCTATCCCCAGCTTAAGCAGAACTACGGAAGGAAGGTCGACAAGCGTCTTTCCCGGGCGGCCCTCGAGACTCTGGCGATAGTCGCATACAGGCAGCCCGTAACGAGGAAGGAGATAAAGGACATAAGGGGCGTCGACTCCGATTCGATAGTGAAGCTCCTCCGCGAGAAGGACTACATCAAGGTCGTAGGCAGAAGCAGCATCCCCGGACACCCGTGCCTCTACAGCACTACGCGCAAATTCCTCTTCGAGTTCAAGCTGACCTCGATTGCCGACCTGCCCAAGCTCTCGGAAGTCGACAGGCTGAGGTTCGAGAAGGAGGACGAGGCCCGTCCGCCGTTCGAGGAGGAAGAGGAAGAAGAGGAGAGGCCGGAGGTCGAGACCGGCATGGAGGAGAGCATCGACCTCGCCGGAGACGATATCCCGGAGAGGAAGAGACGCCCGGGCAGAAAGAAAAAAGAAAAAGAGGAAGAGGAGAAGAAGGACGATGGAGAGAATGCAGAGTGAGTTTCCGATGAGGCTCCAGGCATATATGGCGAAGTGCGGCGCAGGTTCAAGGCGCTCATGCGAGGAGCTGATAAGAGAGGGCAGGGTCATGGTCAACAACAAAACCGTGACTGAGATGGGCGTTAAGGTCGGGCCTGATGATATCGTCCAGGTTGATACAGTGACGATAGAGCTGCCGGACAGGAAATACTATATCGCGCTGAACAAGCCGAGGGGATATGTCTGCACGAACTATGATCCGAACGAGACGAAGTACGCCCGCGATCTGATCGGCATCCGCGACAACGGCCTTCTCTTCAACGTCGGAAGGCTGGACAAGGACTCCAACGGCCTCATAATCTTCACCAACGACGGAGACTTCGCCAATAAGATGATGCATCCGAGATACCAGGTAGAGAAGGAGTACATCGTAAAGCTCGATAAAGATATTGTGATCGACGACCTCAACAGGGCTCTTGACGGCATCTACATCGACATACCAAAGCCGTACAGGATAAAGAGATATGATCTTCTGCCGCGCACGAAGCAGTTCGTGAGGGTTACGCTCATAGAGGGAAAGAACAGGGAGATAAGAAAGATATTCTCCTATCTCGGATATGACGTGAAATCGCTGACGAGGATACGAGTCGGCTGCGTCGAGCTTGACGAGATGAAGCCCGGCGAGTGGAGGAATCTCACGAAGGAGGAGGTATCAGGACTTCTCTCCGGAAAGGGAAACACCCGAAGCACAGGACGCAGAAAAACAAGAGAGGGAGAGGAGAGGCATGGTAATCGCGATTGACGGTCCGGCGGGTTCCGGAAAGAGCACTATAGCACGCAGAGTGGCCGCATCGCTCGGCTTCTACTTCCTCAATACCGGTTCTTTCTACAGGGCATACACGCTCTCGGCGCTGGAGAGGGGAATAGATCCTCTCGACAGAGACAAGGTGCTTGCAAATGCCGAAAGCATCAGGATAACGGTCGAGAACGGAAACATCTGCATTGACGGCATAGATTCCGAAGGAAAGCTCCATACGCCGTCCGTCGATGCCTGGGCTTCCCAGGTCTCTTCCGACCCGAGGCTCAGGGAGCTTGTGAACGCAGCGGTGAGGAAACTCGCTGCGGGAATGAACATTGTCACGGAGGGACGCGACACCACGACTGTGATCTTCCCCGATGCCGATTTCAAGTTCTACTTCGATGCCTCGCCGGAGATCAGGGCAGAGCGGCGCGTGAAGGATCAGCCGGGCGCCGATTACGAAAGCGTCCTCAAAGCGATAAAGGAACGTGACAGAATGGATATGGAGAAGGAGGCAGGCGCGCTGAAGCGCTCTCCCGATGCCCTCTATATAGATACCTCTCTATTGACCATAAAAGAAGTTTGTGAGAAAGTTATCAAGACTGTCGGGAAATAGCCTTCCGGCGGTATATCAGTTGGTAGGAGCAGAGCAGTGGAAAATGAAACTCAGATGACTGAAAAGCAGTCTTATCTGCAGCAGCATCTTATGTCAATTCCGGAATTAGAAGTCGGTCAGATCGTAACCGGTACTGTAGTACAGACAAATGACGAATCAGT
>CALXLV010000016.1 GCA_944389295.1 uncultured Spirochaetaceae bacterium | reverse complement strand
GGGTCGGAGGTTCGAATCCTCTTAGTCTCGTACCAATGGAGAGATGTCCGAGTGGTCGAAGGAGCCGGACTCGAAATCCGGTGTAGTGCTCTGCATTACCGAGGGTTCGAATCCCTCTCTCTCCGTTCGAACTCTGGAGAGGTGTCCGAGTGGTCGAAGGTGCACGATTGGAAGTCGTGTATGGTCAAAAGCCATCGGGGGTTCGAATCCCCACCTCTCCGCTATTTCAGCAGCAGATACCTGGCTATGAACGCCGCCCAACCCCGTCAGGGCAGGAATGCAGCAGCGGTAAGCGGAATGTGCATGAGATCAGGACCATTTGCTGCTGTTTTATTTCCGGCAGACAGTCAGAAAATCATCCACCGGTTTGTCCGCAGCATGATGCGGGCGATCTTCCCCGCAGTCAGGAACAGAAAAAGGCAAAGGAATAACGGGAACGCTTCCCATTGTTCTCAACGGCCTCCCTTCCATGATATAATCACCCACCGGAGGAACGATGGCAGCATACGAGGTGACAGCGACAAGGAAGAGACCGCAGGACTTCGAGCGTCTTGTCGGACAGGACTTCGTCGTATCTACGCTTGAGAACGCCATCAAGGCGGGGCGCATCGCCCACGCTTATCTCTTCTCAGGCCCGAGGGGCGTCGGAAAGACGAGCTCTGCGCGCCTCCTGGCAAAGGCACTCAACTGCGAGAAAGGCCCCACGCCCCATCCCTGCTGCGAATGTTCCTCATGCGTCTCCATCGCACAGGGCAAAGCAGTCGATGTGATAGAGATAGACGGAGCATCGAACACAAGCGTGAATGACATCAGGGCGATAAAGGAAGAGGTGATGTATCCTCCCCAGTCCTCACGCTACAAGATATACATAATCGACGAGGTTCACATGCTCTCCACCTCGGCGTTCAACGCCCTGCTTAAGACAATCGAAGAACCTCCCGAGTACATCATATTCATATTCGCCACAACAGAGCTGCAGAAAGTCCCCGCCACGATCCGCTCGAGATGCCAGCAGTTCCGCTTCCATCTGATAAGCCAGGAACTCATAATGAAATGCCTCAGGAGCGCGGCGGATGACCTCGGAATAGAGGCCGACGAAGATGCTCTCTTCTGGATAGCACGCGAATCCACAGGCTCGATGAGGGATGCCTACACGCTCTTCGATCAGGTCGCGGCTTTCTCTGGAAACCATATCACACTGGCGGGAATACGCGAGAAACTCTCAATAGCCGGATTCGGAGCGGTGGCCGATATCATGAGGAAAACGCTCTCAGGAGACAGGGAAGGCACGGCTGATGCCATCGGAAGGCTCTTCTCGGACGGAGTCTCAGCAGATCAGATAATCAAGGACAGCGCAGAGTTCTTCCGCACCCTGATGCTCTACAGGGCTGGCGTGAGGCGGCCCGATATCCTCGGAGCAGCGCTTTCAGACATCCCTGAGGACATAGCCTCGATGCTCTCGGAAGAGCAGATACAGGCAGCGCTCAAAGCCTTCCTCGATCTCTACAGGGACATACGCTACTCACTCTCTCCCCGTCTTGAGATAGAGCTTATGTTCATGCGCCTCTCTTCGCTTCCGCTCATGGTCTCACCGGAAAGCCTTGTGAAAAAGCTGGAAGAGATGAAAGCAGGGGTAATGTCGGGAGCCATATCCGTAAAGAAACCTATGGCCATAAGCGCCCCGCCTGTTCAGATGCCATCTCCGGCTGCGGAAAGAACTGCACCACCGGAAAGCATTCCTGAGAAGCCTGCAGCTGTCCCGGAAAGAAGAGAAGAAAAGAGAGAAGAGAAACTTCCGGAGGAAAAAGCGGAAGATACCGCCGCATCAGATGCGGAAGAGGATGCCGGGGAAATCTGCGGAGAAATAGAGGAGAGGAAGCTGACTCTCTCCGATCTCGGAGCTGTGGCGGAAGCCCTGAGGAAGATGGGAAAAGCCACTGCGGCGAGATATGTCTCAAGCATAGTCCGGATAGAAGGAGACGGAGAACCGTATGTGCTGACAGTCTCCAAGCCGCTTGCATACAACAGCCTCAGGAACGAGGAGAAAAATCTTGTAAAGGCGATAGCCTCAGCCACAGGAGAGCAGCCTTCAATAAAACTCTCGCTGGAGGAGAAGGAGAGAAACGGCGATGCCGGATTCTCAAGCCAGATGAAGGAGCTCAAGGCCTTCTTCGGAGGCAGCCTGATAAAAACAGAAGAAACAGAGAAAGATACGGAGGAGACAAATGTTCCCGAATCTGAACCCATTCGAACTTATGAAGACAATGGGCTCGATACAGAGCCAGATGAAGACGATTAAAGAGGAGCTTGGGAAGATAACGGCCACAGGATCGGCAGGCGCAGGGCTTGTCGAGGCCACCGTCAGCGGAGAGTTCCAGGTATTGAGCATAAACATCTCCGATGCAGCTTACGCACTCGATGACAAAGCGGCGCTTCAGGTACTCATCGTCTCAGCCCTCAACGATGCGATGGCGAAGGTGAAGGAAGCCACGGAAGCGAAATCACGCGACATCCTTCAGAACATAGAGAGGAAGTGATGGAGGCGATAGAGGAACTTCAGGCGCTTCTGAAGAAACTCCCCGGAATGGGAGAGAAGTCAGCGATGCGCCTCTCATATCATCTCATCAGGACCGACGAGAGCTACAACAGGGCCCTCGGCAGTGCGATCTCATCCATCAAGGAGAAGATACATCCCTGCCCGATATGCGGATGCTACACCGAGCATGACATCTGCTCATACTGCTCTGATGATGCACGCGACCGCAGCGAACTCTGCATTGTGGAGGAACCTCAGGACGTGCTCTCAATAGCATCGTCAGGTGCCTACAGCGGGCTTTTCCATGTGCTCGGCGGCGCGATAAACCCGCTCGGAGGCGTAGGACCTGACAAACTCTCATTCCCGCAGCTGATGAAGCGCATAGAGGAAGGCGGATTCAAAGAGATAATAATAGCCACCAACCCCACTGAGGAGGGAGACACGACAGCCCTCTACATAAGGCATCTGCTGAAAGACCGCAGCGATCTCACGATAACACGCCTTGCATCAGGACTTCCCATCGGCGGAGAGCTCGGCTACGCCGACAAGCTCACCCTCGCCCGTTCCATGAGAGGACGCATCAGACTCTGAGAGCGAGAGCGCGATAACCTCAAGAGAGAGCGAGAGAAGAAGCAGAACGGCAGCCGGAAAGAGTGCAGCCCACGGCGCGCTCAGTATCACAGGGCGAGCCTCGGCGAGTATCGCTCCGAGGGACGGAGAGGGAACGCTCACGCCGCATCCGAGAAAGGAGAGCGTTGACTCCGAAATCACGGCAGAGAGAAATACAGTCACACCCTGCAGGGAAAGATAAGGCATTAAATGCGGAAGCATATGGCGCATGAATATCCTCGCTCTCCCAGCTCCCAGACTTCTCTCCGCTTCTATAAACCCTTCATTCCTGAGAGCCTTCACCTTCGCGTATGATGTGCGCGCTATATCGGCAATATGAGGAACAGAGATTGCTATTATCAGCTTGGGGATACCGGGACCCGAAAGCGATGCGAGAAAAAGGGCAAGAAGAATCGGCGGCACAGATTTCAGTGCATCAGAGAGGGAAAGGAGAACGCTCTTCGGGAATCTGGGAAGCGAGAAGCAGAAAGCGGCGGCAGTCCCGGCAGCAACAGAGAGAAAAGAGGCTGCGAATCCTATACCCATTGAGATGAGGGTGCCTCCAGCAGTCCTCACAATAAGACTGCGGCCCAGAGTGTCGGTACCGAATGGTTCCGATAGTGATGGCGGAAGCAGCCTTCTTGCAGTGTCGACAGCATCTTCACCGCAGAAAATCACGGAGAAGATCAGGAGAAGTGCTATGATGCATATTCCCGCAGCCGCACCATGCCTCGATCTCACTTTCCCCTCCTTTCCCTCGGATCAAGAAGGAAAACAACAGCCTCCGAAAGGAGGGAGAAAATAATCGTCATAACCGCGCAGAGAAGGACTATCGTCCCTGCAAGCGTGACATCGCGCGAGAGGGCGGCATCAACAAGAAGCGAGCCTGCCCCGGGAAGGGCAAAGACAGTCTCGACGACAGCGGAACCCGCAAGAGAGGATGCCAGCGTCTCCGCGGTGAGCATCGTCATCACGGGCAGCGCCGGCCTTGCGGCGGCGGAACGCGCTATGGCGTTCCTTCTCATTCCGAATGATGCATATACAAGCGCCGGCTTTGATTCCATCCCCTCTTTCAGCGCCCTTCTGAGCACCATGATGTAGAGAGATGAATGGAGGATGGCAAGTGAGAGGGAGGGAAGGAATACAGAGGAAAGCCACCCGGATAGGCTTCTGGATAAGGGAATGTATCCTGCAACAGGAAAGAGACCGAGAAGAACTGAAAATACTATGATCAGAAGCAGAGAAGAGAGAAAGAGAGGACAGGCTGCGGACAAAGCCGCGAACGCTGTCACAGCCATCCCTGATGCTGATCTTCTTTTCAGAGGCACAAGAGAGAGAGGAAGCGCTATCAGAAGCGAGAGCACGAGCGAGACAAGAGTGAGAGAGAGCGTCACGGGAATACGATGCAGGATTAGATCGCTTACAGCTGCGCCGGACACGCTCTCGCCCCATCTTCCTGAGAAAAATGAGCGCATGAAGCCGAGATAGCGGAGGAAGAAGGGATCATCGAGCCCCATCGCCTCCCTGTAGGCCTGCACGGCCTCTGGAGACGCATCCTCCGCAAGCACATGCGCTGAGCTGTCCCCTGATGAGAAGCTGACAAGTGCGAACACAGCCAGCGATACCAGCAGAAGGGAGATAAAAGCTGCAATGATCCGCCTGACAATCCTCTTCATCGCCAAGATTATACAGCTGAGAGTGTCAAATGACACCCTGCCGGGAAAGATGAGCTGATCTGAAGTGATAGCCATCGAAAAGATCGACGCCTTCAAGATCCGCAGTCGATGCGTAGACTGTCGAATAGTGTCCGGGAATTATCACAGGAATATACTCCCACAGCCGGATCTGCGTCTCTCTCCATATCTCCATGGCTTCTTCCTCATCTGATGCCTCATTGAGTTCGGAGAGCATCTCAAGCGAGACGCTGTCGTTGAAACCTCCGGGAGCGGATGGCGAGAGGTATGCCTTGTCGGCAGGGAGCATCACGCGCGACATTGCTGAGACGTAGATATCCCAGCTGGACTCATCTCTCCTCTTCTCAAGAAAAGATGCCCAGTCGAGCATAGTTATCGAGACATTCATTCCAGCACTCTCAAGCTGCGATGCAAGCGCGACCGCTATCTTGTCAAGATCGGTGAGATTTGATGTGAGTATGCGTATCTCCTCTCCGTCATATCCCGTCTCATCAAGGATAGCCATGGCTCTCTCCCTGTCCTCTTTGCCGAAAGGATCAAGAGAACTGTCAACGCTCCATGGCGCTTCCATGTAATCGGTATGCACGGAATAGCCGCTCTCTCCGTAGCAGGCTCTCATCAGAGCATCCCTGTCCGCAGAGAGCGCCGCTGCCTCCCTCATCTCAATATCTCTGAAAACACCTTCTTTTTTATTGAAAACAACTGCTATTGAACCATTCTCGCTTCCCTGCAGGAGCTTTATATCCTCATTCTCAGAGAGAGAGGGAACATCATCCGAGAGCACCGTGTCGATGAAGTCATACTGCCCGCTCTCAAGGCCAAGCCTGCGCGTGACTGGATCGGGAACGAAGTAATAGTCTATCCCCTCTATCTCAGGTTTCTCTCCCCAGTAGTCATCAAAGAGAGAGAGGCTGACCTTCTCCCCCTCGTTCCACGCATCAACGCGGTAAGGTCCCGTCCCGGGCGCTCCGAAGAGAAGTCCCCCGTCTGTGAGATTCTCAAGAGACTCAGAGGGTACTATTATCGCGCACTGCGGCGAGGAGGCGATCATCAGGGGAAGAAGCGCAAGCGATGTCTCTGCTGTGATCACAGCCATGCCGTCACGCTCCTCGAAGAGTGCGCCTCCAGTCATCTTCTCAGCGGCGGGATAGACCTCTATCCATCTGTTGAGCGATTCCACAACATCGCGGATATCGAGGGCCGATCCGTCATGGAATACGACGCCTTCCCTCAGCGTCAGAGTCAATGTATGCCCATCGTCAGAGAGCGAGCAGCTCTCGGCAAGCAGCGGCTCCACTCCGTCATCACCGTAAGAGAGAAGCCTCTCATAGACATTGCCGGCAAGAATATTCCTGCCGGAGAGCGAGGTGTTGACCATCACGTCCTGCACGGGAGGCTCCTGCGCCGCCGCGACGGACAGCCTTCCGTCATCTTCCGCGGCACAGGAAATCGATATGAGAGTCAGGATAACAAGCAGTAAATTGCGCAATCAGTACCTCAGAGCGCAGCTTTCAAGCATGCGGCTGAAAAGCTCGCGGGCCTCGTCTATGGAGATATCCACGAGAAGGTCCATGACAAACGCCTGGAAGAGAAGATCCATGTCATCCTTCCAGATGGCTTCAAGAGCGATATCCTGCTCCTTCTCGATGCGCTGCACCATTCCCTGCACGGCAGCGGATGGATCGGAGGAGATCAGAGGGACGATCGAATTGTGGGAGATGATTCCGTTGCTCTCGACGATATGCCCGTTTCCGAGATACCTGACCTGTCCCCTGTTCGGGATGTTTATATTGGTCCTCAGCGTTCTCTCGCCCATCAGCGAGAGAAGAATGTCCACCCCCTCCTCATCAGAGGGCTTTGCGATGAGCTCCTCATCTGTGTAAACCTTCTCCTTCTTCCTTCTGTCTTCCTCTGCCCTGTATGAGAAAGGAGTCCTTGTGAAGCCGTATCTCCACACATCCCTGTCGCTTGTGAGGAAGAAGGGAACGAACTCCGCAAGATGCCTGTCTCCGGCGGCGCCGAGAGTACCGAAGTCGCGAAGGAACCTGAGAGCGACAAGATGATCGCACTCAAACCACTTGCCCTCATCAGCTCTCTTCCTTCCCTTCTCCGTGAGATCGGGGAAAGCGGAATCATCACTGCAGAGTTCCCTGAGATAAGGAATGTAATCCACTCCCTTGTACTTCGCCTCTGTGATGAATGTGAAGTGATTGAGGCCAGAGACATCGACGAGAATCTCCCGCCTGTCCGGCTGAGGAACCGACAGCTTCTCCGCGACCTTCTCCGCTATGAATGTCTCAAGATGGAATACTTCGTGGCAGCATCCGAGGGCCTTTATTCCGGGATAAGCCTTATAGAGCGCGGCCGTGCAGAGCGTGAGAGGATTCGTGTAGTTTATTACCCAGGCATCGGGAGCATGCTTCTCTATCTCCCTTGCGAAGCCGAAGAAGAGAGGAAGCGCCCTTCTCGCCCTCATCAGGCCGCCCGGCCCCGTAGTGTCGCCGACGGACTGCAGTATTCCGTACTCCTCCGGAAGCCCGAGGTCATACTCCCTTATCCCGATCACTCCCGGCTCTATGGCGATGATTACAAAGTCAGCGCCGCTGAGTGCCTGCGAAAGTTCTGGAGAGACAGAAACTGTGAACCTGCCGGCACAGCCGTTGACGCGGAATATCTCCTCCGCGACCGCCCTGTTGTTCTCCGCCGCCTTCATGTCTATATCGTAGAGGACGACATCTGCATCCGCCTTGTCCTGCAGAGTGAGATCCTTCAGGAACTGGATTGCCCAGAGGCGTGAGCCGCCTCCTATTATGCATATTCTCGTGTGAACCATATAAGCCTTCTGAGGTAAAAATAGAGCCAGAGGCATCGCCCCTGGCCTTATCATGAGTGCCTGCTCCGTTACTGCGGCTGCTTGCCGATGTATGCGAGGATTCCTCCGTCAACATAGAGCACATGTCCGTTGATGAAGTTGGACGCATCGGATGCGAGGAACACTGCCGGTCCCTGAAGATCGGAGGTCTTTCCCCATCTGTGAGCGGGAGTCTTGGCGAGGATGAACTCGTTGAACGGATTGCCGGGAACTCTGAGAGGCGCCGTCTGCGGTGTCTCGATGTATCCGGGTCCGATACCGTTGCACTGGATGTTGAACTCGCCGTACTCGGATGCGATGTTCCTCGTGAGCATCTTGAGGCCGCCTTTTGCCGCCGCATATGCGCTCACTGTCTCTCTTCCGAGCTCGGACATCATCGAGCAGATGTTGATGATCTTTCCGTGTCCCTGTTTGATCATTCCGGGAATGACAGCCTTTGAGACGATGAACGGAGCGTTGAGATCGACGTCGATGACCTTGCGGAAATCGGATGCGCTCATCTCAACCATCGGAATCCTCTTTATGATGCCGGCGTTGTTGACGAGAATATCGATCTTTCCGAGATCCTTTATGATCTGATCGGTAGTAGCCTGCACCTGCGCCTCATCTGTGACGTCGCAGACATATCCCTTAGCCTCAATACCGATCTCCTCGTAAGCCTTGAGGCCCTTGTCGACAAGTTCCTGATTGATGTCGTTGAATGCAATCTTAGCACCGGCTGTGTGGAACGCAGAAGCGATCGCGAATCCTATACCGTAGGATGCACCCGTGACCCATGCAACTTTTCCCTGGAGGGAAAAATCTTTCATCTCCATATTCTTGCCTCCTCAATATTCAGCAGATCCAGTCTATAACGCCGTTCCAGACCTTGCAAGTGGAAAATGGAACGGCATTTCATTTTTACAGCTTGTCTATCAGCATCGAACACTTTCCAGAGGGGATCGGAAGCGTTTTCTTCTTGCCCTCGTCCAGTATCTCTATCGTGAAGTAATAGAGCTTCTCGCTCTCAAGCCTTATCTCCCAGCCTCTGACATTCTTATTTGAGAGAATGGTGATGCTGTTCTTCTTGAGGGAAAGATCCTCTATGCCCATCTCCTCAAGGGAAGGCATCGTCCAGTAGACTGTCTTGTGAGGAAGCGAAATCTCAAGCCCGATGATGTTCTCTATCACAAGCGTTATCGTGACAAGGCCGAGCATCGGCAGATAGCGCTCCCTGTTCACGAATCCGTCAGCAGAACCTGCGGGCCCCTCGCTGTCGGGCTTGTAGATCTCCCAAGCATTCCCCTGCTTCTCCGCATCCGGATGGAGGGTGTCAAGGATGAAGTACATATGCCTTATCGTACACTCTCGGGCAAAGACGAAAGCACCGTAGTTCATCAGCCCCTTCACAACCATATATGTGAGGAATGGAACGACGCCTCCGCAGTATCCGTTGCGTCCGGCGGCATAGTTCTTCGAGGAGACGGGAACGACCGGGAACGGGTTCTCTGTTCCGAACTCCTTGTCATCCTTGAGCTGGTCTATCAGGAAAGCGGCATACTCATCGTTGGGAACCTCCGCCAGAAGCGTCCAGTAGCAGCCGAGATGCTTGTTCTTTATCCTGTTTCCCTCTCCGTCGAGATCATAGTAGAAGCGGTCCTCTTCGTCCCACATCATGCTGTTTATTCTCGTCTTGACGGAGAAGTATATCCTCTTGTATCTGAACGCGAGCTCCTTGTCGTTGAGAATATCGCCGATATTGGACATATAAAGAGCGAATACGGCTATCGCTGCATTGTAGTCTACTGTATAGACAGCACCTTCCCTCTCGAGGTTGCCCATGTGCGTCGCGCTGTACGGTACGGAATAAAGGCCGTTCTCCTTTCTGAAGTTCTCCTGAATCCACAGGAAGTATTTCTCCAGTACGGGAACGACATCCTTGAGCCTCTTCTTATTGCCTATCTTATGGAAGAATACATACTCCACATACGAAAGCAGAGGAAGCGAGACTCCGAGAGGATTGTCAGAGGTGAATACAGGCTGCTTCGTCTCTATGTCATAGCTCTCGGCTATCTGACCGTTCTCCTGCTGCATTGAATAGAAGAAATCTATCATCGAATACGGACTGTATGCCTGATTGCTGTAGACAAGGAACAGAGAGGAAAGGGAGACATCGAAGAGATTCAGCGTGCCTGAGTCTCCATGGGTGAAATATCCTTCCGGGAAGAGCCCGTCTTTCTCACCCGGGTGCCAGATCTCATCGAGCCAGACCCATGTCCTGTCGTACATATCGACAAAATCCTGATCATAGAAATGAATACGGGGGACTAAATCTTTAACCAATTCCAAACTCCGTAATCTAAGGAAAAATGCCCTGCTTTCTGTCCTTAAATCGCACTATACATATTAAACGAGGAAGGCGCGGAAGTCAAATTGTTTTTTATTTCGTTTTTCTGTTGCTATTTAAGGAAATAAGCTGAAAATATTAATTCTCCGGACGTATCAGTTCCAGCGCCGCGGGCAATATGCGGACAGAGAAGCTGCTGCCGCTTCTGGTGAATACCTCACCATCAGAATGGGCTGGTATCTCAGCCTTCGCGGATTCTATCGTCACAGAGCGCGCCCTCATGTACGCAAAGTGCTCTCCGCCCTTGGCATGAGAGCCGCGGAAGAAGGAGAAAACTACTCCTGGAAGGTCGCGGCGCTCAAGCGGATGCTTTGTGAACATCACGTCGAGAAAGCCGTCATCAATAACGGCAAGAGGCGCCATCATGAATGCGGAGCCCATCCTGCGCCCGTTGCAGACTGAGATCTGCTGCGTCTTTATGTCGAATACCTCACCGTCGATGACCATATGCACTGCATACGGAGACGGAAGATTCCGCAGCACGCTGATGAATGCGGCCGCGTAGCTCAGCATCCCATTAAGGCGGCGGTACTCCATGGCACGGAAGTTGACCATCGGCTCGAAACCGAAGCCCATTCCATTGAGAAAATACATGCCCTCGGGATGATCTGTGCCTGTGCAGAATCCCACATCGACAGGATGCACGACACCGTCCGCGATGATTTTCACAGCCTCTGAGACATTCTTGGGAATGCCGGCGATCCACGCGAAGTCGTTGCCCCTCCCGATCGGGATTATCCCCATCCGGACATTTTTCTTCCCTTCTTTCATGATGCCGTTCAAAACTTCGTTCACTGTGCCGTCGCCGCCGGCTGCTACAATGACTTTGTAGCCGTATGAAGCTCCGCGCCGCGCAAGATTCTCCGCATGTCCCGGTTCCCTTGTATATGCCACAGTGCAGGCCCTTCCGTGCAGGGCGAAAAGATCATGGATCTCATGGGCACGCCTGCGCCCGCGTCCCTTCGAGGCATTGGGGTTGATGATGAGGAGAATGTCTTTCCGGAGCATAGTGGAATTATCGCCTGAAAAGCGTGTATTCCACAATATCAAATACGCATTCCGATAGCTTATTCCGCTGCTGATGATATAATCATACCATGCGCATCGCCATAAGGGACATCGATGCCGTCAAAGGCGGCAGGATCGCAAAGACTGATATAATAGTCGAGGACGGAAAGTTCACAGAAAAAAGCGGAAGCTGTGATAGGGAGATCGACGGCAGAGGGCTTCTGGCGGTTCCTGGCTTCATAGACACGCACATACACGGCATCGGAGGATGCGGCACAGAGGACGGTGATGAGGATTCCATCCTCACAATGTCATCCTGCCTTGCCGCCGCCGGAGTCACATCCTTCTTTCCCACAATATACACGGACACGATGGAGAGAATACTGAAAGATGAGCGCGCGATCGTGCAGGCTCACGGGAAGGAGAAAGGTGCATCAATCGCCGGCATCCATATAGAAGGCCCGTTCATCTCTCCCCGCCGCATCGGAGCTCAGAACCCTGCGGGAAGGCTAGACCCGTCACCGTCCGCAATGGAGGCGATGATCGCGGAAGGATGCGGGCTGACAAGGGCGATGACAGCCGCGCCTGAGCTTGAAGGAATCAGAGAGATTGCAAAGATAGCTGAGAAACACGGCATAGTCATGCTGATGGGACACACAGATGCATCATATGAGGAGGCATCTGCAGGCATTAAGATGGGGTTCAGACATGCTGCGCATCTCTTCAACGCGATGTCGGGGATAAACCACAGAAAACCGGGAACTGCCGGATGCATCCTAATGCATGATGAAATGACTGCAGAGATCATCGCTGACGGCAGGCATGTGCATCCAGATCTCGTGAAATTCGTCATCAGGACAAAGGGAGCTGATAAAGTCGCCGTAATAACGGACTCACTCCGTCCGACAATGCAGAGAGAGGGAAAGCTCACGGCAAACGGAGTTGAAGTCGAGATGAAGGACGGACTCTGGGTTACTAAGGACAATCCGGAGCTTATCCAGGGATCGGCTCTGACAATGCACAGGGCGTTCGTCAACCTGATAAACTGGGGCATCCCTGTCGAGGAGGCGTCTATGGTTACCTCCTCCGCCCCCGCGAGGATATACGGACTTTCGGACAGGGGGGAGATAGCAGCGGGAAAGAGGGCTGATCTCGCCGTGATGGACAGAAACCTCGAAATAAGATTCACTATGGTCAACGGAGGCATTGTATGTGGTACAGCAAGCTGAACAATAAAAGACTCTGGAAAATATTCTCTGAGATATCATCCATTCCGCGCGAGAGCGGCAATGAGGAAGGAATAAGGAACTATCTCCTCTCATGGGCGGAAAACTGCAGAATAGAGGCATCTTCCGACGCCAAGGGGAATGTATATATGAAGGTTCCCGGAACAAAGGGACTTGAAAAGATGCCGGCCACGGCACTGCAGGCGCATATCGACATGGTATGCGTGAAGAAGGAAGGTTCTGCACATGATTTCAGCAAGGACCCGATAAAGATAGTCACCGACGGAGTATCCGTAAAGGCAAAGGACACATCGCTCGGAGCCGACGACGGCCTCGGCGTCGCGATGATTCTCGACATACTCTCAGACCCCGATGCCGAGCACGGACCGCTTGAGGCGATCTTCACGGTCGAGGAGGAGACAGGCCTCGGCGGAGCGTACAGCATCGATCCCGAGAAGATTTCGGCAAGACGGCTGATAAACCTCGACAGCGAAGAGGAAGGCCTCATCTTCATCGGATGCGCCGGCGGCCTCGATATAGAGTCATCCATGAAGCTCAAGTACGAGAAACCCGAGGGAAGCGCCGTGAAGGTATCTGTCAGCGGCCTTCTTGGCGGCCACAGCGGAGGCGAGATACACAAGGAGAGAGGAAACGCGATAAAGCTTCTCGCCAGATATCTCAACAGGCTGCCGTCGTTCCAGATAGCATCGATCTCTGGAGGAACGAGACGCAACGTAATTCCCTCTTCTGCTGAGGCGGTTATAACTGTCTCTGATCCCGATGCCGCGATCTCGCAGGCAAAGACACTGCAAAAAGAGCTCTCTGCAGAGTATTCCGTCTCCGATCCGGGCGTGATCATCGAAGCTGCAGCAGCGGATATGCCTGAGCGCGTCATCAGACGCAAGAAGAGCCAGAAGATCGCGGATATGCTCTTCTGCTCTCCCTGCGGCGTAAGGTCGATGAGCACCGCGATAAGCGGCATAGTCGAGACATCCGACAACCTTGCGATAGTCTCCGAGGAAAATGACAGGCTTTGTGTGATTTACAGCGTAAGAAGCAGCGTGGACTCGCGGAAGATGGCCCTCGCATATGAGATACTGACCCTCGCGGACAGCTTCGGATTCAAGGCGAAGATAACGGGAGAGTATCCCTCGTGGACGCCCGATCCTGAATCCTCTCTCGCGAAGGAAGCGGCTGCGGCCTACAAGAAGATCATAGGGAAAAAGCCTGTGATCACCGCGATACACGCAGGTCTTGAGTGCGGAATCATCAACTCCATAATTCCCGGCATGGAATCCATCTCGATCGGTCCTGATCTCAGGGATGTCCACTCAGTAAACGAGACGGCCGATGTCGCCTCTGCGGAGAGAATGGCTGAATTCGTCAAAAAGATGCTGCCGATGCTGAAATAAAGGAGAGCGGAGCGGAAAGCCGCTCCGCATTCTGATGAACAGAGCGATTAAACTGACACTCTCCTCCCCCATATACTACCGGAGCACGCCGCTCACGCTTGAAGAGCTGCAGAGAAAGGCTGACAGGTCAATGCCTGGCTATGACGCCGCAGTGCTGTATTCATACTCCTATGAAGGTGAGATTCTCTCCCTCCGCCGTCTTGAGGCGGGAGAGAGGGACGGCTATACGGATGAGGAGAAGAGGATAATAGAGAGCGGCGGGACAGTGAGAAGAAAGGATGATGAGGACTTCATGATTCCAGAGGGCTCTTATCTTTTCGAGCAGTTTCCTTTCCTTCCGCCTGAGAGCGGACTGCAGCGCCTCATTCTGCCGTATGCGACAGGGATGAGCGGACGCGTTTTCGTGCGCATTTACAGGGAAAGCATCCTCGAGAGCGTAATGCAGCTTCTCTTCCCCATGGAGTGACCGTTGGTTTATACTCTGGATCATGCATGTTGAGAGAATCAGCGACACTTATCACCGCATAACATTCTCGAACGGGGCGGAGGTTTTCCTGATCGGAACTGCCCACGTTTCGCAGAGCAGCGTCCAGGAGGTCGCCTCCATAATAGATGAAGAGAATCCCGACAGGGTGTGCATAGAGCTTGATGCCTCGCGCATGGCCAGCAAATCGGGGACGAAGAGCTGGGAGAACACCGACATAAGGAAGGTGTTCAGGGAAGGCAAGGGATTTCTCCTCCTTGCCAACACAGCGCTGGCTTCATTCCAGAGAAGGCTTGGCGCGGAGACTGGAGCGAATCCCGGCGATGAGATTCTCGGAGCCGCAAAGCTCGCGGAGGAGAAGGGCATACCGGTCTCTCTCTGCGACAGGGAGATACAGACGACATTCCGCAGAGCCTGGGCGAAGAGCAGCCTGTGGAACAAGTGCAAGCTCCTCGGAACTCTGATCTCGGCAGCCTTCTCCGACGAGGAGATTACTCCTGAGGAACTCGAGGAGCTGAAGAAGCAGGAGACGCTGGAGGGAATGCTCAATGAGGTGGCGAAAGAGCTGCCGTCAGTGAAAGAGGTCCTGATAGACGAGCGGGACACATATCTCGCCACCAAGATATACAACGCTCCCGGCATGAGAAAGGTCGCCGTAATAGGCGCCGGACACACGAAGGGAATCCTTGCGAATTTCGAGAAGCTCGAGACTGATACGCCGACAAAGAGCATTGAGGAGCTGGACACTGTTCCGGCGAAGAAGGGATGGGGGCGCGCCGCAGAGTTCATCATCCCCACCCTGATAATAGCCCTGCTGGTGATAGGAATAGCGGCTAACGGGTGGGATCAGGGAGTGAGGACGTTCCTTTACTGGGTGCTCGTCAACTGCTGCGGAACATTCATCACATCGCTCATCGCGGCAGCGCATCCGCTGAATATCCTCGCATGCTCAATAACATCGCCGTTTTTCGCCCTCAATCCGGTGCTGGGCGTGGGAATGCTGGGAGGAATACTGGAAGCCACATTCAGGAAGCCGAAGGTGAAGGACTTCGAGCATCTGAACGACGATGCGATGCATCTGAAAGGATGGTACAGGAACAGGATACTCCACTGCCTTCTGGTATTCTTCCTCAGCTCCGTCGGAAGCATGCTCGGAACGTTCGTGGCCTTCCCTCTTCTTATCGCGAGGATATGATAAGGAGCGCTTACCTTTATCTATTTCCTTCTGCTGAAAGCCGCTATCAGAGCGGCTTTTATATTGTCCGCAGTAAGAAGCGATATTTGTAATGACGACTTACTTTCTGTGGAGAGGACCTTTCCGAACCCCATGTCCGCAAGGCTCTTCATCCTGCGCTCGGAGAAAGACACTGGCCTGACCTCTCCTGCAAGGGAGAGCTCTCCGAAAGCCGCGAGATCGGGAGAGAGAGGAACATCCTCACGCGAGCTGTAGAGAGCGAGCGCAAGCGCAAGCTCCGTAGATACCTCTGAGAGCTTCATTCCTCCTGCCACATTCACATAAATATCCTGATCCGCAAGGCTGAGCCCTGCATGCTTCTGCAGTATGGCCGCCACGCGGCTCACACGGGATACGTCTATGCGGTCGGAGTAGATTCTCTGCAGTCCTGATTTGGCGGGAACCACAAGCGCCTGTATCTCGACGGCGAATGTCCTGCTTCCCTCTATGGCAGAGGTGAACGCTATTCCGGAAGGAAGGCCTTCCCTGCCGCGGGATGATATGAATATCGAGGAGGGGTCCTTCATTCCGTGAAGTCCCTTTCCGTCCATTGTGAAAAGACCGATCTCATCCACCGAGCCGAACCTGTTCTTGCTGGCTCTGAGAAGCCTGACGCCGTTCTCTGCGCTCTCGAAGTAGAGCACTGTGTCTACGATATGCTCAGCGAGTTTCGGGCCGGCTATTGAACCGTCCTTCGTCACATGGCCTATGAAGAATACCGCAGCTCCTATCTTCTTTGCGAGGAGTGAGAGCTCCATGCATCCTGCTTTGATCTGATTGGGAGAACCTGCCATCGAGGCTATGGAAGCGCTTGAGAGCGTCTGCAGCGAATCGACGACTATATACCCAGGGCGCAGCTTCTCAATCGTCTCTGAGAGAGCCTCGAGCCTCGTATCGCAGAAGATGGATATATTCTCCGCCCTGAGTCCCAGACGCTCCGCCCTGAGGCGCACCTGCGAAGGAGACTCCTCTCCGGAGACATAGAGCACATCGCCATTATCAGAGAGATGGCTGAGCATCTGTATCATGATCGTGCTCTTGCCGATTCCGGGCTCTCCTCCCACAAGGACGGAGGACGGGCGCATCACGCCGCCTCCCAGAACCCTGTCGAGCTCTTCCATTCCGGAGGAGACGCGCATGGATTTCTCATAAGGTACATCGGAGAGCCTGCGGACGGAGGCATCCATCACGGACGGCTGCTCGCTTCTCCCTTTCTGAAGAGGTACTGTTTTCTCCTCATCAAAGCTGTTCCAGCTTCCGCATTCAGGACATCTTCCGTTCCACTTGCTCTCTATGTGTCCGCACTCACGGCAGACATAATGCACCTGGCTTTCCTTCATCAGAAATCAAGAAGCTCCACATCGAAAATAAGGAATGAATCGGGAGGAATGACTCCGGGATATCCATACTCGCCGTAGCCGAGCTCAGGCGGGATGATAAGGGTTCTCTTCTCTCCCTTCTTCATGGTCATCAAAGCCTCGTTCCACCCCTCTATGACCTGTCCGATCGCAAACTTGGCAGGCTGCTTTCTTATCAGCGAAGAGTCGAATATCTTGCCGTTGAGGAGCGATCCCTGATAGTGCACGGTCACGGACTGTCCATATTTAGGAGAGGCATCTCCGGAACCCTTCTTTGTCACTATATACCGTAACCCGGTACTGGTAATTTCAGCATTCGGATATCTGTTGTCGATCTCCTTCTCGATCTTCTTCCTAGCTTCCCTGAGTGCTTTCTGATGTCGCTCCTCGACTTCATCGCAGTAATCCGCGAAAGCCTCTCCCGATGTATTGAAGGCCTCAGCATCCTTGCCTACACGGATTATCTCGACTTTGTTGATGCGGTCACCCTGCTCAATGGAATTGACAACATCCTGTCCCTCGATGACATGGCCGAAAACAGTGTGCTTTCCGTCAAGCCACGGTGTTGCAACGTGTGTTATGAAGAACTGGCTTCCGTTTGTTCCAGGGCCGGCATTGGCCATTGAGAGTACACCGGGACCGTCATGCTTAAGTTCCGGATTGAATTCATCAGGGAATCTGTATCCTGGTCCGCCTGTACCGTCACCCTTGGGGCATCCTCCCTGAATCATGAAGTCTTTTATCACTCTGTGGAAGTTCAGTCCGTCATAGAAAGGAACTCCTCCGTTCTCTACGTTGAGATTTCCCTCTGCAAGTCCGATGAAATTGCATACAGTCATCGGGCAGCGCTTGTACTCAAGCTCAAGAAGAATATCGCCTTTTTCCGTATGCATAAGCGCATAGATTCCGTCTTTGAGTTTATCTCTCTCCATTTTCATCATCTCCTATCATTCGGTGAAAAGCTCTTCACCGCCGCTCAGAAGCTCATAGATTCTCTCAAGATCATGCTGGGAGCGGAATTTTATTGTCAGTCTGCCCTTGTCGAGCGTTCCTTTTATATCGCATCTTGCGCCGATTATCGAGACAAATTTCTCGACAACCTCAGATATCTCAGGATTATCTTCCTTCTCTTTCTTCTTAGGAACAAACTTATGCCCCTTGTTGTACTCCTCGGCAAGTTTCTCCGCTTCTCTGACAGAAAGATCCTCATTGACTATTTTCTCCCTCAGAAGGCTCTGGTCAGAGGGATTAACAAGCGAGAGGATCGCACGTGCATGTCCGGCAGTTATAGTTCCTGAGATTATATCATCTTTCAGAGAATCGCTCAGAGAAAGGAGTCTTATTGAATTTGCGACAGCCGACCTAGACTTTCCGACCTTCTCTGCAAGCTCCTCCTGCGTCATCTGTGATCTCTGCAGAAGATACTGATAGGCGCTGGCTTCCTCAATAGGATTCAGATTCTCTCTCTGGATGTTCTCGATAAGTGACATCTCAAGTCTCTCAAGTTCAGAGAGCTTGCGGATTATAACAGGAATCTTCTCTATGCCTGCTTCCTGTGCTGCTCTGAACCTTCTCTCTCCCGCGATTATCGAATACTTGCCGGGGACTATCTCCTCAACAAGCAGAGGCTGTATTATTCCCTGCGCCTTTATCGATGCAGCAAGTTCAGTTATAGCCTCAGGATTGAAGGCTTTGCGAGGCTGATTCGGATTGGGCGATACATTCTCTATCGGAACATATACCGCATTGATTTTATCAGGATCATCCTTTTCAGGTTCAGGTATGAGTGTTTTCACAGATGCAGCCTTAGGCTTCCTGTGAGTCTCCTTTGCCTGCGGCTGTTCGCCTGTTGTCTTGCTTATGACATTATCAACATGCTCATCAAAATCAAAGCTGCCGCCAAGCAGGGAACTTATCCCGCGGCCAAGACCATGCTTCTTATCATTCGACACGGCTCATCACCTCCTTTGCAAGCTCGGCAAATGCCTTAGCACCAACATTTGAGCGGTCATAATAGTTTATCGGCAGACCATGGGAAGGAGCTTCCGAGATTCTCACTGATCTCGGGATGATAGTCTTGAACACAGTATCTCCGAAGAACTGCGAGATATCTTCCACAACCTGCCGGTTCAGAAGTGCACGTTTGGAATACATGGTAAAAAGGATTCCAAGTATCTTCAGATTCGGATTAAGTGATTTCTTCACATTGCTTATCGTACGCATTATCAGATTGAGGCCTTCCATAGCAAGATACTCACACTGCAGCGGTATGGCCACATAATCAGCCCATGCAAGCGCATTCATTGTTTCAAGCCCCAGAGAAGGCGGACAGTCAAGGATGATGAAATCATAATCATCATCTAGAGATTCAAGAACTGTTTTCAAAAAATACTCACGGTTATTCTCATTCACAAGCTCTATCGACAATCCCGCAACATCGATTGATCCCGGGATAAGATAGAGATTCTTGAATATGGTCGACTGCACAGCAGAAGATGCGGGAATCTGACCGACTATCACCTGATAGATATTAGCTTTCCTCAAATCACCGGAAACAGCACCTGTCAGATTGCATTGAGCATCAAAGTCAATAAGCAGAACTTTCTGTCCTATTTCAGAAAGAGCGGAACCAAGATTGACTGCTGCAGTAGTCTTTCCGACTCCTCCTTTCTGATTATAGAAAATCACCTTTTTAGCCTTCATAGCATCAAAATACACCGTTAAGGAAACCTTGTCAGCAAAAGAATTGCATAAAAAGCTAATCTTGACCGCAAGGGATGTAAATAGTATCTTTATTCCATAAAAGAAGGAGAATAAGCCATGGCTGATACTCAGAATTTTGAGAAAGCAGTAATAGATGCTATCAATGCTATCCGCCCAGCATTGCAGAATGACGGCGGAGACATTGAATTCGTCAAATACGATGCGGAGACAAAGAACGTTCATGTAAAACTGGTAGGAGCCTGTGCCGGATGTCCTATGAGCCAGCTTACACTTACAAATGGTGTTCAGAGATATATAAGGGAAGCAGTAGACCCTGAAATCACAGTCATAAACGACGACCAGATTTCAAGCTATTTCTGATTTATCAAAATCTTAACTGGAGGCAGGAGAAAATATCCTGCCTCTTTTTGTTTCACGTGAAACAGCAAAAAATATTAACAACAAGATACGCTCAATTTCATCTTTATCATTATTCTTTGATCGCCAGTGAATATTGAACATTTTCTTGTTCGTTCAACACGCGATATAAACATTTTACATTAATAGAAGCACTATCTATGCAGCATATTGCTGGATATGCTATTTACGATTGTAGCTACAATGAAACTATTAATAGGTAAAGTCAAACATCTTATATACAAAAGGATATATTCGTCATTTTTCATCTGATACCTCTTCAGCCTTATCTAGTATTGCTCAAGACTGAAATATCAAAAATGAATGTTTCACGTGGAACAATAAAAAACTTAACTATTATTTGGTTTATCGTTTATTAAAACCTTTGAATCAACAATTCAAAAATGCTCTCGACTTTCTTTTAAAACATGTTTACCATCACATTAACTGAAACAGCTGATTGCAATTTTTAAATCAGCTGATTGCAGTCTCCTGTTCAGGCAAAAACCGCAAATGCGTGCTCCAAATGCAGTTTTTGATGGGTAGATTATTATAAATAGAAACAGAATCACACAGAGTTATATTCCGTTTTTCCCTATTTGATAGGGTAATATTTTCAATGCATTTATCTTCATTTTATACTGGCTGATTTCATTTATAGAAACAGAAATACAATGAATGATCTTACTCAGAGTGAAACAGCTATTCATTAATTATCTGCAGAGTTATATTTTGTTTATTCATATATATATTCTCAGTTTTTATGAATTATATTTATATATACTGACTGTTTTCAGAATATTTCTGAAAACTGCTTTATGTCTGTATAACGTTCCAGTCACAAAAAGAGATATGTTCAGCGGAATTCAATTCACTCTTTTATGTACAGGCAAAAATATAGCGCCCCATAAAGAGGCGCTGAGATAGATTATTGAGAATCACTCTTCGCTTTCAGTGTCAGGAGAGCTCTCTGTCTGTGTCTCCTCAGGAGCTGTCTCAGGCTTCTGTATTTCCTCATCGGAATCACTTTCTTCCTGATAAGCTGTGACTGCAATCGCATTAACGGAGTCGTCGCGCTTCTTGAACGATGCAACACGCACTCCCATAGCAGCTCTTCCCTGTATGGAGATGTCTTTGGCATGTACTCTTATCGTCTGTCCCTTGAGCGTGACGAACACGACATCGTTCTCATCATTCACGGAAACAGCACCGACAAGTCCGCCATCCTCGACAGTATAAATCTTCTGGCCCATGGTTCCTCTTCCGTGAACCCTGAACTGATCGAATCTGACCTGCTTTCCTTTGCCTTTCTCTGTGACCATGAGGATACGATGATCATCATCGACTGGAACAACTCCGATAACCTCGTCATTTCCGAGAAGCCTTATGCCGCGCACTCCATGAGTGGCCCTTCCCATTGTCCTGATCTCGTCGGTGCAGACCCTCAGTCCCTTTCCGTTTCTCGTGACGATCATGGCATCATCTCCGTCATGGACGAAGATCGACTCTACCAGCTCGTCGCCTTCATCGAGGATTATGGCCTTCACACCGCGTGCTTTGGCATTGATGAAGTCATTCAGCCTGACCTTCTTAGCTACACCCAGGCGGGTAACCATCAGAAGATATGTGCTATCTTGGAACGACGGGAACGTCACTATCGATGTGACCTTCTCATTGTTCTCTATCTGCAGGAAGTTCTTGATATTCGAGCCCTTCGTTGCCTTGGCGCCCTCGGGAATCTCGAAAGCCTTTATATAATAGGCTTTTCCGAAATTCGTCACGAACATGATTATATCGTGAGAAGAGCAGATGAAGAGATGATCGACAAAATCGCCATCCACGAGCTTAGCTCCGATCGTACCCTTTCCGCCGCGGCCCTGCGCCTTGTACTCATCAGTACTAAGTCTCTTCGCAAAACCCTTTCTGGAGATATTTATGACCACATCCTCTTTCTTTATGAAATCCTCAGGGGATGCATCATTGAGCTCCTGCTCGACGATCTCGGTTCTGCGTCTGTCGCCATATGCATCACCGATAGCCCTTATCTCATTCTTGACGACTCCGAGTATCTTGTTCCTGTCCGAAAGTATGTCCTTATAGTACGCTATCTTCGCCTCAAGATCGGAGAGCTCGTCCAGTATCTTCTCCGTTTCCAGATGAGAAAGACGTCCGAGCTTCATGTCTATGATCGCATCCGCCTGTATCTTGTCCAGTCCGAAAGCCTTCTGCAGCTCAAGCGATGCGACGTTGTTGTCCTGACTCTCCTTTATTATCCTTATGACCTCATCGATGTTCTCAAGACCGATCTTGAGACCGAGAAGTATGTGGGCTCTCTCCTCCGCCTTTCTGAGATCATAGCGGGTGCGCCTCTCAGTAACCTCTTCTCTGTGATCAACATATATCTGGACCATGTCCTTGAGCGTCATCAGCTTCGGACGGCCCTGATATATGGCCAGATTGTAGGCATTGAAGTTGCTCTGGAGAGCAGTGCGGCTGAAAAGCATGTTGAGGACGATCTTGGGCACAGCTCCCTGCTTGAGCTCTACCACGACCCTTATTCCGTCGCGTCCTGATTCATCCCTTACGGCAGCGATGTTGGGAATGACATTGTCCTTCCTCAGATCATCGATCTTCTTCACGAGCTCAGCCTTGTTGACCTGGTAGGGAAGCTCCGTAAAGATGATGGCATCATGACCGCGGTCATTCTCCTCTATCTCATAGCGCGAGCGTATGACGATCTTGCCCTTTCCAGTCATATAGGCATCCATGATTCCCTTCTTGCCGCAGATGACGCCATAAGAGGGGAAATCAGGGCCCTTTATGTAGTTCATCAGCTCCGGGATAGTTATATCGGGATTGTCGATGTATGCGCAGATTCCGTCCACGACCTCCACGAGATTATGCGGTGCAAGATTGGTGGCCATGCCTACCGCGATTCCCGATGAACCGTTGGTAAGAAGGAAGGGAAATGCTGCCGGCAGAACCGACGGCTCCTCTGTCGATCCGTCATAGTTCGGAGTGAAATCGACGGTCTCTTTCTGAATATCAGTGAGCATTTCCTCACCGATGCGGCTCATACGGGCCTCCGTATATCTCATTGCCGCGGGAGGATCACCATCGATTGAACCGAAGTTTCCCTGAGGAGCGACGACAGGGTAGCGCAGGGAGAAGTCCTGACCAAGCCTTACGAGGGCATCGTAGACAGAGGCATCTCCGTGGGGATGATACTTACCGAGAACATCACCTACGATACGGGCGCACTTCTTGTTGGGAGAGTTGTATCTGATGCCCAGTTCCCACATATCGTAGAGGATTCTTCTGTGAACCGGCTTCAGGCCATCCCTGGCATCCGGAAGGGCGCGGCTGATGATAACCGACATAGCATAGTTTATATAGCTTGTCTTCATCTCCTCTGAGATGTCCGCCTGTACAATGCGCGGATTAAGTTCCTGATTATCTTCCATATTTCACCTCAGATATCCAGCGTCCTTACGAACGTCGCGTTCTGCTCTATGAACTCCCTTCTGGGCTCGACATCCTCGCCCATGAGCATGGAGAACACCCTGTCAGCCTGCTCGGCATCCTCAAGATGAACCTTTCCGATCATTCTGGTCTCGGGATTCATCGTAGTCTCCCAGAGCTGCTCCGGATTCATCTCTCCGAGACCTTTGTAGCGCTGTATGGCTATCTTCGACTCGTCGATCCCGGGAGCATACTCATCAAGAATTTTCTTCTTGTCCACTTCGTCGTATGCGTAGAAATCCTTCTTGCTTATCGTGATCTTGTAGAGAGGAGGCATGGCGAAGTAGATATACCCGGCCTCGATGAGAGGACGCATATAGCGGAAGAAGAAAGTCAGGAGAAGTGTCCTGATGTGCGATCCGTCAACATCGGCATCTGCCATTATTATTATCTTATGATAACGGACTTTTGATATATCGAACGTTTTCTCCTCGTTTTTCTTTCCGCCTTCCTCATCATCGTAATCGGAAGTGCTGCCCATATCGTTATACCTTGTAATACCGGCACCAATCGTCTGGATTACAGGTTCGAGCTTATCGTTATTTAGTACCTTTGCTTCCTGAGCCTTCTCAACGTTCAGCATCTTTCCCCAGAGGGGGAGGATTGCCTGGAAACGGCTGTCACGTCCCTGCTTTGCAGAGCCGCCTGCGCTGTCTCCCTCGACGATGAACACCTCGCATCTGGCAGGATCGCGCTCGGTGCAGTCAGCGAGTTTTCCAGGGAGACCGCCTCCTTCAGACTTCTTCCTTATATTCTCCCTTGCCTTCCTTGCGGCGACACGGCCAAGAGCCGCGCTGGTGACCTTGTCGAGAAGCCTGTCTATAGAATCTGGGAACTCATCGAAATAATTGGTGAGGTTTTCATAGACAAGCGAATCGACTATGCCCTTCACATTCGAGTTGCCGAGCTTCATCTTCGTCTGTCCCTCGAACTGAGGATTAGGAATCTTGACGGAGATAACGGCAGTAAGTCCTTCTGAAATATCCGAAGATTCAAGGCTGTCCGGGTATTTCTTCATATACTTGACGCTCTTCTTGAGCTGATTGTTCAGACATCTTGAGAGAGCGGCCCTGAATCCTGAGAGGTGCGTTCCGCCTTCCCTTGTGTTGATGTTGTTTACGAACGTGTAGATCTTCTCATCGTACTTGTCGTTGTACTGCAGCGAAACTTCAACGGATACATCATCCTTCTGGCACTCGAATGAGATAGGCTCAAAAAGAACCGTCTTGTACTCATTCAGGTACTTCACGAATGAGGAGAGACCTCCCTCCGCATGGAACTTCTCGCTCCTCGCAGGCTCCTCACGATTGTCCGTTATTGAGATCGTTATACCCTTGTTCAGATACGAAAGTTCCTTGAACCTCGCCGAGAGAGTGTCATAACTGAACGAGTTGGGCTCCATTATCTCGAAATCAGGAGTGAACCTTACTATCGTTCCTGTCCTGTCTGTGTCTCCGACAACGGCGACATCGCCGTCCGGTATTCCCCTGTGATATACCTGCCTGTATATATGGGGAGCACGGTGTACAGTAACCTCCATCCACGATGAGAGGGCGTTAACACATGAAACGCCGACGCCATGGAGTCCTCCGGAGACTTTGTAGGCATTGTGATCGAACTTGCCTCCGGCATGAAGCTGAGTAAGAACAACCTCAAGGGAACTCTTTCCCTCCTCTGGATGAATGTCTACAGGAATGCCTCGTCCATTGTCCTCAACCGTGCAGATTTCCCCGTCAGGCCCGTTATCAAGATATACTTTGATATCATTGCAGTATCCTGCCATAGCCTCATCGATCGAGTTGTCGACAACCTCATAAACAAGATGATGAAGTCCGTCGATTCCTGTCGAACCGATATACATTCCGGGTCTGAGACGCACGGCTTCCAGACCCTTGAGGACAGTGATACCGCTGGAATTGTAGCTTTCGCTGGCTTTTATCTCGGCTTCAAGCTCGGCCTTATTGTGACCAGCGATTTTCAGTTCTTCGTTGTCCATAAAATCCTTCCGTTCCTTCCGATATTCACGGCTGAGACCTTATCGAGCAGGTAGGATAAGCATAGCCCGAGACGGATAGTTCAGTTTATGGGATTATACAATTTTCAGGCCGTTTTCTTCAAGTGCGGCGGGAAAATCACAACCCTTATTATTTTCTTTGATCGGCATAAGTTAAATGAACTGTCAGCGACTTATGCGCTTCATCTTGCTTTACCGCTGCAATATGCTCTGCTATAATCACGCGATATGGAAAATCTCGAGACTATCTGGAAGGAAGCGGAGGCTCATCTGGAGGATTCCCTTCCCGATGCAAAAAAGCAGTGGATAAAAAGAATATCGTTCGGAGGAGAGAAGGACGGAACCATGATCCTCACTCTCTCGTCACAGTTTTACAAAGCAACCACGGAGAAGAACTGCCGCACCGAGATAGAGAACATGGTTTCAGAGATTGCCGGCAGGGACATACCTGTCGAGTTCGCAGTCGATTCATCCAAAAAACCTCAGAAACAGACAGCTCAGAAGAGCGAGCGCAAGAGCGCTCCTGAACCGGTATCGAAAAATACTACTCTCAACAAGCAGTACTCATTCGACAACTTCATATCCGGAGACAACAGCAGCTTCGCATTCAATGCGTGCAAAGTCATAGCGCAGAACCCCGGAACATCCTTTAATCCCTGCCTGATCTACGGAGGAGTAGGACTTGGAAAGACTCATCTTCTTGAATCTATAGGAAACTACATAGATGAACATAACCCGAAGATGAAGATAATTTACGTCACGGCGGAGAGCTTTACCAACGAATTCATAGACTCGCTGCTGTCAAAAGAGAAGATATCTTCATTCAAGTCAAAGTACAGAAATGTGGATGTTCTTCTTATCGACGACATACACTTCCTGCAGAAGAAAGACTCAACACAGGAAGAGCTCTTCCACACATTCAACGAGCTCTATGACAGCCACAAGCAGATAGTCCTCACCTGCGACCGTCCCATAACAGAGCTCACGGATATAACGGACAGGCTGAAAACAAGGTTCAGAAAAGGTCTCAACGTTGATCTCCAGCCGCCTGCATATGAGACTAGAATGGCGATAGCGATGCAGAAATGCAGGGAAAAAGGGTATCAGATAGACCAGAAAGTGCTTGAATACATCTGCCAGAGCATAAATACAAACGTCAGGGACCTTGAAGGAGCCCTTACAACACTCAGCTCATTCGCAAGCCTTGTCGGAAAACCGGTTACTCTCGATATAGCAAGAGAGCAGCTGAAGAACTTCATAGTCTCTCCGGCAATAAAGAACAACGATATCACCATTGATATGATAATTCAGAAAACGGCAGCCTATTTCAACGTGAAAGAGTACGATATAAGGGGTAAAAGCAGGAATAAGAACATCACTCTTGCGCGTCATATCTCAATCTACCTTGCCTCAATCCTTACTTCATTCTCGCTTTCAGAGATAGGAAAATCGATGAACGGAAAGGATCACACGACAATCATGTACTCAGTTGAGAAGATAAAATCGATACTCGATGTCGATGATTCTGTAAGGCAGGCCGTAAACTCTATAAAGAACGAACTGATCGAAGGATGAGTTTTCCACATCCGGTGGAAAAACCATGTTGATAAGCTGTGGAAAAGCCGTAGAAAGCATCTGAAAAAGATGTGGACTGCAAAGAGGTTTTCCACAGCACGCTTACCGATGCATCCGACCGTAATGTATAAATGTGGATAACAGCGCATCCTATCCACATATTTATCCACAAGTTAAAACAATTAGATACAATAAATTAAATATAGTTTTCCACAATTTAACAGCCTTTATTATTACTACTGCTCTCTTTTTTATGATATATTAACAGTCAATAAGGAGTGACTTCTGTGAAATTCATATGCCAGGCCAGCCTGCTCCGACAGGAAATAGAGCTGGCGAACAGCTTCTCAAGCTCTAAGAACTCATTATCAATACTCAGCAACGTCCTTCTCGAAGCAGGAGGAGACATACTTACAGTAAAAGCGACAGACCAGAACATAGGTTTCTCATCCCAGATAAACATTTCAGTAATAGTTCCGGGAGCCACAACTGTTTTCTGTGAGAAATTTTCTCAGCTTCTGAAGAACATACCAGATGAGGAGATACTGGTTGAGGAAAAAGAAGGAAACCTCACAATAGAACCGGCCGATGAGAGCGGTTCATTCAGGATAAGCATCAGGACAATAGAGGCATCAAAGTTTCCATCTCTCAACTCAATAGATGATTCGCTCTATTTTTCAATAACTCAGCGCGACTACTTCGACATGATCGACAAAACATCATTCGCAGTGGCAAGCGACGACTCAAGGCACTTCCTTACGGGAGTGTATATGGAAAAGAAAAACGGAAATCTCGTCATGGTCGCGACTGATGGAAAGAGAATGGCATATGTTTCACGCCATTTCGAGCAGGAGATTCCTGATTTTCCGGCTTCTATAATAACCGTGAAATTCCTCTCACTTCTTAAATCGATAGGGAGCGGCGAAGGACTTTTCTCCATAGGGGTAAAGGAAGGCTATATTTTCGCACGCATCGGAAACAGGACTATATACTCATCTCTTATACAGGGAACATATGCTGCTTATGAGAAAGTCATACCCCACAACCTCGAGAACACATGCGTGATGAAGAAAGAGGATGTGGAGAAAGCAATATCCCTCATATCCATCCTTGTTGAGAACAAGTCAAAGAGAATATTCCTCGATCTTACGGAAAACAAGGTGACATTCTCAGGAGAGAATACCGAATTCGGCGAAAGCCATCAGGAGATACCTGCATCTTACAGCGGACCGGACGTGAGAATATCGTTCAACTGCATGCTTCTGGTGTCTCCGATAAAGAAAATCAACTCGGATTATATAAAGATTATGTTCACGAAGCCTTCATCGGCGATGGTTTTCACATCAGACCCTGAAAAAGATTATCTTTTTGTGCTGATGCCGATGCAGATGCCCAATTCATGAGATTTGAGCAGATTTCGATAAACAGTTTCAGAAATATATCCTCCGCGGAAGTAGATGTCGATGCGGAGGATATTGTACTTACAGGTATAAACGGACAGGGAAAGACTAATTTCCTCGAAGCCGTGTACATACTCTGCTACGGATCATCATTCAGGACATCAAGCCTCCGGGAAGCAGTCAGGCACGGAAGCGAAGGCTTTTCGATTTCAGGAATATTCAGCGACAGCGGCATAAAGAGCAGAATAAGCACCACATTCCAGTCAAACAGAAGGAAAATAGAGATAGACGGAAAGGAGATAAGGGACAGACGTGAGCTCATATACAGTTTTCCGTGCATTGTTTTCAGCCATGATGACATACTTTTCATAAAGGGAGAGACGGAAAACAGGAGAAGGTTCTTCGACCAGATGATGAGTCTCTACTCACCGCTTTTCTTCGATGCGCACAGATCATACAGAGGCATCCTGATGCAGCGCAATGCCGCTATAAAGAACGGAAACACATCGATACTCCCTCTTTACAGCGACCGTCTTTCAAGATTCGGTCTTGAAGTGATGAGGGAGAGGGCTGAGGCAGTATATGGATTCAATTCTATCTTTCCCGATCTTTTCAGGAAGATATCCGGGAGTGATATGGAGATAACGATAAAATATCAGCCTTCATGGGGAGCTATGGATAATGCTGATGATATATCCTCCTATCTTGAAGATAATATCCAGCGCGACATCTCGATGCAGACGACATCCAGCGGGCCTCACAGGGACAGATTCACCGTCATGGCCGATGGAATACCTTTCGCATCTGTAGGTTCTACTGGACAGATAAGACTGGCATCTATACTTTTCCGCATAGCCGAGGCCAGATATTTCAGCGAGAGGACAGGAAAGAAGCCGGTTCTTCTGATCGATGATGTGCTTCTTGAGCTCGATGACGAGAGGAGGGGAAAGGTTCTGTCATCTCTTCCTGAATATTCACAGGCTTTCTATACATTCCTTCCGCGGGAGAGCTATTTCTCCGGAGAGAAGGAAGATTCTCTCTTCTACAGAGCAGAAAAGGGGAATTTCACAATTGGAAGATGTTAAGGATATAAAGAATCTTGTAAGTGAGTATATCTCAGGTCTGGAAAACATCGACAGTGTCAGATATCACCGCGCATGGCCTCTGATAGCCGGGCCTTCTTTGAGGAGAACCACTGAGTTCCGCTCCTTCGAGAACGGAAAGATATATGTCCATGTGCGCGGAGCGTCCGCGAGGAATCTTCTGATGCTTGAGAAAGGGAGAATACTAAAGGATTTCAACATGCGCTTCCCTGATGCCCGTGCAGAGGATATATATCCAGCAAGGTGATGACTGAAAGAGGTAATTTTTCCGGTATTGACCACGGATGCCGTGTTTGCTAGAATCCCATAATCGGGCGATAAGCTCTTTATTTGAAGAGAATAACCGCTTTATAGCGATATAATTGGAGTAGTCAGATGAGTTACAAAGGCAAAAGGACCTATCATCCCAGCAAGATGAAGAGGACAAGGAAGTTTGGTTTCCGCGCAAGAATGGCCACTAAGGGTGGACGTTTGGTGCTTGCTCGCCGCAGAGCTAAAGGCAGACACAGCCTTACAGCCAGCGATGAGAAGAAGCCTTACTAAGAGAGAGATTATCAGGAAAAAAGAAGAGATTGATCGCATTTTCAGACATGGAAGATCACAGTCATGTCCGGGAATGCGATTAATCAGCATCAGCAACAATCTGGGCTTTGACCGTATCATAGTCATACCTGCAAAGCACTTCGGACGGGCAGTTGACCGCAACAGGGCAAGACGCAGGGCAAAAGAAATATTCAGATGCTATGAGGGAAGAATAAGCCCGGATAATCCAATGGAAGATGAAGGAGAGGATTTCGTCCTCGTCCTGTATCCTGGTAAGGTTTCCAGCTTTTCCTTGCTTGAGTCCGGCTTCATTTCAATGCTGGACAGGAATCGCAGGAAATAGTTCCCATTCATTCTCATCGGCAGAGAGTTCCTATTCCAGCTTACGGATACGCTATCTTACCATCGGCAAGGAGTGAAGATGGATAGGAATACTATCATTGCAATAGTATTGTCCGTTATCGTCATAACGGTCGGAATGGCAGTCCAGACAGTTTTCTTTCCGCCTGAGATACCTGCGGCCCCAGAGACTGTAACGGATGTTCCGGAGGACAATACCGCAGAGGTGCTTCCGGAAAGCGAGGCGGCGGAGATAGCCGCAGTCGGTGAAGTTTCAGACACAGAACCATTTGAAGTCACGGCAGGAGCCTACATAATCGGATTCGATCCGATGGGCGGAGATATATCCTCCATAAGACTTTCAGAGCATATGGAGAACGGCAGTCCCGTAGAACTTGTGTTCAGAGATGACTCTGATCCAGATATGTTCACGCTTTATGCAGGCGGCGACATTAACTCGCCTGTTGATGATGCGTTCGCATATACGGTCAATGAGAGTTCCGACAAGTGGAAGATAGTCTCGTTCACCCGTGATTTCGTTACATCAGAAGGCAGTTCGTTCACTATAGAGAAGAGATATGCGATACCTCTAAACGGTGAGTATATGATCCAGATGCAGGTAAGCATCACAGCACCTGACGGTTCTCCGGTGCCTCTCAATGATGATTCTCTGATGTATTCTGTCTCCATCGGACCGCAGATCGGACCTTCATTTGAGTCAATGTCAAACAACTATGACTACAGACGCGTCTCCGTAAGGTATGACGGAAAGGGAATGAAGAACGCTGGATTCGATGACGGAGTATTCATATCCGATAGTGATGAGATCGTCGACTGGATGGCTCTCTCCGGAAAGTACTTCGCTTTCATACTCATTCCTGAGAGTGACGGAACGATAGCCTATGCAACGGCTAATCAGTCATCAAATGACAGCGGAGTGCCTCAGAAAGATACCATTTTCATGAACAGGCTTGCTTCCGGCGAGTCAGCTGTATCCGACATCTACTCATTCTACGCCGGACCAAAGGTGAAGTCTAATCTCGATATCTACGATATTTCAGAGGACAATGTTTTCGGAATAGAGGGACATGAGCTTACAGATATAATCGAGGGAAGCTGGCTTTCATGGCTTGAGTCTATCCTCAACTGGATACTTCAGTTCTTCTATAAGATAATCCCCAACTACGGTGTTGCGATCATCCTCCTTACAATCCTCATAAAGCTGCTTCTCCAGCCGCTTGCGAAGAGGGGCATGGACTCAACAGCCAAGATGGGAGCGCTTACTCCGAAGATCAACGAGATAAAAGAGAAGTATCCCAACGATCCCGAGGCGCAGAACGCCGCGATGGCCAAACTGTATAAGGAAGAGAAGATCAACCCGATGGGATCATGTCTCCCGATGCTCATACAGTTCCCGATATTCATTGCGCTCTACGGCCTTCTCAATACAAACTTCGATCTCCGCGGCTCGATGTTCATACCGGGATGGATTCCAGATCTCTCGATACCTGACACTATCTATACGCTTCCGTTCGGAATTCCGCTTCTCGGAAGCCAGATACACCTTCTTCCGATCCTCTATACGATCTCGATGATCTTCTCCATGAAGATAACCCAGTCGGGACAGGCGGCGGGACAGCAGCAGGGAATGATCACATTCATGACATACGGAATGCCGATCATCTTCTTCTTCATAATGTATAACGCTCCGTCGGGACTTCTTCTCTACTGGTCGACCGTCAACGTCATATCGATCGGACAGCAGCTTTTCGTCAACAAGAAGAAGAAATCTGTCTATGCCGAGGAGATCGCCGAGCGCGATGCAGAGAAGAGGGCTAAGAAGGAAGCCCGCAGAAAGAACAGGAGAAAGTAATATGCAGAGCGAATTTGAAGGAAGAACAGAACAGGAAGCCATAGATAAGGCCATACGCGAGCTTGGCCTTGACCGCGATGCCTTTGATGTGGAGGTCATCGAGAGGGAGAAGAAGAGTCTTTTCAGAAAGGGAAGCGTAAAGATAAGGGTCTACTACGGTGATGACAGCGCTCCCGAGGAGGAAGATGATGATCATATCTCCGCATCGGATGCTTCTACCGCCGAGGACTTCAATCCCGAACCCCAGAACGAGAATGAGCGCAAAATCCTTGAGTTCATCGATACTCTCGTGATGAAGATGGGATACTCAAGCAAGTCCTCTATCTCATTCCGCAGGGATTCAAAGATCGGCATCAGCATCGACAGCGATGACTCATCAATAATCATCGGCAGAAAGGGAAAGAACCTCGATGCGATCCAGCTCATAACAAATGTCTATGCGGGCAATCTCGACCCGGACATAAAGGTAGTTATCGACAGCGAGAACTACAGGATGAGGCATGAGGAGCAGATAATCCGCAATGCCTACAGGACTGCCGAGCAGGTCAGGAGGACAGGACGCTCGAGGCTTCTCGATCCGATGAATCCCTTTGAGCGCCGCCTGGTGCACACAGCTCTCAATGATTTTGAAGGAGTCGAGACGAAGAGTGAGGGAGAAGGGCTTTACAAGCAGGTAAGGATACTTCCGAGCAATAAATGAAGATATGAAGGCTGCGGGAAACCGCAGCTTTCTTATTGACTCATTATCATGATAATGATACTTTATTAATAACAATTATCAATAAACTATGAAGGACAGACGCAACACGCTGCAGAAAGAACTTACATATGAGGCTGTGCAGGCATTCTGCGGTCATCCGAGCGCGGATGACATTTACCGCATTATCGCCTCTAAGCACAGCACGATATCCAAGGCTACGGTGTACCGCAACCTTGCTTCTCTCTATGAGGAAGGAAGGATAGGAAAAGTCACTTCTGTCGGCAGCGGGGAAGCCCATTATGATCACCGTGCAGAGCGGCATGTTCACGGATACTGCAGAAAATGCGGACGGGTCGTGGATGTTGATGTATCATATAATAGTAGTCCTCTGATCGAAGCGCATGCCATGGAAGATGGTTTCGAGCTTACCTCCCATGAGCTTATATTTGAAGGCATCTGCAGGGAATGCAGAGATAAGGAGAAGAAAAATGGAACTGAAAGGATCAAGAACTGAGAAGAATCTTCAGGCGGCTTTTGCCGGTGAGAGCCAGGCAAGGAACAAGTACACCTATTTTGCTTCCAAGGCAAAGAAGGAAGGATATGAGCAGATCGCAGCTCTCTTCCTTGAGACAGCAGAGAACGAGAAGGAGCATGCTAAGCTCTGGTTCAAGTATCTTGAGGGCGGAGACATCAAGGGAACAGCCGAGAACCTCAAGGCTGCTGCAGAGGGCGAGAACTACGAGTGGACAGATATGTATGCTGAGTTCGCCAAGGTCGCCGATGAGGAGGGCTTCAAGGAGATCGCCGCTAAGTTCAGAGGCGTAGCAGCAATCGAGAAGCACCATGAGGAGAGATATCTTGCGCTTCTCAAGAACGTCGAGGAGGGTCTTGTGTTCTCCAGAGACGGCGAGATGATCTGGAAGTGCAGGAACTGCGGTCACATCGTAGTCGGAAAGAAGGCTCCTGCAATGTGCCCTGTCTGCAACCATCCTCAGGCATATTTCGAGCTTGTAGGTCAGAACTACTGATCTAATCACACTCTGAAGGGGCCGGCTCTGCTGGCCTCTTTTCTTTTACCATTATCCTTATTCTTGAGATGAATCTCTCGCTTCTGTCGGTCGCCATCTCGTCAACCGCATACTCCTCGTACGCAGCAGAAGAGGGAATGTAGCCCATCCTGTCTATCTCATCCAGAAATGATCTGTATATTCCGCTGTATCCGGAGTAAGGTCCTTCCGCATATTTGACAGCATACATTCCTGCGGGTATTTCAGTTTCCGTTTTCCTTCCTGTCATGACAAAGATGCTCTCAAGCCTTGAGAACTCTCCTCTGAGGATATCGTCCAGTGCGATTTTCGACCCTGTTATTCCTATATTTCCCTCGTCCTTTCCGTATATGGACGAGTAGAGCGCCCACCACTCGTCGCTCCAGTCTATCTTCTTTCCCTTCTGAGGCAGGCTTTCGATGATGTACTCCTCGGGAAAATACCTGACTGAAACAGGTTTTCCTGCCATCTCCATCGCCTCTTTCATAATAGAGATGTTGCTTTCTATCATTGATGAAAGCTCTTTCAGCTTCCGTATCCTCTTGTCTATCCTCTTTCTCTCAAGATCGAAAAGCTCCATCAGCGATTCAGGATTCTTCGCTGAAAGATATTCCCTTATGCGCTCTATCGGGATATCCATGTTGCGCAGCGTGAGTATTATGCTGAATGTTGAGAACTGCGATGAGCCATAGTACCTGTACCCGTTGGCTGCTCTGAAAACAGGTCTGAATATTCCTATCCTGTCATAGTAAAAAAGCGTGTCCTTCTTCACTCCGAATATTGCGGCGAAATCACCGGCACGGTAGAGCTTGCGTTCTTTTCTTTCCATATTATTGACTATGGACTAACTCAATAGTTTTTCATAGAGGGCGGAGACTTTTTATGCCGCGTGATACTGAAAGGCTTTTTATAAGTACCAGGCCAGGACATCTTTTTTTCAAGGCAGCCGTTCCGGGAGCGCTCGGAATGCTTCTCTCTTCGATGTATTATATGCTGGAGGCCATACTTGTAGGAAGAATACTCGGTACTGAGGCTTTTGCCGGTCTTAATCTCGCGATGCCGTTCGTGATAATAAACTTCGCGATATCAGATCTCATAGGAGTAGGCTCATCGGTACAGATAGCGATAAAGCTGGGAAGGGGAGACAGGCACAGCGCCAACAATTTCTTCACATGCTCTGTAGTGATGATATTCATATCCGGAATAATCCTTGGGGCACTTCTTTTCATCTTCTCTCCCGCCGTATTCAGACTTATGGGAGCGAGTGAGACGCTTATTCCCCATGCTGTCTCCTATCTCAGGGTATATGCCGTATTCTCTCCGTTCACGACATTCGCATTCGCTGTGGACAATTACCTCAGAATATGCGGAAAGATACGCTACTCCTTCCTGATGAACGTAGTGCTTGCCGGAATGGCCGTGATCTACGAATCCTTCTTCCTCATAATACTCAGAGGAGATATAGCGAGCGCTGCTCTCGGTACGTCGCTCGGCATATTCACCGCTGTGATCTTCGGGTTCATTCCGTTCCTCAGAAAGAAAACCGAACTCGGGTTCTGCCGGCCTCATTTCGATGCTCATCTTATAAAAACGATAGTCTCATGCGGCCTTCCAACGTTTCTTTCAAACGTCTCAGGCAGGATTGTGTCCATCATAATGAATGTCATGCTTCTTGCCTTCGGAGGCTCGGCCGCTGTCAGCGTCTACGGAATTCTGATGAACGCGGACGGAATCGTGGTGCCTCTCCTCTACGGCACATGCGACTCCCTGCAGCCTTCTGTCGGCTACAACTGGGGTGCAGGCAGAAAGGACAGGGTTGCCGCCATAGAGAAATACTGCTACGGCGCCGGCGCTGTGGTATCGGTGCTTCTGGGCGTGTTCCTCTTCTTCTTTCCCGAAACTGCTGTGAATCTCTTCGTTGAGGGCGGCGGAAGTGACATACACGTCATGGGAACCGCCGCAGTAAGGATCGCATCATCGGCATACATACTCCGCTGGATAGCGATATGCACTCAGAGCTTCATGTCCGCGATAGAGAAGCCGAGATATGCTGCGGCCATCTCTGTCTCGAGCGCCTTCATCTTTCCTCTCATTCTGATCGCGGCGCTCTATCCTCTCAAGCTGACGGGAATATGGATGAACCTACCGATAACGGCGCTTCTCTGCGCAGTGCTCTCGGCTCTGATACTTCTCAGGCACAGAAGGCTTTTCAGAGAAGAGTCCCGGAGCTGATGACCTTCCTGACTTCCTCAGCTTTCTTCTTGTCAAACTGAGCGCCAGTCTGTCCTGTTATCTCTCCTGCGAGGTAGGATGCGATCTTTCCGGACTGTTCTGCAGTAAGGCCATTGAGGATTCCGTAAAGAAAACCTGCAGCATAAGTATCCCCGGCTCCCGTCGTGTCCACGGGAGCTGATGAGCCGTAGAGAGGTATTCTGGTCAGTTTGCCGTTATCAGATACCCATGAACCCCTTCTTCCGTCTTTCACAGCTGCGATCGGGGCGAGTTTTCCCATCGATCTGCAGCACTCATAGGCATCGTAGTTGTTGAGAAGAAATCTCGCCTCTTCGCTGTTTGCGAATACTATGTCGCAGAAGTTCTCGACTATTGAGAGGAAATCCTTCCTGTATCTTCCCACAGCAAACGGGTCGGCAAGATCGAAGGCTACCTTTATGCCGTTCTCCTTAGTATAATCCAGGACTTTCTTTACCGCACTTCTCTGTGCCTCCGTATCCCACATATATCCCGTGAAATAGAAGAGCTCCGCCTTTCTCACGCTCTCAGGATTTACGCATTTATCATCGTAGAGCCTGTTTGCTCCGAGATATGTGTTCATCGTGCGCTCCCTGTCTTCCGTGAGGAGTATTATCGAAGTTCCTGTCGCGGCGCTGAACTCAACAAGCTCGTCGTTCACTCCGCTCTCCCTGAGCTTCTCCCTGTACATCTTCCCGTACTCATCGCATCCGATGCCTCCGGCAAGCGTCGTCTCGACGCCTAGCGCCCTGAGCGTGACCATCGTGTTCGGGCATGAGCCGCCGCATGAACAGACGACTTTCCTGCCTTTCATCCTCTCAAGTATTTCCGCCCTCTTCTTCTCATCCACGAGGAGCATTGTGCCCTTGCTTAATGAAAGCGCCTCGAGATCGCTCTCGTCGGCATAGCAGAGGAAGTCTATGAGAGGATTTCCTATTCCGTAAACAGCCATGGAAGAGAGTATATCCTCAGATTGCGGTGAGCACAACGCGGCGTATGGATATACGCTATATGTAGGTTTTCCACAAGTTTTCCACAAGGCTGTGGAATCTATGTGGAAAACACCTTTTCAGAGGCCTGATGCCGTATTGCCAGAGGTTTTTGCATGTTTTGCATAATTTAATTTAATTATTTGTAATATAAAAATTTAATATTAATGGATAACAGACCAGTAACATAGATTTTATATAAATTCAATGGGGTTTTCATTGCCGTTTTCCACATGTGGAAAAGCGTTTTCCCACAGAGTTTTCCACAAGTTTTCCACAGCTTGATGTTCTTTCTTCCACAGCCCCTTAACTGGCAGTCATGACAGTAATTAGCCCAGGTAAAATATTTGACGTGTGAAAAAGGCTCTAGTGTTTTCTCATCCGTTTTCCTGGTGGTACACCATGACTTCCCTGTAAAGTTCTCTGACGTTGCCGGGATAATCATGCATGAAAGGGGAGAAGTCGGAGATTCTTTTCTCGTAGCCATTCTCCTCCTCGAATCTTCCAATAAGCTCCGGAATGTCCTCCATGTGTTCCGAAAGAGAAGGCATCCTTATGTTCATGAATCCTATGCGGTAGTAGAAATCCCTGCGCATTCTTTTCTCTTCAACTAAAGTTTTCAATCCTACGCTGGATGCCGTTATAAGGCGGAAAGAGGAGTGTCTGACTTTATCCGAACCAAGCGGCCTGTACTCTCCTGTTTCTATCACTCTCAGCAGCTTAGACTGCATCTCAAGGCTCAGATCCTGCACCTCATCCAGAAAGAGGGTTGAACCGTCCGCCTCTGCGATGAGGCCTTCCCTGTCTGAGGATGCCCCAGAGAAAGCGCCTTTCCTGTGACCGAATATCTCGCTCTCGGCTATCCCTGAGGAGAGAATGCCGCAGCTTTCCCTTATCATCTCCTTTACGGAGGAGTATCTGTGTATCTCTTCAGCTGCGAGTGTTTTTCCCGTGCCTGTTTCTCCTGTTATATGGACAGGCATGCGTGATGCCGCGGCCTTCTCTATCCTCCGCCTTGTCTCCGCCATTATCACCGAGCTTCCGACGAGTCTCTCACCGACGGTTCCGAATACCTTTGATACTCCGGATGCCTTCTTCATGGCATTTCTGAGATCATCTTCCGTAAAGTCATAACCGAGAAATACTGTGTATCCGGAGACATACGGCGGTTCATGTTCCTTTATCTCATCCGCCTGCGAAAACACTATCATGCTCCGGTGTCCGTGTACGGTTCTGAAAACATCTCTCTGAGTCAGTGCCGCTGCGTGCGCGATGATTATGTCATCCTTTCTGCATCTGAGCGTTGCCAGACGCTGCAGAGTGGGGCACTCCACGCAGTTTCCGCCCGCTGCGGCGGAGATCCGCTCGGAGAGCGTCCTCCCAAGAGAAAACAGAATATACCTCATCTCCCATCCCCCTCTGCAGTCAGAATAGCAGATAAAAATGAGTGAAGAGTCTTATTCACCTCAAGTTACACATATTTCGCGTATTGTAACCTTGCAGTCAGTTCTGCAGAATCGCCTGTATCGCCGCGGCGGTGTAGATTGCGGCAGTCTCGGAACGGAGGATGCTGGTGTTCAGGAGCACAGGCAGGAGGCCTTTCTCCTCCGCGTAAACGCACTCCTTGCCGGAGAATCCTCCTTCCGGACCTATGAATGCGGATACGGCATCGGTTTTTCCTTTCTCAAGAATCTCTGAAAGGGATGATGTTGATGAGAGAATGCTCTGGTGGAGAAGAAGAGGAACCCCATCCGCAAGATCAACGGCATCTTTGAAGGAGACCGGCCCGATCAGCTCGGGTTCCCTGCTTCCTGACTGCTGGACAGCCTCGCGTATGATTGCCTTTATCCTATCCAGAGAGTGTTCCTTCAGCTTCTCCTGAGTGAACTCCGTCTCCATCAGGATTATCCTCTTCACGCCCATTTCAGTGAGAGCTCTGGCCTCAATCTCGTTCCTGCGGCCTTTCAGGACAGAAACGAACATGCTTATCGGTATGAACGGTCCTCTGTATGATGAGAGCCCGTCGAGAAGGGTCTCCTCCGGATTATCTGAGGGCTCAAGGGTTATCGTATCTCCGTCGAAGAGAAATGCCTTGTAGTATCTCTCTTCGCTGTCCTTTGCGGTGAATACGTCGTTTACTTTCAGCCTGAGGACATTGAAGAGGTAGTTCTTCTCCTTTGACGAGAGGGGATATATGGAGCTTGCCGCGTTTCTCAGGAGGAATACCCTCATGAGAGCACCTCCAGCGCCTTCGAGATGAAGGGGTCGAACCAGATATCCGCCACAGGTCTTTCGCTGTAGTCCATTGAGTAGATGTATTCGTTTCTTATCAGCACGCGGAGAAGGTCCTGCGGGACGCCGCTTTCACTGTAGAGATTGGCGAAAGCCTCTATGTTTTCCTTCGTGTATTCCGGATGCTCTTCGATGTATGAGGAGAATTTGTCCTCCTTCATGAACTCCTCGAACGCCTCCATCTCCTCATCGGTATATTCAGGTTCTTCTACCAGTATGTCAGGGGTGATTCCAACTTCGTGTATGTCATTTCCGGAGGGTGTGTAGAAGTGTCCTGTCGTTATCTGTATGAAGCCGCCTCTGTATGGCCTTATCTCCTGTGAGATTCCCTTTCCGAACGTCTGGCTTCCTATGACTGCTGCCCTTCCGTTGTCCTTGAGGGCTCCAGTCAGTATCTCGCTCGAGGATGCTGTTCCTCCGTTCACGAGAAGCACGAGAGGCATCTCGGCCGGAACCAGAGTGCCTTTCTGCGCTGTGACTATCTCCTCCCTCCTGCCCGAGACAGGTTTGTATCTAGTGTCGAGCATTGTTCCTGATGAGAGGAACATGTCGGCTATCTCGAGAGCGCTCTGTACCGTGCCACCTCCGTTGTTTCTCAGGTCTATTATCAAACGGTCGGCGCCTTCATCCAGCAGCTTCTCAATGTCCTTTCTTACAGAGTCTCCTGTAGTGAGCGAGAATGAGTATATCGCTATGTATCCCGTTCCGTCCGCGATGATTCCCGATGCAGTGGACGGCGTCGTGACCTTCTCAGGCTGGAGCGTTATATCGAATACTGCTGTTCCTCTGTGCACCGTCAGCGTGAGATCCTCTCCCGGATGTCCTTTCAGCAGCCGTGATGCTTCGGTTGCGGTGAGTGATGATACATCCTCCCCGTTTACGGCGCTTATCATATCTCTGGGGCGCAGATTAGCCCTGTCCGCGGGTCCTCCCGGGAAGGGAGAGGCTATTATCACCATGTAGGTTTCCGGGTCGGAAGGGTCTGCGTAAGCAGGGTTCATCTTGGTAAGATATGTCCCGATTCCGACATATTCCCCTTCAGATTCCTCCATGAAATCGGCGGCATCCTCCGGCGTTATATAGTAGGAATACATATCGCCGAGCGAATCTATCATCGCCGAGATTAGCTCTGTCTCCATCTCGCTGCTGTCTATGTCGTAGAGGAAGTTGGTATCCAGATAGGCGTAGAGATTGCCGAGTGAGTAGAGTATCGAGGAGATGCTCCTCGCTTCCGCCGTTCCTGATGAGAGGTGCGCCGGTATCTGCGACGGAGATGGTGTGTACTCATGCTCAGCGCCGGCACTGAGCATCGCCATCGAGATGATGAGCATGATGGCGAGTGATAATCTTCTCATGAGCATACTATAGCACCAGAGGCGGTGTGTTTGCATCGCATCTGCCATAGGGTTAAACTTATCCCATGCTTGCCCTCTACGTTGATTATCCTTCATGGATCGATCCGTTCGTGATAGATGCCCTGCCGGTGAGGTGGTACGCGGTGATGTATCTCGTCGCATTCTTCATCGCCTATCTGCTTTTCCGTTATCAGTGCAGGAACGACGGCGTGATTGAGATGTCCGCCGATGAGAGCCAGAGCTTCTTCTTCTGCGGCATTCTCGGACTGTTGATCTTTGCGCGCCTTTTTTCGGTGCTTTTCTACAGTGATGCCTCATATTATCTCACGCATCCCTGGATGATCTTCTGGCCTTTCCGTGACGGAAAGTTTGTCGGGCTTCCGGGGATGAGCTATCACGGGGGAATCGTCGGAGCACTTCTGGGAGGAGCGGTTTACTGCCGCATCCACCACCGCAGCCTGATGAAGATAACGGACATCACCACAGCAGGTATTCCTCTGGGTTATACGTTCGGCAGGCTCGGCAACTTCATCAACGCTGAGCTCTACGGGAGAGTCACCGCAGTGCCATGGGGAATGGTGTTCCCGACAGCTCCCGGCTTCTCCTCTGAGAATGAGTGGGTGAGGAATATCGCTGACAGAGTGGGAATGAGCTATCAGATCGGGGACGTGCTGAATCTTCCCCGCCATCCTTCGCAGCTCTATGAAGCGCTCTTTGAGGGCATCGTGCTCTTTCTGATTCTCTGGTTTGTGATAAGACCTTGGAAGCTGAGACGTTCGCTTCCCGACGGGACTGTGTTCTCGTTCTATCTGATGGGATACGGGCTCTTCCGCTTCTTCATAGAGTACTGCAGGCAGCCCGATGCAGATATCGGCTATGTGCTTGCCCTCGGAAGCGAGAGCGATAACATCGCGCTGTTCCAGTCCTTTCTCAATATCTCAAAGGGACAGGTTTTCTGTTTTCTCATGATATTATCTGGAGCGGTGCTTCTCGCTGTGCTTCTTGCAGTCAGGCACGGCCCTAAAGGAAAGGAGGATTGCAATGACAGGAAAGATCGCGGAAAGAGCAGAGGCTCTGCGGGCAGAGCTGAGGGAAAGAGGACTTGATGCTTTCATAATAACGGGAACAGATCCCCATCTGAGCGAATACACTGCCCCGAGATGGAGAACGAGGGAGTTTATCTCCGGCTTCACAGGTTCGGCAGGGACTGTCATCGTCACGATGAATGAGGCCCTTCTCTGGGTGGACAGCCGCTATTTCATACAGGGAGAGAAGGAGATCGAAGGGACTGAGTACCGCCTTATGAAGCTCGGTACAGAGGGATATCCCTCTCCCGAGGAGTGGCTTTCCGCAAATCTCAGCAGAGGAGAGAAAGTCGGTGTGGCGGCTGAGAGTATTTCCATCGCATCTTTCTCCGGGCTTTCAAAAAGGCTTTCTGAGAAAGGCATAGTCCTTGAGGCCGCTGATGATCTTCTCTCCCCGATCTGGAACGGCCGTCCTTCTGTTCCCTGCACTCACTGCTGGAAGATGGATGCAGAGTATTCTGGTCTTACTGCGGAAAAGAAACTTGCCGCGGTAAGGGATGAGCTTAGGAAGAAGGGGGTGAGATGGACGTTTATCTCCTCTCTTGATGATATCGCCTGGATAACGAATCTCCGTGCGGATGATGTCCCATGCAGCCCCGTATTTGTCTCATATCTCTTCATATCCCTTTCAAAGGCTGTCATTTTCATAGATAAGGAGAGGTTTGACAGGACGCTTCTCTCATCGCTCAGAAAGTCGTTTGAGGTAAGGCCGTATGAGAATGCCGTGAATGATCTGCGCACGCTTGCCAAGGGAGCTGGATACTACTCACCGGAGAGAAACTCACAGCTCTTCGCTCCTGTTCTCTCGGGAAAGAAGAATGTGACAGGGCCAGACATCTCTACCGGGCTGAAAGCGGAAAAGAACGAGGCTGAGATGAAGGGAATGCGTCTTGCGCATATCTATGATGCCGCAGCCTATGTGAATTTCCTCTCGAAGCTGGACAGGAACGGAAGATATGATGAGGCGGAAATCGCTTCGCTTCTTGAGAAGGAGAGAAAGAAGATTCCCGGATACATAGAACCTTCTTTTGAGCCGATCTCCGCATTCAGGGAAAACGGAGCTATGTGCCATTACAGAGCGGATGAAGAGAACAGCAAGGCGATAGACGGAGAGGGGCTTCTCGTTCTCGACACAGGTTCGCAGTTCAGTTTCGGAACCACGGATATAACGAGAACGCTGCTCTTCGGCGGAGAGCCGTCGGATGAGGAGAGGAGGGATTACACTCTTGTACTCAAAGGCCATCTTGCGCTCTCAAGGCAGAAATTCCCTAAAGGCACGAGGGGCGTGCAGCTCGATGTGCTCGCGAAACAGTTCCTGTGGCAGTATGGAGAGAACTTCTTCCATGGCACAGGGCATGGTGTTGGATGCCTTCTGAATGTCCATGAAGGCCCCCAGAGGATATCATCAGCGCTGATAGATGTACCTCTCCGCCCTAGAATGGTAATCTCAGATGAGCCGGGTGTTTACCGTGAAGGCAAGCATGGAATAAGGATAGAGAACCTCATAGCAGTGAAGGAGGAAGAGGAGAACTCCTTCGGTGTATTCTACTCATTCGAGGTGCTCACTCTTGTTCCGTATGAAAAGAAGCTCATCGATCTCTCTCTCCTCACTGACGAAGAGATTGATCAGATAAACGCTTATCACAGCCGTATATACAGCACGCTGAAAGAACTTGTGGAGCCCTCCGCTGCCCGCTGGCTGGAGAAGATTGTCCAGCCTCTGCGGAAGGGTGTTGGAGAGTGACGCGGGTTTGCTGTATATTGTCTTATCAGGAGGAGCTTTATGATAGAGCCTTTGAAGAAGAATGGCCGTATCCAGCGCCGCGGACCGGTGATGCTCGTCATCATGGACGGTGTTGGCTTCGGTAAGTATAAGGAAGGGGATGCCGTAGCGGATGCTATGACGAAGAATCTCGACTCGCTTTATGCGACATGTCCTTGGACAAAGCTGAAAGCACATGGAACAGCGGTAGGACTTCCCTCCGATGCCGATATGGGAAACAGCGAGGTCGGACACAACGCCATGGGATGCGGACGCGTATTCGCACAGGGAGCAAAGCTCGTCTCCAACGCCATAGTATCAGGCGATATGTTCCTCGGTGCCACATGGCAGAAGCTGATAGCCAACGTTAAGAAGAACGGATCGACTCTCCACTTCATCGGACTTCTCTCCGACGGCAATGTGCATTCACATATAGATCACCTCAAGGCGATGGTCGCGGAAGCGAAGAAAGAGGGCGTGAAGCGCGTGCGCGTGCATGCTCTCCTTGACGGACGCGATGTAGGAGAGATGTCGGCTCTCGATTACTTCGATCCTTTCGCAGAGTATCTTGCGGAACTCTCCGCCGACGGCACTTTCGATGCTGCGATCGCATCAGGCGGCGGAAGAATGGTGATAACGATGGACCGCTACAACGCTGACTGGGATATGGTCAGAAAGGGATGGGAGACGCATGTGCTTGGAGAGGGCCGCATGTTCACTTCCGCTCACGAGGCCATCGAGACGCTCCGCAAAGAGACAGGCGCGATCGATCAGGATCTTCCTCCATTCGTCATCGCCAAGGACGGAAAGCCTATAGGAACCATAAATGATGGTGATTCCGTCATCCTCTTCAACTTCCGCGGAGACAGGGCGATAGAGCTCTCAAGAGCGTTCGACGAGCCTGATTTCAGCGAGTTCGACAGAAAGAGATGGCCCAAGGTGGAGTATGCGGGAATGATGGAGTATGACGGCGATCTTCACATCCCCCATCAGTATCTTGTCTCTCCCCCTGCCATCGACAGGGTTATGGCTGAGTATCTCTGCGCCTCCGGCGTCAGGCAGTTCTCAATATCTGAGACGCAGAAGTTCGGACACGTCACCTACTTCTTCAACGGCAACCGCTCCGGAAAGTTCGATGAGAAGCTCGAGGAGTATGTCGAGATTCCGTCCGACAAGGTTCCTTTTGAGCAGAGACCGTGGATGAAGTGCGCGGAGATCACAGACCGTGTGATCGAGGAGATCGAGAGCGGAAAGTGGGATTTCATCAAGCTCAACTATCCCAACGGCGACATGGTCGGACACACAGGCGTCTTTGAGGCCGTAGTCTGCTCGATGGAGGCTATGGATCTCCAGATCGGAAGGCTCAGGGCGGCGATAGAGAAGGCCGGAGGAATCATGGTCGTCACCGCTGATCACGGCAATGCCGATGATATGTACGAGCATGACAAGAAGGGCGGAGTCAAGACAAAGGAGAACGGCGAGCCCAAGGCAAAGACTTCCCACTCCCTCAATCCTGTCCCCTGCATCATCTATGATCCTGAGTATAGCGGAGAGTATTCAAAGACTCTCAACGAAGGACTGGGAATATCGTCCATCGCGGCGACATGCATGAATCTTCTCGGATTTGTTCCGCCAGAGGATTATGACAAAAGCGTTGTCGAGATGAACTAAGACCATCTCATGATGAGGAGCCGCTGTGGAATGCAGCGGCTCTTTTTTCGATTCTTCGCGGAGGCTTGACGATCTTATACATGCCTCCCATCCTGTCTCCGCCGGCAGGCTGGAATGATTCAATAACAGGACAAGAGCTGCTAAAAGGATTGCTTATTATGGAAGGATTATGAATACAGGGATGAATACTATTTATCCGTACTGATCCGGTTCATCTCCATCTTTTCTATCAGATATCAATTCCCCAACTTTTCTTGAAAAACAGAACCGGATTAAGCATTTATGCCAATATATTAGTAATGCAGGATATCGGTATTGATTGAAAATCACATGCCAGATTTTGCATTTGGCATAACAGAGAATTAGGAAGATAAGTAATGAGTGATAAATCCGAGATCATAATCTACAAGACAGATGATGGCCTTACAAAAATAGACGTCAGGCTTGATGAAAATACAGTATGGCTCACACAGGCTGAGATGGTTGAACTGTTTCAATCCAGCAAGTCGAATATAAGCGAGCATATAAAGCATATATTCGAAGAAGGAGAACTGCAGGAAGAATCAGTAGTTCGGAAAATCCGAACAACTGCAGCAGATGGCAAATCATACAACACTACATTCTATAACCTTGACGTGATAATCTCTGTTGGCTACAGGGTTAAATCTCTGCGTGGCACGCAGTTTCGTATATGGGCAAACTCAATCCTAAAGGAATATATTACCAAGGGATTTGTTCTTGATGATGATCGTTTAAAAGAGGGCGGCGGGAGATACTTTAAAGAGCTCATACAACGTGTCAGGGATATCAGGACAAGCGAAAGGAATCTCTATCAGCAGGTTACCGATATCTACGCAACAGCCATTGTATGACCCGAAAGCCGAGATGACAAGGAAGTTTTTCGCAACCGTACAGAACAAGATGCACTATGCTGTACACAAGCATACTGCCGCTGAAGTCATCTATAAGCGTGTTGATGCAGAGAAGCCTTATGTAGGGATGACGAGCTTCAAAGGCAACTATGTCACGAAACAGGATGTAGGTGTAGCAAAAAATTATCTATCGGAGAAGGAGCTGCAGATTATGCAGCTCATAGTATCGCAGTTCCTTGATTATGCGGAACTTCAGGCCCTGGAAGAAAAACCGATGACCATGCAAAACTGGATAGACCAGCTTGACCGCCAATTGCAGAGCATCGGGAGACCTGTATTGGATGGGACAGGTTCAATAAGCCATGAACAGGCAATCAAAAAGGCCGAAAAAGAGTTTAAGAAGTATAGGGAAAAAGAAATGAAAGAGCTTGTCAGTGACTTTGACAGGGAGATAAAGCGGTTAAAAGAGAACAGGGATAATCAGCTGTGATTGATAATAAGAACAGCTCTTTCTGATAGTACTCCCATACAATTAATCATCGTCGAGTTGCCTCATCCGAAAACAATGCATACACAAAAATAGATTAATATGCAGCATTATGATTCTTGCTCATGCTTTCCATTTAATCTTCAGAACGTGTTCTTCGCCGAAAGCGTGAGCATCGTTATTCCGGCAAGGTATATGACGACAGATATGACGGATGGCATAACCTCCGTGCTTGTCGAGAGAAGATTCCCTATCATCAGGAAGATGAATGCGGAGGCTCTCATCACGCTGTGTGTGGCCCTGTCCTTAACCACGGCGGCTATGTATGTCAGCATGGATGCGATGTATATTCCGATCAGGGCGATGGTGAAGTACGCATCATATATCGATGAGAATATGGTGAAGGCGGCTGAGTCGGAGTATCCTGTGTTGATCGGAGTCGCTATCGCCAGATAGAGCGCCGCGGCTATGGATATCGTGAGATAGAGCCTGAGCCTCGTGGCGTTCGTTCCATAGTACTGTATCGATGCGAATACGAATACTATGGCCGCGGCAAGCATCGAGAAGCGCTCGACTATCACAATACCGTTGGGGGAGAGAATAGTTATTCCCGTTATATCTGAATAGAGAGGGAGTATCATCGTGGCTTCAAGTGCGATGAATGAGAAGAGAAGGGGAAGAAGCGTACTGTCTATGCTGTGCGTTCTGTGCCTCAGCCGCAGGATGAAGAGGAATACAAGCGACGATATTATTATCACGAGCTGCGGCAGATAGATAAGCGTGTAGATAAACCAGTCAGGAGCCTTCTCATGAACAAGCACTACCATCATATGTATGAGCATGGCTCCGTATGCTATCGATATCAGGAGCTGCAGCATGATGGCGAATGAGAACTGCTTCTTCTTTCTGCGTTCCGGCATTTAGATCGTGTCCCTGTAGGGAATGTCCGTGTCGGTTCCGACGAAGGATGCCGCAATGCTGCTTCCCATCGCTGTGATGAGCGAGTCGAGCATTGTTCCGATTCCGCCGAGCACGGGCAGGAGCGCTATTACAGCGTTCTCAGCTCCGTAGAGGTTTATCGAGAGAAGATTCAGCACAAGCACAGTTATCATCACGACCTCAGAGCCGGCTGCGGCGGAAGAGAGGAAGGAAACCGCGGCTGCTGCTGCGGCTGCCGCTGCGATCACACCGGCGCCGGGAGTCTCTCCGGCGGTTGCCTGGAAGAGGGATAGCAGCGTCAATGCCGATATGAACGCGCTTCCTCCGTGGCCTATGACGGCAAGAAGGGGAACAGATGTGGATGCTATCCTCTTCTGCACTCCGAGATTCTGGCGCGCAATGCTCTCGTTCATCGGAAGCACTGCCACAATGTTCGATGTGGTGAGCCCGGCGGCCATCGCTCCTATTGAGCGGAAAATCACTTTATAGGGGTTTTTCCTGAAACCTGTGAATACTGCATAGAGCAGCGGAAGCACAGCGAGAATCATTATAAGCACGGAGACAGCAAGGAGAGCCGCGAACTCAGGAGCCGCGAACAAAGTTTTCTCCTGATAGATTCCCGTGAAAAGGGAGGCAGAGGAGACGTAGAAGAGGAAGAAACCGTAGACAGTGTATGTCCTCGATATCCTGAACATCACTTCCGAGAATGAGTTCATCACCGTGTATGCCGGCCTGATTATATCCGCAGAAGGCTTGAGCGAGAGGCCGAGTACCCAGGAAATGATTATCACGGGGAGGATGAAGCGCGTCGCCGTCGCGAACGTCCAGTACGGTGTGATGGGATAGAGGGAGCTTCCTGATGATGAGAGCATATACGATGCGTGCGACATCAGCACACCCGGAGCGCTTCCTGCGGTGCTTGTCACCGGGAATGAAAGCGGATTCGAGGCATATACTGCAGCGCCTGCAAAGGCCATCACAATGGCGGACACCACTGCCCACAGAAGCGATGAGAGGGCTGTCTTTCTTCCCATTCTGTCCTTCATGAGCGATGCCGTTCCCGATGCTAGTGTGATCACGACCATGGGGACGGCGATGAAGATGCCGAGGCTTATGAGGTATGAGGATACTGCCGACATTATGCCTGCGGTTCCGGCGAAATCACCGAAAAGCAGCGCCGTAGCCAGTCCCATGAGGAGCGCCGCGATGTATGTTATCCACGTTTTCATAGGAAAAGGATACAGCACCTGAAAGGGGTAGTCAATGTTGAAGAGCATCCCATCAGAGTATGAATTAATCCGCAATTCCTTTCTCTGAATGGCTTTGCCGCTCTGATTACTGCACATCTTCAGGGAGGAGGGCGCCATTATGCTGCTCCTCCCGTCTGAATGCCGTCAGCTCTCCTTCTCTTCCTTTGCCAGAAGCTCCCTGAGCTTGTATCCGCTGACAGCTTCCTTTTCAAAAAGAACCTTTATGTAGCTGTCGCTGTCGAAGTCCTTCGCTTTGGGATTGAGGGCGAATGAGAGCGCGGAGAGAAGCATTATCCTCTGCATCTGCTCCTTGTTGTACCAGATCTCTCCCTGATACTCGTTGCACAGGGCAAGATCCTGTACGCCGTTGTCGCTCGCGATCATCGAGAATAGCTCCAGAGGCTCCATGTTCTTCTGATAGAGCTTTCCTGCCGAGACGAGCACCGCGGCTCCATGTGCGGTGGCTCTTCTCTCGTCATCGCTGTATTCCATTCTGCTGAACTCGTAGTCGAAGAAGGCATCAACTAAAAGTCTGTCCGCCTCTTCCATCGCACCGCGCATATCGAGCTCATGCGAGAAAGGATGCAGCATTAGCGCAGAAGCTATCGTCAGCACGAGGGAGGTGTCGCTTCCTGCCCATGCGGCATACGCTTTTCCCTTCTTCCCGGCAAAGAGTGATGAGAGAGTCCTGACGAGCTTTATCATCGGCTTAGGCTCTATTTCCGCGGGTATCACCCCGATCTGTCCCTTTGCAGGCTCCTCCAGAGAGGCATAGACTTCGGGAATCGTCGAATAGCACTCCGCTATCGAAAGAAGGAGATCCCTCTCGCCCTGCTTTGAAAGCCTTCCGTTCACAAGGTCCGTGATGTTCGAGAGCGTTTCCTTGGACCTGAGCGGTTCCATCGCCTTGAAAAGAGGTTCAAGACGCAGAAGCGCCACCGCTTTGGAGATGTTGCGGATTCCCTTTCTTCCGTATATCCGCCAGAGTCTCTCATAGCTTCCGTCGGTGTCGTTTACTTCCCTGATGTTCCAGTAGACTCTTGCCTCATAGCCGCTGAGCGAGAATGTGAATCCCTCGTCATAGAGCTGCATCGATGGGATGATGTAGGTCAGTCCGTCGGAGAAGCAGTCGAGAAGCGCGAAGTTCCTTCCTCCGAATGAGAGTCCGAGATTCTCCGCCAGCTGCACCGTCGCCGTTGTCCTTGTGTCCTTATCCTTCCTGAGCTTCGGAACGGAGACGTTTATTGTGCCTCCAGCCATCTCATACCTGTTGTTCACAAGCACGAGGGTGCGTTCGGAGCCGGCTCCGTTCACGAATGCGAATACAGACTCCTCCGTGCCTCCGCTCTGGTTTATGCAGTCATATAGCTGGAAGCACTCGACTCCTGAGAAGAGATACCTTCTCCTGAAGAGAGGGAATATCCTGCGGTAATGCTCTCCCACAAGCCATCCGTTCGGCTGCTCGTTGTAGTAGGCCCGCCTGTACTCCATTCCGTACTTCTCATGGTATCCCTCTATCTGACCGTGTCCCACCATCGGAAGGCCGGGAAGGGTTGCGAGGAGAGTGCATACAGCGAAGTATTTGTCGCCGTCGCCGAACTGGGCGATAGCAGTCTCCTCGTCAGGGTTGTTCATGAAGTTGACATATCTTTTCAGGATCTCAGGCTCGAATACGAGCGTGTTCTTTATTCCAAGCCTGTACTTCTGGTTCTCCTGATTCTTGAGCATGTTCATGAATGCGGAGTTGTAGACCCTGTGCATGCCAAGGGTCCTGACGAAGTATCCCTCCATCATCCAGAAGGCCTCCGCGAGCAGGAGCGTATCAGGTACTTCCTTCGCTATCCTGTCGACGACCTCCCGCCAGAACTCCTGCGGAATGCGTCTGTTGAACTCTTCGTCGCTGAGCGCGTGGCTTGCCCTTCCTGCGATGTCTCCGCCGTGTCCCGGTTTGGGATACCACAGTCTCTGTATATGCCTCTTTGCGAGGGTCATCGCGGCATCGAAACGTATGATGGGGAAGTTCTTCGCCACATGGATTATCTTCTGTATGACAGCCTCTCTCGTCACAGGATTGAGGTAATCGAGCTGCGCAGTATCATTCCAGGGCATCGATGTGCCGTCATTGCCGTGGAAGATGTATCTGACCTTCCCGCTTCTCTTGTCCCTCAGCATGAAGGTTACCGCGGCATCGGTCCTGTCGTAGTAGTGGTCCTCGATCTTGATTTCGTAATCAGGGTTGTTTGAGAGATCAGGGCCGTTGTATGTGTATGACGGAAAAGGAGGCCAGTCCTGCTGTATGAAGTAGTCGGGATGCTCATACACCCAGCTGCCGTCTATTCCCGTGTGGTTCGGAACCATATCCGATGCGAGCCTTATTCCTCTCTGCCTGCATCGGGCTCGCAGGTTCTCAAGAGCCGGCCAGCCCCCGATCGTTCCTGAAATCTCATAGTCTTTCAGAGAGTATGCGGAAGCCTCCGCATCGGGGTTGCCGCAGAGGTTCTTTATCTTTCTCGATGCCTCGGATCTCTCCCAGAGACCTATGAGCCAGAGTGCCGTGAAGCCTCTCTCTCTGAGAGTGTCCAGCTCCTCGTCGGGAATCTGGTCGAGCCTCGTTATTTCCCTCTTGTATTTCTTCGAGAGCTGGTCGAGCCATACGAGCGTGCATTTCGCCATCATAACGACGCGCGGCATCCAGTTCGAGTCGTCTGAGAACGCTTCGTATTCCGTGAGATCGCTCTCTGAGTAGTCTATCACATGCGTCGGCCCGCTGCCTCCGCCCGTGCCGCCTCTGTCCTTCTCCTCCTCGCGTATATAGTCCATCGAAGTCTCGAGAAGTCTTATCAGATAGGCGGGAAGGAATGCGCTCCACTCCCTGAGTATGTATCTTATCTGCTCCTCCAGCGAGTTGGGATAGAGTCTCGCGGGGAGTTGCAGCATCGTGAAGATATCGTCTGTGTTCGGCTTTCCGTTTCTCAGATCGTCCTTCACATATGATGAAAGTATGCTCGAGAGCGCTTTGCACTCCGGCGGGTAGACGATCTGCTCGGGCGAGACGAACGGTCTTGAGGCCGCAAGCAGGGCGGGATTAAGCAGCAGGACCTGATGAATGAAGAATCCTCTCATGTCCTCTGCCATCCTCATTCCCGCATCCGGATGCTTTTCCTCAAGAGCGGGCGAGGGAAATGTTCGCGAGTAGAACGAGAGCGCATCCGAGAGCTGGTCGTTGGATGCCACAGTGGCAATGCGCCGCGTGAAGAAGTCGCTCTGTCCGTCTCCCATCCTTGCAGAGAGGACTATCTGATATATGAGATGGAGCACAGCCGAGGCATGGAGCTTGCCCGGAGAGATGAAGCCTCCCTCAGCGTTCTCCTTCCGCAGTTCGCTGTTGTATCTGTACGCCAGCATTGAGGCTTCCCTGTACATGAGGTCAATCCCCTCATCCGTCGGAAATACGGTCTTTTTCTCCTTTATCTTCTCTCTTGTTATGAGCGGTATCCTAAAATCCCTTTTTTCCATTCAAACCCTCTTTCCTTTCCATAATATCCTATCATAGAAACCGTGCCGGATTAACGGAAAATGCCGCTGCAGCCTGACAGATGCGGCGTTCTGATCATATTTTCAGCGCGCTTTTCCATCTCTGCGCCCGGAGAGCACCAGCCCTAAGAGGGTTATCAGCGTGCCGGCTCCTGACATCAGGGTGATCTCCTCGCCGAGTATCAGGGCCGATGCGAGCACGGTGACTGCAGGCACAAGGTAGATGAATACGCTGGTTCTGACGGCTCCCAGAAGCCTGACGGCAGCGCTCCAGAGCACGAAGCAGAGTGCGGAGGCGAAGGCTCCGAGGAAGAGAAGGTTTACAGTATTTGTGAGCGTCAGAATCTCCCTCTCCTCTCCGTAACCGTTCCAGAATATCAGCGGTACAGTTATGAAGAGAAGGCCGTAGAGGAATGAACGTCTGGCAGTGAGCAGCGAGGAGTATCCGAATGTGCTTATCTTCTTCGTCACAACGGCATAGAGCGCCCATACGAATGCGGCGCCGAGTGCGAGCAAGTCTCCTGCGAGGCTGGAAAGAGAGAGCGTAAGGCCTGACAAGCTCATCATCGCGATTCCCGCCATGGCGGCGGCGAAACCGATGAAGAACCATCCGTTCTTCTTCTCTCCAGAAAGAAGAGCCGTGAAGAACGGAGCCGTGGAGACTATCACTCCGGCGTTGGATGCGCTTGTCCACAGCATCGATGCGTTCTCAAGAAAGTAATAGAGGAATATGCCCGCGATTCCCGCGAGGATGAACCATCTCTCTTCCTTCCATCCCCTTGTATGGAAAGCCTTCGGGACTGCGGCGAAGAGGACGGCGGCGCCGATGGCGAAGCGTATGAAGAGAATCTCGACGGGCGTGAATGTACCGAGGAGAATTTTTGTCGATATGAACGTGAGGCCCCATATTAGCACCGTCACAGAAGAGGCTATATATCCTTTATTCATCTTTTCTTTCCTTTCCCTTCGCATATCTGCCGGGAGTAATGCCTGTCACCGCTGAGAATACTTTCGTAAGATGGCTCTGATCAGAGAATCCTGTCCGGCAGGCTGCCTCTGCTATAGTCGTTCCTCCGTCCAGAAGTTCCATAGCCTTTCCGATTCTTTCCGACGCTATGTATCCTGCGGGCGAGATGCCGTACTCGGCCCTGAATATGCGGGAAAGCGTCGCTTCGGAGCAGTCTGCGGCATCCGCTATCTCCTTTAATCTCATCCTTTCCGAAAGATGGCCGGAGATGTATCTGACGGCGAGAGATGCTCTCGATGCCTCTTTCTCCTCTCTTCCTTCGGCCGTTGATGATATAAGCTCAGCAATATCCTTATCAGAGGGATTCCTGCCGGATTCTATCATCATGTGGAGGTTATATACCATCGATTCAATACCTGAATTGCGTATTATTCTGAAAGAGGAATAGGGGAGAGTGATGCTTCTGAATACCAGCGAGATATATGAGAACATCTCTTCGGACTGGCATGAGTGCGCGCATCGCGGAGGGATTATTATGACATCGCCTTTTCTTGCGTGGCTTCCGTTGATACCTCGGCTGCCGTCAAGCATGAGGCCGACTGTGAGAAAGTTGTGGAAATGCGGAGGAAACGGCGAGGAGAATGACATCAGCCTGTAGGCATCGATTTCTCTGCCGCGGCATTTTCTGATACTCCTTTCCATACCGGGGATTATATTTACATGCAGTTCCTGTGTCTTGTACGATCCGCTCAGGAAATTGATATGGAAGTCTCTTTCTCAGGGTCGGCGAGCATTTTCTCAATCTTTCCGAAAAGCATCGGAAGCATCTCCTTCTCTTCCTTCGTGAAAGGGGAGGTGACGTAGAGCCTGACATCGCCGTGGCGTGGTCTGCCTATTCCTATCCTCAGCCGCATGAAATCACCGCTGCCGAGCCTTTCCTTTATGCTCCTCAGTCCGTTGTGTCCCTGAAGACCTCCTCCTCTCTGCAGCTTTGCCGTGCCGAAGGGGAGCTCAAGGTCGTCATGCACGACAAGGATTTCTTCGGCTTTCAGCTTATAAAACGATGCAGCTTCGGAGAGAGCCGTTCCCGAGAGGTTCATCATCGTCATCGGCTTGATTATCCTCATCCCGCCGCTCTCGGTGTATGCCGAGTGGAATTTCAGCTGCCATGACGCGGAGGGATAGAGGTAGTCTGCGAGGAGAAAGCCTGCGTTGTGCCTCGTATCCCTGTACTCTTTCCCCGGATTTCCCAGGAACGCTGTCAGGCGTATCACTCTTTTTCTCCTGCGAATGCTGCGAATTTCTCAGCCTGCGAACGGAGAACGCGTTCATCCTCTTCGCTGAGAATTAATGTGTCTGAGGCGAATGACTCCGGCGTGAGCGTCACCGCGCACTCCTCTCCTTCCATATGGCGCATTCTCATGAATACGGCGAACTCAGCAAGTCTCTTCCTCGCGTTCGATGCGGCCATTTTTCCTCCCGCTCCGGAGAGAGTCACTTTCTTTCCTGTGAGTGCGGATATCCTCTCGGGATCGTTCTTCACAAGAGGTCTTGACAGCCAGTCGAGAAGATTCTTGAGCGCTCCGGGAATGTTGAAGTTGTATTCAGGCGAGAATATCCAGATGCCGTCAGCGGCATCCACTTCCTCCCTCGCTCTCCTCACGGCCTCAGGCGCGGGAAACTCTATATCCTGATTCATATACGGAATGTCGGAATATCCGAGGAATGAGACCTCAGCCTTTCCTTCCAGCATCTTTGCGGCGATCTGGGCAAGCTGACGGTTGAAAGAGTTCCTTCTCAGCGATCCTATGATCATCAATATCCTCATGTCCACCTCCACTGTGAGTATAATCACAGGAAGGCGGCAAGAATATCACCTTCCTTAAATTGCCCTCTGAAACTATGATAGTGATGCACATATTCACAAACGGAGGTGGAAATATGGCAGCAAACACAAAGGTGAGCGGGGATCTGATTCTCAAGATCCTTGTCGGTATTCTCTTCGTGATCATAGGCATCGAGGGAATAGGTGATTTCGGAGGCAATGACCTCTATGACGATCTTGACCAGGCGATGAGCATAATCGTCGGCGTCATCCTTCTCGTGGCGGGACTTCTTCTCATCGTTCCCTCATTCGTCGGAGGCATAAAGGCATCGTTCGTGAAGATTTCGACACTGATCGTCCTCGTGGCATGGATCGTCTACATCGTCCTTGCTGATTTCGTCTACGGACTGAGCGGAGTCAACGGCAACGAGTGGTTCATCTGGCTTGAGAACCTCGTGTATCATCTTCTCATTCTCTACTGCATCTACCGCGTCGCTCTTCCCGCGGTGAAGAAGCTGGGAAACAAATAATCAGCGCGACCTCTGCACGCCCTTTCTGGGACATCTGCCGTTTTCAGGGCAGAGAGAGCAGAAGGGCGATACAGGCGTACAGATATGCTGCCCATAGCGCACAAGGAGCTCGTTCAGGGGAATCCAGAAGCGCCTGGGCAGTATCTCTCTCAGTTTTCTCTCGCTCTCTTCCGGGGTCTTTGTATCCACCCAGCCAAGCCTGTTGACTATCTGATGCACATGGCAGTCAACGCAGATGGCATCTATTCCGTATCCGAGATTGAGCACGAGGGAGGCGGTTTTCAGCCCCACTCCGGGAAGCGCAAGGAGGGCATCCATATCGCAGGGGACTTTTCCTCCGTGCTTCTCCATTATAATTGAAGCGATTTTCCTCAGCTGCTCACCCTTCCTTCTGTAGAACCCTGCCGGCTTTATCGCCTCGGCTATCGTCTCAGGCTCTGTGGCAGCAAGGGTTTCGACGTCCGGGGCTATCGCGAAGAGACGCTCTGACGCCGCAAGCGTGACCTCGTCCTTTGTCCTGAGGCTTATCACAGTGGAGGCAAGCACCCTGTACGGGGCGCTGTTTTTCTCCGCGATCATGCTCACGGACGGAAGAGGGGAACCGATGGATGCGAGCTTTCCTGCAAATTCGTTGAATATGGTGTCGATATATCCTTCGTCGAGCATTTTCATTCGTTGACCAAATCAGGCGGAACAGCTAGCGTTTTCCGTATGATTGTCATTCTCAAGCAGGGTATAACACAGCAGGAAAAAGATAAAGTCAGGTCCTTCCTTTCTGAGAAGGGATTCATCGTCAAGGAAATAGTAGGACAGCAGGATACAGTATTCGGAGCAGTGGGCAAGGTCTCCATCGATCCGCGCACCGTTGAGCTTCTGCCCGGAGTAAGCTCCGTCGTCCCAATCTCAAAGCCGTACAAGCTCGCATCCCGCGAGATGAAGAAAGAGGACACGATTGTACAGGTCGGAAAAGTGAAGATCGGAGGCAACCGCGTCGCCGTCATAGCCGGACCGTGCGCAGTTGAGAACTATGACCAGATAATGACGATAGCCGAATCCGTGAGAGAGGCTGGAGCTGTGATGCTCCGCGGCGGTGCGTTCAAGCCGCGTACGAGCCCGTATGCTTTCCAGGGTCTAGGCGAGGAGGGCCTCAAGCTCTTGAGGAAGGCCGGCGATGCCTTTGACATGCCTATAACCTCGGAAGTCGTCTCTCCCTCGGATGTACAGATGATGGCAGGCTATGTCGATATGTTCCAGATCGGCGCGAGGAACATGCAGAACTTCGAGCTGCTTAAAGAGGTCGGAAAGACGGGAATGCCGGTTCTCCTCAAGAGAGGTCTTGCCGCAACGATAGAGGAGTGGCTTATGGCGGCGGAGTACCTCATGGCATCCGGTACGGATCAGGTGGTGCTCTGCGAGAGAGGAATAAGGACGTTCGAGAAGGCTACGAGAAACACTCTCGACTGCTCTGCGATACCTGTGGTGCAGAAGCTCACTCATCTTCCTGTTATCGGTGACCCGTCTCATGCAACAGGAATCCGCGACATGGTCGCTCCGATGAGCCTCGCGATCGTCGCCTCCGGTGCATCCGGCGTTATCGTTGAGGTTCACAACTCACCGGAGAAAGCGCTCTCCGACGGTCCGCAGTCTCTCTATCTCTCACAGTTTCAGAAGCTGGTTCACGATATACAGGCGCTCTGTCCAGTCGTCGGAAAGAGTCTCGAGAAGATTCCGAGGGTTCTTCCGAAGAACATGGCCGACAGGAGCCCCGCCGATTCTCCTGACTCTCTTACTGTTGCATTCCAGGGCGTAAGGGGAGCTTTCTCGGAGCTTGCCGTCAGAAGGTCGTTTGACGAGAGTGTGAAGGTCCTTCCGTGCCATACTTTCGCAGATGCCTTCGACGCTGTCTCATCAGGAAAGAGCAGATACGCAGTCCTTCCTGTGGAGAACACTCTCGGCGGAACGGTCTATGACACTCTCGACCTCCTTGCCATGCATCCCGAGCTTACTATCGTAGGCGAGCAGCAGGTCAGGGTGATGCACAATCTCATCGTCCATCCGGGAACCCGCATCGAGGAGATAAAGAAGGTCTACTCCCATCCGCAGGGTCTGCAGCAGTGCAGAGCATTCCTTGACAGGGAGCTTCCCAATGCGGAGAGGATATCGTTCTTCGATACGGCCGGGGCTGTGGAGTTCCTCGCCTCCACCGATGACAGATCAATCGCAGCCATAGCAGGCGCTCCCGCCGCGAGCTACTACGGCATGGAGATTCTCCGTCAGGGCATAGAGACGGATGCATCCAACTACACACGCTTCTACATCCTTTCCCGCGAGGAGAACGCGGAGGTGTACCGCTCGCAGTCGAAGCCTGACAAGGCGGCTCTCTCATTCTCCGTCTCCGATGAGCCGGGCGCGCTTATGGATATTCTCAAGATGATTGCGGACAAGGGCGTGAATATGAAGAAGCTCGAATCGAGGCCGATACCCGGAAAGCCTTGGGAGTATCTCTTCTTCGCCGAGGTACAGCTTCCTGAGACGAAGATTTTCGACGAGCTTGTCGCGGAGATCGGAAAGAAGGCTGTCTCTCTCCGCGTTCTCGGCATCTACACCTCGGTGATCGAATGATCCCGAGGCCTTACGAGAAGGCTAAACTCTTCATGGGAATCCTCTCAACGAGGGGATTCCCTGATTCTCTCAGGACAGAGCTGGAGAGGCTCTTCGGTCCGGCCGATATGGTCACTGAGCCTTTTCCGTTCTCGTTCACCGATTACTACGTTCCGGAGATGGGCGAGGGCATAGAGAGGTTTTTCATCTCCTTTTCCCGCCTTGTTTCTCCCGATGAGCTTGCCGCCGTCAAGACAGCCACCGACAGGATCGAGCTCTCATTAGCCGAGGACGGCATGCGGAAGATAAATCTCGATCCTGGGCTGATAACCGAGGCAAGCGTCATCCTTGCCACGACGAAGAACAGAGCGCACCGCATTGCGATCGGAATGTCGCTCTATGCCGAGGTCACGCTCATTTACCGCAGTCATGGTTTCCAGTCCTTCCCGTGGACCTATGCGGATTACCGCTCCGAGAGAGTGCAGACCGTGCTTCTGGAGATGAGAAAATCATATCTTGCCGCGAGGAGGAAAGAAACGGAGGCTTGAAGTCGCCGGATTGTGCTGCACAGGGCGTATGATGGTCATGAATATACTGCTCTGCATCATCGCCTCCATTCTTTTCCTCTTTCCGTCATGTTCGCTGCGCCACGATATTCCCGTCACGCTTGTCCTCCCTCAGAATCATCCTTTTGAGGAAAACTCAGGGAGAAAACTTTGGCATACGCTATCTTTCTTTGACGGGAAATCTGTCAGGGAGATGCATGTTCCTGCAGGAACAGCGGAAGTCAATATCTCCGCTGCGGCCGGGTGTCTTGCGGTCTTTGCAGCGAAGCCGCTGGGAGAGTTCGGGGCAGCGGGAGGGTTCTTTGAACCGGGAGACGGAAGGACGGTATTCCTTCTTCCGGAATATGGCCCTTTCGCGGAAATGCTCATCAGGGCTGCATCTTACCGCCCTGAACCTGTCTCTGCGCTCTCGATGGAGAGGGTTGTCTCCTCCGTTGATGATCTTGCCGCGGTCGACGAGTCCGCATTCCTCAGCGATGTGTTCAAAGGTACGCTCCAGTACGGGATAACGCTCAATGAGCGCATCACATTCTCCCTTGATACACTTCCGTCGGGCACATGGATATCTGAGCGCCGCGATGTGCCGCCGTTTTCAGTCTCCTTTTCAGGACGTCCTGTATCATTCAGTCTCTACCCAGGAGTGTACAGATATGCGGAGATGGAGAAACACCTTCTCCTTACTCTGATCGTCTCCGAGGAAGGGGAGATTTCACATATGGTTTCAGCTCTTCCCGTATGGTGAAATACTCTCCTTTCAGGTAGACTGTCGGCATGGAATCCCTGAGAGAGCTTTACCGTATTGGATATGGCCCATCCTCATCGCATACGATGGGGCCGAGGACGGCTGCCGAGAGATTCATTTCAGAGCATCCCGAGGTGAGGAAGGTCAGGGCGGAGCTCTACGGTTCGCTTGCTGCCACAGGCAAGGGGCACCTTACAGACAAGGCAATAAGGGATGTGCTGAAAGCCCATGGAATAGAGGCTGAGATCTTCTGGTTTCCCGATACTTTCAAGCCGTTCCATCCGAATGCTCTCACGCTCTCAGGCGACGGCGTTTCCGAAACATACTACTCCGTAGGAGGAGGAAAGGTCGTCAAGGAAGGCGAGAATGAGGCTGATATTCCGCAGCCTTATCCAGATGAAAGCGTGGGAACGATGTCCCGTCTCCTCGATTATGCTGACAAAAACGGCCTGCAGATATGGGAAACGGCCATTGAGTTCGAGGGCGAGGAGATTCTTGAATATATGCAGGAAGTCTGGGAGGTGATGAAGGCAGCCATACACAGCGGCCTTGAGGCCGAGGGTGTGCTTCCCGGCGGGCTGAAACTGCAGAGGAAGGCGTGCCAGGCTTATGCTAAGGCCCGGGATTTCACCGGAACTCTCGGAAACACGGCGCATGCCTTTGCCTATGCTCTCGCCGTCTCGGAGGAGAATGCCGGAGGAGGAAAGATCGTAACCGCTCCGACCTGCGGAAGCTGCGGAGTTCTTCCGGGCGTGCTATACCATCTGAAGATGGAGTACGACCTTCCCGAGATAAGGGTTCTCAGAGCTCTTCTGACTGCTGGAATGGTGGGGAACATCGTGAAGAGCAACGGCTCGATCTCAGGGGCGGAGGTCGGATGCCAGGGAGAGGTCGGCGTCGCATGCGCAATGGCGGGAGCTGCCGCGGCGCAGCTTCTCGGCGGAACGATAAGGCAGATAGAGTATGCGGCCGAGATGGGACTTGAGCATCATCTCGGGCTCACCTGCGATCCTCTGATGGGGCTTGTGCAGATTCCCTGCATAGAGAGGAACGCGATGGCATGCCTCAGGGCCATAGATCATGCTTCCTATGCGATAATGGGCGACGGACGCCATAAGATTTCGTTTGATGATGTCGTGGAGGTAATGATGGAGACGGGGCATGCCCTGCCGTCGCTCTACAGGGAGACATCAATGGGAGGGCTTGCCCGCATTCATGAGCTGTGAGATGGCAGAGTGCAGCCGTGCGTTACCGCGAGGATGACCGTTTTCTTCCCGCCGGTTCTTGAGAGCAGCCTGTAGTCTCCTATCCTGTACTGCCATCTTTTCCCTCCTCCTAGGCTCTCTCCGATGCTGCGGGGATCATCAAGGGGAAGGAGGCGGCGCTTTATCCATCCGAGGATGAGAGAGGATGTGATTCTGTCCATCGCGGAGAGCTCTTCTGCCGCTCTTTTTGAGAATTCAATTTTTGCCATTCAGCCTTCTCTCCGTCTCTTCCAGAGTCAGTGTCTCATCATTCTCCTTATACTGCGAGAGTGCTTCCCTGTACGTTTCCATATCGTATTCCTTCTCGATTCTGGAGATTACAGACTGCCTTATCATCTCGGAGAGGGAGACGCCGTTGAGCTCTGCATATTTCCTGAAAAGAGCCGCATCCTCGTCCGATATCCTCAGTGATATTATCATTCTTCCTCCGTCAATGGAGAGAAAAGAAGCGGCCCCGCTTCATGAGGCCGCCCTGTTTTCTCATTTCACTACGATGTTCACCAGCTTTCCGGGAACGACGATTTCTTTCACAACCGTTTTTCCTTCGGTCCAGCTGAGGATTTTCTCGTTGGCTTTCGCCTTCTCAAGCATCTCCTCTTTTGAGGCTGAGCGCGGCATCTGGAGCTTCGCCCTTACCTTGCCGTTCACCTGCACGACAATCTCGATCTCGTCGTCGACTGTCTTGCTCTCGTCATACTCAGGCCACTCGGCGTTCGCGACGGACGGCTCATGGCCGAACATCTCCCAGAGCTCTTCCGCAAGGTGGGGAGTGTAGGGGGAGAGGAGGAGAGTGAGGGTTTCCATCGCCTTCTTAGGCACCGTATCAAGCCTGTTGAGTTCGTTGACGAATACCATCATCTGACTGATCGCGGTATTGAACGCGAGTGTCTCCGTGTCCTCTGTGACCTTCTTCACCGTCTTGTTCATCAGTTTGTCGAGGTCTGCGCTGAGCGGTATGTCCTCGATCTTCTTCTCGGTGGCTATTCTCCATATCCTGTCGAGGAAGCGGTAGACGCCGATGAATCCGTTGGTCGCCCATGGCTTTGATTCCCTGAGCGGGCCCATGAACATCTCGTACATCCTGACGCTGTCGGCGCCGTAGTTCTTTATGAAGTCGTCGGGGTTGATGACGTTCTTGAGGGACTTCGACATCTTGGCTATGACCTGAGTGAGCTCCTCTCCAGTCTCCTTGTCATAGTACTTTCCGTCCTTCTCCTCGACTAGGTCTGTGGGAACGAGGCTCTTGTTCGCCTTCTGGTAGGCGAACGATGTGATCATTCCCTGATTGACGAGCGAGTGGAAGGGCTCCGGTGTGGATACAAGGCCCAGATCATAGAGAACCTTGTGCCAGAACCTCGAGTAGAGGAGGTGGAGGACTGCATGTTCCGCGCCGCCGACATAGAGGTCGACAGGCATCCAGTATTTCTCCTTCTCAGGATCGACAAACGCTTTGTCATTGTGCGGATCGATGTACCTGAGATAGTACCAGCATGAACCTGCCCACTGAGGCATTGTGTTCGTCTCTCTCTTGGCATCCGCGCCGCACTTGGGGCATTTGCAGTTCACCCACTCGTGCACGTTCGCAAGCGGAGACTCTCCCGTTCCTGTCGGCTCATACTTGTCAACTTCGGGGAGAGTGAGGGGAAGCTCGTCCTCCGGAACTGTCACCGTCCCGCAGTGGGGGCAGTGGATGAGAGGGATAGGCTCGCCCCAGTATCTCTGGCGGGAGAATACCCAGTCGCGGAGCTTGTAGTTGACCGCCTTGTGTCCGTAGCCGTTCTTCTCGAGGAATTCAAGCATCTTGTTTATGGCATCTTCCTTGTTCAGGCCGTCAAGCCACTCTGAGTTGACGTGGATGCCGTCCTCTGTCCAGGCTTCCTTCTGCACATCGACCTTGCCCTTGAGCACTTCGATGATGGGAAGTCCGAACTTCTTGGCGAACTCCCAGTCCCTCGTGTCGTGCGCCGGAACTGCCATGATGGCTCCGGTGCCGTAGCTGATGAGGACGTAGTCCGCGATCCATATGGGGATTCTCTTCCCGTTCACAGGGTTGATGGCGTATGAGCCTGAGAACACGCCCGTTTTCTCTTTAGCAAGGTCCGTTCTCTCGAGGTCCGATTTGTGCTTCACCTCGTCGAGATACTTCTCCACAGCCTCTTTCTGCTCAGGAGTCGTGAGCTTCTCCACAAGCGGATGCTCGGGTGCTATGACCATGTAGGTCGCGCCGAAGAGAGTGTCGCATCTTGTTGTATATACCTCGAGCTTGTCCCCGGACTTTGTCGTGAAGAACACCGCCGCGCCCTCCGACCTTCCGATCCAGTTGCGCTGCATGGTCTTGACCGATTCCGGCCAGTCGAGGTCATCGAGGCCCTCGAGGAGCTTGTCGGCGTATGCCGTTATCCTGAGCATCCACTGCCTGATGTTCTTTTTCTCGACCTTCTCTCCGCATCTCTCGCATCTGCCTTCCTTGACTTCCTCATTGGCAAGTCCTGTCTTGCAGCTCGGGCACCAGTTGATCGGAGTGACGGCCTCGTATGCCAGTCCTTTCTCGTAGAGCTTCTCGAAGATCCACTGCGTCCAGTGGTAGTAGTCCGGCTCGCAGGTTGAGACCTCCCTGTCCCAGTCATATGAGAAGCCGAGGCTCTTTATCTGGCGGCGGAACGTGTCGATGTTCTTCTTCGTAGTCTCCCAGGGATGCGTTCCCGTTTTTATCGCATAGTTCTCCGCAGGAAGTCCGAATGAGTCGAATCCCATTGGATGAAGGACGTTGTAGCCTCTCATCCTGAGGTATCTGGAATAGATATCGGTGGCTGTATAGCCTTCCGGATGCCCGACGTGGAGTCCGGCTCCCGACGGATAGGGGAACATATCGAGGATATATTTCCTCTTCTCTCTCGGTACAGCCTTGTCCTCTTCGACATGGAACGTCTTATGCTCTTCCCAGTATTTCTGCCACTTGGGCTCTATCTCATTGAAAGGGTACTTGCTCATACGGCAGAGGATATCACTCTATTATGGGAATGGCTATATTGCACTGCCGCATATCGCGGGGATTCGCTGTATATGAAGAGGAGGAGAAGGGGAGAAGAGTGATGGAAATAGCTTTAATTGTTTGTTACTAAAATAACATTTAGGTTTTATTTTTAACACGTTGACTAATTTTTAACATCTCTATATTATTCGGTCATCAGCAATCCCAGGAGGTATGCTATGAGAAGAAGAATTGCAGCTCTCGCCCTTGTGATGATAATGGCCGTTTCAATGGTATTCGCAGGGGGAAGCAAGGAAGATACAGCCGCATCGGATTCCGGAAGGCCGGTGCTTCGCGTTGCGATGGAGTGCGGATACGCTCCCTACAACTGGACGCAGACAACCGATGCCAACGGAGCCGTGAAGATCGCGGACTCCAATGACTACGCCTACGGCTATGATGTCATGATGGCGAAGCTCATCGCCGAGAAGCTCGGATATGATCTTCAGATCGTGAAGCTCGACTGGGATTCTCTCGTTCCTGCCGTCCTTTCCGGAACAGTTGACTGCGCCATCGCCGGACAGTCCATCACTTCCGAGCGCCTGCAGATGGTTGACTTCACGTCTCCCTACTACTACGCATCGATAATCTGCCTCGTGAATGCAGGAAGCAAGTATGAGAACGCTCAGGGTGTGCATGATCTCGCCGGAGCGACATGCACGAGCCAGCTCGGAACCATATGGTATGATGTCTGCCTTCCGCAGATTCCCGATGCCAACATCCTCCCCGCACAGGAGAGCGCTCCCGCGATGCTCGTGGCTCTCAACAGCGGCAGGGTCGATCTTGTCTGCACGGATATGCCTACCGGACAGGCTGCGCTTGTCGCCTATCCTAATATGAGGCTCCTTGATTTCTCCGGTTCCGACGATGATTTCCAGGTCAGCGAGGAGGAGATCAACATAGGCATCTCCGTAAGAAAGGGCAACACAGAGCTCCTTGACGGCATCAACAGCGTGCTCGATACGCTCACAGTTGATGATTTCAACAGGATGATGGATGAAGCCATCTCCGTGCAGCCCCTTGCACAGTGACCGGTGGTGAAATGACTATCGCTGAAATGAATTTCTTCCAGAGGATGCTCTACATCCTCTCGAACTACGGCGGCTCTCTTGCGAAAGGGGCCGCCACAACTATGGCCATAGCGATAATCTGCACTCTTCTCGGGTGCCTTATCGGTTTCGCTGTAGGTCTTGTTCAGACGACGGAGCCTCACAGAAAAGACGGTATGGTCAAGAGAGGACTTCTGAGGATAGTGAAGATCATTCTTACGGCCTACGTCGAGGTGTTCAGAGGTACTCCGATGATGCTCCAGGCAGCCTTCATCTACTACGGCATGAGCCAGCTCTTCGGCATAAACCTCGGAATGTGGAGCGCCGCGATCATAATAGTTTCGATAAACACAGGCGCATACATGGCTGAGACCGTGAGGGGAGGCATCCTCTCCGTTGACCCCGGCCAGACAGAGGGCGCGAGGGCTATCGGAATGTCCCATGTCCAGACGATGCTCTTCGTGGTTCTTCCTCAGGCGCTTAGAAATATAATGCCCCAGATCGGAAACAACCTCATCATCAACATCAAGGACACATGCGTTCTTTCGATAATCGGCACTGTCGAGCTCTTCTTCACGTTCAAGAGCATCTCAGGCGCGCTTTATACATACTTCGAGGCCGCGACAGTGACAATGATAATCTACTTCGTGCTCACCTTCGTCTGTTCGCGCATTCTCCGCTTCGTCGAGGAGAAGATGGACGGCCCGTCGAATTTCGATCTCGCCACCACTGATACTCTCGCGTTCACCAGCGGACTCACGAGCTATAATAACAAGACAGGGGGGACGCACTGATGGAAGCGATTCTCAAGGTAGAACACCTCGTTAAGACATTCGGCACCAACGAGGTTCTCAGGGATATAGATTTCAGTGTCTACAAAGGGGATGTTATAAGCATCATCGGTTCCTCCGGTTCCGGAAAGTCAACGCTGCTGAGATGCATCAACATGCTCGAGGAGGCTACGGGAGGGGAGATTCTCTATCACGGCAAGAATATCCTCGACGGCTCGGTTGATGAGGACCGCTACCGCACGAAGGTTGGGATGGTGTTTCAGACCTTCAACCTCTTCAACAACTACACGGTTCTGGACAACTGCATGATAGGGCAGATGAAGGTCCTGAAGAGAAACCGCGGCGATGCCGAGGCAAGGGCGATGGAATATCTCTCGAGAGTCGGCATGGAGCAGTACATCAAGGCAAAGCCCAGGCAGCTCTCAGGCGGACAGAAGCAGAGAGTTGCGATCGCACGCGCACTCGCGATGGACCCGGAGATACTTCTTTTTGACGAGCCCACATCCGCGCTCGATCCAGAGATGGTCGGAGAGGTTCTTGATGTCATGAAAAACCTCGCGGAGAGCGGCATGACGATGCTTGTCGTCACTCATGAGATGGCATTCGCCCGCGATATCTCGAAGCGTGTCGTCTACATGGCGGACGGAAAGATAGAGGAGGAGGGACCTCCCTCAGAGATATTCGGAAATCCAAAAAGCCAGAGGACAAAGGATTTCCTCTCAAGATTCACAAAAGGCTGATTCCTTCCCCGGAAACGGGTAAGTTCTATTCTAAAATGGTTCCTGCCGGAAAAGGTCCGGCAGGAATATTAATTATGAAACCAGTTCAGTGAATATCTGCCCGCAGAGGGCTGCCGGAGACACTTTATCGTGCTGAAAAGCCTGATAACGCCTGCAATTGCAGATATCCGCCAAACTGTCTTATACTATTTTGTATGGCGTATGATGAGAAAAATATCAAATCGCTGTCTTCCCTTGAACATATAAGGCTCAGGCCGGGAATGTATATCGGGCGGCTGGGAAACGGCTCCCATCCCGATGACGGCATTTACATACTTCTCAAGGAAGTGGTGGACAACTCGATAGATGAGTTCATCATGAAGTTCGGGAACAGGATCGAGGTCACGGTGCTTGACGGAAGGGTCTCAGTCCGAGACTACGGAAGGGGCATCCCGCTTGGAAAGGTCGTCGAGTGCGTCTCCGTGATAAACACAGGCGCGAAGTATGACGACGAGGCTTTCCAGTTCTCTGTCGGTCTCAACGGAGTCGGAACGAAGGCTGTCAACGCGCTTTCATCAGAGTTCTACGTCAAGTCTTTCAGGGACGGGAAGGCTGTCGAGGCGTGGTTCCAGAAGGGCAAGCTCAAGAAGAAGAAAGAGAGCGATACGACGGAGGAGAACGGCACATTCGTCTCATTCGTTCCCGACAGCACTATCTTCCCCGATTACCACTTCAATGAGGATTTCATCCTCGACAGACTGTGGAGCTACGCCTATCTCAACACCGGGCTGACGATAGAGTACAACAAGATGATACTCAGGAGCAGGAACGGACTCTTGGATCTGCTCTCAAAGGTTATCGGAGACGACGGGCTTTATCCTGCGATACACTTCCGCAATGAGCATCTCGAGTTTGCGTTCACCCATACATCTGGATACGGTGAAAACTATTTCTCATACGTCAACGGTCAGAACACGGCCGACGGAGGCACGCATCTCGCAGCCTTCAAGGAAGGTGTTCTCAAAGGAATAAACGAGTATTTCCGCAAGAGCTGGCAGGCTCCTGAGATCAGGGACGGAATCGTCGCGGCGATAGCCATAAAGATGCAGAATCCTGTTTTCGAGAGCCAGACGAAGAACAAGCTGGGTTCCACCGAGGTCCGCACCTGGATAGTCAACGAGGTCAAGGAAGCGGTGATGGATGCGCTGATGAAGGACAAGGCCAAGGCGCAGGGACTGCAGGATAAGGTATCGACCAACGAGAAGGTGCACAAGGAGGAGCAGGAGGTAAGGAACAACTCCAAGGAGAGGGCGAAGAAAACCGCCGTGCACATCCCCAAGCTCCGCGACTGCCGCTACCATCTCAACAGCGCGCCCGCGGCGCACCGCAAGGATGCCGAGAACTCGATGATCTTCCTCACCGAGGGAGACAGCGCCGCTGGCACGCTCTCCAACATACGCGATGCCAACACGCAGGCGGTGTTCGCGTTGAGGGGAAAGCCTTTCAATGTGCAGGGATACAGACGCACGGAGCTCTACAAGCATGAGGAGCTCTACAACATCATGGTTGCGCTCGGCATTGAGAACGGAATTGACGATCTGAGGTACTCGAAGGTCGTTATCGCAACCGATGCCGATACCGACGGCTTCCACATACGCATACTCCTGATGACATTCTTCCTCACATACTTCGAGGAGGTCGTCACATCCGGAAAGCTCTTCATACTCGAGACTCCTCTTTTCCGCGTGCGCAACAAGCAGGTTACGGAATACTGCTACTCGGAGGCGGAGAGGGATGAGTCGATGAAGAGGATAAGAGGCGCAGAGGTGACGCGCTTCAAAGGTCTGGGAGAGATAAGCCCCAAGGAGTTCAGGCGGTTCATAAACGAGGATATAAAGCTCCTTCCCGTAACGATAACATCGATCAAGGACATACGGGACAAGATGGAGTTCTATATGGGAGACAACACTCCTCAGCGCAAGGAGTTCATAATGGAGAACCTCTTGGATGTCACAGGCTGATAAACTCTACAGGAACTATTTCCTCGAATACGCATCATATGTTGTCAGGGACAGGGCCATACCTGATCTTGTCGATGGCTTCAAACCTGTGCAGAGACGCATAATGCACACTCTCTTCGAGATGGACGACGGCCGCTTCATGAAGGTCGCGAACGTCGTCGGAGCGGCGATGAAGTACCATCCCCACGGCGATTCATCCATCTACGAGGCTCTTGTCAATCTCGCCAACGCCGAGCTTTTCATAGAGAAGCAGGGAAACTACGGAAACTTCCTAACCGGCGACGGCGCGGCGGCGGGAAGGTACATAGAGTGCCGCCTGAAGCCGTTTGCGAAGAAGGTTCTTTACAATCCCGAGATAACGGAGTACGCCGATTCCTACGACGGCAGAAACAAGGAGCCCGTCGTATTCCCCGCCAAGATACCTGTAGTAGTGATACAGGGAACAATGGGAATCGCAGTAGGCATGTCCACGATGATTCTTCCCCATAACCTCTTTGAGGTTCTGGAGGCGGAGAAAAAGGCTTTGAGGGGAGAGGCTTTCGAGATATATCCTGACTTCCCCGGCGGCGGCATCATGGATGTCTCGGAGTATAACGACGGCATGGGCAAGATCGCGGTGAGGGCCCGCCTCAACGCGGAGGACCCCAAGAAGCTGGTGATAGAGGAGCTTCCCTACGGCGTCACGAGCGATGCGATGATCGCATCGATAGAGAAGGCGAACGCCGCCGGAAGGCTCAAGATCGCATCGATCAGCGACTACACGGCGGAGAAAGCCCAGATAGAGATATGCTGGCAGCGCGGCGTCTACTCGCAGGACATGATAGACGTGCTCTACGCCACCACAGACTGCGAGAAGAAGATATCCGTCAATCCTCTTGTCATAGTTGACGGTCTGCCGAAGGCTGTACCTGTCACGGAGATGATACGCTTCCACGCAAAGCATCTCGTGGAGGTTCTGCAGGCAGAGCTTGAGAATGACAGAAAGCATCTTCTTGAGCGCCTCAGGGCACGCACTCTCGAGCGCATCTTCATCGAGGAGAGGATATACAAGAGAATTGAGACGGAGAAAACTGCAGAGGCTGTCAGAAGCACAATCGTCGAAGGGTTCGTGCCGTTCATGGCCGAAGTCGGAGGAGAGCCTCTTACCGATGAGGATATAGAGAGGCTTCTCAAAATCCCCATCAGGCGCATAAGCCTCTTCGACATCGAGAAGAACAAGGCCGAGATTGCGGAGATAGAGGGAGGAATAAAGGAGATAGACTACCACCTTTCCCATATCATCGAATACGCCGAGGACTGCCTCACCGAGCTTGAGGGCATGGTGGACAGGGATGCCTTCTCCCGCAGGACCGAGATATCATCCTTCCAGACGCTGAACGTCAGGCAGGTCGCCGTAAGGAATCTTGACATACGCTATGATCAGGAGACGGGATACCTCGGAACAAATATAAAGACAGGGGAGTCCCTGCTCAAAGTCAGTCCGTTCGACAAAGTTTTCTACATGAAAACAAACGGCGAGTACAGAGTTGTTGCGGTTCAGGATAAGGTCTTTATAGGTACCGAGGGCATCTTCTACATCAACTACGGGGACAAGGAGATCATCTCGAAGGAAATCTTCACCGTGATCTACCGCGACCGCATCAGGGACAAGAACGTCTATCAGATAAAGCGCTTCAGAATCTCATCGTTCACGACGGACAAGGTCTACTCGGTCGTGTCAGGAGAGAAAGCGAAGGTGAAGAAGATGTCTCTCTGGCCCTCCGCGATCATCTCGATGAAGTTCAAGCCGGGCTACGGCTACAAGATACTGGAGGATACGGTTCGCTTCGCGGATTTCCCAGTCTACAAGTCGCCGTCCGCCGCAGGGCAGAAGCTCACCGGCAAGGAGCTCCAGTCGCTTTCGCTGAGACAGACCAAGGATACCTCCACAACTGAGGAGACGGCACCTACGCTGCTGGATGGAATAGATGATAGGAAGTGAGAGGATACTCTACATTGACAACCATTTGATAGCGGTGAACAAGCTGCCCGGGGAGCTTGTGCAGGGAGATGAGACCGGAGACAGGACTCTTGCAGACGATGTAAAGGAGTATCTCAAGGTGACGTTCGGCAAGCCTGGAAATGTCTATCTCGGCATTCCTCACAGGCTTGACCGTCCGACTTCCGGAATCGTCGTCTACTGCCGCACAGACAAAGCTCTCTCCCGCATGACCGCGCTCTTCCGCACATCTGATGTGAAAAAGACTTACTGGGCCATCGTGGACAGGAAGCCGGAGCGAGAGGAGGGCGAGCTTGTTCATTATATCACCCGTGACAGCGTGCAGAACAGGAGCATCGCATCGTCAAAGGAGCGGAAGGGCTCCAAGATCGCGAAGCTCTCGTACCGTCTCATTGCCTCTTCCGACAACTATCATCTTCTGGAGATTGATCTCCACACCGGAAGGCACCATCAGATAAGGGCCCAGCTTGCCGCCATCGGCGTGCATATCAAAGGCGACCTCAAATACGGTGCGGCGCGCTCCAATCCTGACGGAGGCATATGCCTTCATGCTCGCAGGGTTTCCTTTATCCACCCTGTGAAGAAGGAGCGGGTCACGATCGTTGCCGATCCTCCTCATACATCGCTCTGGGAGTGGTTTCTGGAGAGAGTGCAGGCATATTAACACAGCTATTGAAGCCCGGTTTCCTGGCTCTTCTCTTGCCTTTGATGCTCTTCAAAATGCCTTCTGGAACGGACTTTCTAATAATTTTTGCAAATTTAGTCCGTTTCAGAGTATATTTTCAGTATGACAGAAACAAAGAGACTTTATCCAAGAGAAAAGTATTTGAAGATTCTCCGGCCTTTTTATGATGACACCGAGATGATCAAGGTGGTTACAGGTGTACGCAGATGCGGGAAGTCATCTTTGCTTCTTATGATACAGGAAGAACTTCTGGAAAAGGGCGTTGCGAAATCCAATATCATCGGTATCAATCTTGACAGACGGCCGTACAGACATATTAGAAATGCTGCGGCGCTTGAACGCGCCATTGATGAGGCTTCTGATAAGATACGTGGCAGAAAGTATCTGTTCATTGATGAGGTACAGAATGCCGTCGGTTTTGAAGAGAGTCTTAATGCATACAGGGAAGATGGAGATTATTCTATATTCATAACAGGCAGCAACTCGTATCTCCTTTCCGGCGAACTCGTCACCAAACTGACAGGGCGATACCTTGAAGTGAATATGACAACGCTCACATTCGATGAATACATAGGCATGAAAAGTTTTGTCGGGAAGAACATAAGCCTGAACATAGAGGATGAACTGAGGTCATATATTCTCGAAGGCGGATTCCCTTATGCCGTAAACTACGATGGCCTTGAGGAAAAACGTTTCTATGTCCAGAATGTCGTGAATGAAATATTCGATAAGGATGTGAAGGGGAACAGGAGAATAAGGAAGAAACGGCTTTTCGATCTGATTATGCAGTTTGTAATCAATAATTTCGGCTGTACTCTTTCTGTTGATAATATAGTCAATCATCTGAATGGGATTCTTGGCGAAAAGGTGAGGAAGGAAACCATTTACAGGTATATTGAACAGCTTGAGAATCTCAGGATTATTTCTAAGTGTACGCGTTTTGATTTGAAGAGCAAACGTTCGTTGAAAGGCGGTGAAAAATACTATCTTTCTGATCTGAGTTTCTATTTTCTGCGCAATACGGATAACCGCATTCCATATGGTCCTGTACTTGAGAATATTGTATATCAATATGCAAGAAGTCTCGGATATAAGGTCAGTGTCGGTAAAATAGGAAGTCTTGAGGTTGATTTTATCTTGCGCAGCCCTTCTTTGGATTATTCATATGTACAGGTTGCGATGTATATCTTTACCGGAGATGAAAAAACCGAAAATCGCGAGTATCGTTCACTGGAATCAATAAAGGATAATTACCCGAAATATCTGCTGACTCTTGATTCTCTGCAGCAGAAGCGTAATGGAATTATCCATGAGAATCTTGCAAAATTTATTAGAGATGGAAAACGTTTCTGAAACGGACAAAACCAGCAAAAACCTGAAAAAAGTCCGTTTCAGAGCCAGTTTTCGTTTATTAATCATTCCTGCCGATAACGTCTGCTATGCGTTATATCAGCGCTTCCGGCTGCAGCAAAAACTCCCATGGCTTTCCGGCCACGGGAGCAGTTTCAGGCATTACCTTGCCAGTCTGTATATCTCTCTTATATCGTCCCTCTGAAGAACCTTGAACGCTCCCAGAGTGCGCTTGCCGAAGAAAACTGCCTTGTCGGCAAGCTCGTCAAGCTGCTTGTCTGAGGGGTTTATCCCCAGCTCCCTGAGGCTGACGGGCATATGGATTTTCCTGAAATAGTCCTCGAAGGCCTTTATGGATGCTGCCGCATCGTTCTCTGGAGAACCTGTGCGCTTTATGCCGAATACTCCCGCTCCCAGCTTTGCGAAGCGCTCAGGATAATCAAGATAGACATAGCGCGCCCATGTTCCCCATATCGCGGTAAGACCGGCGCCGTGCGCCACATCGAACATTCCTGAAAGCTCATGCTCCATCTGATGACACGCCCAGTCGCCCCTCTGCTCGTTGCCCATCTGCGTAAGCCCGTTGTGCGCAAGCGAAGATGCCCACATCAGGTTCTTCCTCGCCTCATAGCAGTTCGGATTCTGCAGCGCCTTCTCTCCGTTCACGGTGATGTTCCTGATGAGCGCGATGGAGAGATCATCGGTGAGATCGAGGGAGGCGCCGGAGTGGAAAAATCTCTCGATTGTATGCATCATCATGTCCGCCGTTCCGCATGAAGTCTGATAGGGCGGCACGGAGAATGTCAGCTCCGGGTCGAGGAGGGCGAATTTCGGACGGCCGTAGTCGGTGTTGCAGCCGCGCTTGAGGCCGCCGTCCTCGTTTGATATTACGGAACTGTTGCTCATCTCAGATCCTGTGGCTGCGAGGGTGAGAATCACTCCCACGGGCAGGGCTCCCTCCGGAACTCTGTCGCCTGTGTAGAAGTCCCAGACATCGCCGTCGTTGTAAAGTCCGTATGCTATCGCCTTGGCGCTGTCTATTGCCGAGCCGCCGCCTATGGCGACGATGTAATCAATGCTCTCTTTTCTGCCGAGTTCTATGCCTTCCCTGACAAGGGAGAGCCTCGGATTGGGTTTGACTCCGCCGAGAAGGACGTATCCGATTCCTTCCCTGTCGAGCTGGTCGGTGGCCCTCTTCATCAGGCCGCTGTCTATGATGCGGTCCGAGCCGTAGTGGATCAGGACTTTCTTTGCCCCGTCCTTCCTGAGTTCATCTCCTAAAGCGTCCTCTGCTCCTCTTCCGAGAGTGACGCGCGTCGGCGTGTAAAGCGATGATGTCATCTCATTCCTTCCTTATGACGGCCCTGCCATCGAGACCGCTGGCTTTTATTATAAGCGGTTTTTCGCTTCTCACATGGATGAAGTGCTCGGTTTCCCTGACAATCTCCATCGATGCAATTTTCTCGTATCTGAATATTCCGTCCCCGTACACCGGATTGATGGTGAGATAGATGCAGCCCAGTGATGTCATGTTCTGGAAGAAGTGCGTTCCCTGGCTGGGCTCCACCTGCAGCTCCTTCACTCCTGTCTCGACTATCACATGGGCCCGTGATATCTGCGACCATGTGCACGGAATGCCGAGCCATCTGTCTGATGAGCCGAGGCGTCCTGCTGCGACAAGCACATAGAGGCTGTCGATGCCGCTGTTCAGAATTTCAAGCTCCCTCGCCATCTCAGTCATCTTACTGGCCCTGAACGCTTCCGGCTTTATCGTGATGATGTCCCTGATATCATCGGCAACACCGTTCCCCATGACTTTCTCGGCATAAATAAGAGCTTTTTCCCTGTCCTCATCGGTTACAGGGATGCTTGAGTATCCTGCCGTCCCCGATATCGGCCTTATCTGCAGTATTGAGAAGTCCGGCCGTCCGCTGTGCTCGGTGTCCACCGCGAACTCTATCTCCACAGGCTCCGCCATCGCGTTGGAACCGAGCTTGAGCATGTCGTCTATGATCGGGGCGAGGGGCAGCATCTCATATTTGAGTATCCCGTTGAACGTCAGAATCCTCATGCCCTCGGTGCGCATCGATTCGGAGAGCATTCCCGTGTTCATGTCGAGTGTGGAAGCTATGCCTCTGAACGCCTTCGGAAAACGCTCCGTCTCTCCGTCGATGTTCTTTCTCACAAGGTTGTCTGTGTTTGTGAGGGGATCGAAGCTGCCGGAGAGATCAAGCGCGAAGAAGCTCTCCTGCGATGATGACTCCCCTGAGAGCGAGTCTGAGGGTTTCCTTGGCTTTGCCGGACAGAACCGGAACGCCGTTCCCTCATCCACGATCATCTTCCCCAGTCCGAACGAGAGCATTCCCACGCCGTCCTCGGCCTTCTGCCCCGGAACAGGGTAGTAGTTCAGCGATCTCGCGACACCCGCTACGTTTGGATACCAGAAACCTCCATGGTCAGAACCTGTCACCTGCTGGATTATCACGGCCATCTTCTCTTCCTCAAGCGAGTGGAGAGTGCTTCTCAGATATTCCCGTGCGGTGCTGAAATAAGTTGATGCCCAGACCGTCTTGACTGCCATCTCAAGTTCGGCAAGGCGTTTCTCATCGCTTCCCGTGTTTGCGATCATCGAGGTCTGGTAGACACCGGCGAAAGGCTGGAAGTGTGAATCCTCCAGAAGTGATGAGGAGCGTACGGAAAGCGGTTTTTTCACGATTCTGAGTATCGCTTTCAGGTCCTCTCTGAGCCCTGCTGGAATCTCTCCTGAGAGGAAGAGAGAGAGGATATCACTGTCATCCTTCTCTGCAAAGGAGAGGTCAGAGAATGAGTTCTCCGCCATGAACTCATCGAAAAGCTCGGTGGTTATCACTATGGTGCGGGGGATGGAGAGATAGACGGAAGGATATTTCTGCCTTATTCCGCTTGCCTTCATTTCCATTGCTATGAACGCAAGACCCCTTCCTTTTCCTCCGAGCGAGCCTTTCCCGATTCTGGCGAAGAGCACCGTGTCATCGTATGAGGATGGTGTGAACTCCGCGATTACGCCCCTTGTCCTCTCGGCCCTGTAGTCCCTTATCGTTCTGTAGAGGAGATCCCTTGTCTCCTCGTCCGTCATGCCGGAGTCGAGATTTATGTTCTTTATCTTTGAGGCGAGCATGTACAGCGACTGGGCCCTGAGCCAGCGTGAGAAGTCGTTGCGCTTCGAGTGGTAGCGGAATGAGGGGAGGGGAAGGGTGCGGAGCGTCTCCTGTACCTCCTTCATCGTATTGGCGCGGCTTATCTCCTTCCCGCTCTCCGGATCGATGAAGATGAACGGCCCGAAGTTGTATGAGGAGAGGAAGTACTTCTCAAGGTCCTGCAGTATTGTCGGCGAGAGCTTCCACAGAAAGTCTGCTCCTGCCTCTCCAGCCTCCTTCCTGTTCTTCTCCTCGGTGCTCTGGATGAGTATGCGTACCTCCGGGTTGTCCTCCTTTATCCTCCTCGCAAGCCTCAGCCCCGCGCCATCCGTACCTTTGGGGGAGGGGAAGTTGATGTCGGTTATAACGCCGAGTATGTTGTCCCTGTAGCGCTCATATATCTCCCATGCCTCGCTGAAGTCGGTGGCAAGGAGGATTTTCGGACGTCCCCTCATCCTCAGCGTCTTTCCCCAGTCATTCAGCGCCTCAAGAATTGAGAGTCTGTTCTGCTTTATAAGGCAGAGATACATCTCAGGCAGGTATGATGAGATGAACCTCACAGAATCCTCGACGAGCACTATGACCTGTACATCCGCCTCGTTTGTGTCATGATCCGCGTTCATCCTGTCCTCGATGAGCTTGACCATCGCCAGAAAGAGCGCGGCGTTGCCCTGCCAGTAGAAGAGGTAATCTATGTACGGGCAGTTCTCTCCCCTGAGCTCCTTCGCCTTCCTGTGGTCGGGAGAGGGGGAGAGGGCTATCACGGGCATCGAAGGCTTTTTCTCCTTTATCGCCTTTGCAAGCCCCTCAACCCTGTCGGAACCAAGATCGAGCATTGAGATCACGAGATCGAACGGAAGTGAGTCTATCATCGCCAGCGCATCCGTTTCGTTTGATGCATGCGTGATCTTTGGCGGCGTAGAAAGACCGAGCGCCGTATATTCCTTGTAGAGCTCCTCCTCGACCCTGCCGTCCTCCTCGAGCATGAACCTGTCGTAGTCTGAGCAGATGAGGAGAACGCTGTAGACATGCCGCAGCATCAGGTTTGAAAATGGCAGCCATGTCGGATCGAGAAGGTACATGCTATCCTCTTCTCTCCATCTGCTTTCTCACGAAACCGTACACCGTGCACGCCATCGTCACGAGTATTATGATGCCGGAGACCAGAAGGTATCTGTCTGAGACGGATTTCAGGAGTATCGTGAATATCGTCACCAGAAGCTCCGCCGCAAGCAGCAGCATGGAGACTTTGTATATGATCGAATCGCGTCTGTTCATGCTCCGAGTATAACCCAAACGCGCCGTCCCCGCCATTGAGCGCCCCGCATGAGAACATAATCGCATATTATTGGAATGTCCGCAGAAAATTCAAAATAAAATGATGGATATATAATTATTTTCCAGAAAATATGCGTTATATCTTTTTCGTTGACGGATGCAGTAACCTCTATTAATCTGGAAGCGGAGGCAGAGATGTTTACGCTTGATGATTTCATGGGTGCTGTCGAGAGAAAGAATCCCTCCGAACCGGAGTTCATACAGGCTGTCAGGGAGGTCGTCGCATCCGTCATCGATACGGTGAATGAGAATCCTGCTTATATCAGGAACAGGATACTCGAGCGCATCACCGAGCCCGACAGGGTGATCTCATTCAAAGTCGAGTGGGAAGATGATGAGGGTAACATTCAGGTGAACCGCGGCTACCGCGTGCAGTTCAACAACGCCCTCGGACCTTATAAGGGAGGGCTGAGATTCCATTCCTCCGTGACAGAAGGGACGATGAAGTTCCTCGCCTTCGAGCAGACATTCAAGAATGCGCTGACAACCCTTCCCATGGGAGGAGGCAAGGGAGGCTCTGATTTCTCGCCGAAGGGACGTTCGGATGCCGAGATCCTCCGCTTCTGCCGCTCGTTCATGACCGAGCTCTATAAATATATCGGACCAGACACCGACGTTCCCGCGGGAGACATCGGAGTAGGAGGACGCGAGATAGGCTTCCTCTACGGTCAGTACAAGAGGATAAGGACTGAGAACACCGGAGTCCTCACCGGCAAGGGATTCGGATGGGGCGGCTCGAGGATAAGACCTGAAGCCACCGGATTCGGGACGATGTACTTTGCCGAGAACATGCTCCGTGAGAACGGGGAGACAATGGAGGGGAAGCGCGTCGCAGTATCAGGCTTCGGCAATGTCGCATGGGGTGCGGTGATGAAGGCTTCGCAGCTCGGCGCAAAGGTCGTCACGATCTCGGGCCCTGATGGATATATCTATGATGAGAAGGGCATAAACTCTCCGGAGAAGTGGGCATATATGCTCCAGCTCAGGGCTTCCAACAATGATGTCGTAGAGCCTTATGCCAGGAAATTCGGCGCAGAGTTCGTAAAGGGAAGGAAACCGTGGGAGGTTCCTGTCGATATCGCATTCCCGTGCGCCATCCAGAATGAGCTGGGGAAGGAGGATGCTGCTTCCCTCATCTCCAACGGCGCAAGGTATGTGGTGGAGACCTCGAACATGGGATGCACTGCGGAGGCCGTTGAGGAGTTTGAGAAGAACCGTATTCTCTTCGCTCCGGGAAAGGCCGCCAACGCTGGAGGCGTCGCCGTATCAGGTCTTGAGATGAGCCAGAATGCTATGCATCTCTCATGGTCTGAGGAAGAGGTTGACAGCCGCCTGAGGCATATAATGGAATCTATACACTCCGAATGCGTACGCCATGGACGATGCGATGACGGATATATAGATTATGTTAAAGGCGCGAACATCGCGGCGTTCATAAAGGTCGCGGATGCCATGTGCGCACAGGGATACTGAGAATCTTCTCCGGAGGGTTCTCTCTCTCCAGAGGTGGATATGTTAAGGAAGCTGTTCCTCTTTGTTTCTGTTTCGTTATTCATGCTGTCTGTCAGCGCGGCTCCACTCTTTCAGGCGGGGCCGTCCGTTTCATATGGAAGGACATCGCTGGAGAGCGGAGAGGCAGAGCGCGATCTGGACAGTTTCCTCTTCGGTGCCGATCTCCGCATTAATCCTCTGAGCCATCTCTCTATCGATATCCCGGCATCGCTGGGGTTCGGCAGCGGATGGAGCTTCATACTTTCGACTGTGCCTACCCTGAACTTCAACCTGCCGCTTGCGGGAATTATTGATATTGCGGTGGGCGGCGGTCCGATGATCGATCTTGTATATTCGGGCGATGATGATGAGTGGTTCACTAACGGAAACCCCTCCGGCGAATCAGGCGTGCTGGGAGGTTCGAAGCTGACGTACCGCCTTGCCGTTACTCTTAATCTGGGTTCCGTAAGTGCCGGCGTCTCAGCATTTGTTCCGTGCAGGAGATCATTCGACTCGGGATCGCTGGATATGCTCAGCCCGTCATTTGATGAGACAACGTTCTCTGCAGCCGTCCTCTTCAACTTCTGACAGCTTTTTCTTCCATGCGGTTGACAGCAGGGGAGAGTATATGATAAGTTTGTGTTAGCCATAGCTAACCAAAGTCATTAGAGGATAGCGGAGCACTCCGCCGGTCTTTCCCGTTCCGTCCTGTTTCCGGTATAAGACAGACGGAATCAGATGCGGAGGTGCTCCTCTTCCTTCTTTTTTCCTCTTTTTTAATACAGGTGCACTATATATTTCTTATTGTAAACACACACGTCTTGCGATATCCTATGTAATTGGCTAATACCCTCATTTTGGTTTGGCTGTGGCAATGCCACATGAAATATTTTAGGAGTGTAGAAATGGCAGACAAGAAAATGGTTACCATTGATGGAAACACCGCTGCTGCGCATATAGCCTATGCCTTCAGTGATGTGGCCGCTATTTATCCGATTACTCCGTCCTCTCCTATGGGCGAGTATGCTGAGCAGTGGTCTTCTACTGGCCGCGAGAATCTCTGGGGAAAGAAAGTAGAGATCATAGAGATGCAGTCCGAGGCTGGTGCGGCAGGTGCTGTCCACGGCTCTCTCGCAGCAGGTGCCCTGACAACGACGTTCACCGCATCCCAGGGTCTTCTCCTCATGATCCCGAATATGTACAAGATCGCAGGCGAGATGATCCCGACGGTTTTCCATGTTTCCGCAAGATCGCTCGCATGTCAGTCCCTCTCCATTTTCGGTGACCATTCCGACGTCATGGCCTGCCGCAACACAGGCTTTGCCATGACCTGCGCTTCCAGCATTCAGGAGACGATGGACATGGCGCTTGTCGCACATCTCGCAACTCTTGAGTCGCAGGTTCCTTTCCTCGCTTTCTTCGACGGATTCAGGACATCCCATGAGATCCAGAAGGTCGAGGAGATCTCCTATGACGATATCCGCACTCTCGTAGACGAGAAGTACATTGAGCGCTTCCGCCAGCGTGCACAGCGCCCTGAGCACCCGATGACCAAGGTCGCAGCTCAGAACGAGGATGTTTACTTCCAGGGAAGGGAGACGGTCAACCCGTACTACAACGCGCTTCCTGAAATCGTTCAGAAGTACATGGACAAGGTCGCAGGACTCACAGGCCGCCAGTACCACCTCTTCGACTATGTCGGAGCTCCCGATGCGACGGATGTCGTCATCGTCATGGGCAGCGCAGCCGATACATTCGAGTGGGTTGTTGACTACCTCAACAAGAGGGGAGCAAAGGTCGGTCTCGTGAAGGTAAGGCTCTACAGGCCGTTCTCCGCTGCTGATCTCGTGAAGTGCATCCCCGCATCCGTGAAGAGAATCGCTGTCATGGACAGGACAAAGGAGCCCGGCGCTCTTGGCGAGCCTCTCTATGAAGATGTCGTTACAGCTCTCGCACAGCAGGGAAGGACTGGAATGAGGATCATCGGAGGACGCTATGGACTCTCCTCCAAGGACTTCACTCCTACACATGCAAAGTCTGTGTTCGACTTCCTCGCACGCGACGATGCATGGCACGGCTTCACGGTCGGCATCAACGATGACGTGACTGGCCTCTCGATTCCTGTCTGCGACAAGATCGACGTCACTCCCGAAGGCGTTGTCTCCTGCATGTTCTGGGGTCTCGGCTCCGATGGTACTGTCGGCGCCAACAAGAACTCCATCAAGATCATCGGCGACAACACCGACATGAACGCTCAGGCATACTTCGCATATGACTCGAAGAAGTCCGGCGGCATCACGATCTCGCATCTCAGATTCGGAAAGGGCAAGCTCGACATGCCCTGGCTCATCGACCATGCGGACTTCGTCGCATGCCACAACCCGGCTTACATCGGCCGCTATGACATGCTCTCCGCTCTCAAGGACGGAGGCGTATTCCTCCTCAACAGCCAGATTCCTTCCGATGAGGTATTCGAGCACCTGACGAGGGAGATGCAGGAGCAGATCATCAGCAAGCACATCCACTTCTACAATATCGATGCTCTCGATATCGCAAGAAGCGTAGGTCTCGGCTCCAGGATCAACACAGTCATGCAGGCTGCGTTCTTCAAGATCGCCAGCGTGCTGCCTGAGACAGAGGCTATCGACCTCATCAAGAAGTACATCAAGAAAACCTTCCTCAAGAAGGGCGAGGATGTCGTCAACAAGAACTGGGCTGCAGTTGACGGAGCTTCCGCTGCTCTCGTGGAAGTCAAGGTTCCTGCCCAGATCACGAAGAGCTATGAGCCGAAGAGGCTTATCCCCGATGATGCCGATGATTTCACAAAGAACGTCATCGAGCGCATCATGCACCTCGAGGGCAATGACATTTCCGTCTCCGAGATGTCTTTCGACGGCAAGTTGCCCACCGGAACGACAAAGCTCGAGAAGAGAGGCGTTGCCGCTTATGTTCCTCACTGGGACAGCTCGAAGTGTATCCAGTGCAACCAGTGCGTCCAGTCCTGCCCCCATGCTGCTATCAGAGCAAAGCAGATCACTCCTGAGGATATGGCGAAGGCTCCTTCTACATTCCAGGCGATCAAGTCCAACACAAAGAATGACCGCGGTCTTATGTTCAAGATTCAGGTCTACACAGAGGACTGCCAGGGATGCGGCGTCTGCGTAGAGGCATGTCCTGCAAAGGAGAAGGCTCTCGAGCTCAAGCCGATCGCAGAGGAGAGGGCAAACGGAGAGATCGAGAACTGCGCGTTCTTCGAGGATCTCACCTATGACAACCTCGACGGACTCAACATGAACACCGTAAAGGGTCTGCAGTTCAAGCAGCCGCTCTTCGAGTTCTCCGGAGCATGTGCGGGATGCGGTGAGACACCGTATGTGAAGATGCTCAGCCAGATCTGCGGAGAGAGAGCTATCATCGCGAACGCGACAGGCTGCTCCTCGATCTATTCCGGAACGTTCCCGACGATCCCCTACACGAAGAGAGCGGACGGACGCGGACCGGCATGGGGCAACTCGCTCTTCGAGGACAATGCTGAGTACGGTCTCGGTATGCGCCTCGCTGTTGATTCCAACAGGACTCTTCTCAGGTCCAAGTGCGACGCGCTTCTCGCTGCGGGATGCTCTGACGGACTCAAGGCTGCGATAGAGAAGTGCTACTCACTCTGGGACGACATCACAGAGGCATCAATCACAGCTCAGAAGGAAGTCCAGGCTGTCCTTGCTCAGGAGAAGGCTTCCGATCCTGCTGCACAGGCTCTTCTTGACAAGATCAGGGAGCTGCAGGATTACTTCTCCGACAAGCAGGTCATCATCATCGGCGGTGACGGCTGGGCGTATGATATCGGATACGGCGGTGTTGACCACGTTGTCGCCACAGGCAGGAACGTGACGATCCTCGTTCTCGATACAGAGGTCTACTCCAACACAGGCGGACAGGCTTCCAAGTCGACTCCGATGGCTGCTGTCGCCAAGTTCGCCAACGCCGGAAAGAAGGTCGGCAAGAAGAACATGGGCTTCATGATGATGAGCTACGGCCACGCATATGTTGCTTCCATAGCTCTCGGATACAACAGGCTCCAGGCCCAGAAGGCTCTGCAGGAAGCTGTTTCCTACAACGGTCCTTCGATCGTATTCTGCTATGCTCCGTGTATCAACCACGGTATCAACATGAGGTATTCTCAGGTTGAGGCAAAGAAGGCTGTTGAGGCTGGATACTGGCCGATCTACCGCTTCGACCCGAGGCTTGAGGCCGGCAAGAGATTCATCTGGGAGACCAAGCCCGCCACAGGAGACTATCTGGAGTTCATCAAGGGTGAGACAAGGTACGCCTCTCTCTACAAGACGAACCCCGAGCACGCTGACGAGCTCTTCAACGCTGCCGCTGAGGATGCAAAGGAAAGACTTGCATTCTATCAGAGGTGCGGAGAGGTTCTCGGCGAGACAATCTGACAGGATTATCCTGAATGATGGAAAGGCTGCCTGCGGGCAGCCTTTCTTTATGAACAATATCTATCATTTCTATATAAAAACGTGGGATATTGAAGTTCCGCAGCGGCAGAATGATAATATATTCATGCGAAAAACGTCCGTTCTGCTCATTATCATCATGCTCTTTCTTCTTTCCGGATGTGATTTCCTGCTGGACACTCTTATTGAAGATAATCCTGCAGCAGAGGAGCCTGGAGAACCTGCTCCCTCTCCTGACAGCGAGGACGGCAACGCCTATCTTGGTTATCCATCAAGCGTTGATTCCGAGAACACTCAGCTTATAAATCGTGCTGCATACACGCTTCTCTACAGCTATGATGATCTGATTCCCCTCTGGGTCTCGTGGCATCTTGATCAGGAGGAAAGGGGAACAGGCAGAAAGGAAGGCTTTGTCGGAGATTCGGAAATTCCTCCGGAATACAGGGTGTACTCGAACGATTATGAACATTCCGGTTTCTCAAGAGGGCATATGTGTCCGAATGCCGACAGAAACGGCAATACTGAGCTGAGGGACCAGACCTTCTATATGAGCAACATAATTCCGCAGAATCAGGAATGCAATGACGGGGCATGGCAGGCTTTTGAGAAACATCTTCAGAATTTGGCTGATAACGGAAGGGAAGTTTATATTTTAGCAGGACCATATGGAACGGGCGGATATGATGAGGAGAATGCAAGGAAGGAGTTCATTTCCGCCGATATAAACGGTACGGAGAAGCATATAAACGTACCGGAAGCCGTCTGGAAGATAGCGGTAATACTCAATGATGATCAGGATTATGCCGAGAGTGATGGAGACGACATCGGAAGGATAAATGATCTTGAGTGTGATGTCGTTGCCGTATTCATGCCGAACAGCAGTGCCGCTGCCGATGATTATTGGGAAGAATTTATCTGCTCTGTGAACTATATAGAGGCGAAAACGGGTTTCGACTTCCTCAGCGTTCTGGACTCAGATTCCGAAGCACAGATAGAGAGTGCTGAGTTCTATGATTCTGATACTGTCGATTCAATGATAAATGCTGCGTGAGTCCCCCGTTCTCACTATGATTCCGGCCTCAGTTTCCAGTAAGAATGGATGCCAGAGGAAGGATGACGCAGCAGGCGATGAGGAAGAGCCAGTCCCTCAGATGAACCTTCACAGGAGCGTAGTCGCTTCTTTTCGCAGCTGCGGAGAATCCCTTTGACTCCATAGCCACGGAGAGCTCGTCCGACCATCTGACCGATTTAACAAGAAGCGGTGCGAGCAGTGACGGAGAGAGAGGGAACACATGTATGCCGCGTGCGCGGAACGCCGCCTTTGTCTTTCTGTACTCCATTGCCATATGCGGGAATACTCCCCATGCGGCGAGAAGTCCGTATGCGAACACCTGCGGCAGGTGGAACTGCCTATGGAATGACCGCACCATATGAATCCTGTCCGTGGTCAGAGCGAAAAGATATCCCAGTCCGGCATATGCGAGCACACGGCTTGCCTGCGTTACGCCGTTGAGAAGATGACTGTCTCCGGAGAGGAATGCATCGGAGCGGACGGGCATAGCGCTCTCGGCAGTGAATCTGTATCCTGTGAAGAACATTCCCAGAGCCGCCAGCGCGACGGGCAGGAGAAGAAGCAGCACAGTTTTCGGTCTCACGCCTGAGGCGAGGATAAGAACCATGCTCAGAACAAAAGCCGCGGTGTTCCATACAGGATCTCTTCTCCCTGCCAGAACGATCGTGACGATGATCAGGGCTATGAACTTACAAGCCGGGTTCAGTGACCGCATGGAGCGTTCCCTCCTTTATTTCCAGTATCTCGTCGGCGTAATCCTTCGCCAGCTGTCTGTCGTGGGTGGAGAATATCAGGGCGATGTTCTTCTCCCTAGCCTGACGGCAGAGTGCATCCATTATGGCGATCGTATTTCTCCTGTCCTGCGCGTATGTAGGTTCGTCGCATACAAGGCAATGGCAGTCATATGCGATCAGAGCCGCTGTTCCGAGACGCCTCTGCTGTCCCTGGCTCAGCATGTACGGTGATATGTCGCGGTAGCGCCAGAGCTTTATCCTGCGCAGAATCTCCTCGCTCCGCTCTGCCGCATCCGGTGCCTTGCGGAGGCTTGTCAGGATTTCCTGACGGACTGTGCCTCCTACAAACTGATCCTGCGGATTCTGGGTGATGAACCCCATCTTTCCTATATCGGAGCGCCTGAGATGTTTGATATCACGGCCTTCAAGTTTTGCCTCTCCTCCGTATGGGAGAACGCCCGAGAGCGCGGAGAAGAGAGTGCTCTTTCCCGTTCCGCTCTGGCCAAGAACGGCATATATCACACCGCGCCTGAATGAGGCGTTAACGTCGCGGAGGAGTGTGCGTCCCCCCTGCATGATCTCAATGCCGCTCAGCTCAAGGACTGTATCTCCGGGCTTTGCCGGAGGAATGTCTGGGGAGTAGGAGCCTCCCGGGACTATTATGCCGAGACTCTCCAGCTTCTCCGGATCGAGGGAGCGGGCATCAAGGCTTTCCGGAAGAAGTTTCCCATCTTCCATGACCCTTATGGTGTCAGCTATTCCCAGCCAGCTGTCAAGCCTGTGGTCGACGGCAAGGATTCCCGTTCCGCGTTCGCTGTGCATTTTCCCGAGCCTCTCTGCTATGGAGCGGGCCGATTCCTCGTCGATATTGGCGAAGGGCTCGTCAAGGAGAAGCCATCCGGGGTTTATCGCGGCAAGGCAGGCGAGGGCCACCTTCTGCTTCTCGCCGCCGGAAAGAGTGATCAGAGTCCTGTTCTCAAGTTCCGCTATGCCGCAGAAGTCAAGGGCTTCTCTGATCTTCTTATCGATCTCTCCGGGTTCCGTCTGTATGTTCTCGAGGCAGAAGATAAGCTCATTGCGCACCGTATCCATGCAGAACTGCAGGTCGGGGTTCTGGAACATCATCCCCGCGAGAATACAGCGTTTCTGCGGCGGAAGATGTCCGGGTTCATTCCCGTCAACCGTCACACGGCCCTTCATCACTGCTCCCGTGCTTCCCGGATAAAGGCCCGCAGCCAGATAGAGCAGCGTCGACTTCCCGCAGCCGGATGTGCCTGTCAGTACTGTGATCTCATCCTTTCTGAACTCTCCGTCCAGGCCGGACAGTACCGGCCCGAGTTCCCCGGAATAGGAGAACTCAAGACCGTCAAAGATTATTCCCATCAGTCGAAATATCCGTTGGTGTACTCATTGTCCCTGCGCTTTGAGATCACTCCGGCGCTGAGCATGTAGTCCGCCATCCTGTCCCATCTCTCCGGCTTTATGCGGCCCCAGCGTCCCTTCTCATCGAGAAGGATGGGAGCGAGATGCCTCTGGCTTCTTATCAGCAGGGAGTCGCTCGAGCCTTCGGGCATCATATCCTTGACCTCAAGGACCGTTCCGTCAGGGTCGGCAGCGACCTCGCGGTATGCGCGGTCAAGCACGCGGAGGAACTTCCTCACAGCCTCGGGCTTGTTTTCAAGAGCGGCCTTCGTGGCGGCCATCGCGGGAGCGCAGAAGTCGAAGATGGGATCGATGTCGCCGAGGTTGAAGTAGTTGATCTCCTTGCCTGCCTCGAGAAGCACCTGGTTCTCCCAGTTCTCATATACCCATGTGGCATCCGCTATCTTGCCGAGAGTCGCCACGATATCGCCGACATCCATGTTCAGGAGCTTTACCTTTGAGTAGTCGCCGCCGTCGACTTCGACGATCCTTCCGATGGCCTTGTGGAACCATGCCGGCGACCAGTGGGTGAGGCGCTTTCCCTCAAGGTCCCTCGGCCTCTCTATTCCGGCTTCCTTCAGCGAAACGATGCCTGAATCGCATTTCTGCGTCATGACGGCGACGCATGTCATCTCCTCGCCGCGCTCCATGCAGTCCAGCATAGAGATCTCAGGGCCGCAGATGAAGTCCGTATCCTCGGGATGCATTGAGCCGTGCACTTTGCCCTGTATCTCCACATCGAGGCCCTCGTCCTTGAACCAGCCTCTCTTCTGGGCGATAAGATATCCTGTGTGGTTCGTGTTCGGGAACCAGTCAAGCACAACTTTCAGCTTTTCCATTCTCATTCCTCCTCGTCGTATATTCTGCCGGCATTCGTTCCGGCTCCTATGGCGTAGTTCCTGACGACACCCGTCCTGGCAAGTCCGTCTCCCGCGAGCTTGCAGATGATTCCTGAGAACACAGTCGCGCTTATGAAGCGTACGATGAGCTGTCCGGCAAGAAGCCCGGGGGCGAGCGTTATATAGTTGAGGTAGTAGAGTTCATAGCAGAAGATGAATGCTGCGGAGAGAATGCCCGCAAGGCTCATTGAGAGCATATTCCACTTTCTGTACCTGAATGCTGCGAATACAATCTCCGCGCCAAGTCCCTGGATGAATCCTGTGAGTACGACCGTCAGGCCGCCGGAGTTGCCCATCAGAAGCTCCACGGCAGAGGCGAGCATTTCGGTTATCAGGGCGATTCCGGGCTTGCGGATGATGTAGGCCGCAAGCGTCGCCGCCATGAACCATACTCCGTAGATGATCTCGAAACCGAAATTAGCCAGTCCGAACGGCGTCAGGGCGGTCGAGATCGCGAGACCTCCCTGGAAAACGGCCATGTACACCGCCGCGAACACAACGCCGAGAATCGCCATCATTATGACGTCCTTCAGCTCCCACGCTTTCTTTTCCATATACTCCTCCAAGCGGAAAAGGATTATGAAAAAAGCCGCACAGCCTTCGCTGAGCGACCTTGGCGCGGAACGCGCGTAATCTTCCTACGATGGCATTACCCAACAGGTTCAGAGGGTCACAGGCAGTATCAGTCTGTATCTCAGCCGGGTTCTCCCAGCCCCCCTTTGGTAAAAGTGCGGTTTTTCTCCGAGTTCAGTAGAGCACACGGCAAATCTTTTTTCAAGGGTGGTCCGACCTCTGATGCGGTACTCCGTTTTATATGAATCATGACCTGGCCGGTCTATCTGTCCTGTGATCTCTGGGGTATAATCATTGCATGAGAATAATGGCTGAGGTCGATACGGCCTACGGAAAGTTCCCTGCCGATCTGCATTTCACCGCATATCTGGACGGCAGGATGGAGGGGAGCTATTCCTTCATCGGATATGAGGGATGCATGGAGGGAACGCTTGATGACAGCGGCTCCTTCTCCGTGTCCGGCACTCACGACTCATATGCCGGAAAGATAGAGTTCTCCGTCAGCGGAAAGCTGGCAGGGAGCGTCCTGTCCGGAGAAGGACTGACGGCGGCAGGAGGAAGGTTCACCGTCACAGGAGAGGCTGATGGAAGTTTTTGATGTCTATGTCAAGACTCCCTTCGGGAAGTACCGCGGCGAGATAAGGATGAGACGGGAGAGAGGAGAGGTGTCAGGCTCCCTTTCGTTCATGGTTTTCTCCTCCGACTTCTCCGGCGCGGAGGACGGGGCTGCTGTCTCTTTCAGGGGAAGCATCGATACGCCGATCGGGACGCTGGACTATGATGCACGGGCACACATTGACGGAGATTCGATCGAGGGCTCCGCAGTGACGAGACTGGGGACGATGACATTCTCCTCCCATGAGGGGAGACGGAGGTCCTGAGCCCCGATTATTCTCTCATTTTCCGAAAAAATTCCAACTTTTTCGCAAAAATCCTATATGTACGGCTCCGGAAACCTGTCTGAGACTTTCTGTAGAGGTAAATCCAGAAAGCGGTAATCCGCTACAGGAGGTTCAAATGAAAAAGGTGATGGTCGCCACTCTTCTGGTGGCATTAGTCTGCACATCTCTCTTCGCGCAGGGCGGAGCAGAGGCAGCCGCTTCCGTCGTTACCAACGCACAGAAGCCGGTCATATTCTTCAACAGGCAGCCTTCCGATCCTGTTTCAGGCGTCATTGACATGGAAGTCATGAACTGGAACGACAAGACATACTATGTCGGATTCGATGCGGCAGGCGGCGGCGCTGTTCAGGGACAGCTTGTCGTTGATTATCTCGCAACTGCCGATCCCGCGGTTATCGACCGCAACGGCGACGGAATCATCGGCTACGTCCTCTGCATTGGCGATGTCGGACACAATGATTCCAAGGCGAGAACGCAGGGCGTCAGGGAAGCTCTCGGAACATGGACAGGCTCCACCGATCCTGGTGTCGAGAACACAAAGGAAGGCTCGGCAGTTGTCGGCGGCACGGAGATGAAGGTTGTAGAGCTCGATTCCCGCGCAATGACAGGAACTGACGGAACGACATGGAACGCCAATGCTGCAACTGATGCAATGGGCGGCTGGGCGACAAGGCTCGGTGACCAGATCGATATGGTCATCTCCAACAACGACGGTATGGCGATGGGCTGTCTCCAGGCTTCAAACTATCCTGCCGGAGTTCCTATCTTCGGTTATGACGCCAATGCTGATGCCATCGAGGCCATCGGAGCCGGAATCCTTACCGGAACTGTGTCGCAGAACGTAGATGCACAGGCCACGGCTACTCTCCAGGTCATCAGGAACCTTCTTGACGGACTGACAGGCGATGCCGTCGTCACAGCCGGCATATCCGAACCTGATCAGTACGGAAACAAGATCTCCGCGGATGTCGAGTATCTTCCCGAAACAAAGGCTCTGCTCGCTCAGAACACCGGCGTAAACTCCTCCAACTGGCAGCAGTATGCGGAAGGATCGAGAGATCAGGGAATCAAGCAGACGGATGCCGAGACAAAGAGAGTTCTCCTCACGATCTACAACTCCGGAGACAACTTCCTCTCATCGTCCTACATACCTGCTCTCAACTACTATGCTCCTCTTCTCAACATCGATCTCACGATCGTGCAGGGAGACGGACAGAACGAGTCGTCCTGCCTTGACAGGTTCACAAACCTCAACAGCTTTGACGCGTATGCCATAAACATGGTCAGAACGAACTCTGGAAGGGATTATCTGGACAGGCTCCAGTACTGATCCACTCTCAGAAGATCAGGATGGCGGATGCGATGCGTCCGCCATCATCGGCATGATATGCACTCTGGAAGGTTTTTATGAGCGGGAAAACTGTGCTTGAGATAAAGAATCTCTCCAAATCCTTCGCGAAAAACAGGGTTCTTGACGGAATCAGCCTCACAGTCGAAGAAGGTACTGTATGCGGTCTGATGGGTGAGAACGGCGCGGGAAAGTCCACCATGATGAAGTGTCTCTTCGGCATCTACTCAAAGGATGAGGGACAGATTTCCCTCTTCGGGCATCCCGTGGATTTCAAGAATCCAAAGGATGCTCTCGAGAACGGCGTCGCAATGGTGCATCAGGAACTGCAGCAGTGTCTGGACCGCACCGTCGTGGATAATCTTTTCCTCGGGCGCTACCCGAAGAAAGGCGGCATCGTCGACGAGGCCAGAATGCTTCGCGAAAGCAACAACCTCTTCGCGAAGCTCAAGATGAACGTCAACCCTAAGACTGTGATGAGGACGATGTCCGTATCGCAGAGGCAGATGGTTGAGATAGCGAAGGCTGTGAGCTATGACGCCAAGCTGATCGTTCTTGACGAACCCACCAGCTCACTTACAGAGAGAGAAGTGAAGAAGCTCTTCTCCATCGTCAATGATTTGAGGAAGCAGGGCGTATCGTTTGTCTACATCTCTCACAAGATGGATGAGATCTTTGAGATCTGCGATGATGTCGCGGTGCTCAGGGACGGCAAGATGATATTCAAGAAGCATGTTGCCGACACGAATATGAACGAGCTCATCGCGGCGATGGTCGGCCGCTCCCTCGACAAGCGCTTCCCGGATGTGGACAACACTCCCGGTGAGGACTATCTCGTCGTCAGGGATCTGAAAACCAAGTATCCTCCCGTTCTTCATGACATCTCATTCTCGGTGCGACGCGGCGAGATATTCGGACTTTACGGGCTTGTGGGAGCCGGCAGGAGCGAGCTTCTTGAGTCGATGTTCGGAATAAGGACCATTGCCAGCGGCGGGATCTCCGTCAACGGCAAGAAACTCTGGTTCCGGTCGTCCAAGGATGCGATGGATCACTCCTTCGCCCTTGTCACAGAGGAGAGGAAGCTCAACGGCATGTTCGGTAAGGACAGCATCAAGTTCAACACGACGATAACGAATCTCGAGGCATACAAGAGTTTCCATCTTCTCGACAGCAAGAAGATGTATGAGGCCACCAACAGGGAGATCGCGGTGATGAACACCAAGTGCGTCTCTCCAGATGAGCTGATAACGGCTCTTTCCGGCGGCAACCAGCAGAAGGTCATCATCGGGAAGTGGATGGAGAGGGCTCCTGACGTGTTCCTGATGGATGAGCCCACGCGCGGAATCGATGTCGGCGCCAAGTATGAGATCTATCAGCTGATAATAAGGATGGCGAAGGAGGGGAAGACAATAATAGTCGTCTCATCCGAGATGCCGGAGATTCTCGGAATAACGAACCGCATAGCCGTGATGAGCAATCACAGGCTCGCCGGAATAGTGAACACCAGGGAAACCAACCAGGAAGAGCTGCTCAGGCTTTCTGCGAAGTATCTGTAAGGAGCGGGAAATGGCAGAGAACATGAAGGAAATCATCACCCTTGAGGATGACAGCAGGGTAAAGGAATACAGCAGCCGTCTGCATGATCTCAGGGCTGACGGGATAAACAGGATAAATGACTGCAGGATAGAGATCGCCTCATTGAAGAAGAACAAGCTCATCGACGAGGCGGAGAAGGCGGAGAGAATCAAGGCCCTCAATGCCGAGATCGCGAAAGCGAGAGAGGTCGAGGCGAGAAACAGGGCGGAGATAGCTTCTCTCTCAAAGGAAGCTGTCAGATACGTCAATTCCGTCTCAAAGGAGATCGAGAAGGCCGTCAATGAGAAGCAGAACAAACGCATCGAGGGTGCGAAGGCCTTCTATGAGAAGGAGATCGCCGAAATAAAGAGAGCAGGAGAGGAGAGGGAGAAGGAAATAAGGGAAAAACTCTCCGGCGGAGATCCCCAGATGCTCAGGAGCGAGCTTGAGATATGCCGCTATGAGCAGAAGAGCGCCCTCTTTGATTCCAAGAGCAGGTTCAGGGATCAGGTCGACAGGGCGAAAGCCGCAAAGCATCAGGCCTTTGTCGATCACATCCAGAAGAACAGGGAGCTGAGGAACGGAAAGGCGGCGTTCGGAGAGGACATGCAGATGAAGTGGAAGAACTTCATCAGGAATTTCACGCCCTCCTCATTCTTCCTCGCCAACGGCCTTTATATAGCCATCATCATATTCTTCATAGTCTGCATCATCGCCGCTCCGCTGAGAGGATCGGGAAATCTCCTCTCGCTTCCGAATATCTTCACGATACTCGAGCAGGCATCGACCAGGATGTTCTACGCCCTCGGCGTCGCCGGACTGATACTCCTTGCCGGAACCGATCTCTCGATAGGCCGAATGGTCGCTCTCGGCTCCGTGACCACGGGCCTCATTCTCCACCCCGGAATGAACATCGTCTCCCTCTTCGGAATGCCTACCTGGGATTTCTCTGCAATTCCGATGGGCGCCAGAGTAATAATCGCTCTTCTCATGGCGGTGTTCCTCTGCGTATTCTTCAGCGCTGTCGCGGGATTCTTCACCGCACGCTTCAAGATGCATCCCTTCATCTCGACGATGGCGAACCAGCTCATCATCTACGGAATGCTCTTCTACGGAACGAGCGGAACGCCTGTCGGATCGATTGACAGCGGCATAAGAAGCCTCATCGGCGGAAGGTGGACGCTGGGAGTGCTAAACGGCCAGCTCATCACATTCCCCAAGCTGATCATCCCGGCAGTCATCGCGATCATAGTTGCCTGGATCATCTGGAACAAGACGACCTTCGGAAAGAACATGTACGCAGTCGGAGGAAACGCAGAGGCCGCGGCAGTCTCCGGCATATCGGTGTTCTGGGTCACGCTCGGCGTGTTCATCATGGCCGGTGTGTTCTACGGCTGCGGCTCGTTCCTCGAGGCGTTCAGGGCGAATGCCAGCGCGGGAACAGGGCAGGGCTATGAGATGGATGCCATCGCGGCATGCGTCGTCGGAGGAATATCGTTCAACGGAGGAATCGGCAAGATAGGAGGAGCGGCTCTGGGAGTCATAATCTTCACATCGCTCACTTACTGCCTGACGTTCCTCGGAATTGACACTAACCTCCAGTTCGTGTTCAAGGGCTTCATCATCCTCGCTGCGGTCTCGCTTGACAGCATCAAGTATCTGAAGAAGAAGTGATATCATTAGAGCCGGGTTTTGCCCGGCTTCTGCTTTGAAATGAAAAAGACGCTCCTTCTGATTCTCTCCGTACTCATGTTTTTCTCCTGCGCTTCGGATGATTCCTCTCCGGAGATAGGAGTCACCGTCTACCGCTCGGATGATTCCTTCATCTCCGAAGTGAGGAATGAGATCGCCAGAGCAGGCGGAGATTCCGTTCCTGTACGCATACTCAGCGCAGACAACAAGCAGCAGAAGCAGAATGAGCAGATAGAGGATTTCATAGAATCAGGGGCCGCAGCGATAATCGTGAACTCCGTCGACCGCACGGCCTCCGGCGTGATAATAGAGAAGTGCATGAAGAATGATGTTCCTCTCGTATTCTTCAACAGGGAACCCGTGAAGGATGATATGGCGAAGTGGGACAAGGTATATTACGTCGGGGCCAGAGCGGAGGATTCCGGCCGGATGGCGGGTGAGATACTTGCAGATTACTGGCTTTCCCATCCGGAGGCCGACAAGAACGGAGACGGCGCCCTGCAGTTCGTCATAATAAAGGGGGAGACAGGGCATCAGGACACGGAACTGAGGACCGAATATTTCACCGAGGCGCTCACAGAGAGGGGAATCCTGCTGGAAAAGCTCCATGAGGATACCGCGATGTGGAACCGTGATCTCGGACGCGATGTGATGAACGGTTTCCTCTCATACTCCGGAGAGACGATAGAGGCGGTATTCGCCAACAACGACGACATGGCGCTCGGGGCTATAGAGGCGCTCAAGGATGCCGGGTATTTCATGAACGGGAAATACATGCCCGTCATAGGAATCGATGCCACTCCCGCCGGACGGAGGGCCCTCCGCGACGGTACTCTTCTCGGTACGGTGTTCAACGATGCTGAGAACCAGGGAAGAGCTGCATACAACATAGCCCGGGAACTTGCGGAAGGGCGCGTTCCCACCTCCGAATCCATCGGCTATGAACTCACAGATTCACGCTATGTCTGGATTCCCTATACGACGATGCTTAAAAGCGATCTCATCTGAAAAAGCGCCGGTGTGAAGGGTACACCGGCAAGGAAGAATTATTGAAAAATACCTGCCTCCGCTTCCTCCTGAAAGCATGGAAGGTGTGTATTCGGTTTCCCGTTCCCTTCCACTGTAGAATGCAGTGCTTCTACATCCATATATGCGCTCTGACCTGCATTTCCTGCCAACTTCAGATTCAGTTTTTTATCACCACGGACTTTATCGGCGGAAGATGGGGTATTGTTATGTTCACTGTCGTTCCCTCATCCGGCTCCGACTCTATCTCTATGCCGTAGCTATCGCCGTATGAGAGCTTTATTCTCTCGTTGATGTTTTCAAGCCCTATGCCGTTGCCGTCGGAGAGATGGCTGCGCCCGCCGGGTTCAAGAAGGGTGGAGCGCACATCCTCAGTCATTCCCACGCCGTTGTCTGATACCGATATGCGGATTCCTCCTTTTCCGTCGTCGGAGGCGCTTATCTTTATAACTCCTTCTTCCTGAAGGTATTTTATTCCATGGTAGATCGAGTTCTCCACTATCGGCTGCACGATGAGCTTTATCGTCGGCGCGTCCTCAAGCTCTTCCGGAAGCTCTATCGAGAAGCTGAACTTGTTTCTGTAGCGCATCGACTGTATCTCAAGATAGCTTCTGACATGGGAGAACTCCTCCTTGAGGGTTATCACATCATGGCCCTTCGCTATTGAGATCCTGAAAAGGCTCGCAAGAGCTGTGACCATCTTCACTATGCCCTGCTTGTTGCCTGTCTCTGCCATCCATACCACGCTGTCGAGCGTATTGTAGAGGAAGTGGGGGTTTATCTTCGCCTGCAGCGCATCAAGCTCCCTCTGCCGCTTCACGGCCTCTGTCCTGCGCACCTCCTCCATCAGCTCCTCGATCCTCTTCACCATGATGCCGTATGAGGCTGAGAGGGAGACGACCTCCTTCGATCTGCCGCTGATGGCAGGGGCGGAGAAGTCGCCGTCCTGCACTTTCCTCATGCTGAGCTCCAGCTTTCTGAGAGGCTTTGTGATATGCGCAGAGATCATCCTGGAAAGTCCGACCGCGCAGAGAAGTGCGACCGCCATCATTGCAGCGAGGGTGTATCTGAACGTGCTTAGTGAACTAAGAAGCTCATCGGTGAATGCGACTCCCACGATTCTCCATCTCGTCTGCCCGACTGTCTGGATGATCGTGAGCCGCTCACGTCCTGCGAAGCTGGAGATGAATGTTCCATATACATGATCCTCGACGCTCTGGAAGTCCTCTTCCATCCTTCCTTTCTCTATCTCTCCCCTGAACGGGTGGTAAACCAGATCGCCGTCATTAGAGATTATGTATATGTATCCGCTGCTTGAGAGATGCGGCCCTGAAAGGAGTTCCTCCACCGCATTGAAGTTCAGGTCGATAAGAAGGACTGCAGGGGATGTGGAGCGCATGAGATCGCCGTAGTTTATTACGGTGGAGTAGGAGATAACAGGATCGGAGGAGGAGTATGAAGAGATCTCCTGCAGATGGGGGCCAGTGAAGAAGCTGTCGCCCTCTCCCCCTGCCGCTCTCTGGAACCACTGCTGTGCTGCGATCTCGCTCTTCGGCATATCTATCCGCGGATCGGTGGAGACGATAACGCTGCCGTCCGGCTCAAAGACCGCGATGCGTATCAGATCGTCCCTGGAGTTTGCAAGCGCATCAAGCCGCACGGCTATCTCCTCCGGCCCGAGCCCCGATGTGGTCCTTGAGAGATTCCTCGCATAGTCCGAGATTCCGATTATATCGGAGATGTAATAGCCGAGGTTGTTGTTCACCTGCGTGATTATCTCGGCAGTTGACTCCTCCATGTTCTTGATCGTGGCGCGCGTGAAGAAGATGTTGGTAACAATGACTATGACGATTAGAAACACCGAGATTATCAGGAGCATCGAGCCTGACATCAGGGTTCTTATCGAGAGCGTCCTTCTTCCTTTCATTCCCGGGCCCTGCTCCTGTACTGGGAAGGGGAGAGTCCCACGTTCTTCTTGAATGTGAATGAGAAGTAGTTTGGTTCGGAGAAGCCCGTCTTTTCTGCTATCTCGTATGTTTTGTAATCGCTGTTTCTGAGCATCTCCTTCGCTTTCTCGAGCCTGACATTCGTAAGGTACTGCACGAACGACATCCCGGTTTCCTTCTTGAATGTCGTCGAGAAATATGCAGGAGAGACGGAGATCTCTTCCGCAAGCTGGTCAAGGCCGAAAGAGGGATCGCTGTATTTCTCCTTTATTATCCTCTTCGCGTTCTCTATGAACCTGATGTGCGAGATCTCCCTCTCGCCGCATGCGGCCTCGTTTGTCCTCACAGCAAGCTCAGTCAGCAGCTTCTCCGCCCGCGACAGGGTATTGGCGTGGGAGAGGGAGATGAAGAGATCCTCTCCGTCCAGGAGCGTAGCGACGTTCCGTCCGTATGATGTGCATATTTCCGAGAGAACGGAGATAATGTTCAGCACTGTATTCTGTATGTTTGCGGTGTCTGTGAGGCCGTGGAGGAGGGTGTGCACCGCATTCTCTGTGTCTTCCGCGTTCCCGAACTTTATAGCCATCACGAGCTCGGTTCTCTTGTCCGCGGTTTCCTCCTCGCTCTCATTTTCTGCGTTCTCCACGTCATTGATGCTTATGATGTGCTGTTCAGGATAGAGTGCCGTATAGTTCAGGGCCTCAACTGCTCCCCTGTATGATTCCGGCAGGCTTCTCATCTGCGTGACGATCTCGCCGACGCCGATGCAGAGCGGACGCGAGAAGTAGTGGACGATCCTTGACTGCAGGAGGTTGAGGGTGCGGAAGATCTGCTTGCTGAAGAGTGCCTGGAACTCCCTCTCCATTCCGGAGATGAAGATAAGCACCTCCTGGTTCTCATACTGGAAGGAGATGATGTCATCCCTCTCTCCCGCGGCTTCTCCGAGTATCTCCTCCATGGCGACGGAAGAGAGTGTTTCGGAGGGAAGGTCTATCACAGCAGCCGCGAAGAGTTTTCCCGAGAGAGGGATTCCGTATTCCTTCGCCTTTTCCTCGAGCGTCTCCTCTCCGCGCCGCCGCGTCGGGGTTATAAGCGAGATGAGGAATTTCTCCCTGTAGATGCTGAACGCATCCCTGTAGAAACTCTGCAGCTTCTCCATGTCGGAGACGCGGGCCACATCGGCATCGAGCCTTGTCCTCGTCCTTTTCAGGACATCTTTCATGATATCGACGCTGACAGGTTTCAGCACATATTCTGAGACATTGAGCCGCATCGCGGTCTGCGCGAATGTGAACTCGTCATAGCCGGAGAGGATGATGACGTCTACCGATGATGAGTATTCCTCCCTTACGCGCTCGATGAACTCTATTCCGTCCATGTACGGCATGCGGATGTCCGTGATGATGACATCGGGAAGGATGTCGGAGACGATTTCCAAAGCCTCCCTTCCGTTTGAGGCCTCCGCGATCACCCTGAAACCGTACTCCTCCCACGGTGTCAGTTCCCTTATCGATCTCCTTGCCTCATCTTCGTCTTCGACGAGCAGTATGGTGTACATGGCATCACCCGTACATCCTCAGGATGCTTTCGAGAAGAGATACGAGCCTCTTTCTGAAGCTCTCAGGCTCCAGGACTCTGATCGATGTGCCGCTCTGGACAATGCGGAGAAGAAGTTCTATCGAGTTCTCCGCCTTCATGGTGCATATCCAGCCGCCGCCGGGAGCTTTCTCAAGCACCGGCTTGTCGTGGATTATCGCGGAGAAGGAGTTGAGCGCGCTCTTCTCCCTTATCCACAGCTTCAGCGGAATCATGTCTATCGCATCGTACTGCGGTTCCCTCTGCTGGGAGAACGGACGGAGATTGTCGGGTATTGTATAGGTCTCGTCGAGCATTCTGGCATCGGTTATCGAGGCGATGTCCAGCGTTATGATGTCCTTCGTGTGCCTCAGGCGTCCTGTGACGGTTATCGGCTTCCTGCCGTCCTCGCCGTCGTCCTTGTATCCGATGAAGTAGGGGGCTATCTCTATCTCCTCCTTCTCCGGAACCGATGTCGATATCCTCGCTATTCTGCCTGAGACCCAGCAGTCTATCAGTACTTCGAGAATGGCGTTGTAGCGTCCTGTGACATTCCTGTTGTTCTGTATCGCCTCATCTATGCGCTCCGCAAGATAGAGCGCGTTCTCGCTTATCTTAGGCGCGTAGGAGCGCATGTTCATCGCGAGCTTCCTCAGCCCGGATGCCAGATGCGGATTGGCGAACTCGGCATTTGATGCGAGTGCTTCTGCCCCCATGTTGAAGGCGAGGCTCTCGTAGACGGAGAGCTCCATCGGAGATGAGTCGTCATCCCTGTCGCGGAGCTTTATCAGATTGTTCTCCTCGTAGATCTCTATATGCTTCGAGAGGTCGTCGACATATCTCGATATCGTCGATCGGTGCACGCCGAGGCGGCGGGCTATTTCGGCTCTCCGTATTCCTTCCGGGTGTGACCTGAGGAGCAGCTCAAGCTGCGCTACCCGTTCACCTTTCATGCACTTCCTCCTTCTTATCGTTTCATTGTACCATATTATGTCGCATGCAGATGCGATATCTCTCCGGGAGGAATGCAATGGAAGAAGAGCTTGAGAGACTTGAGATAAAGGTGAGCTATCTGGAAAGCCAGAACGAGGAGCTGGACTCAGTCGTCATAGAGCAGCAGAAATCCATTGATCTGCTGGCAAGAAGGATTGAGGCACTGGAGAAGAAGGTTGAGGACCTAATTGAGGAGTCGGGCGAGCCCAGACCGAACCGCCGTCCTCCACACTATTGATCTATCTTCTGATCCACTCCGTCTCCGCCTCGAATACGGGGACATCATCCGCGCCCTCAGCTCTCTTCACTATTCTGGTGTAGAATGTGGGGTTGTCTGAGGAGAGGGGCTCTCTCTCTTCCGAATACGTTTCAACCGCAACGCTGTCGCCGTCAAATGTCTGCTTTATCCAGTGGCAGTCGAATGTCTTTATCATATGGCTGTCGAGAAAAGAGAACGGAAATGCGTCGCATACCCAGTTTATATAGCTGATGTTGTTTATATGCCCGTTCGTGTCGGTGTCATAGTAGTTCGTCACCGGAACGTAGTCGGGAAGGCGGAAGCCTGTGAAATCCTCTGCTATTCTCAGCTTTCCGATGTCGGGATCGATATAGCGCGTCTCCTTGTCGGGAATGCGGAAGAACTGCAGAGCCTCGTTCGGCCTCACCGGACGTCCTCTCTCTATGTCTATGACGACCCAGTGGCTTATTGCGGTGAATATGGGAGAGCCGTCTGCTGATGCTCCTGTCACGAGGCGCGGCGCGAACATCCTGAACGGGGTTTCCGGCCATGTCTCGAGGTTCACTGTCTCCATCCAGTCCGGAAGTCTGTCAACGGTTATTCTGGCCCTGACAATGACCCACGTCTTGTTCTCCCTCTTTACGAACTCAGGGATTCCGCAGTGTGAGGCGCTTGAATGCTTTGCCGAGATTTCCTGCAGCATTGAGAAGAAGAAGGGAATCTTCGCCTTGAAAAACCTGTCCGTGTCGGCGCTTCTGACCTCCATCTCATCCCTTGCTATTCCGTCACTGTCTATCCTGAACATTCTCTCTCCTGTAGAAAAGCAGAACCGATCTGCCGTATTTTCTCTCGTCGATCAGTCTGAACGGATCATAGCTGTCATTCCACAGCTTCCGTTCCTCCGCAGGGATGTGGATGATGAAGAGCCCGTGCTCCTTCACGCCTCCGTTTCTGATCACGGCATCGATGATCTTCGTCTTTTCCTCCATCGGGAAGGGAGGGTCGGCATAGACTATCGAGTAGGAATATGCTCCTGCCGAGAGGAAGCGGAATACATCCATCGTGAAGAGTCTGTGCTTCTCCTCCACGAATGAGAGGTTGCTCTCTATCGTGGCTTTCTTCCCCCTGTCCATCTCCACAAGATGCACCGGATCGGCGCCCCTTGAGGCTGCCTCGATCGCGACGCATCCCGATCCTGAGTAGAGGTCAAGGAACGAGAGCCCTGAGAGATCGCCGAGAATTGCAAAGAGGGATTCCCTCATCCTGTCCATAGCCGGACGAATCTCTCCCGGAGGACATTTCACCTGCCGTCTTACGTATTTCCCGCCAGTTATTCTCATCTCTCACTCTTCCGGCCAGAGTCCGAGCTGGGGAGCTATCTTTGTCATGCCGTCTATAGCTGTCTGTATCACGGTGCCGATATCCTCTCCCATCATCTCAGCGCCCTTTGTTATGAGTTCTCTGTTGACGCCTGCCGCGAAGGACTTGTCCTTCCACTTCTTCTTGACCGACTTGACTGAGATGCCCTTCATCTTCTCGGGCCTCATCAGCGCAGTGGCGGTTATGAGCCCCGTAAGCTCGTCGATCGTGTAGAGTACCTTCTCCATCCTGTGCTCAGGCTTGACGTCTGATACAAGGCCGTAGCCGTGGCTGCATACGGCATGCACTACATCTTCCGGAGCATCGATCTCGCTCAAAAGCTCCGGAGCTTTCCTGCAGTGCTCCTCCGGGAACATCTCCCAGTCAATATCGTGCAGGAATCCCACGGTTCCCCAGAAGTCCGCATCCTCTCCGTATTTCTCTGCGAACTCACGCATCACGGCCTCCACCGAGAGGGCATGATGGTAGAGACTCTCCGATTTGTTGTATTTCCTGAAAAGCTCTTCAGCCTGTTTCCTGTCCATTTGAAACTCCTCAGCAGGTATTATATTCTTCTCTCCGCCTTTGCTGTAGTCCTGCCGCCTTCCGCAAGGGCTCTTCTCAGCACCGCATTCTCGGCTTTCAGCAGGCCTATGTCCTCTTTTATCACGCGCTCGGCCTCGCCGCGGGCGAGTTCTATAAGATCGAGATCACCTGTCAGGCTTGCGAACTTCAGGTGGAGGAATCCCGACTGCCTGTCTCCGGCGATGTCTCCCGGGCCTCTTATCTCAAGGTCCTTCTCCGCGATCAGGAAGCCGTCGGTCGTCTCCTTCATGACGCTCAGCCTTGCCTTGGCCTCCTCTGTGAGGTTCTTTCCGTAGACGAGGAAGCAGTATGAGGGGAGAGTGCTTCTTCCGACCCTTCCCCTGAGCTGATGGAGGGCGGCAAGCCCGAACCTCTCCGCGTGCTCTATCACCATGCATGTGGCATCCGGAATGTCTATGCCTACCTCCACCACCGATGTCGCAACGAGGTAGGAGAGCTTCTTGTCACGGAAGTCCCTGAGTATCTTCATCTTCTCTTCGTCGGCGAGTTTCGAGTGTATCAGCGCGGAGGGGATGCCGGGGTACTCCTTCTGGAGGAAGCTGAACATCCCTGTCACGTCCCTGAGATCGCTCTCTCCTTCGTCGTCTATCCTCGGATAGACAAAGTACGCCTGATGCCCGCGGCTGAACTCAACGCCGACCGATCTGTACATATTCTCCCTGTTGTCATCGCGCACGAGGTAGGTTTTCACTGGAATCCTTCCCTGCGGCATCGTCCTGAGCGTCGATACGCTGTATCCGGCGTAGAGGGTGAGTGCGAGAGAGCGGGGTATAGGGGTGGCTGACATCGACAGGATGCCGCATCCGGGACCTTTTCTCATCAGCGCTTCCCGCTGCTGCACTCCGAATCTGTGCTGCTCGTCTATGATCGCATAGCGGAGATTTCTAAATGAAACATCCTCGGAGAAGAGGGCGTGTGTGCCTATGACGAGATCGGTGGTGCCGTTTCTCAGCGATTCAAGCAGCAGCCTGCGGCTCTCGCCTTTGACGCTCCCAGTTATGAACGCGATCCTGATTCCCGTTTTCCCGAGAAGCTCTGCCGCGCCGTCTGCATGCTGGCGCGCAAGCAGTTCTGTCGGAGCCATGAACGCGACCTGTCCGCCCTTGTCTATCTCATGAAGGGCCGAGAGCCAGGCCACAAGCGTCTTTCCTGAGCCGACATCTCCCTGCAGAAGCCTGTTCATCGGCACTGAGGAGTCAAGATCCTCCCTTATCTCCTCGGCTGCTCTCAGCTGGTCATCGGTAAGGCGGAAAGGAAGCGATGAGAGGAGCTGCCTCTCCCTTGATGACGGAACGGAACGTGTTTTCGCCGGCGGCGTTCCTTTCTCTCTCAGCACCGAGAGCTCCATCATAAAAAGCTCTGTGAACGAGAGTGTCCTCAGCGCTCTTCCCGCCTCATCCATCGTGGATGGGAAGTGGATGGCCCTGTAGGCATCCCTGTGCCTCATAAGGCCGAGTTCGCCGTACATCCTCTCCGGAAGCTCATCTTCAATGGGGGAGAGTTCCCTCAGCGCGTATGCCGCGGCTGTGCGCATCATCTTCTCCGTGAGTTTTCCCGAAAGGGGATATACAGGAAGAATCCTCCCGAGACCTATCTCCTCCCTCGTTCTCTTGAGTTCAAATGCCGATATCTGGTATATGCCTCTGACGCGCTGTATTTTCCCGTGTATATACCACTCGGAGCCGAGGGAGAGCTGCTGCTTCAGAAAGTATCTGTTGAAGCATAGTATTTCGAGATGCGTTCCGTCATCGTCCTCCGCGGTGACCTTGAGCGTCCTCCCGCTTCTTGTAGGGAAGTCCGAATGGCGCAGCACTGTGATGCGGCAGGCTATCGAGGGATCATCCATCGTGGCCATCCGCACAGTGCGCTCCTCCCGCCTGTCATCATATGCACGGGGGGAAAAGCGTATCATGTCGGCGAGGGTGGTTATCCCGAGCGCCTGCATTTCGCGGGCGGCAACCGCTCCGATTCCCGGCGCCTCCGTTATCCTCCTTCCGCTCTCCACCTGCTCCTCCGGATTATATCGGAAGGGAGAGTGCCCAGGGGTAGAGTATCTCCAGGAAGAGGACTTTCAGCACGATGTAGAGGCCGATCGTCACTGCAAGCGCGATCAGCGATACGGTGCTGTCCTTGGGAATGCTTTTTGAAAAGCATCCCCTGACGATGTTCGTTATCGGGTCAGAGAGATGCATCTGCGTGTTTGCGGCATACATCGCAGGGTTGTGCGTCACCGCCGCGATAAGCCTGAATATCTGCAGGATTATCATGAAGAAGAGGAATATCGAGACGCAGTAGACCCAGAGCGCCTGTACTATCTGCGCGAGGATTATCCCCAGCGTGAGGAAGCCAAGCGTTCCGAATACGGAGAGAAGCGAGGCCGCCACCGAGATTATTCCTATCGCGAATATCGGCGAGAAGTCCAGCATTCCCATGCGCGCCTTGTCAGAGCGGAACACCGAAAGGTACGGATCAACGGCCTTCGCGATATAGTACGTGAATGATCCGACCCTGGGGTAGGGCCTGAACCATGATATTATTATCCTTATCCAGATCAGGAAGGAATACAGTTCAAGCAGTCTCGCGAAGAAGAGCGAAACCTTCATGAGTGCGTGCATAGAGCCTCCTCTATTAATCTAAGAAATCCAGACCTTGCTGACTATAGGCAGTTCCTCAAGATCTGTGATGAGAGCTCTGGAATACTCCACTGCGTACATTCCTCCCGCCTTGAGCTCCTCTCCGTTTATCCTGTCTATCGTGAATGAGAGCGGAGTGTATCCCTCATGGGCCTGCAGCTTCGAAGCCAGCTCCCTCAGCTCATCCGTGCGGTATGTCTGCCGGTTCCCGAGTTCTATGTGCACCATTGAGATGGCTTCCGGCTTGAGCTCCGACGGAGCGCAGACCGAGGATATCGTGAATGAGAGCTTCCCATCGGCATCCTTTCTTTTGAAGATCCCTCTGAAACCGTAGACCTGATCGACCTCTACCATGTCCCTGATGCTCTCATAGATGGACGGGAACGCCACCGCATCGACATCGCCTTCCCTTGTCTGGAGGCTGTATATGCCCATCTTCTCCTTCTTCGCCTTCGTCAGCACCTGTCTCTCGGCGGTCACGAGCGCGATCAGCGAAGTCTCCTGGTTGAGCTGTATCGTATAGGGTTTGGAGAGATCGCTTCTTACCGATGCCGCGATTTCCGTGGCGTATTCGTCGAGGGGATGACCGGAGATGTAGAAGCCCAGATACTCCTTCTCCATCTGCAGTTTCTCCTTCTTCGGAATGGGCTCCGCTCTTCTCATCTCGAAGTTCCCTATCACAGGGTCATCGCTGCCGAAGAGCGAGAGCTGACCGTAGGCAGTGGTCTCCTTTGAATCCCTGTCGAACTTCATTGCCTCATCGAGGTTGGCAAGCAGTGTGGCGGTATCCGTGCCGAGCTCATCGAAGGCGCCCGCCTTTATCAGTGACTCGACTGTCTTGGTATTTATCGCACCCTCAGGCTGCCGCGACAGAAAGTCCATGAAGTCCTTGTACGGGCCGTGCGCCGAACGCTCTCTGATGATCTCGTTGACGATGTTCTCGCCGACATTCTTTATTCCTGCGAGGCCGTAGACTATGTTTCCATCGACGACGTTGAAGTGGAGCTCTGAGTTGTTGATCGACGGAGGAAGTATCTTCAGGCCGTATTTCGGCGCGAGGTTGAGATACTCGGTGAACTTCGCCGGGTTGCTCATCTCGTTCGTGAGGTTGGCCGCGAGGAACTCCGCGGGGTAGTTGGCTTTCAGGAACGCCGTCTGGTAGGCGACGATGGAGTAGGCGACCGCGTGCGATTTATTGAATCCGTATCCCGCGAACGGCTCGAGGATGTGGAAAATCTCCTCGGCGTGCTCCTCCGTGAATCCGTTCTTCACCGCGCCGGCTTTGAACTTAATAAGCTCCTCTGCGAGCTTTTCCTTCTTCTTCTTGCCCATTATGCGCCGGAGGTTGTCGGCCTGTCCGAGTGTGTACCCTGCTATTATCTGGGCGACCTTCATGACCTGTTCCTGATAAACGATGACGCCGTATGTCTCCTTGAGCTCATTCTCAAGGCACGGGTCTGGGTATTTGATCGGAACCCTGCCGAACTTGGCGTCGATGAACTGGTCGATGAACTGCATCGGGCCCGGCCTGTAAAGCGCGTTCAATGCGACAAGCTCCTCGATCGTCTGCGGATGCTCGCGGCGGAGGATGTCAGCCATTCCGTCCGATTCAAACTGGAACACGCACTTGCTGTCGCCGCGGCAGAGCATGTCGAATGTTTTCTTGTCGGTGTCGTCGATCTTGTTTATGTCGAAATCGGGGTCCTTCTTGTGTATCAGTTCGACGGTGTGCTTTATCAGGGTCAGAGTCTTGAGCCCGAGGAAGTCCATCTTCACAAGTCCGCAGTTCTCTATCTGTGTCATCGGGTACTGCGTTGAGATCGCTCCGGTCTTGGGATCGGCGTAGAGGGGAACGTAGTGATCGAGATTCTCTCTTCCTATGACTACTCCCGCGGCATGGAGCGAGGAGTGCCTGTTCAGTCCCTCGAGGCGTCTTGCGGTGTCGAAGAGCTCTTTGTAAATGGGGCCGCTGTTCTCTATCTCCTTGAGTCTCGGCTCAAGCTCGAAGGCCTTGTCAAGCGTCATCTTGAGTTCGTCGGATATCAGAGCGCAGATTTTGTTTGACTCGTCATAGGGAATGTCCAGCACGCGGGCTACGTCCTTTACAACTGCCTTGGGCTTGAGAGTTCCGAATGTGATGATCTGTCCGACCCTGTCCTTGCCGTAGTGCTCCGTCACATAATCTATCACCTGGCTCCTGCCTTCGAAGCAGAAGTCGACGTCGAAATCCGGAAGTGATACGCGTTCAGGGTTCAGGAAGCGCTCGAAGATGAGGTTGTATTTTATCGGGTCGACATCGGTTATCGTCGTCGCATATGCGACAAGCGAGCCTGCGCCGCTTCCTCTTCCCGGGCCTACAGGGATTCCGTGCGTCTTTGCCCAGTGGATGTAGTCGCGCACGATGAGGAAGTAGGCGGGGAAGTCCATCTGTATGATGATCCCGAGCTCGTAGTCCAGCCTCTGCTGCAGCTCCGGAGTGACTACGGGATATCTCTTCCTGAGTCCCTCATTGGCAAGATATGTCAGGTATTCTGCGTCGTTCTTGAACTCTGGGGGTATTGTGCACTTGGGGAGAATAGGGCCGGGGAAGTTTATCTCAAGGTGGCATCTCTCAGCCAGCTTTCCCGTGTTCTCCACCGCCTCGGGACACCATGAGAAGAGCTGGGCCATCTCCTCGGGAGTGCGGAAGTAGAACTCTCCTTCCTTGTATCTCAGCCTGTTCCTGTCATTCTTCTTGGATGCCGTGCCGATGCAGAGCAGTGTGTCGTGCGCGTTCCAGTCATCCTTCTCTATGTAGTGTATGTCGTTCGTGCACACAGGAGGTATGTCCAGTTCTCTGGCGAGCTTGAGGATGAGGGGAAGTATCTTCTTCTCCTCCGGCAGCCCGTGATCCTGCATCTCAAGGTAGTATCTGTCCCCGAATACCTCCTTGTACCAGAGCGCAGCCTTTCTTGCCTCCTCATAGTTGTCATGCAGAAGGTTCTGCGCTATCTCTCCGGCAAGACATGCCGAGAGGCAGATCAGATCATCGCTGTGCGAAGCGAGCGTCTCGTGGTCTATTCTCGGCTTGTAGTAGAAGCCCTCCTTGTAGGCTATCGAGTTGAGCTCCATCAGATTGTGGTAGCCCTTGTCGCTCATAGCGAGAAGGATGAGATGATAGTATCTGTTTCCCTCTGCCGCGGGCGATCTGTCCTTCCTGTTGCGGGCTATGTAGAACTCACATCCGACTATCGGGTTTATGTCATTCTTCCTGCATGCCTCGTAGAAGGTCACCGCACCGAACATGTTTCCGTGGTCGGTGATGGCAAGGCTTGTCATTCCGCATTCCTTTGCCTTCGCCATGTACTTTCCGATCGATGCCGCTCCGTCGAGGAGGGAGTAGTCAGTATGGTTGTGAAGATGTACGAAGCTCATAGGGATGCATTATAAGGCAAGTGCCTCAGTTTGTCCTTATGCCTGCAGGGTAGGTGTGTTTCTTCTGAAATAGAAAAAGGACGGGCTCTCACCCGTCCCTGCAATCAGCTTATTAGCGTTCAAATCTTCATGCTCTTCATGAATCTCAGGAGGTTGTCCATCGTCAGGCGCATGTCGCTCTCCGCTCTCGGCCTTGCTTCCTTGTAGGGAACTGCGACGCGGTTTGTGGAGAAGATTCCGGTAACGCCGTTCTCGTAGGCTCCTTCGATGTTGTCGCCGATATCTCCGACGACAGCCACTACGGGAATTCCCATCTCCTTTGCCCTTCTTGCAACTCCTATGACGACCTTTCCTCTGAGCGACTGGCCATCGATCTTTCCTTCGCCTGTGAAGATCATGTCAGCGCCTGCGGCGAGATTGCCGAAGTCGGTGACATCGAGCACCGTGTCTATTCCCATCTGGAGGCGTGCAGAGAAGAACGCCCTCATTCCTCCGCCCATTCCGCCTGCGGCACCGCTTCCGGGGATTTCCTGCAGCTCTATGCCGAGATCGCGGGAAATGACCTCCGACAGCTTCTTCATCTTGCCGTCAAGCATCTCTACCATCGCCGGGTCGGCGCCTTTCTGCGGGCCGTAGACCGCAGCCGCACCGCTGGGGCCGTAGAAAGGATTGTCTATATCGCACATTGCGGTTATCGGGAGGGCCTTAACTGCCTCGTCGAGCGTTGATGTGTCCACATGCGCTATCCTGTCGAGAGTGTCTCCCACCGGAACGAACTTCTTTCCGCTGCTGTCGAGGAAAGAGACTCCGCATGCCGCAGCCGCACCGCATCCTGCATCGTTCGTGGCGCTTCCGCCGAGTCCTATGACGAGTCTCTTTGCGCCGTTCTTCGCAGCGTGCAGTATGAGCTGTCCTACTCCGTAGGTCGTTGTCTTTGACGGGTCCTTCCTGTCTCCGACCTGAGGCAGTCCTGCAGCCGCAGCCATCTCTATTACGGCGGTCCCGTCGGGGAGCATGCCGTAGAATCCCTCTATGTCCTCATTCCACGGACCCTTCGCGGGGAGTGTTATCTTCTTTCCTCCGAGAGCGGCAAGGAAGGAATCCACAGATCCCTCGCCGCCGTCGGCGACAGGTATCGAAACGACCTCGCAGTCAGGATGATATGCAAGGATTCTCTCTTTCATTATCGAGATGATCTTCTCGCTGGACATTGTCCCTTTGAACGAATCGGGAATAAGTACTGCTTTCTTCATACGGCAATTTTATCATAATGTCCGGCCAATAGCGATAAAAGATTATCCCTCAGTCATTCACTTGGGGATTATTTCGCCGGAGACAATGGTTCAGCTCTCCTCAAAAGGTATAGTGAGCGCCTTCTCGTTGAGATTCTCGACGATCTCCCTGAGTATTCCTTTTGTCCTTATCCTCTGCAGCTCTGAGATTCCCTGGAAGAAAGAGTCTATGAATGTGAATACCATCGACTCGAGATTCATCAGCTCGCTGTCGTCCAGAGGGAAGCGCAGCGTGGTGAAGAGGCTGTCTATGTCCCTTGAATAGCAGATGCCGAGATTGGGGTAGGTGAATGTTATCTTGGGGTTTATAAGAATGTCCTGATCGAGAGTGGCCGTGAATGATGCTGAGACGGATTTCTCAGGTTCAAGCATGAACGAGCCGATTCTCGAGAAGTACTGGCAGTTCTTCTCCGTGAATGCGATCCTCACGCGCGAGATCATGCCCTGCTGCGGGAGGACTATCCTTCCGTTCCTGTCCATCAGGCGAGTTATCTGCATCCATTTCGAGTGAAGCCTTTTCTTCTTTATGAACCTCACCTCGGCTGTAGCATCCAGCGCGATCATCATGCCCGGAAATGATGTCGTGAAGCCCTTCGTGCACATCGATCCCCCGATCGTCGCCCTTCTTGTTATCAGGCGGCTGCCGATGCTCTCTATTCCGTCTATCAACACGCGCGGGAGGACGGCCTTTCCTGTATTGAGTATCTCATCCAGTGTGACCATCGCTCCGAACTCCGCGAACCTGTCGTTTCTCTGGAATCTGTGGAGCTCCTCGATCTCTCCGAGATAGATTATCTCGGCGTTCATCTTTCTTGACGGGTATGAATCGGGGCGGGACATGATGAAGGTTCCCCCTGCCCAGAGCGATGATCTGGGGTAGTGCAGGACGATCGAGGCGTACTCGCCGAGGTTTGCCGGGGTGTGTATGTTAGGCGAACTGAGTCCTTCGTACATTCCTCTTCCTCCTTAGCTCTATGCCTTTCTGCACTATTCTTATCTCATCATCCGGGTCCATGCAGGGACAGCGCACCATCGAAAGCTCCTTGAGTATCTGCGTACTGTCCGAGACGCCCTCGTCTATCAGAGACTCGAAGATCATCGTGCGCGATGCGTAGCAGTCGGGGCAGGGATACGCCCCTACGCTCTCGTACGCCTTCTCTATGTCCTTCACGTTCCTCGTGCGCCTGAAACTCTCGAACGTGACTACGTTCTTCCCCCTTATTTCAAAGGCGGGGACCATGCATGAAAGCATTGCGCGTCCGTCGACGAGAACCGCGCAGAGGCCGCACATCTGTCCTCCGCAGTGATTGACGTATCCCTCGTCTCCCATATTCTCCCTGAGTATAAGGGAAAGCGGCTTGTCCGAATTCAGGGAGAGGGTGAGCGTCTTTCCGTCTATCGTGCAGTCTATCTTCATCTCATCTTCCCCTGTAGAGCAGCTCGAGGTCCTCATCGGTGACGGGAAGCTCCGCGGCCTTGCTGCCGATCGCCTGCGCCACCGCGTTCATCAGCGCGCCGAGCGTAAGGCCCCTTGCAAGCTGCTGCACCGACGACACCGTGTCGTCTGTTCCCGTCTCCCGGAGCTCGAGGTGGAGGCGGAAGGAGAGGGGAATCACCATGCCGTTCTCCTTAACCGTCAGCATCATCGTGCGCCTTATCGAGTTTACAAGCGATATCCTGTCCATTATCGAAGGGAATGCAAACGATCCCCAGATTTCGGTGACGACCGGAAGCATCGTATTGCGCTCTATCTTTATTTCGCAGACCACCGCACCGTATCCCGAGTTCTCAAACTCGCAGGGATACGATGTGTTCTCCGCATCGAACCTCAGCGATACAGGCAGTTTCTCGCTGTCCTTGAGTATGCTCAGCCTCTTCGCCGCACTCTCAAGCTGTGGCGTGAACGATGCCACTAGTCTGGAGAGCACATCCGGCCCTGTGTCTATCGTGTCCGGACCGTAGCTGAGGAACATGACGTCATCAGGGCGGCCGGGTATTATCCTCTCAGCTATCCTTTTCTTCCATGATGCAATCGTTCCCTGATGGCTCAGTGCGGAGGTGCTTATCGTGACGTTCCTCTTCTGCGTGTATGTCATCATGGCGGAGAACCTGAGCTCTTTCGAGAGCGTCGTTGAGAAACCTGAGATTCCCGCGCCGCTTGCCATGCCTATTCCCCTGAGATAGCCCAGAAGGCCGAAATCCTCCTTCTGGAATGTGTCTGCGGACCACTTCCTGTTGTATGAGGAGCGTGCTACGGCGTCGTCGGCGCATTTCTTCACCTCCTCGAGCTCAAATCCGGGGATGTAGTCGGTGAACTTCCTCTTCTCCTTCTCGACCGTTCCTCTGTAGAGATAGGGTGTCGTGCCGAGTTCCGCCGCGATTCTCGAGATATGGTACTCCGTCGATGCAAGCGCCTCGCTGTAGCCGAGGGAGCCGCAGAAGGCGGAGGGGTAGCTGCCGGATGATGCTATCCTTACAGAGGCTCTGAAACGCTTGAGGGAATAAGGAGGGATGAGCCCTGCCATCGCCTGTCTCTGATACTCTTCGGGAGCGAATGCGAAAGCTCCCTGATCGACGGTCATCACTGCAGTCTCTGTTACAGGCTTTCCGTCCTCGTCGACTCCTACCGTCCTCTGCACATTGATGCCGGGGCGGGAGAACACTCCGTCGGTCCTTATCTCCGAAGGCAGTCCCGTCCTTATCGTTGCGGTCGCGGCGACTGCCGCCAGCAGGGCGGGGTCCAGAAGGTACTCATCGTGCTTTGCTGTATATGGCAGAGTGTGTATGATAATGTTTCTCTTCGGATAGCCCGTGGCTCTCTCGACTGTGGCCTTCACAAGCTCAACCCACTCCGTAGGAGCCTCTATGTGCATGTTCGCGCCTTCCATCCATGCCGTGACGGTGTAGAGTCGCCTGCTGCGCTTTGCGATGTGTCTGAGGGTGAAGCTGGTTTCTATTTTCCTCAGCTTCGCCTCGTCCTCCTCGGCAAGCTCTCCCCATCCGTATTCGAGGGAGTCGGGGAGCTGCGGCTCCGCCGTCTCTCCGAGAGGTTCTGTGGTTACTGATATCTCCCTCATCACCAGCTCTGCAGACTCATAGTCAGGGGCGAAGAGTGCAAGGATTATCTGTCCGGGATATGAGAGCGTCTCCTTCGCGATTATCGGCATCGAGCGTCCGAGGAAGGAGATCGTGTTCGTGCCGGGAATGTCGTTTCCTGTCAGCACGAGGTATCTCGAGTCGAGATCAGGCAGCTTCAGATCTGAAATGCGCACTCCTCCCTCTGCTGCGTGCATCAGGATTCCGCATCGCATATTGTAGCGGGAGAAATTCTTGCGGTCTGCCATAGAAATGAGGATACCATCTCTCATGAAGTCGCGCAATGACGGACAGGGGAGGGTATGGGTATGCCGCCCCGCAGTGTGGTATCATCCCGGGTATGGGCATCAACGATATAAAGGAAGAGATCGACAAACTCACCGCAGATCTGAAGATATATCAGGACAAGTATTACAAAGAGGGCGTGTCCCTTGTCTCCGACAGCGAGTATGACAGGCTGACCGACAGGCTCATCGTCCTTGAAAAGGAGCATCCGGAGTTCCAGCATCCCGACTCGCCCACGAAGCGCGTCGGCTCCGATCTCACCAACGACTTTCCCGAGGTGAGGCATACGATTCCCGTCCTCTCTCTCGACAAGGCATATTCGGACGAGGCTGTTCTCGACTTCTTCTCGAGATCGGTGCAGAAGGAGGGAGGAGCGCTGACATTCGCCGCCGAGGAGAAGATAGACGGCATCTCGATGGTCCTCTACTACGAAAAAGGCGTGCTGAAAAGAGCTGTGACGAGGGGCAACGGTGAGGTCGGCAACGATGTCACTCCCAATATAATGACGATAAAGGCCGTTCCTCTCTCTCTGCCTGAGAAGCTGGACATCGCTGTGCGCGGCGAGGTCTATCTCGCCAAGGCGGACTTCATCCGTCTCAACGAGGCGGAGACTGATGAGACAAAGAAGGCTGCCAATCCCCGCAATCTTGCGGCTGGAACCGTGAGGCGGCAGAAGAGCAGCGAGGCGGGGCGCGTCCCTCTGACCATCTTCTGCTATGAGGGGTTCTGGACGGATAAAGCTGAGACTCCTGCTGATCACCTTCATATCCTCTCAAGGCTCAAGAGCCTCGGTTTCAGGATAAATCCCCATCTCGCGTTCTTCGACAGCAGCAGGGAGAGCGCTGCGGAGAAGCTGGCGGCGGCTGGACTTGACGGCGAGGCCTACGCTTTTTCTGACATCGGAGCTTTCATAAGAAAGAAAAGCGAGGAGCGGAGCACTCTGCCGTATGAGATAGACGGTCTTGTTTTCAAGATAAACGAGCTGGATGTCAGGGAGAAGTTCGGCTACACCGAGCATCATCCCCGCTGGGCGATAGCCTACAAGTTCGAGGCACCGCAGGCGGAGGCGAGACTTCTCGGCATAACTGTCCAGGTAGGGCGTACCGGCAGGATAACACCTGTGGCGGAGATAACTGCTACAAAGCTGGGAGGTTCCACGATACGACGTGCGACGCTTCACAATCAGGAATATATAAACGAGCTTGAGCTTGCCGTGGGTGATACAGTCTCCATCTCAAAGCGCGGCGATGTCATTCCCGCTGTCGAGAGCGTGATAGAGAAGAACAGCGAGGGAAACACTACATTCACGCTTCCCCCGGACTGCCCGTGCTGCCATACGCCGATCGTACAGGTGGGCGGTCTGCAGTACTGCCCCAATCCGGAGTGTCCTGATCAGGTGAAGGGAAGGATCGCCTATTTTGCCAGCGCGGATGAGATGGATATTGAGTCACTTGGCCCAAGGACAGTGGAGCTTCTCTATGATGCCGGAATCCTCCGCAGCGTAGAGGATATCTATACGGCTGACTACGCTTCCGCTTCCTCCCTCCCCGGAATCGGCGAGAAGAGCATAAACATCCTGCAGGAAGGGATAAAGGCGAGCCTTTCCCGTCCTTTCACCACCGTGCTTTCCGCTCTGGGCGTCGCTGAGATAGGCAAGAAGAGCGCTGAGATACTCGTCCGCAATGGATTTGACATGATGGACAAGATTCTCGAGGCCGCCGACAGGGATGATATTGCCGCCCTTTCCGCGATTCCAGGTTTCGGCGAGCTCACCGCACGCCGCATCACAGAAGCGTTCAGATCTCCGTCGCTGAGAAAAACTGTGGAGGGCCTGAGAAAGGCGGGAGTGCATATGGATGCCTCGCTCGACAGAGAGGAGAATTCGGAGGAGCAGATATTTGCGGGCGAGGTGTGGTGCATCACTGGTTCATTCCAGAACTTCAATCCGCGTTCAAAGGCGCTGAAGGAGATAGAGAAGAGGAGCGGAAGGACTGTCTCATCCGTCACGGGCAGCACGACGCATCTTCTTGCCGGGAAGGGCGGCGGCTCGAAGAGGGCTGATGCCGAACGTCTCGGCGTGAAGATTGTCAGCGAGGATGAGTTCATGGCTCTCATCGGAGGCGGAGAAAAGAAGGGCGAAGAGGAGCAGCCGACGCTTTTCTGAGGCCGGGAGTGCCGGAAAATCTCCGGAGTACATCAATATTCCCGAATGTGATATAAGGATAGTTGGAGGCAGTCATGAATATATTGGCAGAAGAATTGAACAGGACGCTTTCGGATTCGGTGGCTTACGGCTTTCTCTCTCCGATTGGCCGGAGGATGTATTTCCCCAAAGGTATAGTAGCGCAGAGCGACGAGGCCAAGGAGAAGGCGAAGAGATACAACGCCACGGTAGGTCTTGCGACGAGGAATGGCCAGCCATTCTATCTGCGGGATATCTACTCAGCATTCAGGGAAGGAGCGTTCAAGCCTTCTGATATCTTCTCATATGCTCCCGGCGGCGGCGACAAGGCTCTCCGCTCTCTCTGGCGCGATATGATGATAAAGAAGAATCCCCATCTCTCGGGCAAGAAATTCTCGCTGCCTCTCGTGACCGGAGGACTTACGCATGCGATAAGCATGACTGCCGAGCTCTTCGTAGGCGAGGGAGATGAGATTGTCTGCCCCGATCTTTTCTGGGACAACTATGACCTCATCTTCACCGATCTCATCGGAGCAAAAGCGGTGACATTCCCGTTCTACGGAAAGGACGGGGGATTCAATGTGGAAGGCATGAAGGAGGCGCTTCTCTCGGTGAAGGGAGATCATGCGCGCATAATCCTCAACTTCCCGAACAATCCTACGGGATACACACCTTCTGTCGAGGAGCGCAGGAAGATAGTTGATGCCGTCGTATCGGTTGCCGAGAGCGGCAAAAAGGTGCTCGTTCTCTCCGATGATGCATATTTCGGACTCTTTTTCGAGGATGAGACAGAGAAGGAGTCGCTGTTCTCATACTTCGCAGATGCCCATGAGAACATCTTTGCCGTAAAGGGCGATGCCGCCACCAAGGAGGAGATGGTCTGGGGCTTCAGGGTTGGTTTCCTGACATACGCCTCGAAGGGCTTCACGGATGCCCATCTCGATGCGCTTACGAAGAAAACGCTTGGTGCGATCAGATGCACGGTGTCCAACTGCGACAGGCCGGGACAGAGCCTCATCGTCAGCGCGATGAGGAACGGCCGGCACTACGAGGAGGACAAGGAGGTCATCTTCACCGAGATGAAGAAGCGCTATGAGATAGTGCGCGGCGCTGTGGAGAGGCACGCTGATGACAAGGTTCTCACGCCTTATCCCTTCAACTCCGGATATTTCATGGCTTTTAATACGAACGGGCATGACGCCGAGGAGCTCAGGACATACCTTCTCGACAAGTACCAGATCGGAGCGATAAACATAATGGGCAGGACTCTCCGCCTGGCGTACTGCTCAGTGGAGCCTGAGGGACTGGATGAGGTTGTCGATACGGTCTACAGGGCTGCAGGAGAGCTATGGAGCTGAGCACCAAGCTCTATATTCTCGATGATGCGGGCGGGAAGTTCATGGGTGCCGGTGTGCTCTGGCTTCTCGAGAACATCGAGGCAAAGGGCTCCCTTCTCTCCGCTTCAAAAAGCATGGGGCTGTCATATACGAAGGCGCGCGCCATGCTTGATAATCTGGAGAGGAATCTGGGGCGTCCTGTCATAGAGAGGAGAAAAGGCGGAGCGGAGCGTTCCGGCGCTGTGCTGACGCCTTTCGCGAAGGAGTTCATCTCCCTGTACAGGGAGTTTCAGGACGGGGTGAAGGAGGATGCTGGAAAGCGTTTTGATTCCTTCCTCTCGTCTCTAGACAAGCTCATGGAGGTAGAGGAATGAGCAATACCAGATATGATTTCACAATCGAGACGCTCGGGCCCGCCAAGCTCAGCTCTCCGATCAGAATGTCAAAGCACGGCGGCGACGGACTTGCCGACTATGTCACGGACAATGACCGTATCCTCTATTCAATAGAGACAAGACAGGCCGACGGTGCTGATATCAAGCTGCAGAAGAACGAGACGATAGAGCTTGCAGGGCCGAGGGAGAAGATCTATTTCAATCCGGCCCATGTCCATGCCGCCATCTGCACCTGCGGCGGTCTCTGCCCGGGTCTGAACAACGTAATAAGATCTGTGGTCCGCTGTCTCTGGTACCGCTACGGCGTGCGCCGCATATCGGGAATCCAGTACGGCTATCTTGGACTTCTCGAGAACTCCCCGTGGCCTGTCATAGAGCTTGATCCCGATGTCGTCGATGATATTCAGGACAAGGGAGGCACCATCCTCGGATCGGCCCGCGGAGGCGGCAAGCAGGTAGAGGAGATCGTGGATTCCCTTGAGAGGATGAATATAAACATCCTTATCTCAATTGGAGGAGACGGAACGCTCCGCGGCGCTTATGACATCGGAGAGGAGATAAAGAGGAGAGGGCTCAAGATTTCCGTGATCGGAGTTCCCAAGACGATAGACAATGATCTCTCGTTCATCGATGCCTCCTTCGGCTTCGATACCGCTGTCTCTCAGGCGGCGCCCGTCATCCGCGGCGCCCATGTTGAGGCCACTGGTTCGATCAACGGAATCGGCATCGTCAAGGTAATGGGAAGGGAGTCAGGATTCATCGCGGCCAACGCATCGCTTGCGCAGTCAGACGTCAACTTCTGCCTCATTCCGGAATCCCCGTTCGATCTCGACGGTCCTAACGGCCTCATGGAGAATCTCAAGAGAAGGCTCCTTGAACGCGGCCATGCTGTCATACTTGTCGCTGAGGGCGCGGGACAGGAGTTCATCCCGCCATCGGGAGAGACGGATGCCTCCGGCAACCTCAAGTTCCACGACATCGGCATATTCCTCAAGAACAAGATTAAGGAGTATTTCGCAGAGCAGGGAATCACGATCTCGATCAAATACATTGATCCGTCGTACATAATCCGCTCAGCCCCCGCAAACAGCTATGACTCGATCTACTGCGCGAGGATTGGCGCTCACGCGGTACATGCGGCGATGGCGGGCAAGACGCAGTGCATCGCATCGCGCGTGAACAACCAGTACGTCTACATACCTATCAAGGTCGCAGTCTCGCAGAGAAGCCATGTTGATATAGAGGGCTCTCTCTGGAGGGATGTCCTTGAGAACACAAGACAGCCATTCTCAATGAAGAATAACGTGTGATTCAGCGGGCGGGAGCGATCCCGCCCTTCATATTGTCCCTGTTATTGGCTTTTCCATAAGAACTTATCATCCAGAATTAATCAGCATCCGCAAAATGCAACGTTGTTCCGAAAATTTTTAAAAATTTTTCATAAACCTCTTTTCATTCTTTCCTGAACTCGCTATATTATGGGCAGAAAGTGGAAGCAGAACTTCCATTCTAACCTCCTTTTGTTCCCCATAAGCGGTTTACCTCCTTTTGCCCGCTGTGGGGTTTTTTATTTTCCTTGTGAAATGAAAATACTGAGCAGGTAATCTTTTATACTCTAAAGAATTAGGAATCTAACACTTCCTTCTTGATGTGTCAGGAATCCCCGACTTTAGATAGAATCTTGGATCATTCACCAAAATCCATAAAAAGCTTTTCCTGAAAGCTCCTATTTCCAGTAGAAGGAGTAACTATGAGTAGAGCAAAGTCCCCAGTTAAATACTGGAAGAATGGAAAATATTACTACTATAAGACACCGGAGATGTCTTGCTTCAAGACAACCTGTCAGACAAGCAAAGCAAGGGCTCAAGAGTATGTTAAGGAACTGATGGAAAAGAAGATGGTAGGCAAAGCCAATCCGTTGTTCAAGGATTATGCAGAGCCTTATTTTGATTGGGAGCGGTGTCCCCATGCAACAAGGCTTAGGGCCGAGGGGAAGCATATTACTGAGAGATATTGCAATAACAACAGAAGGCTCCTTGAGAAGTACTTCTTTGGTTCAGAACTTGGGAGAATCCATATCGCAGATATCAGGAGAGGGGATATTCTCAGGTTCAGGGATAAACTCCTGAATAACAAGGTCTCGAAGAATGTTATCAATTCTACTATCAGAACAATCTCTGTGATTCTTGGAGAGGCTGTTTACAGGGAAGATATACCTTATAACCCAGCAGAGAAAGTAGGGAAGATGGTGACAGATAATAAAGAAGCAGGAGTATTCACAGCTCAGGAGCTTGGAATGCTTTTTATCCATCCTGAACTGTCCTTAGCCTGGGAGACACCTTCTGATTATATCTGTTTCTTGATAGCGGCTCTTACTGGTATGAGGAAGAGCGAGATACTATGCCTGAAATGGGGAAACATAAGGTTCGATAATAATATCATATATGTCAAGGAAGCATGGAAGGATGATTGCAACCATGTAGTAGGACTTCCTAAAAGCTATAAGCCGAGAACTGTTATCCTCTGTGATTTCCTGAAGGAGAGGTTACAGCAATTCCGTGGCTATACAAAGTTTTCAGGGGAAGCAGACTTGGTTGTTTGCAATATGGATGGGTCTCCGTATAGTCTCTGGCACTGGCAGAGGGCTTTTAACAGAGCTATATCTGCTATCGGAATAACTAAAGAGGAGAAGGAATTCCGTCATCTGAAACCTCATAGCTTCAGGCATACCTTGAACACTCTTCTGCTTGAAAAAGGAGAAAGCCCTGAGGTTATAAGGGCTATGACTGGGTGGAGTAATCCTCAGATACAGAGGAATTATACACACTATGATGCAGCTCGTATGGTAAATCAGGGGAAGGTAATTGATGCAATACTGATTGGGGGAACAGAGGAGAATCATAAGGAATCCTGATTGAACTATTTTCATCAGGAGGAAAAATGAAAAATCTCACTAATGAATCAATCGTCTTTGATGAACCTATCTTGCCAGATCATTATTGGTTCAACCTTAAGGATTGCTGCAGGCTTAAAGGGCTTAACTACAAAACAGCCTGCAATAAGAAGTGGCTACAGCCGAATAAGGGAGTTCCCGATGGAATTGTAGGAGGAAGAAAGGTATGGGCATTCAAGACTGTTAAGGAGTGGATACTCAAGACAGATTCTGAAATTAAGCTATGAGAGCTGAAGACGGCCTACAGGTGTTAATGATTGTTGCTGTAGGCTGTCTTTCCATTTATTTTAAGCTCCCTCATATAAGTAAGCCGGAGATCATATTTACGGTTATTTTTTAGTAACCTTTATTAGTATATCTTTTAGATAAGAATTCTCCTCAGGTAGAATCTCTATGATCTCATCAAGTTTCATATTAGTCTTCCTTCTGAGTCTTTTGATAGCATAGGGGATAAGAGTATCAGCTAGAGAAGAGTAATCCATGTTCAGAATATTAGGGTCTTTCAGCCTCGTGAAGTTCCTTCTGTTGAATCTGAATTCAAATCTCGTAACGTCCTCCTCTATCTTGTAACCTTGTTCCTCATATCTTGCCTTCTTATCATATATAACAAAGGATGACTTCTCTTTATGGAAGTCCTCTGTAATATTATAGTCTCTGGAGTAAAGGCCATTATCATCTTCAATAAAGTCCTCTATCCTGAGCTTGCTCCTAATATCAAGGTAGGGGAGATATACATCGAAATATAGCTCTATACTATGAAGGGTTCTTATTCCCTTTATTTTCCCATAGAATTCTTCTAGTGTCTGAACTCTATTTTCTGGGAATTCCTCATCAGAGATAATCTCTCCCCCTCTTAGAAGGTCTATAGATATCTTCCTAAGAGGAAGCTGGAAGATCCTTTTCTCTATGGCATATCTGAAGAAAGTATCAGCTATTGAGCCAATATCTTGAAGAGGCTTTGAAGAGATATACTCTCTGTTTATATTGAATAATTCATAAGCTCCTAGTGGAACTATCGATATTGGCCCTCTCTTATATTTCCTGCAATAATCTTTTTCATTGTAGTAATCCCTATCGATAGAAAAACCTATTCTATCAATACCTCTATACTTTATCTCATTAGGAGAGTTTCTCTTTATACCAAAGGAGGTATAAGATAGAGGCTTCCTGCATGGGGTTATAGCCTCATATTCAATCAGTTTTGTTTTAGTTATTCTGTCTTCTCCAATCCTATATGAATTGTAGTTTATGGTTTCAAATTCCTTCATGTTTATATTATACGAATTTTGTATTGATTTCTTTTATAAGAGACCAATATAGGTATATTTATTAATAAATAGAGTTTTTAGCTGAGACTTGTTCTTCTTAGATTTTATAGGAGGCTTATTATCTGATAACTCTCTTAACCTTCAGGAATTAGATTATTAAATAAAGCCTGGGGCTAGGCTGATAGCCTTGCAGGTTTTTATACTCTTGTTGTCAAGGAAGCTCCTAGAGCCCCAGTAAATAGCCTTAGAGGGGAAACTAGGATTCCTGTAAGTTATAACTTTCTGAATTAAGGTAAATAAGACTTATAAGAGATCTTCTTATTATCTTAAAACTCCTGATTAGCTTATCTTAACTAAGTCTCTTAGCTCTTGATCCAGAGAGGCTCCCTTATCCTTCTAAATATTCTTAGGCTACTCTTAAATCAAGGGCTACAGGCTATCCTATACCCATTCTGAAGAAATCTATACAAGATTGCTAATAGGATCTCTTGGTGGCTCAGGAAATAGCCTCTGAGAGAAAGCTAGAAGTATGAATAAAGGCTATAAGCTTTTATATTGCCTATAGCCTTGCTGTTAATAAGGGATTTACCTTTCAAACTTGAACCTTGTTGTCTTTGGATCATAAGAGAATTCTATAACCTTGTCCTCCTTCAGGTTTACAAGCCTTGCTTCATTACCATCCCTTTTCAGGCAGTAGAAGTTATCCATATATGGACTATCTATATTCACTTCTCCACTTCCCCGTGGAATCTGTTGTAGGGCTATTACAGCTATTCCTAACCTTTCTGCAAGGGCTTTCAGTTCCTTAAGGATATCCTTTTCCTCATCCTTTATAAGCCCCAGATAATCGATGATGACTACTTCTGCCTTGTCTTCATTGTGTCTCTTCTCTATAAGGGCTATTACCTCAGATAAGGAAGGAGCTATCATATCTCTTATTGTAAAGCGACAGAGAGCTAAATCAGCCTTGGTTTCAGCAAGCTTTTTACGTTCTTCCTCTGTAAGGTTATCTTCCCTTATTTTCCTTAATTCTATCTGTGAGGCAACAGAAAGAAGCCTCTCCCTTAGCATATCCTCATAAAACTCAAGGGAGAGATAGAGGGTATGCTCATCATTCTCTACAGCAGAGAGAAGAAAGTGAATACCTAGTGCTGTCTTTCCTGCAGAAGGCTCTGCTTCTATAAGGGATAGGTTACCCTTCTTTTCTAATGTATATTCCACTGTGATTGGATCTAGATCATTCATACTTTAAAAAGGTATCTTCATTAATTTCATTTTCCTAGTCAGATCCTTTCAATTTAGATATTCTGGTGCAATATCAATTTTCCCGTCGTTCCATGACAGCGTTCCATACTCTATCTTTACAGCTCTGAAGACCTTCTTATCTTTCAAAGGAGCAAACACTGGCCCTGCATTTAGAAGTCGAGAGGCGTCAAAAAGTCTTTCTACACCAGAGTTGAATTTTACCAAGAGGTTCATGCCATCCAGAACCTTTACGGCTTCAACTTTCAATTCTTCTTTTCCTGAATAGGCAATGCCGTCAACAAT
>CALXLV010000015.1 GCA_944389295.1 uncultured Spirochaetaceae bacterium | reverse complement strand
CATAACGATCATCTCCTACATCGTCGGAGAGGTATTCAAGAACGGATCGTTCCACCTCCTCACAGCCAGCGAGGACGGCATGACGATGGCGGTCCTCACCCTCTCGATGGCTGAGCTCTTCCACTCATTCAACATGAGGTCTCTGGACAAGTCGCTCTTCAGGACACCCGGACACAACAGGATACTCTACGGAACGCTTGTCGGTGCATTCGTGCTCACGCTCGCGGTTCTCTATATCCCGTTCCTCCGCGATGCCTTCCACTTCGCGCACATCTCCCTCGCAGAGTTCCTGCTTGCCCTTCTCATCGGCATCATGATCATACCTGTGGTCGAGATACAGAAAGCTGTGCAGAGGGCAATGAGAAAGAAAGCCTGAGATCACATAAGGCTGAAAGCTGAGGGGCAGGTTCCTATCCTGCCCCTCTCTTTTTCTGACGGAAACTTTATCAGCGGTTTGTTATCAGCACCTCGTCCGATGCGGCATCCCTTTCCTTGAGATGGTAGTTGGAGTTTGCATAGCTTCTATCGATATGTATGACCCTGTACTCAGGATGCTTCTCGAGCCATGAGATGAGATAGGTGTTCTCCCTTCCCCTGCTCCTGAGTGTATTTGAGAGGGCGAAACCTATTCCCCTCCTGTCGAGGTCCTCAAGAAGATCGTGGAGCGACTTCTCGTCGTTCTCCGTCCATCCGTGCTTCTCGTTGTATGTCGCGGTTGTGATAAGGTACGGAGGATCGGCATACACGAATGATCCTGAGGGTATCTCAACCGTACGGAAGTCGGAATCGAGGAGAACTGCGTCAATCGACTGCAGCCTCTCCATGAATAGGGAGAGCTTCTCCTGCATCCTCCTGTTGAAGTCGCGCTTCCCGACAGGGAGGTTGAAGAATCCGTCATCGTTGAACCTTATCTGGTTATTGAAGCCGTAGACTATGAGCACATAGAGCATCTCCGCCCTTCTGCGGCTCTCTCCGGCAAGCGTGTTGAAGTCGTTTCTGAGCCTGAGATAGGCTTCCTTGTTCACCGCTCCCAGTCCCTTGGAGGAATCGGCTCCGTAATAGGCATATCCGTACTCATCGCTTCTGGAAAGCCCGTACTCGCTGATGATATCCGAGACGCCTGAGATGAACTCTCTGCTGCCGCACTTCCTCATCTCCCTTATAAGCCCCATCAGGCGGGCATCAGAGTCGTTGAAGATGACGCGGCGGCAGGGTACGTTCACGCCTACAGAGCATCCTCCCGCGAAGAAATCGACGAATGTGTCTATCTCCTTAGGGAATGCCGCAAGAAGATCATCGAGTATCCTCCCCTTCCCCCCGACATAGTTCAGCGGAGACTCTATCATCCTCGCTTTCCCTGCGGATGTCCGCCTTACGCGGCAGAGGAATATTCTCTCCTCATTCCCCTCTATCCTGCTTTTGCCGGCGGAGAAAGCCTTGTGCGATGTTGAGAATACGGTCACATCGCCCTTTGCAGAGAGTGCGGTCATTATCTCATCGTCCGTGATCTTCGCATTCGAGCGGCTGTCGCCCTTGTCATGCATGTTGTTGTATGAAAGGAGAATGTACTTCGCGTCGATGGATTTTATCAGATCGCTGAACGTCTCCGGCGCGCGGGTTGTGGAATAGAGGCTCTTCATCCCCTTCCTGTCCATCTTCCGCGCAGTCCCCCTGACCGCCGGCTTCTCCCATCTGGCCACGTTCTCAAGAAGGTGGTAGGAGTCGGAATACTGGCGTGAGTTGTACGGGGGATCTATATAGACGATATCGGCGGAGATGTGGCGGACAAGGGCGTTTGTGTCCTCGCTGAATATCTCGTTTCCGGCATTGTTGTCATTGCCTGCATCGAGCATCCTCAGATCAAGGCCTGCGGAGAGATCGGCGCCCCTCCTCCACGCATCATAGTGGCCGCATGTCGCCGCTATCCTGTCCATCGCATAGAGAAGCGAAGTGACTAGAATCGCCTTCTCCCTGAGATTTATCTCACCCTTCCTGTATCTCGACTCTATATCCTCTCTTATCATCCCGATGAGAACGCAGTTATCATGGGAGAAATATGTATCCGAGAAGTTCTCCGACATGTAGTTCTCTCCGCACGGAACAAGCCCGTTGTAGCTGTCGATGAGAGCTGTCACTTTCTCCTCGTCGAAGCGCTCGGGTGAGAACCATGCGATATTCGCAAGGTAGTTTGAATAGAGGAAGTCATTGAGAATAAGGCGCTTGTCGCGGAATGCGTACGAGACCGAACCTGTGCCTGAGAATATATCGGCAAAGGATGAGGCATCAGGGCAGTTCTTATCAGCGATCTCCCTTATAAAGCGCGTTATCCTGAACTTGTTCCCGAGGTAGCGTCTGTTGTTTATCGAGAAGAATCTGCGCTCGTCGCTTCTCCTCTCCTTCTCGCCCTCCCATCTGATGATCTTCCCCGTCTCCTGCCATGCGCCGTACGCTCCCTCCGCGTAGTTTCTGGCAAAGCGCGCATCTTTCCTGACATATTGTCCGGCGCTGTCCTTTATTGACGAGAGTCTCCGGAGGGCAGACTCGCCATCTTTCTTCTCAGCAAGCCATATCTCATCACGGCGGAAATTCCTTATGTCCATGATGGATACGGCGTTTGTCGAGAATACAAGGGAGGCTCCCCTGATGTTGGATTCCTTTTCCGTGAAGAGATGGATGATGTACTCAAGAACTGCGGGGTGCACTGTCGGGAGAGGAGAGTCAAGAAGCAGCGTGCTTCCGCTTCTCAGCGCCCTCATCACAGAAGGCAGGAGGGCGAATATCTCCTGTATTCCCTGACTCTCCTCCGAAAGGGGAACAGAGTAAGAACCATAGGAAAGTCCGGTCCTGCCGTCTTTGCTTATCACATCTTCAATTCCCAGTCCGAGCTCTCTAACGATGGAGACAAGGACTTTGTCAGAGGCATCGAAAGAATCATTAACGGAGGGGAAAGTGAATCCGTCCGCTATTCCCCTGTACGCCTCCGTAACTACGGCATTCTCAGGATGCTCGGATGCAAGTATTGTCAGAAGCGGCACATCGGAAGGAACCTCCCCTGCTCCGATGCTCCTGAAAAGTCCGTGGTAGCGTATATCATCTGAATCGCGGGAGAAGAGAAGTGAAAAACGCTTTTCATCTCCGCCCTTCCTCTCGAGGCTCTCGGAGATTATCTCATCGTTTGATGCCGCGATTGAATACCTGTAAATGGAATCACCCGATGTGTACTCAATCATGAAAGACGGCAGAGCTGTACCTGCGAACGGTGCGCAGAGCGCTCCTATGCCGCTTCCGGAAGAGAGAAGAGGGAGAGAGACGGACTCGGCGACTGCTCTGACCGCGTTTATCACGCTGCTCTTGCCGCTCCCGTCAGGACCGTAGAGGACAGATACGGGAAGATACTTTCCGTCTATGAGTGAATCACTGTTCTCCGATCTGGCCTCTGCCTTCATGGAGAATACACACCTCTCCCTGAACGAACGGTAACCGCTGAAAGCGAACTCTGCAAGCATACTCTCCTCCGTAAAAGCATTGAAAAGCCGTTTTATGAGAAATAATCTCGGAAAAGAGTATATACTGAATGAAGTGTGACGGCAATCGGATGATCAGCCGAATATTCCGTCCAGAAGCATCATCAGCACGAACCCGAGGGCTGCGCCGACTGTACCCACATTTGAATGCTCCCCTTCGGATGCCTCTGGAATGAGCTCCTCGACAACGACATAGAACATCGCGCCTGCGGCAAACGAGAGAAGAACGGGAAGAAGCGAAGAGAGCGCGGAGACAAAGATGAATGCGAGAACAGCGCCGGCAGGTTCCACCGCTCCGGAGAGCGTTCCTTCAAGAAAGGCCCTTCCCCTGCTCTTTCCCTCCTTGTAGAGAGGCATTGAGACAACAAGCCCTTCAGGGAAGTTCTGCAGCGCTATTCCCAGCGAGAGAGCAAGCGCTGATGCATACGGTATTCCTCCTTCTGCCGCAACAGCCGCCGCAGCGGCCGCACCGACTGCCATCCCCTCCGGAATGTTGTGTATCGTCACAGAAAGCATCAGAAGCGCGGAACGTGAGAGACCTGATGATTTTCCCTCCGCATTCTCTGCATTCACATGGAGATGCGGCACAACGGTGTCGATTATGAGCAGGAAGATGATTCCCAGCATGAATCCCGCGGCAGCGGTGAAATATGATGAGTCCTCTATTGCGGGAAGTAGAAGCGACCAGACAGATGCCGCTATCATCACGCCGCCGGCAAATCCTGATACAGCTTTACCCGTTCCCTCGCCTATTCCTGAACGGAAGAGATAGACAGCGAGCGCCCCAAGGAGAGTTCCGAGAAATGGAACGATGAAGAGAATTGCAAGAGCCATGGATACAGCATACAGTCCTCTCCGGATATTGGCCAGAGCTTCCGAGCTTGATGATGCTCTCTCTTTGTTCTAAGCTCATTTCCGGGTGAGTTATGAAATACACGATCATAGATGTAGGCGGCGGAATGCGGGACATATGGGGCGCGGGAATTCTGGATGCCTTCATGGATATGGGGATAACCTTCCCTGCGGGAATCGGCGTCTCCGCAGGAGCCTCAAATCTTGCCACGTTCATGGCCGGACAGAGGGGCAGGCTGAAACGCTTCTACTGCGATTACTCAATGCGCAGAGAGTACATGGGGCTGGGCCAGCTGATCCGTCATGGCTCGTTCTTCAACATGAAATACATCTATGAGGAGATATCTTTCCCCGGAGGAGAAGATCCTTTCGACATAGATGCCTATCTTTCAAATCCGATGGATCTCACCATTGTCTCGACCGATGCGGAGACTGGCCATCCTGTTTATTTCAGAAAGGATTCAATCGGAAGGAACAACATGAAAACGATGGAGGCATCTGGAACGCTGCCCGTTCTGTGCAAACCCACAGTTGTGGACGGAAGGGCATGCTATGACGGAGGTATCTCCGACCCAATACCCTATGAGAAAGCGTTTGCGGACGGTGCTGAGAAAATCGTCGTTATCCTCACAAAGCCCAAGAATGTATTCAGGGACCCCAAAAAGGACGAGAGATTCGGGAAAATGCTTTCCAGAAAGTATCCAGGAGCGGGAAAGGCGCTCCTCGGCAGGGCTGAAACCTACAACAGGCAGCTCCGCGGTCTCCTTGATCTTGAGAAAGAGGGAAAGGCTTTCATCCTCGCTCCGGAAGATACATGCGGCGTGACGACATTGAAGCACAGAGCGGAGGATATAGAGAAGCTCTACAGGAAGGGATACGATGCCGCTTCATCTGTCCTCAGCTTCCTCAGAACGGAATGACAGCCTTGTAAAGAAGCAGTCTCTCAGCATTTTTCAGGTACTCCCCTACGACCTTTGCGACATCGGGCCGCTGCAGATCAAGTCTGCTCCGGAGATCGGGGAAATCCTCGGCGCGTATTATCGGATAGAGGTCTTTCTGTATCGCTGTGATGAGGCTGAGGATATCCTCTCTCTCCTCATCTCTTACCGCTCTGACCATCACAAGGTAGTGTATCTGTTCAAGCTCTGAGAGCATGTGCCAAAGGATGAGGAGTGCATCTTCAAGATCATGATATTTATCCGCGGGATGCTTTTTCATATAGACAAGCGCTTCCTCGTAATGCTGGTGGAAATCTGAGAGGATATCGCTGGAAACTGAGAAATCAGGACCTGCGATGAGCTCGCGCTTTATGACATTCCAGTAACTGTTGTGGAGCCGGAACAGCGCCTTCACTCCGTATCTGAACTGAGAGGCACGCCTTATCGGGAAGAAGAAGCGGTTAACAGCAAATACAATGACAAGAGCTATAAGGAGACAGAGAAGGCGGAACGCTATCGCAGACGTGCCGTCAAGCGTCATGAGTGCGACAGTGAGCGTGTAGCATGTATGGAATACAGGATGGTACCATGTTCCCGGAGAGGATGCATACATCAGCGATATCATCACAAGAGCGAATACAAGTTCGGCTCCGGAGCCCGGAAGGAACGGCTGTATTATGTACTCGGCAAGGCAGCCTATGAACGTTCCTATCGTATTCGCCTTCATCTGATAGCTGCACTCCTCGGAGCCCGGCTGCATCAGTATGAAGGCATTGAGGGTTATCCAGTATGAGTGCGATGCAGGGATAAGTGCATCCGTGATTCCGCTCAGTGCCATCACTATTGAAAGGCGCAGCGCGAGCCTCATCTCGAATGAATCGGTGGAGAAGCGGATGTTTATCTCGTGTCCAAGATTCTTCCAGTCGATGCGCCGGCGTATGCGCCTAGCCCTCCACTCCCCCTCAGTGATGAGCATCAGCTCGATCATGTGGATGATACTTCTTGAGAATATCCTGACACGCTCCTCTGTTATGCTCATCCCGTCGAGCATCTGACGTGCAGTCTCAAGCTGTTCATCCTGCCATTCGGTGCCAATCAGGGCTGAGGTATCCATGAGGAATACGGAGAGCATCCTGAGTTCCATCACGCTCTCGGAATCTAGGGAGGAAGCTGAATTATCCTCTGAAAGCATATATGAGAACCGCTGCAGAAGCGCAGAGGCCATGTTCTCAATCTCGCTTTCCCGTGATCTGAGCGCTGAGAAGCTCTTCCGTCCGTCTGTCACCTCTCTGCGAAGGAGATCAAACCGTTGTCTAAGCTCTTCTTCTTTCCCCTCCTCTGCAAGGAGCATGACAAGGTCAGAGAGTTCCGAGAGGAAGGCCTGCAGAGTCATCCTCTCCCTTCGGGATGAATGCCTGAGAGCCCTGCATATCCATATCAGCACAGCCATATAGAGCGTCAGGAACCAGAGCGATGCAAGTGTTGCCATGAATTCATCTGCTTCCTGCGGCGGAGAGAAGGAAAGATATACATAGAGAAGCATGTAGGCATAGTATCCGCGGGGATTGAAGCGTGAGCTCTGCGTGAATACGAGAATGAACGGAAGAAGGATGTTCAGAAATACCAGCAGACAGAGATTCAGCGCCCCGAGCGCCGCGAGTATCAGTATCAGAGTCTCATGAAAGAGGAGAATGAGATAACGGTTCTCCCCGCTTCTGAGTTTTGCACTGAAAAAAGCTGCCATCGGAGGCACAGTTATCGTGTACTGCAGTCCGAATACAGAACGGAGAAAAAGAAAGGATGTGACGAAGAAGAATATTACAGGCAAAGCGCTGCGCAGACCAGAATAGAATCTCCGTCCTCTCTCCATCCATGCCTCCTCATCTTATTCTATCATGAGGAAAGTACGGAATAGGAGATCGCGGTCCTCTGCAAAAACAGAAAATCCTATATTTTCTCAGAACTTAAAGAATTTCAAACCTGTACTGACGGGATAATCAAAAATTTCATTCCGATGAGAAAAAAGAATGCCAGACCTTGCGGAATGGCATCCTATTCAGTTTTTCTGCCGCGCTCTGACCATGAGACATCTCCTGCCTTATACCGACGGAGATATTCCCTGACGGTATAGATATTCAGTCCAGCCAGATGCGCTGTCTTTTTATAGCCGCAGCCCTTCTCAAACAACTGCAGACACTGAATCCTTTTGTCGTTTGAAATACGGCTGCGGCTGACCATAGAGGACCTCTGGTATTTCTCCATATAGTCCTCCTTAACCAATTCAGGCAAGCGGTGTAATCGTAAGATTCTTCATTGTCAGAATAGTTGCACTACCATCACCTTCTGTGCCTGTTCCATAGTAAATTGTCCAGACAAGATCGTTCGAGGTTGTAAGCTCTGTAGAACATGTAATTGTTCCAATACTCTGAGGTTCACCACCATTAGTTATTGCGCCGGTCATTTCAACTGTTCCAGCCTCAGTTTCCTTGACGTTAACAGAAACTGTTATGTCCTTTGAAGCGTCAATTGAAATATCTGAAGCTGATGGTGTCTGCGTAAGATTTCCCTCTGTGTTTTCCCTGAGTGAAGCCTTAATAGCACCATCACTACCCTTCTCAAATTCAACAAATGCATTGATATATGTACCATCATAGTGTGCAGAGGTATTGAATCCGACGGTATTTGATATAGTATCTTCAAGATCGAAGGTAAAAGAAATATTGTAGCCCTTTGTGAGATCAATATTCTCTGTAAGTTTAAGATAAGCACCACCGTTGGTAGTTTTACCGCCATCTACCATGTTTGCTTTCTCGCCAAATACTTCTTTGAGTTCATCCGCTGTTCCAGAGAAGTCATTGGTAAAAACAGGCTTAACGACATTCTTGTCATTTGGGTCATCATCACAAGCAGTAAAAGCGAAAAGCATCGATACTGCAAGAAGTGCAATAAGTATTTTCTTCATTTCAAATCCTCCATAAATGGGTTTTACTATGGAGAATCCTACCCCCCCCCCGTTCATATTTGTCAAGAAATACTTCTGATATTGAACCTTCTCGAATTAGTGGACACAGAAAATCAAGGGTATAACATTTTCAGGAGGTAAAGATGCCAAAGAGGTATCCAAGACAATTCCGTAAGATGGTTGCGGAACTTATCTGTGTCCAGAACGA